>DRHT01000014.1 GCA_011053055.1 Halopseudomonas sabulinigri | reverse complement strand
GCTTCAAAGCCAGCGGTGAAGGCGCCAGTGGTGGACCAGCGGTGGGTGTGTCGCTGTTCAACAGCGATACCTACGCTGAATTCAGTGCCGACCTTACCGGCGCGGCACTGCCGCCGCCGAGAACCGACTTGACGCTATGATCGGCAAGCGTCACATCGACTGCAGACGCCAGCCGGAACTTGCTTTCAGTTGCTGGAGTGGGGCTAGCAGTATCATCCTTGGCCTTCGGCGTCATGCCAAAGAAGTCCTTGAGACTGTTGCCCAGGTAGTCGGTGACCGGCTTGGCAACCTGTTCGCCAGCCTTTGCCTTGAGCTTATCGAGGTAGCCCGGCTCGGACGCGCCAGCAGATACGGAAACGGATGTAACCTGCTTGTAAACCACATTAGCCGCGTTAACATTGAGATTGCGCGCGCCGGAAAGGTCGGCACTGAATTCAGCGTAGGTATCGCTGTTGAACAGCGACACACCCACCGCTGGTCCACCACTGGCGCCTTCACCGCTGGCTTTGAAGCTGACACTGTTTTCCAGCGTCTGTTCGGTCAACGCGAGCACATTTACGTCACGGCCGACGGTCAGGTTGACGCCATCGGCAACCACGGCACGGGTCGTAATATCACTCATGGCCATGCCGAAGCCAAGGCCCATGGTTTTGAGTGCATTACCGCCGCCATCGACGCTATTTTCTGCGGCGGCGGTAACAGAAAGGCTGTTATCGCTATGCGCCGCAACGGTCAGATCCTGACCAACATCAAGGGTTGCACCAGCATGGATCGCGACCTCAGTCAGGCCAGATATCTGACCGTAGGCGGCATCGAATCCAAAAGGTATTTTCTTGCCAAGAACCGGAATGCTCCAGGTTGAGCTGGACACGTTGCGCTGAGCAGTTGCCCAAGCGTTCACGTCTTCACTGGCATTAATATTAGCCGTAGCACCAATATCAACAACAGCGTCAGCCTTGGCGATATAAGCCGACAAATTCGGCACGAGCAATGTTAGCTCGGTAAAGTTGGTGGGCGTCGCTAAAAAGGCATTGCTGTTGGAAGTACCGGCGTATGCCTTGATCGGATCGGACAGGGTATCGAGGATGTTGGCCCAGGTCTCTTCTTCGCTCCAATTGTTCAGCGAAGCCAGAGCGGCGATATCATCCTTCATGGTCTTTTTGCTGAGTAACATGCCGATGATGTCACGCGTAACTTCTGCCCGACTGTCAGCAGTGATACTGACATTACGGCCGAGGATGCTGCCATCCATGTCAATACGTGCACCAGCCTCTGCGTAGCCTGCCATTTGGCGATTGATGCCAAAAGCATCGAGGGTTACATCCCCGGCGCGGGTACCGTCAGCGTGTCCAGCATCCAGCACCGCGTCTTTACCAATAACAATTTGTGCTTTACCCAAATTGGCCGATAACCACGGGTTGGCCTGATTCTGAATACCGGTTTTCAGATCATCCAGGGTTTGCACTTCAGCATCTTCATCGCAGAAGGTGCAACTAATATCACTGAGTGCATTTAGGGCGATATCACCCGAGCTACCGAGGCCGATGGTTCGGGTAACCACACGAGCATTATCGGTAACCGTGATAGAGGGCGCTTCGAGGATGACATCACCACCGTCCTGGCTGTTCTGTCCGGCAGTACTGATCAGCGCGTCACCCTTGAGCTCCAGCGACCTGCGCGCAGCTACCTTAACCTGCGCCCCTGATTCATCGGCCATCAAGGCGGCCAGTTCACCAGCAATCTCAACATTTTCTGTGGCAGTAATGACAATGCCACCGTTAACGTCTGCGATCCCGTCACCGATACTTAAACCACTGGTATTTACGGTTCCGTTGAAAACGGCTTTGGCAACGTCCGTGCTGGACTGTAATTGAGCCGCGGCCCCGATCAGAACCGACGCACCATGCAGATTTATAGAACCATTGGTGTTCACCATGCCTTGGATGACAATAGCATTTGAACCACCAGCAACAAGGTCGGCCGTAGGCAACTTGCCAGCAGCCAGCTCTGCCACGTATTTATCGGCATCCTCAGCGCTTGCATATCCGTCAACTACTGCGACCCTATGCAGTTCGTCCATGGACGCCCTGTTGGGCGTAGTCACGGTCAAACTGCCCACGTTAACGACGCCCGAGCTACCTACAATAAAGCCGTGCGGATCAGCAAAGATGACGTTGCCACCGATCTTGCCATCCTTGAGCCCATTGAGGGTTCCATTGATGACGGCACGTGAGTCATGAACCAGATTGACCAGGTTCGCCGCCCCACCCGGCACATGTAAGTTGACCGTATTGCCATTATCAATGGTGAAGTTGCCGAAAGAGTTGAAACCGGTCTGGCCACGCACCGTGGCGGTGGTGATGTCAGTGTTATTACCGGTGACTGCAATGTTAGTGGCAGTGCCACCGCCGGAGCCGGTATGCAGCGTGATGTCGTTCGCAAAGCTCCAACCTGGTAGCAGGCCGGACGCGAGCATGAGCGCCGTCAGGGGGTGTCTAGACGAAGGTATGCTTTTAAACAACCCAGTATTTTTCTTTGCCTTCGTCCTTGATGCACGCATGCCAACCTCACTGTCGAACATTAACTAAGGAGCTGACAGTAGCAAAACGTGACACTCATCACAAATAAGAACGCAGAAAAATCATCAAAAAAATGACACACAAAAAAACAAATAAAAAAAGCGACAATTTTATGTCGCTTTTTTTGGCTTCACTAATGCGTTAACAACCTACTTAGCTTCCCTTGCGCGGCACCTTGGTACGGCGCGGTTGCCGTGCCTGATGCATTGATGGCTTACGTGAAAGACGCTTCAAGCGCTCCTTCTCGCTGGTCTTCATGGCCGGCAGCTCGATGGGCTCAAGATTCACCTCCTGACTCAAGAGGTCCAGCTCATTCTGCTTCAGCTCACGCCAGCGGCCGACGGGTAGTTCAGGACCTAGAAATACCGGTCCAAAGCGCACCCGCTTGAGTCGGTTTACGCGCACGCCCTGGGATTCCCACAGGCGACGTACTTCGCGGTTGCGACCTTCCAGCAAGCAAACGTGAAACCAACGGTTGATGCCTTCGCCACCGGAGGAAACCACGTCGGTGAACTTAGCCGGGCCATCGTCCAGCATGACACCCTCTTTCAGGCGCTCGATCATGGCGTCATCAACTTCGCCCATCACCCGGACAGCGTATTCACGGTCCATTTGATAGGAAGGGTGCATCAATCGGTTGGCCATTTCACCGTCAGTGGTGAATAGCAGCAGGCCGGTGGTATTAATGTCGAGACGGCCGACGTTAATCCAGCGCCCCTGCTTGAGCCGTGGCAAGTGGTCAAATACCGTCGGACGACGCTCGGGGTCATCACGGGTGCAGACTTCGCCTTCGGGCTTGTTATAGATCATCACGCGGCGCACTACTTCAGTGTTCAGGTCGCGCTTGAGTGGGCGCCCATCGACACTGATCTGGTCCAGGCTATCGACCCGGCAACCCAATTCGGCGACTTTGCTATTAACAGTAACGCGGCCAGCGGAAATCCAGCCCTCCACTTCGCGGCGCGAGCCTAACCCGACGCGAGCGAGTACTTTTTGCAGCTTCTCGCCAGGGACAGGAATGGAGTGGGATTCAGTTTCGATTATATCGGTCATGCGGGCACCTCCCGGTGTAGGAATAGGTCAAGGCCGCGCAGAATAGCACCCGCGCGCGGTGTCAGCTAGCTCACTCGTCCGAAGTATCTGCGTCGTCGCTTGAACGGCGTATAGGCAAGTCGTCAAAATCACTTTTCAGATCCGCCTCCATCGCATTCAACTCATCCAGTAAGTGATGAAAGCCTCCCTGCCCCTGCGCCGGTTCAAGCGGTTTTAGTGGCTCGACTGGCATCCATGGCGTGTCCAGGTCGGCGGCAGCGTCCACGCCCTCGTCGTGTAACGACAACTCCGGCGCCATGTCATCCAGGTCGCGAATCGCGGCCAGCGGCGGCAGTTCATTCAAACTGCGTAGATTGAAGTAGTCCAGAAATTGCCGCGTGGTTGCATACATGGCTGGTCGGCCGGGCACATCCCGGTGACCCACAATACGCACCCACTCACGCTCCAACAGGGTTTTAACGATCTGGCTGCTGACTGCAACGCCTCGAATATCCTCAATCTCGCCACGGGTAATGGGTTGCCGATAGGCAACCAAAGCCAGGGTTTCCAGCAGGGCCCGCGAGTAACGTTGCGGCCGCTCTTCCCATAGCCTGCTGACCCAAGGCGTATAGGCTTCACGCACCTGTAACCGCCAACCGCTGGCCACTTCACGCAGTTCGATCGCCCGCGAACTGTAATGTTTTTTAAGCTTGGCCAGCGCTTTGCGTAAGTCATCATTACCGGGCTGAAGCCCTTCATCAAAAAGCTCGCGCATTTTATCGAGCGATAATGGACGGCCAGCCGCCAGCAGCGCGGCCTCAAGAATATGTTCAATCGGTGGCTGATTCATCTTCACCTCTCGCCTTGATGTGAATAGGCGCATAGGCTTCGCTCTGCACCAGATCAACCAGCTGCTCTTTTACCAGTTCAAGGACCGCCATAAAGGTCACCACTACGCCCAGCTTGCCTTCGCTGGCTTTGAATAGACTGACAAAGGGCACAAAGTGGCCTGCCTTGAGCCTATCCAGCACGTCTGCCATGCGCTCACGGGTCGATAACACTTCACGGGTAATCTGATGGCTTTCGAACATATCTGCGCGACGCAGTACCTCGGAGAGCGCCAGCATCATTTCCTGCAAACCTACTTCCGGATGCGGACGGCGCGAGGGATATTCCGGCACTTCGGCGTGCGCCAACTGAAAGTCGCGCCCCTCGCGTGACAAACCGTCGATATCTTCTGCGGCTTTTTTGAAGCGCTCGTACTCCTGCAAGCGGCGAATCAGCTCAGCGCGGGGATCGTGCTCTTCGTCTTCCGCGAGTTCCGGGCGTGGCAGCAACAGCCGTGATTTTATTTCGGCCAGCATGGCCGCCATCACCAGATATTCGGCAGCTAGCTCCAATCGCACGACCTTCATCAGCTCAACATAGCCCATGTACTGCTTGGTAATTTCAGCGACCGGGATATCCAGAATATCGATATTTTGTTTGCGGATCAGATAGAGCAGCAAGTCGAGCGGCCCTTCGAAAGCTTCCAGGAAAACTTCGAGCGCCTCAGGCGGGATATAGAGGTCCTGCGGCATTTCCGTATAGGCTTGCCCATAGACCATGGCTAAGGGCAGCTCTTGCTGTCCGCCACCACCCAGCGCCAAGGGCTTGGCGGGGCGAATGGCGGATTCAGCCGCTGGGCTGACCACTGCGTCTTGCGGCTGGTCAGCCATGCATCACTGCCGGTACTGTAGGCCCATGGCCTGACGCACTTCGATCAGCGTGTCACGGGCAGCTTCGCGGGCGCGTTCAGTACCTTCATTAAGAATCAGGCGTACCGCATCAGGATTTGCTTCGTAATCACGCGCGCGCAACTGCATGGGCGCCAGTTCGCTACTGATCGCATCGATAATCGGTTTTTTGCAATCGATACAGCCAATGCCCGCGCTGCGACAGCCTTCCTGCACCCAATCGTGAGTGGCCTTGTCGGTGTATACCTGATGCAGCTGGTAAACAGGGCACTTGCCTGGATCACCCGGGTCGGTACGTCGCACCCGCGCCGGATCGGTCGGCATACGGCGAACCTTCTCCGAGACTTCATCAGTGGTATCGCGCAGCGTGATGGTATTGCCGTAAGACTTGGACATCTTCTGACCATCCAAGCCAGGCATCTTGGAGTCTGGCGTCAATAGCGCCTGGGGTTCTGGCAGGATTACTTTGCCGCCGCCTTCCAAAAAGCCAAACAAACGCTCTTTATCGCCCAGAGTGATGTTCTGCTGCTCTTTCAACAAGGCACGCGCGGTTCCCAGCGCATCCGCATCCCCCTGTTCCTGATAAGCCTTGCGCAGGTTGCTGTACAGCTTGGCAGCCTTCTTGCCCATCTTGTGTACGGCGGCTTCTGCCTTTTCTTCAAAACCAGGCTCTTTACCGTAAAGATGGTTAAAGCGACGTGCGACCTCACGGGTAATTTCTACGTGGGCAACCTGATCGGCACCGACCGGCACCTGACCGGCGCGGTAGATCAGGATGTCGGCGCTTTGCAGCAATGGATAACCGAGAAAACCGTAAGTGGCCAGGTCCCGGTCCTTGAGTTTTTCTTGCTGGTCTTTGTAAGTAGGTACGCGCTCTAACCAACTGACTGGCGTCATCATCGACAGCAGCAGATGCAGCTCTGCGTGCTCAGGAACCTGTGACTGAATAAACAGCGTGGAAGAGCTACCACTGACGCCCGCAGCCAGCCAATCGATCAGCATGTCCCAAACGCTTTGCTCGATGTCCTGAGGATTCTCGTAATGGGTGGTCAGCGCATGCCAATCGGCGGCAAAGAAAAAGCACTCGAACTCGTGCTGCAGCTTGACCCAATTTTTCAGTACGCCGTGATAGTGACCCAGATGCAAACGCCCGGTGGGGCGCATGCCTGACAAAACCCGGCGCTGCGAATCAACAGAACTCAAGGGGAACTCCTGAACAATAATATGGATGTGAGATGTAATCTGTCGGCGATTATACCGATATTGCCGGCTACGTCAGCGTTCGCGCTCAGCCTTCGCTCAGCTCGCTGCGACTGACACCGAAAGGTTCGGGGTCACCCAAACCTTCACGCATCAGCTCGACTTCACCGTTAAGTAGGCTGAGTACGGTGGTTGGCTCGACCGTGCAAGCGCCACCATCGATGATCAGATCCAGCTGTTTGCCCAGCAGCGAGCGGATGCGTTCCGGGTCGGTGAGCGGCAGGCTGTCGCTTGGCAACATTAAGGTCACGCTCATGATCGGCTCGCCGAGCGCCTCTAGCAGGTCGAGCGTGATCTGGTGATCGGGAATGCGCAGACCCACAGTGCGGCGCTTGGGGTGCAGCATTAAACGCGGCACCTCGGTGGTGGCATTCAGAATAAAGGTATAGGCACCGGGCGTATTGGCCTTGAGTAGACGAAACATGCTGTTATCGACCTTGGCATAAACAGCCAGCTCGGATAGGTCACGGCACACCAGGGTGAAGTTGTGCTTGTCATCCAGCTGGCGCAACCGGCGAATACGTTCCAGGCCTTCTTTATTGCCCAAGCGGCAGCCCAGCGCGTAGGCCGAGTCGGTGGGGTAAGCGACTACCCCACCCTGCAGAATGATGTCAGCCGCCTGGCGTATAAGCCGCACCTGAGGGTTGGTTGGATGGACCTGAAAAAACTGACTCATGGGTTACCCATACTCTGAATTAATATGTATTTGCCAGGCTCACCGAAGGCCGGCTAATAACCAGTTTAGCTGGCGAACAGACGATCATCCCATACCGGCTGGCAATCCGGCGGTAAGGCGGTCATTTTACCGAGACCGGTCCAGGGTGAATCCGGCGTATGAAAATCACTACCGCAACTGGCAAGAAAACCAAACTCTACGCATAACTTGCCCAGGTAGGCGACCTGATCCACGGCCTGTTTTCCATTCGCTACTTCGATCCCACGACCCCCGGCAGCAGCAAACTCACGTAACAGTACGCGCAACTTGCTGCGTGTCAGCCCGTAGTGCCAAGGATGCGCCACCACTGCCATGCCGCCGGCACTGCGAATCTGCTGCACGACTTCAGGCAACGTTGGCCAATGTTGTTTGATATCGCCCAGCTTGCCTGCCCCCAGCCATTTGCGAAACGCTTCGCCACGATCGCTAACGTATCCGGCACTGACCATCCAGTCGGCAAAGTGCGGCCGCCCTGGTGGCTGATCCACATCACCACCGGCAAGCTGCTGAGCGGCTACTGCGCCTTCATACGCACCGGGCATACGTTTAGCGTCCAGGCGTTTGGATATCTGTTCGGCCCGGCGCCAGCGACCATCGCGTACCTGCGCCAAGGCCTCGACCATGTGCGTATTGAGCGGGTCAAATCCATAGCCCAAAATATGCAGTGTGTGGCCATGCCATTGCGCCGACATTTCTACGCCACTGACCCAGTTCATACCGAGCGAGCGCGCTGTTTCCGCCGCCGCTGGCAGACCGTCTACGCAGTCATGGTCGGTCAGTGCAATCAACTCAACCCCCGCCGCACTCGCCCGACGCATCAATTCAGCAGGATCGAGTGCGCCATCCGAGGCAGTGCTGTGCATGTGCAGATCAGCTAACAAATGAGTCTCCTTCGGGTGCAGCGCTTGACGGCACAGCGCGTGTTTCGCCTATTATGCGGCCTAGCACGCTGTTGAGAAAGGTGGGCGAAGCACACAACACAGGCCGAAAATGGCGAACAGCAGAATCTATCGATGATTAACGCGCCTAAGCCCAACGCTTCGACCTTGAGAGTAAGGTTCTCGCCGACCTTTCGTTTCGAGTACGTTGGCACACTACAAACAACCCCATTTCCAAGGAAGTGCAATGTTCTACGCCATCATGGCTACCGATAAAGCAGACAGCCTTAGCGCACGTCTGGCCGCCCGTCCTGACCACTTGGCTCGCTTGCAGACATTGCAAGATGCCGGTCGTTTGCTACTGGCTGGACCCCATCCGGCGATTGATGCTGCTGATCCTGGCAGCGCCGGCTTTAGCGGCAGCCTGGTAGTCGCTGAGTTCGCCTCGCTAGCCCTGGCGCAGGCGTGGGCCGATGCCGATCCCTACGTAGTGTCTGGCGTTTATCAACAGGTCACTGTAAAACCTTTCAAACGCGTTTTCCCGGCCTAATCCAAGGATATTGTTCATGTTTAAACGTTTCGCCGCCCCCGCCTTGCTACTCAGCGTGGCTCTGGTTGCGCTTCCTTCTGCTGCTCAACAAGCTAGCGAGCCTGCGGATCAAACAGCCAATGCCGTTCCGCAGGCTACTGCCAGCCAACAGCAGGACCTAGGCACCTTGCAGGCCGAGCTGGCCAAAGTTGAAGCCGAGCGCCAGCGATTGGCCGACCAGTTGGCCGGTAGCGCGCAGAGCGAGTCGTTCAAGCAACTGCAGGAAGAGAATCAGCAACTACGTAACGATACTCAAGCCGAGCGCCTGCAAGCCCAGACGAATCTGGTGCAGCAACGCCAGCGCTGGTTTCTGGTCGGCGGCCTGACGGTTGCCGGCGCTCTATTGCTGGGCTTCATGCTGGCCAAAGTTGGTCGGAGCAAGCGCAACGAATGGCTGAACTGATGCCCCATCCGGTCCTGATCATTGATGACGATCAGGAACTCTGCGAGCTGCTTACTGATTGGCTCGCTGGCGAAGACTTCGCACTGACCGCGGCGCACGATGGCCCCAGTGGCTTGCAAGCCGCCACTCAGGGTGAATTCGTAGCGATCATTCTGGACGTCATGCTGCCCGGTATGAATGGGCTGGAGATACTGCGGCAACTACGGCAGAGCTGCCAAACTCCGCTATTGATGCTCAGTGCGCGCGGTGAACCCATCGACCGCATTCTGGGGTTAGAGTTAGGCGCCGATGACTATTTGGCCAAACCCTGCGATCCGCGCGAGTTAGTGGCTCGCTTGCGTGCCTTGCTAAGGCGCAGTCAACCCAGTAGCACTGACACCCATCAACTACGGGCGGACAACCTCAGGCTCGACCAAGACAGCCTGTTGGCCTGGCTAGACGATCAACCTTTGCAGCTCACCCAGAGCGAAGCCTTGATCTTGCGGACGCTGATGGAGCAGCCCGGGCAGTTGGTCGATCGTCAGGCACTGTCGCGCATTGCCTTGGGCAAGGCTCTTGGCAGCTACGACCGCAGCCTCGACATGCACATCAGCAACCTGCGGCGCAAACTCGGGCCGCACGCCGAGGGCCATCCGCGCATCCAGTCAATTCGCGGTCGTGGCTACCTGTTCAGCCCCTAGCTCTTTACACAATCTTTACCGAGTCACGGCTACCACTGACATACCCACCTCTACACTCTGTAGCCAATGACCGGATAAACCGGCCAGGTCGAAACCGGAGAAACACCATGAAAAAATTCCTACTCGCTACCACCCTGATCGTTGCCGCTGGCTTGTCTTCCGTATTACTGGCAGCCCCTACCGCCGGAGATCGCCATGAACGTGGCATGGAACGTATGACTGAGGCACTCTCGCTAACTACCGAGCAACAAGCGCAAATCCGTCAGATTCACGAAGAAGAAGGCGCCAAGCTGAAAAGTATCCGTGAAGAAGGCAAGGCACGTATGGATGCCGTACTGACCGCAGAACAACGCGAAAAGGCGGATGCTATGCACGAAGAGCGTCGTGAGCGCATGGAAGAGCGCCGTGAGCATCGTGATGACCGTCCTTGCGATAAGAAATAACACGCAATACGCGGAGTAACTGAATGCGACTGTTCTGGAAAGTCTTTGCCGTGCTCTGGCTCGCCACATTGCTGGTGGGTGGCTCAGGCTTTCTGGTCAGCCGCGCGCTGCAACAGGATTGGCTATTACTGCAATTGAATCCCCAGCTACGCGATTTTGCCGCTCAGCTGACGACTGAATATGAACAGCGAGGCGCCGTTGCTGCCCAAGCATGGCTTGAGCAGCAACGGCGCCAAAACCATGTGCGGGCAAGGCTATTCGACGCCAACGGTCAAAGCCTGCTACCCGGCACCATGCCGCGCCTGCCGCGCTTTGAACCACCCGACAATGCCAGGCCACGAGGCCCTAACCCGCCGCCGCCGCGCGGCAGACTGCTGCAGCTAAGCTGGCAAACCGAGCAACAGGATTACCTATTAACCGTGCATGCCGCCGAACCCAGCCTGTGGAACACCGGACGCACGCCCATTGGATTAATCCTCAACATCGCATTCGGTATGGGCCTGCTGGCAGGCCTCAGCTTACTGTTGAGTCGCTACCTCACAGCACCCTTGCGCCACTTGGGCCTAGCGGCTCAATCATTGGGCCGCGGGCAATTTGAAGGCACTGCCTTACAGCGGATCAACAATCGTCGCGACGAAATAGGCGAGCTATCAAGACAGTTTGGGCAAATGGCTGACAAGGTGCAGACCCTGCTCGACAGCCAGCAGCAGTTGATGCGCGACATCTCCCATGAACTGCGCTCACCACTGGCCAGACTGCGCGTTGGACTAGCCTTAGGCAATCAGCGCGGGTTAAACGCAGACGATGTGCTATGGCAAAGACTGGATCGTGAATGCGACCGATTGGATCGTCTAATCGACGCGATATTGACGCTAAGCCGACTGGATAGCCAAGTCGAGCCCTCCCAGACCTTCGCACTTGATCCACTATTGGTTCGGGTAGTAGAAGACGCTCGCTTCGCCACTCCAAATTTGCGCATCACGCTACAAGGGGAAAGCGGCCTGCAGCTAAAGGGTTGGCCCGAGCAATTGACCAGCGCCTTCGATAACCTGCTGCGCAATGCCCAACGCTTCAGCCCGCAAGCTGGCGAGATTCAGGTTTGCATCGAGCCCACGGAGAATGCCTGGGCAATCAGCATCGAAGATCAAGGACCGGGAGTGCCAGAGCAATGGCTGAATAAGCTCAGTGAGCCTTTTGTGCGCCTGCCTGGACAGCCTGCAGACAGCGGTTATGGCTTGGGTCTGACCATTGCCGCCCGTGCGATCGCCCGGCATAACGGCACGTTACACTTTACGACAGCTCACGGTGGCGGCTTGCGAGCGGTGATCAAGCTGCCGAGGCTGTAGCCGGTTACGTAAAATCGCCTGCGTGATTATGGTTGCTCTGAAAACACGTGTTGGTTTTCAGAATTGCGTAGGCGGCCGATCCAATATCCGACCAAGCTCAGGCAGGCCAGCGCTTAAAGAAGTCATCAACGGCCAATTGTGGCACCTGCTTGCGTTCGCCGGCCGGTTGGCCGACATACAGAAAAGCAATGATTTGCTCGTTCTCCGCCAACCCCAAACCACGCCGGACCACTGGATGGTATGCCAGTGCGCCGGTGCGCCATACTGCGCCTAGGCCCATGGCATGGGCAGCGACCAGCATATTGCTGACCGCCGCGCCACAGGCCAGATCTTGTTCAATCATAGGTACTTTAGGGTGCTCGTGATGACAACTGATCGCCACAATCAACAAAGGTGCACGCAGCGGTAAGCCCTGAAAACGCGCCAAGGTATCCGCCGACAGATCTGGGGTGTCTACCAACGCCGCCTGCCCAAATAGCTCGCCCAACGCGTCCAGCCCATCATCCTGCATAACCAGAAAGCGCCATGGGCGCAGATAAGCGTGGTCCGGCGCGCGGAGCGCTGCTTGAAACATAGCCTGTTGTTGCTCCGCGCTAGGCGCAGGACCAGTCAGCCGTGGGACGGACACGCGCTGATGCAGTGCGGTAAGAGCGTCTACTGGCATCATTCCTCCGATGGTCTTTGCTGTTCGTTCTGCAACACTTGCTCGCGGTACTGACCCGGCGGCAACCCAAACCAGCGCTTAAAGGCGCGGAAGAAGTTGCTAGGGTCAGCAAACCCAAGCATGCAGGCAATTTCAAACAAGGTGAGTTGCGGTTGACCGAGATATTGTAGGGCCAGTTCCCGGCGGGTTTTCTCCAGTAACTGTTGGAAGCTGATGCCCTCTTCCTGCAGACGCCGCTGCAGGGTGCGGGTGCTGACCTTCATGGCATTGGCTACCGCCTGGCGCTTGGGTTCACCTTGGGGCAGCAAGCGGCAGAGTACTTGTCGCGCCTGATGCGTCACCGGGTCCGACTCAAACCGCGCTAAATAATCGCCGGCAAAACGATCGTGCAACTGCGCCAGCATGTCATTCGCCGACGCCAACGGCGTCTCCATGATGTCACGCGACAAATGCAGGCTATAACAATCTGCGGAGAACTCTAGCGGGCAATCAAACAGCTCTGCATAGGCTGTGCTGTCGGCCGGCTCGGGAATGCTGAAGGTGGCCCGCAAGGGTCGAATAGGCTGCGCGGTCATCCAGCGGCAAAAGGCCAGAGCATAAGCCATCGCTGCGTCATGACTTTGGAAGGGAGCCGGCAGGCGGTCACCATGAATAGCAAAGCTGATGCGGTAAAAACCGGGCTCAACAGAAAGCACCAGATCAGCAGACTCGCCGAGGATCCGCTGATAGCGAACCACCCGACCGAAACCCTCCAGCAGGTTGCGACTGGACATCATCGCATAGCCAACCACACTGAAATGCCCCGGACGCAGAGTCTGCGCCATACTCAAGCCAATCGCCGGATTGCCTGACACTTCAACCGCACGCCGCCACAGGCGCGTCATGCTGTCTTGTGGAATACGTCCGTCGGGGTCAGTCAGTACCTCCGTCTCAATACCCAGTTCGGCAAAGAGTTCAGCGGCGTTTACGCCTCTGCCTTCAAGCGCCTGTGCGATGGCTCTTGCCCAGCCAGCAGATGTAGTCCGTTCAGCGTGCTCCATGATGTCTCGCAGCAGAGGTTTTTTATGTAGCCATTCAACCGGTGTTATTAGGGGGACAGATGATAAAACAAAGAGGCTACCAAGATAAAATCGCCGCTCGTGGGCTGCACATAGATCGTCTTCTGGCGCGTAAGGCCATAGCCGGCCGCGCGGCCTACACTATAGTGAAGGTGTTGAACTGTAACTACTCTTCTTTACAGCTCCCTGATATTGCCCACCCTTCACTCAACGAGCCGCTCAGGAGGCCCCATGCCCAGCCATACCAATCAGGCCGCTGCGCCCCGCTTCAACAGCTTTGCCGAGTTTTACCCCTACTACCTCAGTGAACATCAGGACGACAGCTGCCGGCGTCTGCATTACGTTGGCAGTTCGCTAGTGCTGATAATCATCGCCTGCGTGCTGCTGAGCCAAGCCTGGTGGTGGTTACTCGCCGTGCCACTCGCTGGCTATAGCTTCGCCTGGGTCGGACACTTCTTTTTCGAACACAACCGGCCCGCTACCTTTACCCACCCGTTTTATAGCCTGCTGGGCGATTGGGTGATGATGCGCGATGCGTTCACCGGTCGAATTCGCTTCTGAACCAGCAAATCAAGTGACTGTCAGCGGCGCGACAGTCACTCCTGCTCCTCATGACTATGATGCTCATACAGCCTGATCAATAAAAACAGTAAAACCTAGAGGAGATCAATCATGGGTGAGCAACGTGCCCAATTCCGCGCCTTCGAGGAAAGCACCGCCGAAGACTGGGGAATTATTTCCGAGCATTTCAAGCCATTCGCTAAAGAACTGCCCGCTCGCATCATGACTCACCTGCAATTGCTGGACGGTGACTTTGGCGGCTTTCCGATTGACCGTCTGCAGCACTCACTGCAAACCGCCACTCGCGCGCACCGCGATGGCCGTGACGAAGAATATGTGGTCTGCGCCCTACTGCACGACATCGGCGACACACTGGGCACTTTTAACCACCCAGAGATTGCCGTCGCGATCCTCAAGCCGTTTGTCAGCGAAAAAAATCTGTGGATGGTAGAAAAGCACGGCATTTTTCAGGGCTACTACTTTTTCCATCATCTGGGCATGGATCGTCACCTGCGTGATCAATTTAACGATCATCCGCTCTATCAGTACACCGCGGAATTCTGCTCTAAGTACGATGCCCCGGCCTTCGACCCTGATTACCAGAGCGAACCACTGGAATTCTTCGAGCCGATGATGCGCAACGTATTCGCCAAGCCAGTACGCTCGGTCTACAAAACAATGGATTGAGCCTGCAGGCCGCGCCATCAAACGGGGGCAACCTTGCTGTTCCCCCCGGATGCCTAGTCATATTATGATCGGACAGCGAGATATTCTTACTGGCTTTCGCCAGTCGAGGTGTCTCACCAGGCCCTGGAAACTGACCGATCATGACTGTAACAAACCGTATAAAGCCCATCAGACCGCCATTGGAAGGTTATTATTCCAGGGTGATAGCCTATCTGTGCGTGGCCGTTACCTTTGCAGCGCTACTGGTTGAGCAGGGGCACACCGCCGCGACTCTGGCCACCATTCTTTATGCGCTAGCCTATCCGCAGTTAGCGCAATATCTGCCTAAATGGCTATTGAACCACGCCAAAATTCCCAGAAGACTGATATTACTCGCGCTCGATGCCCTGCATACCGGCGTTTTTATCGCGCTGCTCGGCTTTAACTATGTGCCTAGTTTGGTGTTTATGTTACTGCTCGGTTTCTCCTGTTTGATCGCCGGTGGCCCTATGTATCTGTTGGCTGGCTGGCTGCTCATGGTGGCTGGTGTTTTGCTCGGCGCCGCGACCTTTACTCCCGAGGTTAGTGTGCACAGCTCGGTACTCGTCTCGCTGGTTAGCATCCTCAGCGGGGGCCTGTTTATCTTGATCACCGCAGCTTTTGTCCATCGTCAGGGCCGTAATCTTGAGTCTGCTCAAGCGCTGATCAGTGCCGAGCAGGAAAAGACCGCCAAGTTGGCAGCCAACTTGTCAAAATACCTGTCGCCGCAGGTATGGGAATCGGTTTTCTCCGGCAAGCGCACCGTCAAACTGGAAACCCGGCGCAAAAAGCTAACGGTGTTTTTCTCTGACATTCGCGGCTTTACCGAACTCGCCGAGGAGCTGGAAGCCGAGGCGCTAACTGACCTACTGAATAGTTATCTGACAGAAATGTCGCGCATTGCCCTGCAGTACGGCGGCACTATCGACAAGTTCATTGGTGATTGCGTCATGGTGTTCTTTGGCGACCCCAAAAGCATCGGCGCCAAACAGGATGCGGAAGCGGCCGTTTCCATGGCTATCGCCATGCGCAAACACATGAAAGTACTACGTCAGCAGTGGCGCAGCCGCGGCATTACCAAGCCTCTGGAAATTCGCATGGGGCTAAGCACTGGCTACTGCACGGTGGGCAATTTTGGCGCCGCCACGCGCATGGACTACACCATCATCGGCCGCGAGGTGAATCTCGCCAGCCGCTTGGAAAGCGCCGCCGATGCCGGCGAGATTTTGATTTCACATGAGACCTACTCGCTGATCAAAGACATCATCATGTGCCGCGATAAAGGCCAGATCAGCGTCAAAGGATTCGCCCGCCCGGTACAGATCTATCAAGTGGTAGGTCTGCGCCGCGAACTGGGTATTGCGCCATCCTTTGTTGAGCACGAACTGGCAGGTTTCTCTATGTACCTCGACACCAACAGCATTCGTAACTACGACAAGGAAGAGATCGTTAAGGCTCTGGAACTGGCTGCGCGCAAACTGAAAGACAAGGTCATCGTCTGACTCCAGCAGAGCTCAACGACCTTCTCATACCGTAGCGCCAGCCTTCAAAACACGGGTCTCTGTCTCCAGGTCCAGCGCCACAGCGTCGTTCCAGCGATAGAGCTCGATACGCCCATCCTGATGTTCGATCAATGCTGTGCAAGACTCTACCCAATCACCGCAGTTGTGATACTCAATCCCCTTAACGTCGCGTATCTCAGCGTGATGAATATGCCCGCACACCACGCCGTCATAACCACGCTTAACGCACTCATGCGCGATGCCGTCCTCAAAATCACTGATGAAGCTAACGGCTTTCTTCACCCGCTGCTTGAGGTACGCCGATAGAGACCAATAACCGTAGCCGAAACGGCTGCGCCAGTGGTTGTACCATCGGTTGAGCACCAGACTGAATTCGTAGGCGTGGTCACCCAAAAACGCCAGCCAGCGGTGGCAACGGGTGATAACGTCAAATTGATCGCCATGGATAACCAACAACTTGCGGCCGTCGGCGGTGGTGTGCACTGCTTCATCAACCAGTTCTATATTGCCCAGTTCCAGATTCGAATAGCGGCGCAGAAACTCGTCGTGATTGCCGGTTACATAAGTCACTCGGGTGCCACGCTTGCTCATCGTCAGCACGCGGCGCACCACGTTGGTGTGCGACTGAGGCCAATATATGCCTTTGCGCAGGCGCCAGCCGTCAATGATATCGCCAACCAGGTACAAGTGATCACAATCGTAGGATTTGAGAAAGGTCGCGAGCTTTTCCGCTTGGCAGCCTCGGGTCCCCAGATGCAGGTCCGAAATCCATAACGTTTTCACCCGCTGCTTTTTTTCGACTGGCAACGACACTGCAGTGTTCATACGCCCATCTCCTTTGCAAGATACCGTCAGGCTACGCAGCTGGCATGACCGCTTTGTGGCAAACAGATGCCACTAAGATGACAGCACCTCAGCGACCCCACTTTGCTCGACGCGCAACCGCACAGCGGCCAGCGTTCGTATACAATGGCGGCTTTTCAACAACGCTCTCTGTCGTTTGGAAGCCAAGCATGCTGAAACGGGCTCTACTTCTGCTGTTGCTCTCCCTCTCTGGTTGGGCCTGCGCCGAACCCTTGCGCACCGGTCTGGTACTCTCGGGTGGCGGCGCTCGTGGGCTTGCGCATATCGGCGTACTGAAGCAGCTGGAGGAGATGAACATCCCGATTGACGCCATTGCTGGCACCAGCATGGGTGCGGTAATCGGCGGCCTATACGCAGCGGGTTACAGCGCCGCGGAGCTGGAAAAAATTGCCACCGAGCTGGATTGGCAAAATACGCTTGCAGATGCCTCGTTACGCGAAGACATCCCCTTTCGTCGCAAGCAGGACGATCGCGATTTCCTGGTCAAACAACGGCTGAGTTTCGATCACGGCAAGCTGAGCTTCCCGCTGGGGCTGCTGCAGGGTCAGAATCTGGGGCTGCAGCTCGAAAGCCTGCTGGTGCACACCAACGAAATTGACGACTTTAATAAGCTACCTATCCCCTTCCGCGCCGTCGCTACGGATATTGCGACGGGTGAAGCTGTGGTCTTTGATCACGGCCATTTGCCCTTGGCCATTCGTGCCAGCCTTGCCCTGCCCGGTTTTTTTGCCCCTGTTGAGGTAGATGGGCGCCTATTGGTGGATGGCGTGCTATCCAAGAACCTGCCCATCGACGTTGCCCGCACCATGGGTGTCGACCGCGTCATCGTGGTAGACATAGGCACACCGTTAAAGACCACCGGCGAGTTGACCAGCGTGCTGGACATTATGGATCAGACCACCACCCTGCTTACCCGCGTCAACTCCGAGAAGCAATTAGCGACCCTTGGCCCACACGACCTGTTGCTGCAACCGCAATTGGGCGATATGGGCTTCAACAGTTTTGAACGTATTGCTGAAGCCATTGAAGCTGGCGCAACCAGCCTGCGCAGCTCCAACGAGGCACTGACCTTCATCAATGTTGCCGAGCAGCCGACCGGCGGCAACCTGGCCAGCGAACGCCCCCAACGACAGGCGATAATCGACGCCATCGAAGTGGATAATAGCGGCAAGGTCGCTGACGAAGTGGTGCTAAGTATGATCCGCCAACCGATTGGCGAGCCGCTGAATCTGGAACGCCTGCAGACCGATATGGGCACTGTTTACGGCACCGATTATTTCAGCCGCGTGACCTACGAAGTAGTGCATGAAGATGGTCACAATACGCTGTTGGTGCACACTACCGGGCGCCGTACCGGTACCGATTACCTGCGCCTCGGTTTGAATCTGGTGGACGACTTTGAAGGTGGCAGCCAATACAACATCGGAGCGAGCTTTCGCGTCAATGGCCTGAACCCGCTAGGCGCGGAATGGTTAACCCGTGCGCAGATCGGCTCTCACCAGATCCTTTACTCCGAGTTCTACCAGCCGCTTGACTACGGCTCACGTTACTTCGTCGCACCCTTCATTGACGGCGAGGCAGTCAACGTTGAGGTTCTGCAGGACGACGAACCTGTGGTCGATTATCGCCAGCAGCGCTATGGCATGGGCATCAATCTCGGCCGTCAGATTGCCAATACCGGTGAAGTGCGCCTGGGTCTCTCGCGTTATTGGGGCGAATCCAAGGTGCGGGTGGGTGACCCAGAGCTACCCAGCATCAGTTTTGAAGAGGCCTTCTACGGTATTGAGTTCAACCGCGACACCCTGGATAACGTGAATTTTCCGCGCTCGGGCGACGAAGCACAGATCGCTTGGCGCAAGTCAGAACCAGCCCTCGGAGCAGACGAGCGCTATCAGCAACTTGAAATCAGGGCCAACAAGGCCTTCGGTTTTGGTTTGAATAGCATGCAGCTGGGGGCCTTCATGGGCCGTACCGACAGCGATGTAAATGTTGCACAAAGCAGCTTCATTCTCGGTGGCCCAGGTTTGTTCTCGGGCTTCCGGCAGGATGGCCTGGCCGGACAAAACTATGAGCTTGGTCGCATGGTTTACTATCGCCGCCTGAACCCCAGCTACTTCGACGTCCTGAGCCTGCCCTTGTATCTAGGCACCAGCCTGGAGTACGGCCGAGTCTACAATCGCGGCGACGATGCCTTTGATACGGGTTATTTCGCGGCCGGCAGCCTGCTACTGGGCATGGATACCTTCCTCGGCCCGCTCTTCTTTGGTCTAGGTGCCAATGAAGAGGGGCAGGAAGCGCTCTATATGAAGCTCGGCCAGACCTTTTGAGTCAGCAACTGCACGCGCAACTCAGCTGCTGATTTCCGCCACCAAGGCCGCCCGGACACAGTGCAATACGCCCTCGTCCACGGCCTCGTCCAGCTCGCGTGCCAAGGTGCGCACGCCGGGCAAGTCTTCGCCATCATGGTTGAGAAAAGCGTCCTGAATGCGCTCCAACTGGGCCGGGCCAATATCAACTGCCTGCTCCAGCGTGAGGTCACCCGTGGCGATAGCTTGAGCTAACTGACCGTACACCTGCCGCAAGGGTTTACCCACTTGCAGCGCTACTTGCTCAGCACTCATGCCTGACAGCACCAGGGCGTTGATCTCATGTGCCTGCGCCTGCCCACCCTGCTCGCCCGAGTCGCCAGCACCGCCAGTACTCTGCAACACCTGCAGGAAATCCGCGCCATAGCGCTCCAGTTTGTGCGAGCCAATACCGCTGACCAACCCCATGTCCTGAAGGTTGGCGGGGCGCTGCCGGAGCATATCGACCAGGGTGCTGTCCGGAAAAATGACATAAGGCGGCACACCGTGAGCTTCAGCCAGTTGCTTGCGCTTGACCCGCAATGCCTCCCACAGCTCGCGATCAGCATCGGCAATCACCGGTTTGTTACCTGACTTGCCCATAGGCGCACTGGTGCGCGTTACGTCTTTGCGCAGCAGTAAGGTTTCTTCGCCGCGCAGCAAAGGCCGACAGCTATCCGACAAGCGCAGACTGCCAAAACCATCAATATCGATTTCAACCAAAGCGCGGGCGATCAATTGCCGAAATACCGAACGCCACTCGGTCTCAGCCAATGCCTTACCGATCCCGTAGGTAGACAGATGCTGATGACCCGATGTGCGTATTTTCTCGTTGTCGCGACCCAGTAGAATATCAACCAGATGCCCCACGCCATAGCGCTGACCGCTGCGATAAACGGTAGACAACGCCATGCGCGCCGGCTCGCTACCATCCCAGGTAGAAACCGGTTCCTGGCAGTTATCGCAATAGCCGCAGGGCTTCGCCAGCTCTTCACCGAAGTAGCCCAGCAATGCTTGACGACGGCAGCTGGTCATCTCACAGAGCGCCAACATGGCGTCGAGTTTGTGACGCTCAATACGCTTGTGGCGCTCATCACCGTCGGAGTTAGCCATGATTTGATTGAGCATCAACACGTCTTGCAGGCCGTAAGCCATCCAGGCATCTGCCGGCAACCCATCACGCCCGCCGCGCCCGGTCTCTTGATAATAAGCTTCGATACTTTTCGGCAAGTCCAAATGAGCCACAAAGCGCACGTTGGATTTGTCGATGCCCATGCCAAAAGCAATGGTCGCCACCATGATCAGCCCTTCCTCATTGAGAAAGCGCTTCTGGTGAGTGGCTCGCAGCTCGGACGGCAAGCCGGCGTGATAGGGCAAGGCTGGCCAGCCTTGATCACGCAGCCAGCTCGCGGTTTCTTCCACTTTCTTTCGCGACAGGCAGTAGACGATACCGGCGTTGCCACGATGACCTTTCAGAAATTGCTGCAACTGCTGACGCGGCTTATCCTTGGGCACGATGCGATAGAAAATATTAGGGCGGTCAAAGCCAGACATAAAGCAGGCCGCACTTTCCAGCTTAAGGCGCTGAACTATCTCGCCCTGCGTGCGCTCATCAGCCGTAGCGGTGAGCGCCATACGCGGCACACCCGGGAACAGCTCATTGAGCTGACCGAGCTGCAGGTATTCCGGACGAAAATCGTGACCCCATTGCGAAACGCAGTGCGCCTCATCAATGGCAAATAGCGCTATTTTCAGAGACTGCAGAAAGTTCAGCGTGCGCGCTTTGAGCAAGCGCTCGGGTGCCATATAGAGAAAATCCAGCTCGCCGGCGCGCATCTGCCGAGCAATCTCACGTTGCTGATCGTCGCTCAAGGTAGAGTTTAACGCTGCCGCGCGCAGCCCCAACTCCTGCAGAGTGGCAACCTGATCGTCCATCAAGGCGATCAGCGGTGAGACCACCACCGTCAAACCCTCGCGCAGTAATCCTGGCACTTGAAAGCACAGGGACTTGCCGCCGCCAGTGGGCATCAGCACCAGAGCGTCGCCACCGGTGGCTACCTGATCGATGATATCGGCCTGTTGGCCACGGAATTCACCGTAACCAAAAACGTCACGTAGTTGTTGCAGAGCTTGCGCGCGCATGGAACTCCTATGTAGATCAGGACCAGCTCATGGGCTGGCGAGTATAACGTCTTTGGCAATTGTCCGGGGGCATGCGTAAAATGCCGGAATAATCATAGAGAGGTGTCCCATGTCATTTAATGATCAACTCCAGCGCCTACAGCAATTCCTGGACGCCGATGACCTGCACGATGAAGCGCTGGACTACATGGCTGCCTGCGGCTATCTCGCCGCTCTGTCAGTAAGCCCTGCAGAAGTTTCCTCTGAAGAGTGGCTAGCAGAGCTGTTCGCTGAAACCCCCAACTACGCTGATGAGCAACAGCAGGCCGAGATTGTCGGCACGCTCGAAGAACTCAAAACCCGCATTGCCCGCGAACTGGCCAGCGATGAGGACCTGGAACTGCCGTGCGAGCTGAGCCTTGGCGATGAGCCGGACTACTCAGATCTGCGTAGCTGGTGCATTGGCTTTATGGAAGGTGTGTTTCTGCGCGAGGAAGCCTGGTTCGAGAACGACGAAGAGATGGTCAGCGAGTTGCTGTTGCCGGTCATGGTTGGTTCTGGTCTGTTTGCCGAAGAGCCCGAATTTGCAGAAATTGCAGAAGACCAGGATATGGTCGAAGACATGATGGAGCACATTCCTGGCGTGTTAACTCAGCTGTTCCTGCTATTTAACGCCCCGGAAGAAAAGCAAAAGCCGGCACTGGTTTCGCCGCGCAAATAAGTTAAGGCAACCTGGCTGCGGGCGTTCAATCGCCTCGCTCGCTGTCAGGCTAGCACTTCACCGCGTTTCTCACCCGCTGTTACCCAGCGCGCCAATAATGGCAAAACCTGTTCTGCCGCCTGATAGCCGTTAGCCAACAGCGCCAACTGCCCATCCCGCTCCGCCAGTAAAATCGGTAAGCCCGCCATCCCTAGATCCGCGACCCAGCTGACGTCAGCCAGTGTCATTTCGCGCATCTCTTGCTGATCAAAATGCACGCCAAAATCGTCAACAGGATAGCCCGCAGACTCGGCAATACGCATCAGCACCGCCGCATGCGTCACGTCTTCTACACCCACATAGAATGCTTGCTGCAGCGCGTGCACAAACCCCCAGGCTTTAGTGGCATCCAGCTCTCGAGCCACGACCAAAGCACGGCAAGCCGGTTCCGTATCGTAAACAAAGGTCGCGGGCAACGTCTGTGGATCACCGACCGGCTGGCCGGAGTCTTGCGCTACAGCCTGCCAATGTTCAGCCAGCACTGCACGCGTATGGTCATCCAAGGGCGCGCCATGATTGGCGCGCAGGCCGCCGGCGACCAAGTGCAGTGGCAACTGTGGATGAGCTTCGATAATAGCGTCGATAACCGGGGCAAATCCCCAGCACCATGAACACATGGGGTCCATCACGTAGATCAGGCGCTGACTCATCAGTTACCTCACGCGTTGCAATTTAATCCACCTTGGCGTTGGGAGAGGCCAGGTGTTGGGGTTGACCAATAGGATGCGGCTGATTGCGCACTTTGGCCAGGGTAATCTGTCGCTGCCGCTCTATCGCGCGCTGCCGGGTCTTTTCCGGCAGACTGTCGTAGCAACGCGCGCAGCTGATGCCTTCTTCATAGAGTACCGAGGCCATGTCTTCTGCTGAGACCGGATGACGGCAGGCGTGGCATTGGTCAAACGAGCCCGGCGCCAGATCGTGGCGTACCGTCACGCGGTTATCGAACACAAAACATTCTCCATCCCACATCGACTGCTCAGATGGTACTTCTTCAAAGTATTTGAGAATCCCGCCTTTCAGGTGAAACACCTCGTCGAAACCCTCTTCCAGCATGTAGCTAGAGGCTTTCTCACAACGGATACCGCCCGTGCAGAACATCGCGACCTTTTTATGTTTGGCCGGATCGTAATGCGCTTTAACGTACTCGGGGAACTCGCGGAAGGTTTTGGTCTTAGGGTCTACCGCACCCTGGAAGCTGCCGATCGACACTTCGTAATCGTTGCGAGTATCGATCAACAATACCTCCGGGTCGCTGATCAGCGCGTTCCAGTCCTGCGGCTCGACATAGGTCCCGACGCGCTTGGTCGGCGATACGCCATCTACCCCGAGTGTAACGATCTCTTTTTTCAGTTTGACCTTGGTGCGATAAAACGGCATTTCGTCGCACAGCGACTCTTTGTGGTCCAGATCGCTCAGACGTGGATCGCTGCGCAGCCACCCTAATACCGCCTCCATGCCCGCTCGCGGGCCCGCCACGGTGCCGTTAATGCCTTCACGGGCAAGCAGCAACGAACCCTTTACACCATTGGCAGTGAGGGTATCGAGCAGCGGCTGGCGCAGGGCCTGATAGTCTTCCAGCGAGACGAACTTGTAGAGCGCTACAACAACAATTGCAGACATGCTTACCTCATGTATTCAGTTGACGCCCACGTAAAGGGCGCACCTTGGAAATCGCGCGAGCCAGCAGCAGTAAACCGGCTACCTTTGTCGCCGGCGCATTCTAGCAAACCCTTAACGACGGCAAAACCGCCTGCGGTCGGCCTACTTACCCATCAGCCTTGCTGCCGCCCAAACAGTTCGGCGACGCCGGGGCTTGCTGGCGCGCCTGCCACTCCTCATCGGTATAAGTATGCAGAGCCAAAGCATGAATTTTTTGCATCAGCGGGCCAAGCACGCGATACACCGCCTGGTGGCGCTTAACCGCGTTCAGGCCATTGAATTGATCACTTACCAATATCGCCTTGAAATGCGACTCTGAGCCCGGCGGCACGCTGTGCATGTAACTTTCATTGAGCAGTTCAATGTGGCTCGGTGCGAGCGCCTGCAATGCCTGTTCCAATGCCTGTTGGGTAGTGCCCATGATCACCTCCGGAAAATAACGAGGAGCCATTGTAGCCCAAAGCAATAGCGCTGGCAGGCGAACCACGAAGAGTCGTTAGGGTCCAAGTTGCACAGCAAGTGCGCAATGACCAACTCAGACTACTCTTCAAGAACCTCGGTAACAGGCTGCATTTCATTCATTTCGATAAACAAGGGAAACCACTATGCCGACACGCACCGAAACCGACAGCATGGGGCCGATAGAGGTCGCTTCCGGGCGCTATTGGGGCGCACAGACACAGCGCTCGCTGGCTCATTTTGCCATCGGCGAGGAGCGCATTCCGTTGCCCGTTGTGCATGCGTTAGGCATGATAAAAAAAGCCGCGGCACGCACCAATCGCCAGCTCGGCGAACTAGACCCGGCGCTAGCCAGCCTGATTGAACGCGCCGCAGATGAAGTGATCGATGGCACGTTGGATGAGCAATTCCCACTCTCTGTCTGGCAGACTGGCAGCGGCACCCAGAGCAACATGAACGCCAACGAAGTGATTGCCAACCGCGCCAACGAGTTAGCCGGGCAGCCGCTTGGCAGCAAGCAGCCGGTGCATCCGAACGATCAGGTTAACCAGTCGCAAAGCTCTAACGATACCTTTCCTAGCGCGATGCACATCGCAGCCGCACTGCAATCGCATCAAACACTACTGCCTGCGGTATGTGGGCTACGCGACGCACTGCAGGCGCAGTCCGAGCGCCATGCGCAGCTGATCAAAATTGGTCGCACCCACATGATGGATGCCACACCGGTCACCTTTGGGCAGGAGCTCTCTGCGTTTGTTGCACAGTTGGAGATGGGCATGCACGCCGTTGAGCAGGCCATGCCTGCGGTGCTAGCACTGGCACAGGGCGGTACTGCGGTAGGTACAGGCTTGAACACCCCGCCACGATTTGCCGTTGAGTTTGCCCGTGAGGTAGCTGAGCTGACCGGCCTACCCTTTACCAGCGCCGAGAATAAATTTGCCGCGTTGGCCGGGCATGAGCCACTGGTACAACTGCATGCCGCCTGCAAACAACTGGCGGTCACATTAATGAAGCTGGCCAATGACCTGCGCCTGCTCGGGAGCGGGCCCCGCGCCGGTTTCGCTGAAGTGCGCCTGCCTGCGAATGAGCCAGGCAGCTCGATCATGCCTGGCAAGGTCAACCCAACCCAGTGTGAGGCGCTGTCGATGGTCGCCTGCCAGGTGATTGGCAATGACACTACCTTGAGCATTGCCGCCAGCAATGGTCAGTTGCAGCTGAACGTGTTCAAGCCGGTGATCATTCATACCCTGCTGCAATCTATCCGTCTGCTTAGCGATGCCTGCAACAGCTTCCGCGAGCATTGTGTTGAAGGCATGCAACCGGATGAGGCGCGCATGCGCGAACACTTGGACAACAGTCTGATGTTGGTCACCGCGCTGAACCCGGTGATCGGCTACGACAAGGCGGCAGACATAGCCAAAAAAGCCTACACCGAGGGCACTACCCTGAAGCAGGCCGCACTCGCATTGGAGTATCTGACTGAAGCTGAGTTTGACGCCGCAGTCAGACCCGAGCTAATGCTCGGCGAGCATGCGCCTAAGGCGTGATCAGGAGCTTGGCGGCGGAGTGATACTCAGCCGCCGTAAGCGGCGATTACGCAAATTTTGAATCAGGCTGGGCGCCAGCGCAATCAAGGCAGATCCGCTGACCACCATTAGGGCGCCCAAGTAAGCCAGCGAGTTGAGCAACTCGGGCTCGATCAGGCTCGGCCACAGCATCGAGCCCAGCGCTACCATCGAGAAGGTGAACAGCGGCGTGGTGGCTACAGTGGCGCTCACCCGCGAGGCTTCCCAGTGCGCCAGAGCCTCGGCGAAAGCACCATAGGCCACCAGCGTATTGAGACAGCAACCGAGCAACAACCAGCGCTGCAACGTCGACAACTGCAATACTTCTAGCGGTGAAGCTAACGGCCAGAGCAGCAATGAACAGGCCAAATAGATCACCATCATCACCGTCACCGACGACCAGATGGTCAGCAGCTGCTTTTGCGCCAAACCGTATAAAGCCCAGCTCAGCGCCGAGACCAGCGCAATCAGAATACCCAGCGTATAACTGCTGAGCTGCGTCATCAGCTCCATCAGGCGCTGATTGAAAAACAGCGCAAAGCCCGGAATTAATATCAACAGGCCTATCACCTGCCCAATGCCAAAACGCTCACGAAACACCAGCATACTGCCAAACATCAGCAGTACCGGCGCCACCTGAATAATCAGCTGCATGGTACCCGGCGTAAGCCGCTGCAAGGCCATCACGTAAAGCACGTAGTTAAACGCCAGACCCAGCACTGCTACCAGCAGCAGGCCCCGATTGCGCACAGACAACGCTTTGATAGATGGCAATCGACGCTTGGCGGCCAGCCAGCAGAACAGCACAATGCCGGCGCTGAACAGGCGATACCAGGTAACCGTATAGGGGTCCATTACCTCCAGCACGGCCTTAAGCATGATCGGCAAAACACCCCAAAGAATGGTGGTGGTCAACGCCAACAGAAATCCGTACAACCAGCGACCGGACGCAACATGCATGAAGGGGAACTCGGAAAAAAAGGAGGAGAACTATTTTAAAACGCGGCAGGCAACCGCGATAGAGACAGCTGAGCCGCGGTTGCGCAGCAAACTGTTATGGTATTCGAGCCATTCAAGTGGCCATCACGCGATGCCAAGCCTCACTATCTTTGTCTGCTTCAACCCGATAGCGCGCCCAGCGGACAAATTCGCTTGAGCGACAGATGCCATTACCACCCTCGCCGCGCCCTTTTACAATGCGATAACGCACGCGCCCTGCTCGACCCGGCCGGTGCATTACCTGCAGCACCT
This sequence comes from Halopseudomonas sabulinigri, assembly GCA_011053055.1. Taxonomy (GTDB): domain Bacteria; phylum Pseudomonadota; class Gammaproteobacteria; order Pseudomonadales; family Pseudomonadaceae; genus Halopseudomonas; species Halopseudomonas sabulinigri_A. The sequence continues at coordinate 121,985 of DRHT01000014.1, read as the reverse complement.
CACGTACCGACCAATTCCCGCCCGGCAGGCCGTTGCTGTAAAAGTAACCTTCGGCCAGCTCGTCGGCACTAACGCCTTTACTTTGCGCATTTGCATTGGCCAGTTCCACCAAACGCAGCAGGTCGTCAAATTGGATGTCCATAAAGGAGTTCATCTGTTTCAACGCATGCTCAAAGTCTTCCGGTGCGATGCCCGGTGCACGGGTCACCTCATGTTTGACCAACGCCAAGGGATAACGGCGGCTCTCGAACAAGCTGTTGAAACACATGGCGGCACAGACGATGATCACGCAATCAAGCAAGATTGGGTAGAGCACAAAGCCGTACCCGGCATCGGCCACCGTGGGACCACCCAGCACAACAATCATCGCTGTCGCGCCGCCCGGCGGATGCAAGCACCGCGCGTACATCATCACCAGCACGCTGCCACCCACCACCAGCGCAGCCATTAGCGCGTTACTTGGTAACCATTGAATGCAGGCCACCGCAAAGGTGGCGGATAGCACATGACCACCGATCACTGGCCAGGGTTGCGAAAGCGTGCCATGCGGCATGGCAAACACTAAAATCGCGCTAGCCCCCATGGAGCCAGTAACCCAAAGCGCGCCCTCGGCACCAAAGCCGAAATGAGTAGTCCAGTACACCAGCAGCAGCGACACCGTAGTACCCAGCGCCGAGATCGCCTTTTCGCGGTGGCTGGTGCTGTCCGCACGCCAACCAATAAACCGAAGGCTACGTCCTAGCCACCGCATGCCAATCACCTGTGCTCGTCGCAAACTCAATACTCCAACCGCGTCAGCGCTCATCATACGCCCTGACGCAAGCAACGTCATAAGCACCACCGGCTGCTATGCTGGACGTACTTAGTTCAACAGGAGAATCAGATGTCAGATCTCGCAAAACAATCGCTGGATACCAGCAGCGCCGCCGCAACAAAACTCCTCAAGGAGCAGATAGAGAATCTGTTGCCGCAATTGCCCGATTGGGTAGTAAAAAATGTCGATTCGGTCGAGCGCATTGAGAAGGTTTATACATTCAAGGACTTCAACGCCGCGCTGTCTTTCACCAATCAAGTGGGTGCACTCGCAGAGCAAGAAGATCATCACCCTGCCCTGCTGACCGAATGGGGCCAGGTAACCGTTACCTGGTGGAGCCATAAACTGGGCGGTCTGCACCGCAACGACCTGATCATGGCCGCAAGAACTGATCAGTTAGACTGACCCGAGAACAACAGAAAAGCCGTATTGCGCACAAAGATGACAAGCTGATGACGGTTTCATAGTAGTTAGCGACATGGGCGTCACGTCTTGTAGCCAAATGGTCTAATAGAAGCGATTTAGATCACTAAACTCAACATAAACACATGTTATAAATAGCTTGTGGAGCGCGACTTACCCCCATTGGGTATGCATCAGTCGCGTCCCCTTGCGCTCAGCCGTCACCCGCGGCAGGCGCCTAGAAAAAGCCTCCACAAGAGGCCAATGCCCAATAAAAATAAAAGGCGTATGCCATGAAAAATCTGATCAACCCAAAATGGTCGACCGTCGGCCTGGTATTCCTCGCTACTTGGCTGCTGTTGATACTGCCCAATATGGGCTGAGTATCAGCGTAATCTGACGACAGCTATTCGATCTAGCAGAGTTACAATAGCTCCGAATTCCTGATTTCGGAGCACCCAGTGACAGAGCCCACCTCCTACAGCGCAGAGTTGGAATGGTTAGCAGGTGGACAGCCCTTCTCCACCCAGTTTGCTGACGTTTACTTCTCCGGCGACGCGGGTCTGGACGATGCGCGCTACATCTTTTTGCAAAACAGCCAGCTGTCCGAGCGCTGGGCTCTGTTGGCACCTCATGCGCATTTCTGTATTGCTGAAACGGGTTTTGGTACTGGCTTGAACTTCCTCGCTGCCTGGCAACTATGGGATCAGGTAGCACCGGCCAGCGCGCAGCTACATTTTGTCAGCGCCGAGAAATACCCGCTTACTGCGCAAGACTTGCACAAAGCGCTGAATCTCTGGCCTGAACTGGCTGCCTTGGCTGAGCAGCTTGAGGCTCAATACAGCGGGCTGGCGCCCGGTTGGCAACATTTCAGCCTAGCCAACGGCCGGGTAACACTGACCCTGCTGATTGGCGATCTGCTCGACACCCTGCCGCAGCTTGATGCCAAGGTCGATGCCTGGTTTCTCGACGGTTTTGCGCCTGCTAAAAATCCGCATATGTGGCAACCACCGCTTTTTCGGCGCATGGCGGAGCTTTCCAAGGACAACGCCACTGTGGCCACGTCCACTTGCATTGATGACGTGCGCAGCAGCTTGCAAACAGCCGGGTTTAGCGTTCGCAAGGTTGACGGCGTTGACGACAAACCAGCGATACTCTGTGGCGAGCGAAGCAACCAGCCATTTGCCGTTGTCTGGCAAGCACCTTGGTTCGCCAGGCCAGCGCCGCCAGCTCGTAGCGAGCGACACGCACTGGTAATCGGCGGCGGTCTGGCCGGCTGCAGTACTGCGCACGCGCTGGCGCGACGCGGTTGGCAAGTCACCTTGCTGGAACGGCACGCGGAACTGGCGCAGGAGGCCTCTGGTAATCCGCAGGGCATTTTATACGCCAAGCTGTCACCCCATCACCCACCGCTGTCACGGTTTATTCAAGGTAGTTACCAATACAGCCTGCGGTTACTCCACCGAGAGCTGCCGCAAACCGAGAATAGTTGGCAAGCTTGCGGCGTACTCCAGTTGGCAAAAAACCACAAAGAAGCCGAGCGGCAAACGCAGCTGGCTGAGCAGGGCTACCCGCGCGACTTTCTGTATGCGGTTAGCGCGCAGCAAGCCAGCAAGCTGGCGGCTGTGGCTGTAGAGAACGGCGGGCTATTCTTCCCAACCGCTGGCTGGGTCAATCCACCGGCGCTGTGCAGGCAGTTAGCGCATCATGCGCTGATTAGCACCAAGCCCTTGGTCGAGGCAGAGCGCCTGGAACGCGTCGACGGCCGTTGGCAGGTGATCAACCAGCAGGGCGAAATATTGGCTAGCGCACCGGTGGCCATCATCTGCTGCGCCCACGAGAGCGCCCGTTTCGCGCAAAGCAACCATTTGCCACTCAAGGCCATTCGCGGGCAGATTACCCATCTACCTGTGACCACTGAAAGCCGCAGTTTACAAACAGTGCTATGCGCCGACGGATATATTTCCCCCGCCCGGCAAGCACAACATCATTTGGGCGCCAGCTTCCGTTTCGACCGGTTAGACAATCAGGTCAGCGCAGAAGAAAACCTGAGCAATCTTGACCTACTGGAGGCGCTGTCGCCGCAACTGGCTAATAGTTTCGCCGACTACCGCTCGCAAGCTGCCGATCTGCAAGCTCGCGCAGCTCTGCGCTGCACCGCGCCAGATTACCTGCCTTTGATCGGACCCATGGCCGATCCTGCACTCTTTGTTGAACGCTATTCGGTGCTCGCCAAGGACGCCTCCCAACAGCCCATAGCGGCAGCGCCTTGGCATGAAGATTTGTACGTCAATGCGGCGCATGGCTCGCGAGGCTTAATCAGTTGCCCGCTTGGCGGTGAACTCGTGGCTGCCTGGATAACGGGAGAGCCTTTGCCTTTGCCACGTGACCTGGCCGAAGCAGTTCACCCGAGCCGTTTTATGCTGCGGCATCTGATTCGCGGCGACCGTGCCGACCGTCAGAAAGCGAACAACCGCTTATCACCAGAATGAGCTGCTTGTGCTAGCCTTTGGCCAACACCATCACATTTCAAACAACATAATCAGTTGATGGGTCGATCGGATAAGAATATCAATGCGCGAGTGCCGCCTGTTTCTGCTGTTCTTCTGTCTAACGTTTTGGCAAACCGCCGCACAGTCCGCTAACACGCCCGTGCAGTTCGATGTTGCCTCAGCGCCACCTGCCGCCGTCACCCTGGATGAGCGCACGCCGCGGGTTAATCTGGCCGCGCATCTGCAGATTCTAGAAGACCCCAGCGCCAGTCTGACGCTAGCTGAGGTGCGTTCGCGCACAAGCTCCGCAGATTGGCGAATCACCCGCAGTAAGCACGTCAATCAAGGCAAAAACCATTCGGTCTGGTGGCTGCGTTTCACCTTAGCCAACCCCGCAAGCCTGCCCCAAGACGCCGTTATTGAAGTCAACTACAACCTGCTCGACCAACTGGATCTCTATCAGCTTGGTGCGAATGAGGTAGCGCATCAGCAAAGCGGCGACCATATCAATGAAGCCCAGCGGCCCATAGAGGTTCGCAACCACTGGCTACCAATCACCCTGGCTCCCGGGGACAACGCTTTTTTTCTACGCGTTGAAACCAGCAGCACAGTGTTTGTGCCGCTATACGCCTCCACCTGGCCGGCCAACGCTGTAGCGCAAGAGAACAGCAGCCTGGCCGCCGGTTTGTTCTACGGCATCATGCTTGGGCTCTTTGCCTACAATCTTTTTCTGCTGGTATCGCTACGCGAAGTTACCTACCTTTGGTATCTGATATACGCCTTCAACATGATGCTATTCATGCTCGCCTTCGACGGCGTGCTATGGAAATGGGTCGCGCCTGGCAACACCGTACAATCGCTGTCAATTTATACCCTGATGTTTCTGCATTGCGCTGTCGCCACCCAGTTCAGTCGCCATTTCTTGCATACCGCTGCGCATTTTCCAATGCTTGATCGGTTACTGCGTGTGAAAATAGTCGTGGTGCTATTGAGCATGCTGTTGCTACCACTGATCAGCCAGGACTTATATAACCAAGCGGCAAGCCTGTTCGTACTCACCAGTTCAGCCATTTTGCTATTCAGCGGCCTGCGCGTCTGGCGCCAGGGGTTCCGCTACGGCTCCTACTACACTTGCGCCTGGGTCCTGCTGCTCTGCTCGTTGATGCTGTCCACGGCGGGTTCGTTAGGCTTTGAACTGTTTGGCTATACCTACGGTACTACCTGGGTGAAATTAGGCATTTGCGTGGAAATGTTTATCCTTTCACTGGGTCTTGCCGACCGCATCAATGCTCTGAAGGAAGCACGTTACCTGGCTGACGAGCAAACACGTCAAGCGCGGCTGGAATCGCACGCGCAAGGCCGTTTTTTAGCGCGTATGAGTCATGAGATCCGCACCCCGCTAAATGGCGTGCTGGGCATGCTGCAGTTGCTGCACGACACCCGTTTGGATAGCACTCAGCGTTTTTACTTAGACACCATCCGCAAGTCTGGGAATACGCTGATCACGGTGATCAACGACATACTCGATTTCGCTCGTTTGGAATCCGGCCAGGTCGAGCTGGAAACCATCGCTTTCGACCCGGAAGAGTTGCTTTCCGATACCGCCAGCTTGTTCACGGCACAAGCAGTGGATAAAGGCCTGAATCTATACTGCAGCATCGCTCCCGACATCCCCCAGCAGCTGATTGGCGATCCTACCCGCCTAAAACAGGTGCTATTAAACCTGCTCGGCAATGCCTTCAAGTTTACCGAGCGCGGCTACATAGCCATGGATATAAGCGGCTTACCCATTAAGGGACAACACACACGTTGGCAGTTGTCTTTCAGCGTCACCGATACCGGTATAGGGATTGCCCCGGAGGCTCGCGAAAACCTGTTTCGCTCTTTTACGCAAGCTGACAGTAGCACCACTCGCCGTTATGGCGGCAGCGGGCTGGGACTGACCATCAGTCAGGAGCTAATCGGCATGATGGGCGGCCAAATCAGCCTGTCCAGTGAACAGGACAACGGCTCCTGCTTCCGCTTTACCCTTGAACTACCGGTAGCCCAAAATAAGGAAGAGCCTGCGATTACCAGCGCAGCGAGTGCTCCAAACGCGCTATTAATCGCCCAGCAACCCCGCGCTCAATTAACCTATCGGCTGCAATTACAACGGTTAGGCTGTCGAGTTACCAGTCGTACTCTGGCGTCTGAAGAGGCTGCAATCACTATCCAGGATTGCGACCTGCTGATCATCGCCACCCAAGGTCTGGCCGACGAGCCACTGGACCAGCTGCTGCATCAGGCGCAACAGGAAATGATCCCAACGCTGTTGTTGCGGAGCCCGCAGGAGCACCGTGCCGCACTACCCAGTTCGACGCCCGGCTTAATCGCCCACAACACACCGCTGCTACCGATTCAGATGCGTGAGCTCCTGCACCGATTACAGACGCTCGACACACTGACCAAGACCGACAACGTCAATCCACCGTCGAGAGCAGAATACGCCCACGGCCATCTGCTCGTTGCAGAGGACAACACCGTTAATCAGCTGGTGGTGCGCGCGTTGTTGGAGAAAGTAGGTTACAGCGTAGATATGGTAGCTAACGGCATCGAGGCTCTCTCTGCCTATCGCGATGACCCAGAAAGCTATGACCTCATACTGATGGATTGTGAAATGCCGGTGATGGACGGCTTTGAAGCGACCCGGCGCATCCGTGCCCATGAACAGCGCGAGCACCTCAAACGGACGCCTATAGTCGCACTGACTGCACACATCCTCGATAACCACCGCCTTGAAGGCATGGCCGCTGGGATGGATGACTATCTGGCCAAGCCGGTCCAGAGCGAGACCCTGTACAGCAGCTTGAAGCGTCTAATCAAGCCGAGACCAAGCCCATGACACCCTCGTAAAACAGCTTGCCGCCGGTCAGAAACAAGAAGATGTAGCACAGACGATAGATCAGCTGCTCATTGCTGCGCTGCAACATCCAGAAGCCCAGCAGCACGCCGATCGGTGCTAACGGTAGCAACACCAGCGAGGTCAGCAAGTTTTCGCTGGAGAACTGCCCCAGATACACATAGGCCGGCACTTTCACCCAATTGACCACGGTAAAAAACACCGCAATGGTGCCCATCAACAAGGTTTTTTCCAGCCGCTGCGGCAGCATGTATACGTTGATAGGCGGACCGCCGGCGTGAATACCAAAACTGGTAAAACCCGACATCATGCCCCAAAAGCTGCCCCGCCAGCGGCTCGCCTGCCGAGGCGTGGTCACGCCTCGGCGCAGTAGCATGTTCAGCGTAAACATCAGTGCGATCCCACCGATCAGCAACTTGATATGTGAATCGTTGAGATAGCGAAAAGTCAACGCGCCCAGCGCTATGCCGACCAGCGCCGCTGGCAAAATGATGCGCAGATTGGTTTTATCCCAGCGACCGCGAAACGTACGCAGCGCGACCAGATCCATGGCGCAGAGAATCGGTAGCAGAATAGCTGCCGCCTGCTGCGGCGCAACTATCATCGCCATTAGAGGGACTGAAAGAATCGCGATATTGCCGCCAAAACCTCCCTTGGCAATGCCATAGAGCAGGACGGCGGGAATGGCACACAGGTAGAATAGCGGGTCAGTAATCATTACAGGTCAATCAGTCTATCGAAGGCCTGCGAGTGTAGCACTGCTCATCCTGTCATCCGAGAAGTAGACCCATGCTGATCCCTTACCAAATGCTCGAAACCGATACCCTGCAAACCTTGCTGGAAGATTTTGTCACCCGTGACGGCACCGATAACGGCTTTGACGACAGCCTTGAGCAACGCGTTGCGCAGGTGCGCAAACTGCTCGAACGTAAAGAACTGCTTATCGTGTTCCACCCAGACACCGGCGACGCCAGTCTCAGCCATAAACGTGATGTACCACCGGAGATGTTGCGCGACTTTCTTGCCGCGCAAGACTAACCTTCTGCGCCGATTGTCATCACAAGTTCATCCTAACGTCATGAGTTCAGCACGCGCGCGGTAGAGAGTCGGAGGTTATCAAAACCTTCACTCATACAGGACGTCCGGGATGAGCAACCACGCCCCATCTGTTGCACAACAACCGCTATCACAAGAACCGACCCAACCGGCCAGCCGCCAGTGGCTGTCATGGCTCACTGTGGTGGTATTGGTGTATTTGCTGCTGGCCGCCGTTGGTGCAATTGGCGGCGGTTTCAAAGCGGCGGCTGGCGACAACGCCAAAGAGCTGTTTTCTTTCGCTACCAACCCTTTCGTTGGTTTGATGATTGGGCTGGTTGCCACTGCCCTCATTCAAAGTTCCAGCACCGTTACCTCAATCATCGTTGGACTGGTCGCTGGCGGTTTGCCGGTACAGATCGCCATCCCCTTGATCATGGGCGCCAACATCGGAACCTCGCTGACCAGCACCATTGTCGCGCTTGGACACGTGCGCAACGGAGAGGAATTCCGTCGCGCCTTTGCTGCCGCGACGGTGCACGACGCGTTCAATATTCTTGCGGTGATTTTGTTGCTGCCGATTGAGCTGCTGTTTCACCCGCTGCAGCGCAGCTCAGAAGTAGTGGCAGGCCTGCTGGTCAGCGACGCCAGTCTGGATATGGGCAGCGTTAACGTGATGAAGACCCTACTCTCGCCGGCCATTGATCTGCTTAAGTTTTGCGTGTCCTGGTTGCCGGGTTCCGTCTGGCAGGGCATTGCCCTGATCTTGATCGGTATCGGCATGATTCTCTTCGTGGTGTCGGCTATCGGTCGAGTACTGCGCAAGGTAATGGTCGGGCGCGCGAAAGACATCATGCATGCCAGCGTTGGCCGTGGCCCGATCTCCGGCATGGCATCCGGCACCGTCATTACCGTGCTGGTGCAGTCATCCTCAACCACCACCTCACTGATCGTCCCACTGGCCGGCACTGGCGTGTTTTCCATGCGCCAGGTCTACCCCTTCACGCTCGGCAGCAACATCGGCACCTGCGTGACCGCTCTGCTGGCGGCCACGGCGATTACTGGAGATAACGCGGTGCTGGCATTACAGATCGCCTTGGTGCACTTGTTCTTCAATTTACTCGGCATCGCGCTGATTTATGGACTGCCGTTTCTACGCCAGATCCCACCGCGTCTCGCTGAAGGCCTGGCGACGCTGGCACAACGTAACAAACTCTATGTTGCCGGCTATATCGGCGGCACCTTCTTCGTACTGCCGTTAGCGCTGATCGGCATTGGTCAACTTTAAATCGCAAGGAGCAAACCCAATGAATCCATACAGCAAGCAGGAAACCGAAGAGCGTATTAAAGCGCTCCGCGAATCACTCAACCAGCTGGAAAACCAACTGGCGAACCACAGTGACAATGATGCCAGCCAGCATGACCTGATTGAGCACCTGGATGAGTTTATTGATGCCGTTGATCACAAGGTGCTCAGCTTGAAGACCTTCTGGAGCAGCCTCAAAAAAGACTGGCAGAAAAGCCGCAACTGAGCTGCCCAAGCCGCATCAGAGCGACGGGTAGCGCGCCATGATGCGTTGGTAGTCAGCACTGGTACGCAAAGCAGCGAGCCCCTGATTGAAACGGTCCCGCGCGGCGCTATCAACAAAGCCCACACTGTAAGGGGTAGGCGGAAACAGCCGGTGCAGCGTCACCGGCTGTTGCACGTCCACCTGGTCCGAAACCACTGGATTAAACGCGTTGAATATCCGCTCATCGGCGATCACTACCTCAACCCGCCCCGAGTACAACAACAGGTTGCGGGTAATCTGCCGAGCCTCCTCTCGATACGCCGGATTGCGGCTAACCATGGCGCCAAACTCATTCCCGAGCAAATAGCGTGCACGCTGAAAAGCGCTTACCGAGTAGTCCTCAAGGTCAGCAATGTTGCGCAGTATGATCTTGTTGCCCGCTAGACTGACCGCAACATTCTGGTATTCGAGATAACTGTCGGAATAGTAGGCACTGACGCCACTGGCCGAGCTGGTTGTGGCTATAGCATCCAACTCGCCACGCTTGAGCATCAGGTGCAAACGCTCCATAGGCGCATAGTAGGGGGTCATTTCGTCACCCGCTTCGCGCAACGCCGCAGCAACCAGATCAAACTCAAGTCCACGCGATTCAAACTCATAGACGTACGGAGGCTTGTTGGTACCGAATCCCAGCTTCAACTTGGCAGCCTGTAGCTGCGACACATTAGCGCAGACACAGATCAGTGATCCCCAGGCAATCGCACGCAAACCCTTCATTTACCGCCCTCTATTTGACTATCTAGAGTGTCGTGCACTTGGTCGCATATAACAACGTACAACTTCCTCACTTGGAGCCTGGCGTCTATACAGCTACCATTAGGGTCTGGATACCCACCCCTGAGGTAATGATGAAACACTTTTCAGCACTGCTGCTCGCCGCTCTATTCTGCCTGTCGGCCACCAATGCCTCTGCTGACACCGCCGAGCAACCTGAGCTTTGCACGCCGGAAATAGCCATCGCCAAGGCTGGAGTCGTAGCGCAACTTATCTATGACATGACAAAAAACAATCCAGGCAAAGCGGAAGAGCTGCGCGAGCGTATGAACAAGCTGCAGGAAGAGAATCCTGCCGACAGCAGCTTCGATGCCTGCCAAGCTTATCAGCGCCTGATTGACGCGCTCGATGGTGATGCCGAGAAGCAAACTCCGGTCAACGCAGCCAAGCCCAAGACCGAGCAGAAAGAATAAATCAGTAAATTCGATGCAAACGACGCAAAAATTGCGTTATTAAATCGAATTTCTTGTTACTACAATGACGCACAACCTGATCTCGGAGGTGCGTCATGACCCATCTTAAGAAACGCGATCTGCTTGAGACCATCAGCGGTCAACCCGCTTCCGATGGCGACGGTGTCAAACTCACTCGTGTGTTTGGCGGTCGCGACAGCGCACGCTTTGACCCCTTCTTGATGCTCGACGAATTTGGCTCGGACAGCGCGGAAGATTACATCGGTGGCTTTCCGTCACATCCCCATCGCGGGTTCGAAACCGTTACCTATATGCTTGAAGGTCGCATGCTGCATGAGGACCACATGGGTAATCGCGGGCTGCTAGAGCCAGGCGGTGTGCAGTGGATGACCGCTGGACGCGGCATCATCCATTCGGAAATGCCACAGCAGGACCACGGTTCCATGCGCGGCTTCCAGCTATGGCTCAACCTACCCGCCGCAGAAAAAATGCAACCTGCACATTATCAAGATCTGCCTGCTGACGCGGTGCCAGAATACCCTACCGGAAATGGCGGAAAGCTTAAGTTGATTGCGGGTACGCTGGAGTTCAACAACACCACACTGCAGGGTGCGATTACCGGAAAATCAACCGAACCGCTGTATCTCGACCTGTTGCTAACGCCGGGCGAGCGCTTGGAACTACCCGTACCTGCGGGTCATACGCTAATGAGCTATGTGTACGATGGCGATATCGAGGTGCAGGGTGAAAAAGCTCGCGCAAGACTGAAGACTGGTCAGTTGGGCCGGTACGGCCAGGGCGAGCTGGTAGAAATGCAGGCAGCCGACCAGGGAGCACGTGTGCTACTGATTGCGGGCAAGCCAATTGGCGAACCCATAGTGCAATACGGGCCCTTTGTGATGAACAGCGAAGCAGAAATACATCAAGCAGTGCGCGATTTTCAGGATGGTCACCTGGCAAGCTGAATAACCGACAGGTCGCGCTCAGAGCTCAAAGAACCAGAGTGCGGCCTGCCAATGCGTGGGCCAGCGTACCGCCGTCAATATATTCCAGTTCACCGCCCAGCGGCACGCCGTGGGCAATGCGCGACACTTTGATGCCACGCGGACGCAGCATGCTGGCGATATAGTGCGCCGTCGCTTCGCCCTCGACCGTAGGATTGGTCGCCAAAATCACCTCTGCAATTTCGCTGCCCTCAAGGCAATCCAACAAAGCCGGAATACCAATCTCATCCGGACCCATGCCATCAATCGGTGACAGATGCCCTTTGAGTACAAAGTAACGACCATTAAAACCGCCAGCCTGCTCCACCGCCCACACATCTGCGGGGCTTTGCAAAATACACAGCAAACTGGCGTCACGCCGCGGATCGGTACATATCTCGCAGAGCTCAGTCTCACTCAGGGTACGGCAGCGACGGCAGTAACCTACCCCCGCCAGCGCCTGGTCCAAGGCCTTCGACAGATGCGCCGCCGCACTGCGATCACGCTCCAGCAAGTGCAGCGCCATACGCTGGGCCGTTTTCGGACCTACTCCGGGCAAGCCCCGTAGCGCGTCGATCATCTGTCGAATTAACGGACTGAAACTCATGAATACGTCGCCTGTAGCCTGATCAGAACGGCATCTTGAAACCGTCGGGCAAATTCATGCCTGCGGTCATGCCGGACATCTTGTCTTTGCTCGCGGATTCCAACTTGCGCACTGCATCATTGAATGCGGCCGCAATCAGGTCTTCCAGTACTTCCTTTTCTTCCTGCATCAGACTGTCGTCGATGCTGACCCGACGCACGTCGTGACGTCCGGTCATGACAACCGATACCAGGCCCGCGCCAGATTGGCCGGTCACTTCGGCATTGGCCAATTCTTCCTGCATCTTGGCCATTTTTTCTTGCATCTCTTGAGCCTGCTTCATCAGGCCTGCCATGCCACCTTTCATCATGATTGTTTCCTCTGGGGTTAAAGGGCGGGCGCATCAACCGGGCGGATGCTGCCCTCACATATTTCGGCAGAAAATTCATTGCGCAACCGTTGGACCATAGGATCGGCATGAATACTCGCCTCGGCGGCCTTCTGTCTAGTGGCCTTGCGACGCGCGGCAGCAACCGCCGGCGTCTCCTGTTGCGGTGCCTGCACTTCAACGTCCAGCCGCAGCTCGCTGCCCTGCTGGGTGATGAGCGCTTGCTGTAAACGCAACCGATGATTCTCGTTGTACAACGCGCTATGTCCTGGATCAAGATGCAGCGTCCAGATTCCAGCATCGCGGGCGACCAACTGGCAATGCGCAGCAATACTCTGCGTCAGGCCAGACAAACCCAACTGATCGAACAACGCCAACCAGTCAGCCGCCAAACCGGTAGCCGGCGGCAAATGACTGATTTCATCGCTAGCGCTCTGCTGAGCCTCTGTTCCCGCCGTTGGCTGGTCATCTGACCAATCACCCAGGTATTGAGAAACATCCAGCGGCTCATCGTCATCATCGCGCTCGGGTGCGTCATCCTGCGGTGGCGGCGCCTCCAACCATTCGGCTGGCGGCTCGTTCTGCGGCGGTTTAACCGGCGTACGCGGATTAATGGGCTGCGGTATCGGCGCTGTCGTTACTAACGGCTCGTTAGGCGCGGCGATAGCTGCGACGGAGTCAACAGCTTGAGTCGCAGCTGATTCGATCACTGCAGCAGCTTTTGTTTCATCTTGAATGGAAGGCTGCGCAGCGAGTCGAACGACGCTGGATTGCTCCGCATCTGACTGCTGCGAATCAGGCGGCCTGCTGCTTGCGGACTCAGCCTTGGCTGGGCTGAGTCCTGCCGGCTTTTCCGGTTCAGGCTCATGGCCAGGAGGAGAGACAGCCGCTTGGCTTGCGGGGGCAGCGGCTACCGGGGCGTCGCCCAAGGTACCCGGACGGAACGCCAACATCCGCAACAGCGCCATCTCGAAGCCGCCGCGCTGCTCTGGCGCCAAGGGCAAGTCACGCCGGCCATGTAAGCCCAACTGATAAAACAGCTGCACATCTTCTGCGCTGATACGGCCAGCCAATTCCAGCAAACGAGCTTGATCACCCAAGCTGTTATCAGCGGCTTCCGGCACCACCTGGGCAATCGCCAAGCGCTGCAAGGTAGAAATCAGTTCAGCCATTACCCCGGCAAAGTCGGCGCCCTGCTCGGCCAGATCAGCAACGGCTTGCATCAACGCACGAGCATCGTGCGCAACCAGCGCCTCCAACAAACCAAACACCTGCCCATGATCGATGGTGCCCAGCATGCTGCGCACATCCGTCACCTTCAGTGCGCCATTGCCAAAGGCAATCGCCTGATCAGTCAAACTCAGCGCATCGCGCATAGAACCATCAGCAGCTCGGCCGAGTAGCCAGAGCGATTCATCATCGAAGCTGATGGTCTCTTCCGCAAGCACGTAGCGTAAGTGCTCCACGACTTTTTCCGGCGGCATGTTTTTCAGCGAAAACTGCAGGCAACGCGACAATATAGTGACCGGCAGCTTTTGCGGATCGGTGGTCGCGAGTAGAAATTTGACGTGTTCCGGCGGCTCTTCCAGCGTTTTCAATAGGGCATTGAAACTGTGGCTGGAAAGCATGTGCACTTCGTCAATCAGATAAACCTTGAAACGCCCACGCGACGGCGCGTACTGCACGTTGTCGAGTAGCTCGCGGGTATCTTCAACTTTAGTGCGGCTGGCGGCATCCACTTCGATCAAATCAACAAAGCGGCCTTCGTCAATTTCGCGGCACGCCGAACACTCACCACAGGGCTCTGAACTAATACCCACTTCGCAATTCAGACACTTGGCAAGAATTCGCGCGATAGTGGTTTTGCCCACCCCGCGGGTGCCAGTAAACAGATAGGCATGGTGCAGTCGATTGTTATCCAGCGCATTGATAAGCGCCTGCAGCACGTGCGTCTGCCCAACCATTTCACGAAACAGGCGGGGGCGCCATTTACGAGCAAGTACCTGATAACTCATCGGGATTTCTGCAGTCCAGTGTGGCCATTGTGCAAGCCGGTACTGTACCCAATGCGGACCGACAATGCGAGACGCGGCGGCGCTCAATGCACAGCGAATCGACAGCAGAAAACCGCCAAGAGCAGCGAGATAATTTAAACAGGGGAAGGTAGTACAAAGATATTGGGTGGCAACCCTACCAGCCACACCCCGGCACACGATATAACCGCTGCGGCTGCTCCCTTCCGGGTCTGACCGGGTTCACGGCGAATGCCCTGTGGCCCTCTGGAATAGAGGCTTCCGCCGTTGAAGGCAGAGAAGAATCAATTATCAGAATACTGACCTTAGATTACCAGCTGACAGGTGCTTGTACCACCTTATGTACCACCTGAGGCCGCAAAATAAAGGTAACTTTGTTGCATTTCTACGCTGATGGGCGGCTTGAAGAATCACTGCCCCTCTGGCGAAGGGCAGCACGTTAAGAGCTAGTTAGCTCGTGTGGCAAAGCGGGCTACAGAAGGCACAGCCGTTCGATTGAGGGTAATGTGTCCGCGCAGCTAGCACTGCAGAATAACAACCCAAATGGGGGCCGAGCGCAATCTTGTAATGAGGCATCCAATTACAACCACTTTTATGGACTTCGTGGTCACCATTGGATTGCGCATTTTTATTAACGAAATAATCGTCCATTTTACAGGTACCTCATCGTTTTTCGGTTTGAGTAGTACGCGGGTTTTTACGCACATGCTTTTCGGTAACAAACTTTCCCGAGATAGAACTCCGATGGATTGTTTGCTTGCCGTTGCCGCTACCGCTTTTTTTACTAGGCATGAACATCTCCTAAAGATTTCAAAGCTGTAAACAACGAGTCAGCCGATAGGCAGTTCTCAAACCGAGACAGGCGGTCTTGTACTAGTACCAGTGCCACGATATATTCCTTCGCCTGACTTGCTGCTACAGCGGTCGAGTCTGCTGGTTTCGTTTACTAGGCGGTCACCAGACAGACGATATAGCTCCGGTCTCTATCAATTAGAGGGTCTGGGGCTTTTTTGTGGGCGTTAAACGCCAACACTCCCTTTTTATCCAGTACTTCCATCCGGGTCAAGCTTTTTTTGACGAAAAACCACAAGATGTAGTTGTTTCGCCGTAAAAATGACACAACACCCTTACTTTACATTGCGTCATGTTATGTCTCGTTATGTCCCGTCACCCTTCGCTCCTTAGCCTTCCCCCGGCTCTGCACGAAATCTTTATTTCAGAAAAATCTGAGGTCGTATCTACTATAAAGCCTTCAAACTCACTACCCCCGTACCGGGTGGGTCGCCCTTCCATTCGTCCGCAACAGTTCGCAAATGCATGCACGTTGGTAGGACCATGCTTCCAGCGCCAGCCAGAGAGACAGCGCCAGCGCTTGGCCTGATGCGCGGTCATTCCTTCCCACCCACGGCAGACACCCTACAACCCTAGCTCAAAGAGTACACATCCTGAGCCAAGCAACCTGCTGTCCTGAGCCAACCACAGCATGCGGCCTATAGATAGCTCAAATCTGTTGCAATATACTGAGCCATCACCTAGAATCCTGAGCCTATGTACTGAGCCAAGCACAAGGAAGCTTTCAGGATGATGACCACTGCCACTACCTCTACCACCATCGCCTATACCCGCGTCAGCACAGACGGTCAGTCCATCGAAGCACAGCGTCACGCTATAGCTGAGCGTTACCACGTCTCCAAATGGTTCTCTGATGCAGCCACCAGCGGTGCTACCAAGGCCATGGAACGGTCAGGCTTCCAAGCCCTGTTCCAGTATGCAAGGGAGGGAGACACCGTCATTGTTGCTGCTGTGGATAGACTGGGACGCAACACCATAGATGTCTTGGAGACTGTCGAGGCGCTGCGAAGCAAGGGCATAGCAGTCGTATCGATGCGCGAAGGCTTTGACCTCAACAGCGCCATAGGCAAGGCAATGCTGACCATGTTGGCTGCGGTCGCTGAGCTGGAGCGTAGCAACATCAAAGCAAGGCAGATGGCAGGCATCCAGCGGGCCAAGGCACAGGGCAAGAAGCTAGGAGCGCCTAAGGTTATCGACGATGCGCAGGTCGCAGCATGGAGGCAGGAGAACAGCGCCAGCATTGCTGATACGGCAAAGCACTGGGACATATCGATAGCAGCTGTGAAGCGGGCCTGTGCGAAGCATAAAGCCTCATAAATGAGACAAACCAGAAGCTGGAAGCACATGTAGCAGACACCGTTAATCGGCTAATCGTCTCACACTTGAGATAACTGCTACGCTTCGATGGTGGTGATTGAAAGCCCACAACACCCAGTACAAATCATCCGCTTGAGATGAAAAGGAATTCTCATGAAAGCACTTTTGATTGGCTCGTTGTTATCTTTGTTTGCCGTTGTACCTGCCACTGCTGAAACCGTAGATATCTCAGAGATGCTGAAACCCAGCGGCACTGTGTATCACGGTGGAGGATGCAGAAAGTCTTCACCGCCTGGACAATGTTGTCATAGGCAAAGCAGCACCGGAACCGTCCACTGCCATTAAGTCAGTTGCTCTGAAAAGTATCGGTAGCCTATCATCAGGTCGCTCAGGGTTTGCTTAAAAGTGATTGGTAGCTACCGGCCCCATGACCAACACCAACATCATCACCCGTGACTACAACGGTAACGTCTTCCACTTCCGTGAGGATGGCTACTTCAACATGACCAAGGCCACGAAGGCTTTCGGTAAGCAGCTAATCAACTTCTGGTCGAACGTATCCACAACTGAATACATCCTAGAGCTGGCGGCTGCGGTCGATACTCATTGGAATCCCAATGTGTTTAGCAACCGTCTTGAGCGAGTCCAAGCAGCCCGAAGCCTGCTAACCAATAGCTTCCAAGGCCGGGCTGGCGGCACTTGGGGCCACCCGAAGCTGGCCGTCTTCTTCGCTCGCTGGCTCGACATTAAGTTCGCTGTGTTCTGCGACATGGTCATCGATGACATCCTCAACAAGAAAGCCGAACTGACTATCACCAAGCCTGAAGAGTCAGCGGTGATGGCTTCTCTCTAAACGGCCCATCGGCCCATCGAACACTTAGAGAGAATCCCCATGACTAACGCAATGACCAACCTGAACAACACCAACACCCTCACCATGAGCAGCCTTGAAATGGCCGAGCTAACGGGCAAGCGCCACGACAGCGTCAAGCGCACCATAGAAACCTTGGTGGCACGCGGCGTAATCGAATCTCCACAAAGTGTGGGAATTAAAACTGCGACCAAGACCGGGGTCGAATACCGCGTTGGTAAGCGCGACAGCTACGTCATCGTTGCTCAACTATCACCAGAGTTCACCGGTAGGGTCATCGACCGCTGGCAGGAAGTAGAAGAGCAGTTGGTCACCCAATCAGTCCCTACCAACTTCGTGGAAGCCTTGCGACTCGCAGCAGATAAAGCGGAACGTGCTGAAGCCCTCCGTCTGGAGAACGAAACCATGAAGCCTGACGCTGAGGTAGGTAAGGCAGTCGGCAACCGCAAGCACCTGACCATCATGTCATTCATCAAGAAGCTGCCCGGTGTGAACACAATGCAAGTCCGTAAGACTCTCGCTGAGCTGGGCTACATCTATCGTCGCGCTGGCTGCTGAAACGTCTACGCCAAATACAAAGGCACCATGTTCTCCGCCACCTTTGATGAGCGCGGTTACAGCGACTGCGGCTGACTAAAGGCAACGAGAATAAGTGGCCAGTCCCTCCACGCAACTGCGAAAAGCTGTTCACCCTCGACGACGTTCATAACATTTATTCATTGGTCGTGGCATTGGAGGAGGTGCAGCAGCTCGGTGTGCTATAACAATTAGAACATGGAAGCTTGAGCAGGGAGCAGACGAAATGGCACTTCGATTTTCAAAACGAATAAAGATTGCACCGGGCATACGGCTTAATATCAGCGGCAGCGGTGTGAGCACCACATTTGGCGGACGCGGGCTATCCGTCAACACCGGTAGGAGAGGCACCCATGCAAACGTCGGCCTACCCGGTACAGGATTGGGCAGCCGCCATAAACTAGGCGCGGCTAGCAGCCAAAGAGCACCCAAATCAGCCACCAAGGTATCCGAGGTGCGGTTGGTCGCAGATGAAGAAGGTAACTGCTATCTGCTGGATTCAAATGACAGAAGGCTAAGCGAGTCTGATACTACAGCAGTGCGCAAGACTCACGGCGACTACCTCAAAGGCTCCCTGCATATCGCGTGTGAGGGCAGGAATCAGCTATTAACCGCAGTTACATCGGTACATCTCGACACACCAGCGCCCTCCACTGCCCCTACATACGAGCAGCAGCCATTTCTCTGTGAAAAGCCGACCCAGACATTCATTCAAAAGACCTTCTCGCTGCTGTCAAAGTCGCATAAGAACAAGCATCTGTTGGCGGTTGATAACTGGACTGCTGAGAAGGCTGCATGGGAAGCCCTAGAGCAGTATCGAGAGGAAGAAGAAACCCGGCTGATATTTACGTCGATTGAGGCCATCGACAATACCTTAGCCCGCTATTTATCTGACATTGATTGGCCTACCCCGCCAACTGTTAGCTACGACCTCGGCGACAACATCCACACTATCGCCGTCGATATTCAGCTACCGGAAGAACAGGACATCCCGACAGTGAAGTGGTCTGTACCTGCTCGGCAGTACCGCCTATCAGCAAAAAAACTTACTGCTACCAAACAACGACAGCTTTACCGCGACTACATTCATGGAATCATTTTTAGAGTTGCCGGAGAGCTATTTGCTCGACTTCCGACTGTAGATAGAGCGGCCATATCTGCTTACCGCAATACCTCCAACCCGGCCACTGGCAATGCAGCCGAGCAGTACGTAGTTTCAGTAATTATCTCCAGAGTAGATTGGGAACGTATCAACTTCTCCACAATAGAGCAGGTGCAAACACCAGAGGCGCTGGACATGTTCAGTCTCCGTCGAAAGATGACCTCTACCGGGATTTTCAAAGAAGTTATCCCGTTCACTGCTGAAGAGCTGGAAGAAGCATAGCGCCCAAGCGTTGCACTCAGGCGCGCCTATCATCATCAGTGAGGCACGAACTCAAACAGCCCAAGGTCGCACAGGGTCCGCTCTGGCGTAATGTCGCGGCCTTGGTATGGGATAGCCCACCAGCAGCCGTAACCGTCGTTTATCACCGTCTGTCCTTCCATCTGCTCCAGAGCTTCGGCCAGCGGCTTGGATATACACCACCATTCGGCAATACCTACGCTGTCCCCAACTTCAGGCATCAGGGCTGCAATGACTTCTGACTGTTCAACGTATACGTGTGGGCTTTGCATGGTTTGTCTTCCTTGTTTATGTGAGTGTTGCTTGAGAGGCGACAGAATGCCCGCTTAACAGCCCTCTGGACAGCTTCAACTTGTAAGTAATTGCAACAGCAATTCTCTTTTTAATCAACAACTTAGATACACTTCCGGGATAATCCTGAGAGCTGAAGGTAATCCCGGTAGCGTATCTATTCACACCTTGCATTACCCCCCTTCCTAGCTGGAGCACACCCAAGCGCCACCAGCACCCGGCAACGAGACCCACCGCGACCACCGACAGCCCAGCAATAGCAGGCGCTGAGCAGCTATGTCCTGTGCTCTCTGAATTGCCACCCTTCCTAGCTGAATACCCAGCACCCACACCAAGGAATCCTACCCATGAAACAACGCTATACCCTGCCCCCTGAGCTTGTCCGCTTCCACATCCACATTCGCCGTGACCATGTCACTCAGCTGGTCTCAATAGCTGATGAGCTAGCCAAACTGAAAGGCCGTGACACACGTCTAGGAGAGGCGTTAGAGCTGGCCTTGATGTCAGCCTTAAAGCAAGGCACAGAGCAGCTTCTGGAGAACGCAGAGAGCGACAACGATGCACCCTACTGGCTGGCGCTGAGCCGGGTGGTACGCAGTGAAGGCAAGGCCATTATTCCTGCCCGCCTGAGCCGCTGAGAGGGACGTATGGAACAACTACCAAGCACAGTCATTGCCACTACCACCCCTCGGCCCATCCACATGATTAAGGACGGCCCCGACACCTACCTTGTCGATGTTGAGTCAGGGGAGATACTGAATCAGCAGCAGCCTTTGCAGCCTGTCCGAAAGCGTGACCTGCGCCGTTGCAATGATGTTGGTGTAACTACCCCATGGCCTGCTCTGGCGAGGGACGCTGAGGAGCTAACAGCAGCCCTTGAGCCATTCGATTGGTGGCAGGACAAGCTGCACGTAGACACTCGCAAGGTGCTGGGCCTGCTGGACGCTGGGCTTAACGACAGAGCCGTTCGAACCTTCCATCAACTAGCCAAGGGACTGGCAGGGCGTAACGTCTGGTTCGGTTCAATCGAGGAGCTGCGGTCAAGCCTTCAGACGTCCAAGCGGGCACTGGAGCGAGCCTTAGCCGATCTGGAGAAGTTCGGATTGATTGCCCGGAAGCACCAAGGCAGGCATTGGCCACTGCGTATAACGCTGCATCCTTGGTATGCATGGCGGGGCGACTTAACGCTCCGAGAGCCTACCCTCCAAGCATGGACTTTTAGGAGTGCCAATTCTGGCGGTCAACATTCGCTACAGCCCACTGACCACGGGACCGAGTAAAGCCCCTATATCTATATAAGAGAGAGACCTGGAGCAACCACCAGCGCCAGCCTAAGGATTACCCAAGGTTCCTGCTATCGCTGCTGCTGTTGTGGTCATGGAAGAAGAGAAGCCATAGCCACCACACTCAGCGCACAGCCAAGCAATCGCTAGGCGTGGAGGTGGTAGTAATCCCATCAGGGTTATGACCTCCAAGACTCCATCTCCAGCAGATGCCGAGCAACCGCTAAGCAACCATGCTTTGTGGTCTCCCCCCTTTGTGGTCACCTCTTCCGTCTCCACTCTCAAAGCTACCGCCTCAGCAACCTGACACCAGCACCGGAGGTCTGTCCAAGACTCACGTCAGGCAATCGAGGCAATCACCCCAACATACCTACCTACAAGGAACACCAACCATGGCAACTATCATGGTCTACACGGACGGCGCATGCCCCAACAACGGCGAAGTCTCAGCCCAAGGCGGCTATGGAGCGCTACTCATCAACGCACAAGGCAAGCGCCTTGAGATAGCCGGTCCTCTCTCAGGTCATCACCAGACCAACAACAGAGCAGAGCTGACTGCAGCAATCCAAGGCTTGGCAGCACTGAAGCAACCTTCCACCGTCATTCTCACAACCGATAGTCAGTATGTCCGCAAGGGCTGCAATGAATGGCTGACCAAGTGGAAGAACAACGGATGGAAGACATCCAGCAGAAAGCCTGTAGCGAATGATGACCTATGGCGTGAGCTTGACGCCCTGCTAACCACTCACACCGTTGAGGTCCGATGGGTGAAAGGCCATAGCGGTCAGCCAGAGAACGAACGGGCCGATGCCTTGGCTACCTTGGGCGCAACAGGTCAGAGCGTCAGGCGCTACACGAGGGTCAAGCCAGCGACTGCCTGAGCGCCAGCAGCACTACCCTAGCGCCAGCAAGGCATGCAACAACGGACAAGGGACGTCCAAAGCAGCGGGAGCGTATAGCACAGCTCCCCTGTCGTTTTACCTTGGCAGTTGCTGCTACAGACTCTCTACCACAATGGCCTCTACCACTGGCAGCAGCACTTCAGGGCGATAGTCTTTGCCGTAGCGACTGAAGGTAATGCCCTGCGACTGATGCCCCAGCAATCCAGCCACCAGCGCTTCAGAGACGTCTTGTTGTTTAAGGTGGTCAGCCACGGTATGACGGAAGCTGTGGAAGTCCTTCTTCTGGTCCTGCCCTTTGAAGCCTAAGCGCTCACGAAGCTTAGCGAACCACTTGGAAGGCGCATGCCCATAGCCGTGCATTGCATGCTTGGTCAGCTCAGGGAACAGCCGTTCATGACCTGCGGCCCGTTGCTTCTGGACGTACTCAAGGAAGCCCAACGCCTTAAGCCTTGAGTGAATCGGCAGCAGCCGCTCAGATGCTACCGTCTTCAACCGCTGGTCCGGGCGCTGGTCTCTGATGTGGAGACAGTCCAAGTCATTCACCACAGCCACGTCATCGAGATATAGCTGACACAACTCATTCAACCGCGCACCGGTATACAGCCCCAGCAATGGTAGCCAGTACTTGTGCGGCCTATCATCATCAGCTGAAGCATAAGCGGGAGACTTGAACAGCTTGGAAAGGTCAGCAGCACTGAACACAGCACGTTCTTGGCTCGCTTTCTTCCGTGTGGCTGTCTTCATGCCAACGAAAGGATTGATATCGCAGTAGCCTACCTTCAGAGCAAAGCTAAACAATGCAGCCAGCATCTTCACGTAGTTGTTGAGCGTGGTCAGGGTGATGACCTTCTCGGCCTCTCCCTTGCTGACTGGATACCGCTCAGGCTTGCCGTTAATCCGTGGGGGCAGCTTGGCAGCTTTGACCTTGAACGCCTGTGCGTCAGCTCGTGTTATGCAGTCGATAGGCAGGTCACCCACCATCCCCACGAAGAGGCGGACCACTGCGGCCTTGTCTCCCAATGTCTTGGCGGATACGCCTTGCGCCTGTTGCTGTAACGTCATCTCTGAAAGCACCTGAGAGACCTTTGGAGCCTTACTCTTTGCAGACGAGTGCGTTGCTTTGGCTGCCCTTCTACCTGGACTCTGAGCAGACTTAGAGCCAGTCACAGCAGAGGGTAATTGCTGCCTCAACCACACCGCCCAGCTGTGGGAGTCTTCACCGGCTCCACTCCAAGAACCTTTCAGCAATTCTAGGCAGGGTGGCTTACCGTCGAGAGCTTCCATGAATAGCAGTTGAGCCTTGAGCAGTATCTCACGGCAGCGCAGGACGGCTTCACGGCGACAGCGTGTATTCAATGACCGGCGCAGCTCCCGTCTACGAACCAACGGACGCAGAGATTCAGGCACAGCGATACGACAATAGAAGATAGAGTGACGGGATAGTTGCAGGTATGACGGGACAGCTTCCATGTACCACCTCTTGTATCACCTGCACAAGAAACGGCTAGAAGACTATATAAATCAGAGGCTTACAGAATTGGGTGGCAACCCTACCAGCCACACCCCGGCACACGATATAACCGCTGCGGCTGCTCCCTTCCGGGTCTGACCGGGTTCACGGCGAATCATTGCGAGGGGACCGGCAGGGTCACCATAGCGGCCTGAGCTGATGTCAGGCCGCGCTATTGTAACGGCTTGTCGGCAAGTTACAACCCGAATATCAGGTTTTAAAGCGACCGACTTGTTGCTGCAGCGTGGAGGCCAGACGCGCCAGCGCGTTGCTGGCATCGCGGCTTTCCTGCGACGACTGCGCCGCCTGGTTGGAAAGGTCACGAATGCCGCTGATATTGCGTGCAATATCTTCAGTGGTCTGGCTCTGCTCTTCACAGGCAGCAGCGATTTGCGCGGCCATATCATTGATGCGCATCACCGAAGCTGAGGTTTCTGCCAATGACGCTTCTGTCGTTGTAGCCTTCTCGACACTCTGCGCTGCCAACTCGGCGCCGCGCTGCATCACTGAAACGGCTTGACCGGCACCGCTCTGCAATTTCTGAATCATTTGCTGAATATCGCGGGTGGAGTCTTGGGTGCGAGCTGCCAGGGCACGTACTTCGTCGGCTACTACCGCAAAGCCCCTGCCCTGCTCGCCGGCACGAGCGGCTTCAATAGCGGCGTTCAGAGCCAACAGATTGGTCTGTTCAGCAATACCCTGGATTACACTGAGCACGCCGCCAATCTTATCGGTGTCTTGCTCAAGGTTGTTGATAACGCCCGCAGCCTCTTCAACATCGGCCGCCAAACGGCGCAGATCATTCATCGTGTGCCCGACGATTTCGGAGGCTTCATGACCTTGCTTGTCGGCGGTGCTCGCCGCGTCCGCAGTGCTGTGCGCGTTATCTGCCACCTCATGGATCGCCGCACTCATCTCGGTAGCAGCGGTACTGACCTGGTCAATTGCCGAATACTGCTCATTCACCAAGCGTTCTTGACCGGTGGCGATTGCGCTCATTTCTTCGGAAGCGGAGGCCACCTGCAAGGTAGATTCAGCCACTTGGCGAATCAGCGTTTGCAGCTGTTCAAGAAAGTCGTTGACCGCGCGGCTAAGCATGCCCAGTTCGTCGCTGGAATGCACAACAACGCGCTTGGTAAGGTCACCCTCGCCATCGGCAATGTCGCGTATGCGCTGCAGCAGGTCATTCAAAGGCGTAATGATCAATCCCGGAAAAAACATAATCATCAGCAAACAGATTACGGCACCAATGCCCAACACCACGGCTACTCGAGTATGGCTGGCATTAGCTTCTCTCTCGGCCACAATGCCTTCCTGTTTGGCTTCGGCATTGACCATTTCGGTCATCTGATCGATCAGGTTGCGCGCCCTACTGAATTCTTCAAAACCGCGGCCATAGCTGATTTCGTTGGCCTGATCAGCTCTACCCGCGATGCCCATCCGAGCATTTTCCAGCGACGTACGCTTCCACACCTCAAACGCACGACCAAAATCCGCAGCCAAGGCTTTGCCCTGCGCAGAGCTTGTCGACGCACCATATTTCGCAATGCGATCACTCGCTTGTTGTAAGTTACTGCTGTGCTCTTCGCTCACTTCAGCCCCTTGGACACCTGCCAGAATGGCACGCTCCGCCTGCAGCGCCTGATACATATCGCGGTCTGCTTCGAGAACGGTAGAGCTTTGTGGCAATAGCTCCTGTGAAACGCGTATCAGACGCCCTTCTACGTTGTTGACCGCCCAAAAAGCGGAAAACCCAAGCACACCGAACAGCGCGGCTAGAACCAGAATGGGCAAGGTAAGCTTCCAGCGGAAACCCAAGTTGCGAAATAGGCTAATCATGTATGTGCACTCTTTTATTAACGGCGATGGCGAGAGCCGTAGCGCGCGGCTCTGTCTACTCCCTGGAAGCTCAACCCGAACACCTTCAAACAACCCGTGAGCGCTCCGGATGAAAGAGACGCCCTATACAACCAACGCATCACAAGGTGGTCAGTCAGAGGTAGATTCCATTACCCGAACTGCTTGGCTCCCTACCCCAAGTATCGACCATATGGCGCAAAGCATTAACGGTTTTTAGACGTTTCGATAACAACCAAACTATTTATTACAAAATAATGGCGCTTTGCCCCTACACGATGGCGGGAAACAGCAGCGCGATCACTAGCGGAATGTAAATCAGCGCAACCAATGTACTGAGCAAGGCAGTACCCGCCACCTGACGTGGACTAGTATCGAGTAGCGTCGCAATGACCACCGTATTGGCTGCTATAGGGGTGATAGAGATCAGTAGGATGGCGCGGTAAACCGCTGCGTCATAGATATGCAGATACTGGCTATCCAGCCACCAGAACAGCAGTGCGGCCAAAGGCCAACTGACAAACTTGCCAAAGAACGCCAGCCAAGTGAATCGTAAATTTCCCGCCAAGCCATGAAAGCTCAAAATACTCATACCAATAATCATCATACCCAGCACGCTGTAGGCGCCGCGCAGGTTGTCGAACAAAGGGACGAAAGCAGCGGGAATACTGATGCCACTGTAGTTGAGCAACACCGCGAGGAAAAAAGCGTACAACGATGGCAGGCACGCCACCTTGATTACACAGTCACGCACGCCGAACCGCCCGCGTGCGGCCAGATAAAAACCCACCGAGTTCTCAAATAAGGTGGTGCCCAGCATGCAGACGATGTAAATGCTCAGCCCCTCTTCGCCGAACAACAACAGCGCCACCGGAATGCCGAAATAACCGGTATTACCGGTACCAACCGACAGCGGAATCATGTTGGCACTGCCGTCGTGCAGCCAGCGCCTCGCAAAGAAAAGATGCAACAGTCCAAGCATCGAGCACAGGCTGAACGTCAGAAAAGGCAACAACACCACTTCGGCCGACAGCGGCGCGTTCATCACCCCGGCAAACACCACCGAGGGTGTGACTATATACATCATGATGCCGGCAATGTGTTTGCCACTGGCATCCAGATAGCGTCCGGCCAGCCAGCCCAGCGCGACAGTCACATAAAGCGGCAGCAGTTTGTAGAGTAAAGCAAAGGCAGCCAGCATCACGACTCCGCAGGCAAGGAAGACAACCGCAGTTTAGCTCTGAATACGATAGACGCGCTCTACCAGTGTTTGCATGCCTTGGGATGCAAACACTGCATGCTCGGCCAGCACATCTTGCTCATCCAGCAACTCGACCCGACACCCCGAGAAGAGCGCGCGCACTTCTTGGTCCGGCACACTGAACGGCGGACCCGCTCGCTGATCTTGCGGATAATCCAGGGTTACCAGCAGCATCTGCCAACCGGGCGGCAGGATCGCACGCGTGTGCTGGACATAGCTTTTGCGCATCTCAGGCGGCAGGGCAATCAGGGCTGCGCGATCATAAACCGCCGATACCTCGCTCAGCTGCTGCGCAGCCAAATTGAAGAAGTCGCCACACAACAGCTCAAATCCCTCACCTACAGCTGCGTCAAATTCACCCTGCTGCTGCCAACTGAGCTTTAATTGTTGTTCTTCAATGAAAGATTCAAGAGCTGAGCGCGCCAACTCAACGCCCTGCACCTGATGGCCCTGCTCGCGCAGCCAAAGCATATCAAGGCTTTTACCGCACAGCGGCACCCATACTCGCGCCGACGGGGCCAGCTGCAGGCGCGGCCACCAGCGACTCAACAACGGATTCACTCTGCTTTTGTGAAAGCCGGTTTCACCCCGCTGCCAGCGGGTTTGCCAAAACGCTACGTCCATTTGCACCTCCTAACGCAATCGATTGACTATACAGTACTTTTTTTCACCCCACGGGGTGGGAGAAGTTATAGTGGGCATGTCTATCATCTGGCTTTCAGGCAAGTGTTAAATGGATTACATCAATACCATTTTCATGATTGGTGCGTTACTGCTGTGCTTCAGCGTACTCGCCAGCTCCCTCTCATCCCGACTGGGAATCCCCCTGCTGTTGATCTTCCTGGTCATCGGCATGCTCGCTGGCGAGGACGGGCTCGGGGGCATTGCTTTTGAGGACACCAGCAGCGCATTCCTGATCGGCAGCTTGGCCCTGGCCATCATTCTGCTGGATGGTGGTATGCGCACGCGGGTGGAAAATTTCCGCGTCGGCCTTTGGCCAGCGATGTCGCTAGCCAGCCTCGGCGTGCTTATCAGCGCCACGCTGACCGGCGGTCTGACCGCCTGGTTGCTGGACTTGCATTGGATGCAGGGCTTGTTATTAGGCGCGATTGTTGGCTCGACCGACGCCGCGGCCGTGTTCTCGCTGCTGCAAGGCAAGGGCTTGAACCTAAAACAACGCGTAGGCGCAACGCTAGAAATCGAATCCGGCTCGAACGATCCGATGGCAATCTTCCTGACCATCACCTTGGTTGAAATGCTCTCCAGCGGGCAAAGCAGCTTCAGTTGGAACTTCGCCTTACTCTTGGTCGAGCAGTTTGGCATTGGCGCGATCTGTGGGCTGGGCGGTGGCTTTCTACTGGTGTGGCTGGTCAACCGCGTGCATCTGCCGGTGGGCTTGTATCCTCTGCTGATCACCAGTGGCGCTATTCTGGTTTTTGCGGTCACCAACAAAATTGGCGGCAGCGGCTTTCTGGCGATCTACCTTACCGGCCTGATTCTCGGCAACAAGCGCGTGCGCAACCTGCAGAATATTTTGCAGGTGCAAGACGGTATGGCCTGGTTAAGCCAAATCGGTATGTTTTTGATGCTTGGGCTGCTGGTTACGCCGAGTGAAATGCTGATTATCGCCATGCCAGCGGTGCTGATCGCGCTTTTCTTGATTTTTGTCGCGCGGCCAATTGCGGTCATGATCTGCCTGGCGCCCTTTGTCTTTTCCTGGCGCGAGCGGCTGTTTATTGCTTGGGTCGGGCTGCGCGGCGCAGTACCTATCATCCTTGCGCTCTTTCCGCTGCTGGCAGGTCTGGAACAGGCGCAGCTATTGTTCAACCTGGCCTTTGTGGTGGTACTGGTGTCGCTGCTGCTGCAGGGATCATCGCTGCCTTGGGTCGCCCGTCTCTGCAAAGTAGAGATTCCGCCACAGCCAGAGCCGCTGCAACGCACCAGCCTGGATACCGCGATTCAAGGGGATTTTGAGCTGCTGATTTACCAACTGGACAATGCCAACTGGTGTGTCGGCGTCGCTTTGCGAGACCTTACCATGCCCGCGGACACTCGGATCGCTGCACTATTTCGGGGTAACCGTCTGCTGCACCCCACCGGTAGCACGCAGCTAGCACTGCATGATGTGCTATGTGTAGTAGGCAGGCCGCGCGACCTGCCAGCGCTATCCAAACTCTTTAGCAAGGCACAGGCGCCGCGCTATCTGGAGAGTCGTAACTTCTTTGGCGACTTTATTCTGGAAGGCGATGCGCAGCTCGGTGAGGTCGGCAAGTTCTATGGCTTTGACGTGCCAGAAGACATGCGCGAGCTAACCTTGGCCGCCTTTTTCAGCCGCCATTTCGGTGGGCATCCGGTGGTGGGTGACCATATTCAGTGGGAAGGCCACAGCTGGGTGGTTGCAGCAATGGATAACGACTGGATCCTCAAGGTAGGCCTGAAACTCGGCGAAGGCAGTGGTGGGCCCAAGCTGGGCTTTTAAATTTGGGCTCGACGATGACGCTGCTTGACCTTCACATGATGTCAAGGTTCATGCTGAACTCATCAGCAACGTTGGAGAGCCCAGATGCACACTATTACCTTAAACCTTGACGGCATGAACTGCGGTAGTTGCGTCAACCGCGTTGAAAAATTATTGCTCGGCGTAACCGGCATTGAACAGCCCGAGGTCAACCTGGCTGCGACCACCGCTCGATTCGAGTTTCAAGCGGCCGAGAATGTGGTCGCAGTCAGCGCTGCGCTCGACAAGGCTGGCTACCCAGCAAAACGTGAAGAGCGGCAATTACAACTGCAAGGCATGAGCTGTGCCAGTTGCGTGCGTCGAGTCGAGCAAGCGCTGATGCAGGTAGCCGGCGTGCTTAGCGCCGAGGTTAACCTCGCCAGCCAACAGGTCCGGGTCATGCTGCTCAGCGGCAGCAATCATCAAGCGCTCTTGGATGCGTTGGACCGGGCCGGCTACCCCGGAAAATGGCTGGATGCCGAGCGCAAGAGAGGCTCGGAACAAACCGCCAGTTTGCGTAAAGAGTGGCACTGGCTGCTGTTGTCTATCGCCTTTACGCTGCCACTCGCTATCGGCATGATTCCCGCATTGTTCGGTAACCATAACTTCATGCTGCCGCCCTGGTTGCAACTAGTATTGGCCTCTGTGGTGCAATTCATCTTTGGCGCGCGCTTCTACAAGGGCGCCTGGCATGCCATACGCAACCGCAGTGGCAACATGGATCTGTTGGTCGCTATGGGTACCAGTGCCGGCTGGGCGTTAAGCACCTGGCATTTTTTGCAGGCGGGGCCCGGCGAGATACCGGTGCTGTATTACGAAGCTTCAGCAACCATTGTCAGCTTTATTTTGCTTGGCAAGTACCTGGAGAACCGCGCCAAAGGCCAAACACTGGAAGCCATACGCGCGCTCAGTGCGCTGCGTCCGGATACCGCGCGGCGACGCACAACTGATGGTAAAGACGAAATCGTAGCACTGGAACAGATCGCCGTTGGTGACCTGCTGGTCGTTAGGCCAGGCGAGCGTATTCCGGTGGACGCAGAAGTGCGCGAAGGCGGTAGCCATGTGGACGAGTCGATGCTGACAGGCGAAAGCCTACCCGTCAGCCGCCAGCCCGGCGACAGCGTCAGTGCCGGTTCAATGAACCAGGACGGCCTGTTGTTACTGGATACGCGCGCCGTAGGCAGCGAAACCCGGTTATCGCAAATCGTTCGGCTGGTGGAAAGCGCGCAATCGTCCAAAGCACCGATACAACGATTGGTTGACCGTGTGAGCGCTATTTTCGTACCCATCGTTATGCTGATAGCGCTGCTTACCTGGGTCATCGGCAGCTTACTTATCGGGCCTGAACAAGCTTTGCTGAACGCCATCGCCGTGTTGGTTATTGCCTGCCCTTGCGCGCTCGGACTCGCCACGCCCACCGCCATCATGGTTGGCACCGGCGTAGCCGCTAAGCATGGCGTCTTGATCCGCGATGCAGTTGCCCTAGAGCAGGCCCATCAGGTTGATATTGTGGTGTTCGACAAAACCGGCACGCTGACGCTGGGCCAACCGTCACTAACCGATTTTCAAGTATTGGATGACACACCGCGAGAGCAGGCCTTAGCCTGGGCGTTGGCAATACAGCAACAAGCTGAGCACCCGTTAGCGCGCGCCGTATGCGACTACGCCGAAGCGCAGTCGGTAAGCTCGGCCGCGGCCAGTGACTTTCGCGTCAGCGCTGGCCGAGGTGCGCAAGGCCGACTGGAAGGACAGCAACTCTGGCTCGGCAACAGCCGTTTGATGGCCGATCAAGGCATTGATCTATCTGCTTGGGATGCGCAGGTTAATGCCCAGTCCGCCAAGGGTGCGACTCTCTCTTGGCTGGCCGCAGATAATCCACCACGCGCGGTAGCATTGCTGGCGTTTTCCGACACTCTCAAACCGGATGCCGCTGCGGCGATTGCACGCTTGCACGCTGAAGGCATCAGCACTTTATTGCTTAGCGGCGATAACCAAGCGGCCGCAGAAGCAGTCGGCAGGCAACTCGGCATCCAACAGATAAGAGGCGGCGTACTACCGGATGGAAAAGCCGAGATAGTGCAAAGTTTACGTGCTGAGAACAAAGTGGTTGCCATGGTCGGCGACGGTATCAACGATGCTCCGGCACTGGCTGCTGCGGATATCGGCATGGCGATGGCCACGGGCACCGATGTGGCCATGCATAGCGCCGGTATCACATTGATGCGCGGTGATCCGCTATTAGTGCCTGCGGCACTATCCTTGTCGCGGGCCAGCTGGCGCAAAATAAGACAAAATCTGTTCTGGGCGTTCGTATACAACTGCGTGGGCATTCCGTTAGCCGCAATCGGTTTGCTGAATCCAATGCTGGCAGGCGCCATGATGGCCGCCAGCAGCGTGTGCGTAGTTAGCAACGCGCTACTGCTTAAACGTTGGAAACCGGAGGCCAAATGAACATAAGCCAAGTTGCTCAAGCCAGCGGACTGAGCGCGCGGATGATTCGCCATTACGAGAGCATTGAGTTGCTACCGGCCCCCACTCGGAGCGAATCGGGTTATCGCCAGTACAGCCAGCGCGACCTGCATAACCTGCGTTTTATCCACAGTGCGCGGCAGCTAGGTTTCAGCATGGAGCAGGTAGCGCAACTGTTGGCGCTTTGGCAGGACCGCTCACGCAGTAGCAGCGAGGTAAAATTATTGGCACAACAACATCTGCAGGAGTTAGAGCAGAAGATCGTGGACCTTCAGGCCATGCGTGACACCCTGGCGGAACTCGCCCGTAGCTGCCAAGGCGACGACCGCCCCGACTGCCCCATTATCAACTCACTGGCGACCCCATGATCGAACAGCACCCGCTGGACCTGAAATCGCTACGCCACTTTGCAGCGTTAGTGGAACATCAAGGTTTTATCCGAGCCGGCGAAGCGATTGGTTTGAGTCAGCCAGCGCTGAGCCGCAGCATACAAACGCTGGAACATCGGCTGGGCTGTGCGTTGATCGTGCGGGGCGGCAAAGGTGTGGAGCTGACACCTCAAGGCCAACTGGTATTGGAGCATGCCAAACGACTGTTGGCCGGCAGCACTGCCATGAGAAACGCGTTGCGTCAGTTCAATGACCTGGAAGACGGTGAGCTACTCATTGGTGCTGGCCCCTTCCCCGCCGCCGACCTCTTGCCGCGCGTGCTGGGCCAGTTCAATAAGCTTTACCCCGGTGTGCGAGTCAGGCTGGACATTCAGCATTGGGATGCCCTGCGCCGGCAGTTGTTAGCCGAAGAACTGGAAGTCTTTGTGGCGGATATCCGCGAATTAGAAGGCGACCCGTTGCTACAGGTAGAACCCCTGCAGCAGGAACCCAGCGTGCTTTTCTGTCGCCCCGGCCATCCATTGTGCGGTGAACATAATCTGACGCCTGAACAACTGGCGCAGTACCCGCTGGCGAGCTTTCGTCTACCGGGTGTTATTAAACAACTATTGCATCGCACACTGCCGCGCGAAGAGCCGATGATTAGTTTGGAATGCGACAATCTGGACGTGCTCAAGCGCCTGGTAATGCATTGCGATGCCCTGAGCATCGCCAGCCGCAGCACGCTGGAGCAAGAGCTCACCGATGGTCGGTTGGCCCTGCTCGACTGGCCAATACTGATGCCGGGCACTAGCTTTGGCCTGGTGACCCGCGTGCAACGCCCCTTGTCACCAGCGGCCATCGCCTTTATCGAAATGCTGAAATCGGCCGCCAAGCTGTACTGAGCAATCCAGCAGGCGGCTGAATAATCTAGAGCAAGTTGAACAAGGTCAGCCCGCTGATTTTGACAAAACTTTGTTGCGCGGCTTCCAGCACCACCGTCTGCAAACTGAGACGGCTTAACGCTTCGGCGTAATCGAGATCTTCCAATTCGGAGGTAACCGAGGTGTTGATCAGCGACAGCTCATCGTTCTGTACCTGCGTGGAGTCGATCACGTTCATCCGCGCACCAATAGTGGTCTGCACCTGTAACACGCTGTTCATAGAGCTATCGAGGTTATCCAGAGTGATAGCAATAACATCGCGGCGATGTAACTTGTCTTCGCTGCTATCAGTGCTGGTCTCCAACGTTTTACGTAGCGTCGCAATGGTTTCCAGAATGCTGCGGGTTTCGCGCTTATCACTGGTAGGGCTGCTGTCGCCCGTAGCAATACTAAAACTGTCGCCAGCCGCTAACTCACCGTCCATCGTGACCGCCACGCCGGCATAACGAATGCTATAGCCACCGGTGTCATTTTCTTCCAACGCGCCAGTGACCGGCGGCACCAACGGCGTGCCAGTGCTGTCGACTATTTCATAGCTAGCAGCATCGGCGCCAATCACGATACTGACACTGCCTTGCGGGTAAAAACTGTCATCGTAGTTGTTTTTGTTTTCCACTACGCCGAGCGAGATTCGCCCGGAGCCAGTGTTGGCCGGATCGGCACTGGTCAGCACGCGGTTGACGTTAGTCACATTAACGAACAGTTCCTTGCCATTGTCGTTCAACGCAACCGTCTTGGAGCCGGCGATCTGCACCGATCGCTGGCCTTCGTCGCCTTGATAGCTATAGCTGCCATCCGGGTTTTTAACAAAAGGCGCTTCTTTACTCTGATAACCACCAAACAGATATTCACCGCGCGCATTGCGACTGTTGAACAGGTCGAGTAGCTCTTCTTCGCGCTGTTCTAATTCAGTTGCCAGCGCTTGGCGATCTTCAGTTGTCAGCCCACCGCCGCCCGCTTCCAGCGCGATTTCGCGTACTCTTTGCAATCCATTGTTGACCGAATTGAGAACCGCTTCTTCTTGCGCCAGGCTATTCGTCGCTGCCGTCATGTTATCGCTGTACTGCGCCAGTTTATTCGACTCTTGGCTCAGCTGCAGCAGACGCACAGTCGCCACGGGATCATCGGCCGGCGACAGAAGACGCTTACCCGAGCTGATCTGTTCTTGCGTGCGTGAAGCGTTGGCATAGTTGTCTTGTATGCCCCGCACGCCGCTGTTGAACTGTTGTATGGTGGAAATTCGCATGTCTTGTTACCCGTTAGCAGGCCGTCGAAGCGCCGCCTGCGTTGCCAATACCGCGTTAAAAAGTGGCTGCAAAATGCTCATCTACCGCATATAAACACCGCGTTCTCAGCCAATTTTCATCTCGCCTTGGCTGCCTCACTTACGCTTTTCAACAACCTGCTAGCGAATACTGCTAAGCAATGTATCGAACAAAGAACGCGCAACTTGAATCACTTGAGCCGAGGCGTTGTAGTACTGCTCAAATTTGATCAGGTTAGCCGCCTCCTCATCCAGACTGACAGCGGAGACTGAATCACGGTTATTGGTTGCCTGTTGCAATACCGCGGCGCTGGATTCGGAATCGGTACGCGCCTGCGCCGTATAAGTCGCCACCCGCTGCACCAGATCACCGTAGCCATCGACAAAAGACAAGCCGTCTGCGCCGTTGGCCTTCCCCAGTACCTTGGCACTCTGCAACTCAGACATCACCAGCGCATTGCGGTTGTCCGCCACACCGGTATTGAAATTGAGCGTGAAAGTATCCCCGTCCTTGGGTGTGCCACTCATGCTCATACTAAAAGTGTAACCACCAACGGTTAGCTCGACGCTGTTGTTCTGCCCGGGGCTAATCACCAACGGCGAGGGATTCAACGTGCCACTAGAGCTGGTCAGCTCTCCCGTAGCCGAGTCATAACTCAGATCTACCGGAAGCAACGTTTGCAGAGCAGCAGGATCGATAGGAGTCGGGCCGCTGGTTAACGTCGGCTGAGTAATGCTGCCGGTACCACGGTTATCCAGGCTCGCATCACTGCTAGCCGGCGCGGCGAAGGCCAGCTCCTGAGGCTCCTGCATCACCACATCAATATTGGCTGCAGCATAGCGAGTCGGGGTCAGCAGAAAGCGGTCGCCCGAAGTGATGCTGCCGGAATCCAGTTCTATGGTGAAACCATCCAGCTCCGGCGGCGGCGCACCACCCAGATTGTAAGGCCCGCTGACTTTGTCATCAGAGGTGCGGCGCACTGTAAATTCGGTAGCGCTGCTGAACACCACCTCGTAGTCCGAGGTACTGAGCTGTGAGGTATCGCTGATCAGTATATCCAGCTTGGCATTGGGGTCGGTGTTGTTGACGCGCGCGCGGCTACGCCCGTCTACCAGCGCTTCATTGTTTATGTCGTTAAACAACAGTGAGCCCGCATTGCCATTAAGATCTAGCCCTTGGCCCAGCTGCTTGTTGGACTCATCGGCAATCGACAACGACAAACGGCCGATGGCATTCAGTGCTTGATCCAGTACGTCCTCTCGGTAGCGCATCAGACCACCCAACTCACCGCCACTGACCAGCGAGGTTATATCCTGCGTTGAACCCCCGCTCTTGAGCACTATATCAACCCGCGAAGGATCAGATGCTCCCGGGCGCACTGCCAGTGTGGATGCTTGATTGCCAACCACCAGCGGCTGCCCGGACCCGACGAACACGTTAATTTGGTTATCGTCTTGCGGTACAACGGTGATACCTACTAACTCAGAGAGCTGACGCACGGCTTCATCCCGCGCATCCAGAAGGTCATTGGGCTGTGCGCCATTAGCCGCCGCCTTGGCGATGCTGTCGTTGTACTGGGCAACCGAGGTGGCCAGCCGGCTAGCTTGATCAGCCAAGGTGCTCATCTGTTGGCCAATAAATTGGTTCTGCCCTGCCAAGCTGCTCTGAACGGTATTGAAGCGCGAGGCCAAACCTTCGGCTTCGGAGAGAAACAATTGCCGTGCCGGCAAGTTGGACGGATCTTCAATCGCCGTCTGCAAGGCATCAAAGTAATTTTGCAAGCCAGGTGTAATGCCGGTTGCGGCACCAGAGACGAGTGTATTGAGCTGTTCCATCTGCGATTGGAACGCATTGACCTCCGCGTTGGAGGAGGTGCTTGAGCGTACCTGATTAGTCAAAAATTGGTTGTAGATGCGGTCGACATCCACCACCTTGCTGCCGTTGCCCAGATAGCCGGCGCCGGTCAGCGATGGGACCTGCGAAGCCTGCACTGCGGTCTGCCGAGTATAGCCGGGGGTGTTGACGTTACTGATGTTTTGACCGGTAACCGATAGCTGCGTCTGCGCCGACTTGAGCCCGCTGAGACCGATGCCAAAGAGATCTGCCATTATGTCCTGCCTACGGCATCAGCCGTCGCTGTATTGTCGGCCAGTCGAGTGTCGGTTTCGCTGATCAGCTTGCGGGCGATTTGCGATACCTTGCTAGCGTACTGCGGGTCGGTTGCGTAACCGGCCTGTTGCAGTTCACGGAAGAACGAGTCCGGATTGGCTGTGCTGCCTAACGCCTGCTGATAGCGGCCGTTGGTTTCCAGAAAGCTGACGTAATCTTCAAAACTCTGCTCCCAGGAATCGTAACTACGGAATGCCGCGCGCTCTTTGCCCTGCACGCCATTGCGATATTCAGTGGTCATCACATTGGCCGAATCACCCTGCCAACCGCCGTGTGACTTGATACCAAACAGGTTGTGGCTGCTGGAGCCGTCCGACCCCTTGATCACCGACTTGCCCCAACCGGTTTCGAGTGCAGCCTGAGCGACCAAATAATGCGGATCGACACCCAAGCGTGCGGCGGCCTTTTCAGCCATCGGCAGCATAGTTTCAACAAACTCTCCGGCATTAGCGAAGCGTGTGCGACCGGCGCTTTCAGCGTTCACTACCTGCTCGGTCGTACTGTTTTGCGCGTTGCGTGAGGCTGCTTGCAGCGCGCGCAGCGGCTGCCAGTTCTCTGCAACGCTGCCGCTGTCACTGACCTTGCTATTCTGCGTGCTCTGGCCAGCGGTCTGCTGTGCGTGCCGCTCTGACCATTCACTGTAATGAGAAGAGATCGCCAACCGGCGACGCGCCAGCAGGGCAGATTGATCTACCCCCTCAACCGCTTTCGCGTTGTTGCCGGTAGTATCAGCGCCGGTGGCGGCCGTAGTGCTGTTCGGCGAAAGCTGACGCATCAATGTATCGGTCATGCCCAGCCCTTTGCTTTCGGCCAGATGTATCGACAACTGATTGTCGTACATATCCTGATAGTGCCGAGTCTGCGGCGTATTCAACGGGTTGCCCTCAGCAAACACCGCGTTGGCATCACGCATACTTTTGACCATCATGTTCACGAACAGCGACTCGAACTGCTCTGCCACCTTGCGGATATTCTCCGGGCTGTTGGCATTGGCGCCCAATTTCAGCTGATTCATGCTGTTCAGGTCGGTGTAGTTGAGACTATTGCTGTTGATGCTCATGCTGGCCTCCGGACTCAGATGATAACCAGATCGGCGTTCAAGGCGCCGGCCTGCTTGAGTGCTTCGAGAATCGCCATCAGGTCACCGGGGGCAGCGCCCACCTGATTGACCGCACGCACGATTTCATCCAGCGAGACACCCGGATTGAACACAAACATACGACTGTCGCCCTGATCGATATTGATCTGCGAGCTGGGCGCCACCACGGTTTGACCGCCGGACAGGACGCCGTCAGGCTGGCTGACGTTGATGTTCTCGCTGATGGTGACAGTCAGATTGCCGTGCGTGACCGCTGCCGGTTGCACCCGCACGTCTTGACCAATCACGATAGTGCCAGTCCGCGAGTTGATAATGACTTTAGCGGCGGCATTGCCCTGGTCGATGGTCAGGTTCTCGATCATCGCCATGTAATCAACCCGTTGGTTTGGATCAATGGGTGCGCGTACCCGAATGCTGCCGCCGTCTAACGCTTGCGCTACGCCCGGTCCGAATGTGTTGTTGATCTGGTCCACTACCCGCTTGGCAGTTGTGAAGTCTGCCCGATGCAAATTGAAAGTCAGGTGGTCACCGGAGTTGAACGGACTGGCCACCGCACGCTCGACCATGGCGCCATTAGGAATGCGGCCGGCGCTAGGGATATTAACGGTGATCCGCGATCCGTCTGAGCCTTCAGCACCAAAGCCGCCGACCACCAGATTGCCCTGGGCAATCGCGTAAACCTCACCATCAATACCTTTCAGCGGTGTCATCAGCAGACTGCCGCCGCGTAAACTCTTGGCGTTACCGATAGAAGACACCGTGATGTCGATGGTTTGGCCAGGGCGTGAAAACGGTGGCAGGTCAGCATGAATCGCCACCGCGGCAACGTTTTTCATCTGAATACGCGTACCCGGCGGAACCGTAATACCGAATTGCGCCAGCATGTTGGTAAAAGTTTGCACGGTAAATGGCGTCT
The DNA here is from genome assembly GCA_011053055.1 of Halopseudomonas sabulinigri. GTDB lineage: Bacteria > Pseudomonadota > Gammaproteobacteria > Pseudomonadales > Pseudomonadaceae > Halopseudomonas > Halopseudomonas sabulinigri_A. Next base: position 83,746 of record DRHT01000014.1, on the reverse strand, counting down.
GGCTGGTCTGATCGCCGGAGCCATCCAAACCTACTACCAAGCCGTAACCAATTAATTGGTTGCTGCGGACGCCGGCAATATTACCGATATCCTTCAGGCGGTCGGCCAGGGCCAGAGGGCTGGCCAATAGCAGGCATAAGCAGAGCGAAAAAAAGCGCATCTTGTCTCTCCTGTCAGAAAGGCCACAGTGGGCTGAGGAAGAACTGGTTCAACCAACCCGGCTGACTGGCATTGGCGAAAGCGCCGTTACCGGAATAGGTAATGCGGGCATCAGCGACGCGGGTGGACAGCACGGTGTTATCCGGGCCTATGTCATCCGTGCGCACTAAACCGGAAATACGTATCAGCTCATCCCCTTGGTTCAGGGTGATCCACTTCTCACCGCGCACCGCCAGAATGCCGTTGGGTAGCACCTCTGCCACGGTGACGGTAATCGCACCGGTCAGACTATTGCTCTGGTTGGCGTCGGATGCGCCGTCAAAGCTGCGCTCTCCGGAAAGGCTGACGCCCAGATCCAAACCCTTGGCGCCAACCACGTTACCCAGCAACGTCGGGTTAGCGATGGACGCTGAGCTGTCCTTGTCGATTTGGTTCTCAGCTTTCTTCTTAGCAGCGGTCTGCTCGCTCAAAGTGATGGTAATGATGTCACCCACGCGATGCGCCTTGCGGTCGTTGTACAGACTCATCTCAAAGCCAGGCTGATAAATCGCGCCGTTATTCAACTCCTGTGGCAACGGCGTGCGCGGCAGCACCGGAGCATAAGCCGGATCGTCGCGGGTGGGCGGCATCTGCACGCAGCCAACCAGACTCGCCAAGCCGAAAAGCACCAATGCGTTACGCAACATGTTCATTGCCGATCACTCCCGTCAGAGGTTCTGACTGATGTACTGCAGCATCTGGTCTGCGGTGGAAATAACTTTGGAGTTCATTTCGTAAGCGCGCTGGGTGGTGATCATGTTCACCAGCTCCTCGACGACGCTCACGTTAGAGTTCTCAAGGGTGTTCTGCAGCACAGTGCCCAAGCCATTTTCGCCGGGGTTGCCGGTTTGTGGCGCACCACTGGCGGCGGTCTCCAGGAACAGGTTGTTACCAATTGACTGCAGGCCAGCGGGGTTAATAAAGTCGGCTGTTTGCAGATTGCCCAACTGCTGAATACCCGGGTCGCCGAACACCGAAATGCTGACGGTGCCATCTTCACCGATGGTCAGGTTCTGCACATCGTCAGGCAACACAATGCCGGGCTCCAAAGGAAAGCCGTTGGAGGTTACGATCTGGCCATCGGCGTCGAGGTGAAAGCTACCGTCGCGGGTATAACCCAAGTTGCCATCCGGCATCAGAATTTGGAAAAAACCACGACCATTCACTGCCATATCAAGCGGCTGCTCGGTGGTCTGCAGGGTGCCTTCGGTAAAGATTTTCTGGGTCCCTACTACTCGCACACCGGTACCCAGCTGCAGACCTGAAGGCAGCTGAGTGTCCTGCGTGCTTTGCCCGCCGGGTTGGCGCTTGACCTGATACAACAGATCTTCAAACTCGGGACGATCACGTTTAAAGCCGGTGGTGGACACGTTGGCCAAGTTGTTGGAAATCGTGGTTAGCATGGTGTCCTGAGCGGACAAACCGGTTTTGCTTACCCAAAGTGCTGCGAGCATGCTGTCTCTCCTCGCGTGTCAGTTAACTGACACTGCTATTAAACGTTAACTGATTTGCAGGACTCGATCGGATGCCTGTGCGTTTTCGTCTGCGGTGCGCATCATTTTCACGTGCAGTTCAAACTGTCGCGCTAGCGCCAACATAGAGGTCATTTCTTCGACGGCGTTGACGTTACTGCCTTCCAGAAAGCCGGTAGCCACCTGAACTGCCCCATCGGCAGGCTGCTCCAAGCCGTCGCCGCGCATCAAGCCGTCTGCAGCCTTACGCATGGTGCCCGGGTCAGGGTTGACCAATTTGATACGGTCAACTTCCGCCATGACGGTCGGCGCCTCACCCAGCGCACGAATACTGATGGTGCCGTCTGAGCCAATTTCGATTTTTTCTGCTGGCGGTATGGCGATCGGCCCACCGTTGCCCAACACCGGCATGCCGCTGCTGGTACGCAGAATGCCGAACACATCAACTTTAAGATTACCGGCGCGGGTATAGGCTTCGGTGCCATCGGGGGCCTGCACTGCAATCCAGCCCTCACCTTGCACCGCAACATCCAGCTCACGACCGGTCTCTTGCATGCTGCCAGCAGACATGTCGGTGCCCGGGCGCTCGGTCATGGCATAGGCACGCGTAGCAAAGCCGTCGCCATATACGGGCATGGAACGGGCCTGCTCAAAGTCCTTGCGAAACCCAGTGGTGGTGAGGTTGGCCAGGTTGTTGGCGTGCGAGCGCTGCGCAAGCGCGTTCTGGCTCGCGCCCGTCATGGATATATACAGAGATTTGTCCATGCCCTTCTCCCGAATCAACTTACGCGACAAGGAATTGCCGCTTTTGCTCTTGATACAGAAGATAAAGCACGGATCATGCCATTAAATAAAAACTGATATTTATATGTTTATTATCAGATAGTTAAAAATATAACCCAATAAAAAAGCGGCAATACCGGCAAGTTTAATTGCCGGTATTGCCGCTCGAATCACCGCCGAGGTATAAGCCGCTGGCTTATCTCAGATTGATGATGGTCTGGGTTACAGCGTCTTCAGTCTGAATGGTCTTAGCGTTAGCTTGATAATTACGCTGCGCGACAATCAGTTGGATCAATTGTTCGGAGATGTCGACGTTCGACGCTTCCAACGCACCCGACTGAATGCCACCGAGAGTACCCGTAGCAGGCGCACCAACCACCGGCTCGCCGGAAGCGAAAGACTGTGACCAAGCGGTATTACCCAGCGGGGTTAAACCCTGCTGGTTGGCGAAGGTAGCCAATACAACTTGCCCTTGCACCTTAGTCTGTCCATTGGTGTAGCGAGCCACCAACATACCTGACTGGTCTATTTCCAGGCCCGCCAGCTCACCCGTGGTAAAGCCATCCTGGGTCACGGAGGTCACTGCGAAACTGGAAGAGTACTGCGAAGAACCGGTCAGGTTGATGGCAAGACTACCCACTGGCGAATCAGCACCTGTTGGCTGACCCTCACTATCAAGTGGTGCCCAGCCGGTAACGTTGTAAGGCTGCGGCGACGTCAATTCACCTACGCTATTGAACTGAACGGCGTAGCTGCTGTTTGGCGTAAAGGCTGGATCCGCTGCCTGCACGCCAGTCTGCGGGTCACGACCGTCGATCAACACGTGCATGTCCCAGCTGTTGGCGTCGTTCTTGACGAAATACTTGGTCAACACATGAGAGTTACCCAAGCTGTCGAATACGTTCACCGACGTCGAGCTATTGTAAGAAGCCGAGTTGGTTGGATCGAACGTCGCCTGCCCTGCTGCCAATCCCGCCGCTTGCGCAGTGGCAATCTCTGCAGGAGTCGGACTGCCGGGGGTAGCTGCGGTAGCAATGGAGGTAGCATAAGCCGCATCATACTGCTGGGTAAAAACTGCCGGCCGCGTCTGAGTGGAGTTCAGATTCAGCGTGGAAGTAATACCCGTTGTGGCATTCGGATCAGCCGAGCGTGTGTCCACGCGCAGGTCCGTTTGAATACCCTGATTGATCTGGCCCGATACCGCGTTCACGCCAAAGCCCTGCAAACGCTCGCCGGCATTGTTGACGATATTACCCGCGCTATCGGTACCGAAATAACCTGCGCGAGTGTAGCTAAGAGCGCCCTCTTTGCTGGTTACAAAGAAGCCGTTACCGTTAATTGCCAAATCCAGGCTGTTTTCGGTAAAACCAATATTGCCCTGGGTAAATAGCTGAGCCGAATTAGCCAGCGCCACACCGCTGCCCTGAGCGTTACTGCCGGAGCCCAATACCGATGCCGCATAGACGTCAGCAAACTCGGCACGCGAGCTTTTAAAGCCAACAGTACCCGAGTTGGCGATGTTGTTACCGGTGATATTCAGATCGGATGCAGCCGCCCGGATACCACTCAAACCGATATTAAAACCCATGGTATTTCTCCTTACTCAGTCAGTGTCGGACGACTGTTATTTAATCGAGTAAACATTGGATAGGCTAATACTGCCCAGCCCAGCCACGTTAAGCAGCAGCTCACCGTTCTCACCGGCACCCAGCGAAACACTGTCTACATTGGCTGGCAACAGCGTTGCCAGCTGCTTGGTGGTGCCATCAATCGATGCATTAGCTTCGAAGGTATAAGCGCCAGGTGGCAAGATGTTGCCGCTGGAGTCCTGCCCATCCCAGGTAAAGTCATGCATACCCGCTTCGAGGCTTCCCATATTGATGGTGTCCACCAGGCTGCCGGAGCTGTTGAGCACCTTGATGGATACCGCGCCACTGTCACTTGGCAAAGCAAACTGCCCTTCCAGGCCGTTAGCGGTATCCACAATGGCCTTGTCCGAAGGCACTACCACTGTGCGACCGACCATAGAAGATGCCTGCAGCGCTTGCGATGACTGATAACCGCTGAGCAGCGCTTCCATTGAGGTGTTCATATTCTCGATACCCTCAACCGTACTGAACTGCGCTAGCTGGGCGATAAACTCACCGTTCTCTTGGGGCGACAGCGGATCTTGATTGTTCATCTGCGCGACCAACAGCTCGAGGAACTGATCTTTGCCCAGATCATCACCCGTGGCGAAACGGTCTGATTTGATCTCGTACTGATCCAATACACTGTTGCCCACTGCCACATTATTGCTGACACTCATGATCTATAAATCTCCGTTCACTGACCCAGAGTAAGGACGCGTTGCAACATGGTCTTGGCGGTATTCATGACTTCTACGTTGGTCTGATAGGACCGTGACGCAGCCATCATGTTGGCCATCTCTTCCACCACATTAACGTTGGGATAAAACACATAACCTTCTTCGTTCGCCATCGGATGATCCGGCTCGTAGCGCGGCTCCAACTCAGCGGCCGACTCAACAATTCCCAGCACCTGCACACCTGCACCCGCCTGCTGCTCATCACTGAATAGGGATGCACCAGTCGCTTGCTCGGCATTAAAAATAGTGGCGAAAACCGGGTTACGCGCACGATAGGTATCGCCGGTGCTACTGGAAACGGTCTCGGCATTGGCGATGTTGCTGGCGACCGTGTTCAAACGCAGCGACTGCGCGCTCATCCCGGATCCGGCAATATCAAATACTTTATCGAGTGACATAAATTACTCTCCTCGCAGGGCAGTCATCAGCCCTTTGAATTTGCTATTGAGGAAGGTAAAGCTGGCCTGAAAGTCGATCGCGTTTTCGGCGTAGGCGGCCTTCTCTGCTTCAGGATCTACGGTGTTACCATCGAGCGAGGGCTGCAGCGGAGTGCGAAATCTCAGGCCGGCCACTTGATCGATCAGGCTTTCAGCGGCGATGTGCCCGTCATTGGTCTGCGCGACGCTAACCGCCTGGCTATTGCCCGGCTGCTGCGCCGCCAGCACCGCACTGAAATCCAGATCGCGCGCTTTATAGTTGGGGGTTTCCGCATTGGCGAGATTATTGGCCAGCACCTCAGCCCGCTGAGAGCGGAACTTAAGCGCTTGTTCATGCACACCAAGTGCGTTTTCGAAACTCAAACTCATGACAACCTTCCTCGCTCTGGCACAGAGCCAAAAGACTTCTATGCCAACAACAAAGCAAGGTGCATGCCAACAAATAATATCTATTTAAATCAAGGAACTAAGCAATTAAGAGTCAAAAAAGCGGCAATGCATTACCGGCAGGCGGCAATGCCAAAGACGGTAATCGAGGGAAAGCGGCAAAGATTTTGCCGCGCAACGAGCGGCGGCAAAATCTCGGGAGAAGCGGAAAAATCAACGTGCCTGGTACACAATACCGGGATTGCATTGCACCATTTGATACAGCTCAGGCAAGCCATTCAAGGCCTCTGACGCGCCCAGCATCAAGTATCCGCCGGGTTTGAGCGTGGCGTGAATACGCCGCAATATGTCTTTTTTAACGTCCGCAGAAAAATAGATCAGTACATTACGGCAGAACACAATGTCGAACTTGCCAAGAATCGAGTAACTATCAAGCAGGTTGATCGCACGAAATTCGACGCGATTGCGCACCGCCTGCTTGAGCGCCCAGCGACCTGGTGTCAAAGGATCAAAGTAACGCGTCAGGCGCTCCTGCGACAAACCACGAGCCACGGAGAGGCTGTCGTACTCTGCACTTTTGGCTGCATTTAGAATGCCACCGGATAGGTCCGTGGCAACGATCTGCGCGCCGCCGCGCAACTGACCGAGGTTGCTGCGTTCAAACTCATCGATCGACATACTCAGTGAGTATGGCTCTTGACCTGACGAGCAAGCAGCAGACCAGATCCGCAGGCGCTGCCCTGGACTACCTTTAATAAACTCCGGAATGAGCTTTTTCTTGAGCACTTCAAACGGGTAAACATCCCGAAACCAGAGCGTTTCATTGGTTGTCATTGCATCGATAACCAGCTCGCGAAGACCGCCGCGCGGCTGGGCTTGAATACGCTTGACCAATTCACCCAAACTGCCAATTTTCTCCTGCTCGAGCAACCGATTGAGGCGGCTTGATACCAGATACTGTTTATTGTCACCCAGCACAATGCCGCAGGCTTTTTCCAAAAAATCACGAAATGCCAGAAAGTCCTGATTAGCCAAAGTCACACGCGCCGCCTTGCGTTGTTTGAGTTCAGTATAAAATTCCGCGCCATCGTTTATTCAGCCTACTCGCGCGTAGCGTGCAAGCGATCAATAACGCGCTGAGCAAGGTCATCCGGCTTGAACTTGGCAAGAAAGTCATCAGCGCCTACCTTCTTGACCATTGCCTGATTGAACACACCCGACAATGAGGTGTGCAGCATCACATGCAAGTTCTTCAGTCGCGGATCATTGCGGATTTCGGCGGTCAGCGTGTAGCCGTCCATTTCCGGCATCTCGATATCCGACACAATCATCAACAGGCTCTTGCTTACATCCTCACCCAAATCAGCCTGGGCCCTAAGCCAGTCGAGAGCCTGCCTACCATCGTTAAGCGTGATGACTTCCACGCCTACTTCCTGCAGGCAGCGCGAGACTTGCTTGCGCGCGATTGAGGAGTCATCAACTATGAGCACCTTGCGGGTAAGCGCCTCAGCCTGTGTCTCTTTGTTGATCACGCCTTCGGAAATTTTCTCGTTGGTCGGCACCACTTCAGCAAGCACTTTCTCCACGTCGATAATTTCAACCATCTGGTTATCGACCCGCGTCACTGCGGTGAGATAATGATCGCGGCCGGTGCCCTTTGGCGGTGGATGAATCTCGGACCAATTCATGTTGACGATGCGCTCAACCGAACGCACCAGAAAACCCTGCACCTTGTAGTTGTACTCGGTGATAATCACAAAGGCGGTGTCTAGATTATCCAGCCCGGGACCACCAGTAGCACGGTTCAGATCAAGGATCGGCAACGTACCACCGCGGATGTGCGCGACTCCGCGTACAACCGGATGCAGCTTGGGCATCATCGTCAGGCGCGGGCATTGCAACACCTCTTTCACCTTGAACACGTTGATACCATATAGCTGGTTGCCTGCCAGCCTGAACAGCAGCAGTTCCAACCGATTCTGACCAACCAGCTGAGTACGCTGATTGACTGAATCCATTACACCAGCCATGGGCAGCTCCTTATTTGTATTGAGCTCAATACGGCATGTTTCCTGCAGGATTGGCGTTAAGGCTATCCAACCGACAGTAAAATGACACGCACCGACCATTTGTTATGAAGGTAATTGTATGCGTTTTATCACCGGGTGCGCGGCATTGGCGATCTTTTTTTCAACGCCACTGCTCGCTAACCCGCTCATTGATCAGCTTATCGGCGCGACCAACCAGTTTCTTGAGCAAGAAGTCCAAGAACACATCGCACGCAATGGTCAACCGGCGCGCTACGAAATCAAGCTGAACCGGCTCGATGCTCGACTACGCCTGCCGATCTGCCCAGAAGATAAGCTCAGCGCAGAACTCGAGAGCCCGAACATTCCGGTTGGCCGGGTCACGGTACGACTCACCTGCAATAGCAGCTCGCCTTGGCGCTTGTTCGTTCCGGGCCAAGTCAGCCTGTATGAGCAAGTCGTCGTCAGCGCTCGACCTTTAGCACGCAATACCATTCTCAACGCCGACGATCTGACATTGCAGGAGCGCGATACAGGTTTGCTACGCGACAAGTACCTGGTCGATCCACAACAGGCAATTGGCATGCGACTCACCCGCCCGGTTTCGCCCGACAGCATTATCACCTTTGCGGTCATTGAGCAGAACGAGATTGTGCGCCGGGGCGACAAAGTGGTCATCCGCGCAAGCAACGGTAATGTCTCCGTGGTAATGCCTGGCGAAGCCATGGAAAGCGGCGCTCTGGGCGCACAGATTAAAGTGCGCAACACTCGCTCCAATCGCGAGATAACGGCCCGCGTTAGCGGCGCCGGCCAAGTCAGAGTGGAGATGTGATGAATGGCGAATTATCGGATATACTGCCGACAGAAACCGAGCACGCCATACTGTGATGCTCTTCACACTTATTTTCCCTAAAGTTTTCAGCCACGCGGCCGTTAAAGCGGTTAGAGAAGATTTTACAGTTTGAGGAATTCATCATGGTCATTGACTTCAACTCGCCGAACGGACCTTCCGGGGCTGCTCGTAATAACCAAACAAACAGCGCTGCTGGCAAGCGTGAAGCAACGCTCGACAACGCCGCAAAAACTACCGCCACTGCCGGACAAGAAGCCAGTAGCGAGCGTTCATCGGTTAGCCTGAGCCAGCAAGCTCAGCAGCTGCAAGCCATCGAAGAACGCCTACGCGATCTGCCGGAAGTCGACAGTGAACGGGTCAATCAAATTAAACAGGCCATTGCCGACGGCAGTTATCAGGTCGACAGCAACCGGATCGCAGACAAACTGCTCAGCTTCGAAAGCTGACCAGCCGTGTGACCCTGGCCATCCTTGCGGAGGCACCCATGCATCAGTTGAACGCCATTCTTCAACAAGCTGACCAGGACTGCGAACGTTACCTTGCTCTGACTGAGCGAGAGCGTGACGCAATCGTCCAGCAAAATATGGACGAACTGGAAAAGCTGCTGCAAGAAAAACGCCCACTGATCGACGCTCTCGCGCATCACGATCAAAGCATCAAAAGCTACTGCAACGCGCACCAGGTAGCTGCTCAGAACCTGCAAAATCATGTTGCCAGCCTTGGCGATACTGATCTGCACGCCGCCTATCAGCAATTCCTCGATAACCTTGAGCAATGCAAAGCCGCCAACGACCGCAACGCGCGACTGGTTCGGCATAGTCAAAACAGCACCTCTAGCCTGCTTGATTTGCTGCGCAACCAGGGCGAATCCGGGCAGAACATCTACGACCAACTAGGCAATCGCAGTCGCTCCGGCATCTCCCGAGACCTAACCAAGGTTTGAGACTGATGCCAATCCGCCAGCTTGCTGTATAGTAAGGCTCTAGCCAACTAACGGTTTGCCAAACTAATAATACCGAGAGCCTTAAGTGTCTACCCTATTCTCACAAGAAGCTGGCCCACAGCCGCCGCGCGATATTCGCTCCCCCATTGAAATCACTGCGCTGCTGAAGACATTAATGTTGTCTCGCGACCCCTTAATCATCACCTTTGATGATCGCCTGCAGAAGTTTCAGAGCTTTATCGTGAACCTGGATACCAATAGCGGTGAGCTGTGGATCGACGAAATGATCCCACGTGAGGGTGATCGCTACGCCAGCCAAGGCGAAGCTTTTAAGGTTGATGCCTGGCATGAGGGGATTCACATGCGCTGGAGCTGCCCAGGTGCGGCTCAAGTCATGCTCGATGACGCCCCGGCTTACGCTGCAAAATTCCCGGAAGAACTGACCTATCACCAAAAGCGCGGTGCCTTTCGCGCTGGAGTGCGCCGCACAGCAGACATCCCTCTGGAGCTGAATCATGCGGAGCGCGAACGTACACTGAAATCCTATTTGATGGATATTTCAGCAACCGGCTGCAAGATCCGCCTCGATGGCGACTTGAGCAAATCGCTGCAGCCGGGCGAAGTGTTCACACCCTGCTATTTGCAGCTGCCGGAAACCGGAAGACTGGAGTTAGCCGTAGAAATACGCCACGCAGTTTTTATGGAAACCGCTAACGAGACCCACGTCGGCATCCACTTTCAGCAACCATCGCCGCTGGCTCAACGACAAATAGATAAATTCGTGAACTACCTACAGCGCGAAGCCCGCCGTATCGAGAAAGAAGACCTGTTTTAGTCTCTGCTGCCAAGGCCTGCTAACCAGGACGGTGATCGTCCTGATCTGCATCGGCTGCAGCCACCTCGGCCTCTGTCAGCGGCTCTTGCGGCTCTTCAACAATATCGTCTTGCATCTGATCCGCCACTGCCTGTTCGTCGACCCGTGGGTCCATAGCAGCTGCCAATGATGAACTCACCAGGTTACCGGCGGCCGGCATAAAGTGCAGCGGCGCCTCTTCCACCAAGTGCTCCCCGGTGACCGCACCTGCACGGACCCTGAATACCAATACCATAGAGCAGCACGCCATGAAAATGTAGAGCATTTCAGGGCCCCACATCTTCATCATTGCAGAGCTGGCCAACGGCCCAACACTGGCACCTAAGCCGAAGGTGAGCAACAACATGGCGGATAACGGCACCCGATCGTCGGGCTCCACGTGGTCATTAGCCAAAGCCACCGCCAGCGGGTATAGGGTAAATACCAGAAAACCAAAGATGGCCGTCAATATCATCAGAGCCATGCCCGGCAATAAATCCAGCGCCATCAATACCGACACGCCAGTCAGCACAATGGCATTCAGCTGAATCAAGTGACTGCGATCCACCCGGTCTGACAGCCAGCCAGCCGGCCATTGCGCCATCAAACCAGCACAAATGGTGACCGCCATAAAAATACCGATCTGCGAGGTGGTCAGACCCTCGGTTTTCGCAAACACCGGCGCCATACCATAGAAGGCGCCCAACATCAGGCCAGCCACCACAATGGTGGTCAGCGCCTGCGGAATGCGCTCCACGAAGAGCTTAACTTTGAGCGGCGCGGGATGCAGCGGCGCTGGGTGAATTTGCTTGGTCACCGCTACCGGCACAAGACACAGTGAAAAGCACATAGCGACAAACAACAGATGCTTGATTTGCAGATCAGGCATCACAGTAAATACCACCTGACCCAGCACTAGCCCAAGGAAGGTCACGACCATGTAACTGGCGAAGACCATACCACGCTGGTGAGACTCAGCCTGCTCGTTCAACCAACTCTCCAGCACCATGTATTGGCACATCATTGCCATGCCCGCTAGAACCCGTAACGCCAACCAGACCGAGACGTTGTCGGTCAGAGCGTGCCCTAACACGGAAGCAGTCACCACCCCCGCGCTGGCAACAAAAGCACGGATGTGACCGACCCGCGCGATCAATTTGTGGCCGACCGAAGCGCCCATGACCAAGCCTACGTAGTACCCCGTCATCAACACACCGATCCAGATTTCGCTCACACCTTTGGCGGCCAGATACAAGCCTAGATAGGTACTCAGCAGACCGCTACCAAGCAGCATAAGCAGGGTTGCGAAGTACAGTGAGGAAAACGCCATCAGTGCTTGAGACATCAGTGCTCCGGTAAGGAATAGTCGATTAAAGCATATTAAATAGATATAACAGCTAACGCCCAACCGGGCCTGCTATTGAACCCTAGGATGACGTTTAATCACCTTGCTGCGACACAGCAATTGTAATTAAAACCGACGTTAAGCTGACCTGTTGACCGAACAGCCAGGACGCGAGTTCCACAGCAAAAGCTGAACACTAGGCAACAGTGGCTCGTTTAGCCAGATTGCAGGCGGAGATTACAGGTGTGGCGTTACAGAAAATACACATGCTGGAAAATCTGCCTTTTAAAAAGCAAGATTGAACATTGCTGCACTACTAAAGACGGCGTTCACCGCCCTCTCTCGCTTCTATAAGGTGCTTTACTAAGCCGCCAGCACCTTCTCCAATTGCGTACGCTCCCAGACACTCAGCAGCTCCAGCGGATCAGTTCCTGCGCCCGGCCAACAATGCACGTCGGCCCGACGCCCATCGATCGCCTCGCAGGCCGCGCAGTAGTCCAGCACACCCGCGTCTTTGAAAAGAGTGATGGTATATCCGTCCACCTCCAATCGCATCGCGCCGGTGCTCACCTCGTGCCACCGACCAGGGCGGCTTTCGTGCAGGTTACGAACCCCAAGCGCCAAATCTTTGAGCACTTGATAGACCTCGCGGGCTTGGAGCCTGGGCTGCGCCACAGAGTCGCCGTTATTTGCTCGCGCATCCGCCATATCAACTTCACTTTCTTGTATGGTTTATCCAAAAAGCTTAAAGAATACCAGCAATTGCACTTAGCTCAGCCCGCGTTGGAAAGAGCGGCCCAAGCTTTGGCCCCGCGCTTTTCGCTACTACCGGCCCAGAGGGTTTGGATGGGCTTATCTCTGAACCAGCGTGTCGCGCGAACGTCATCCGGGGACTGTTGCCAAAAATCCGTGGCCTCTGCAAAAAGGGTACGAGCCCAAGTCGTGGCGCCGGAGAGCGTCACCAGTTCAATCGCGGTATCCAGCTTAGTATCTACCAGCGAGCACAGCAGTGAGAGCGCGCCAACCAGTTGCTGCACATAGTGCTGCGGCCAATCATGAGCACGCCCTTCGCGTAACAGATAAGCCAACAACGCAGCGGTAACGTACAGCTCCTCCTGCGCCGAAAACGGCTTGGCGTACTCACTCCAGCCATCCCCGGGCAACAACGCGGAAGCACTCAAACACGAGACCTGTACCTGCATTCGGGCTGTTGGTAACTCTGGTAAAAAACGGCCTGGAGTGCGCGCTTCGAAGCTGACTCCGTCGGTATCTGCGGGTAGTCGGACCACGCGAAAACACGCCTCAGCGTTAGGCTCCTGCTCCCTTGACTGGCAAGCAACAAAATAAGCACTGTAATGCTGGAACAATGGAGTCCAGCCCTTGGCCCCGGTCACTCCAATACCCTCGCTACCGTCAGCCGACCACGTGGTACTCAGGTTTCGTGCACCATGACCACCTTCTTCAGTCAAACAAAAGGCAAAGAGCCCAGGGCCAGCTGTGCCCGGAAATACCGAACGCAATGCCGCCTGGTAGCCACTGGCAAAAACCCATGCGGGGCGATCCGCCTGGAACCCACCCATAACAGCAAGAGCCATAGGTGTCGCCTGCGCAAACGGTAACTGATGCCATACCTGCAACCAGCTGTCTGCTGAGTCCATAAGTACGGTTTCAGTCGGGGCTTGTAAGCACCATTGCAACAACGAAGACGTCATGCCTTGCTAACCCTACCGGCCAATAAATGATTTAAAATCAACTAAGTTTCAAGTAACCCAGCCTTCCATGAGGTTCCACAGCCGTCATTCCTAGCGCACCTGCATCACGCCAGTCTTAGCTGGATATAAAGTTAACCTCGGGCAAGCATTCAAAACCCGGTTTCGCCAAAAGGTATCCTTGCATCAACTCAACCCCAGCATCGAGCAGCCAAAAGTACTCTTCATGCGTTTCTATGCCTTCAGCCAGCGGCGTTATGTTGAGATCTTTGAGCATGTTCACACAATGCCTGACAATAACCTGTCGCGCTTTATCTGTGTGTATGTTGCGAATCAGTCCCATATCCAGTTTAACGATATCGGTCTGAAAATCAGCTAGCAGGTTGAGCCCAGAGTATCCGGCGCCAAAATCATCGGTAGCCGTTTTAAAACCCAACGCTTGATAATGCTCCACCACTTTCTTTATATGATTACTGTCTTCAATTTTCTCGACTTCGGTGAACTCAAACATGATCCGTTCAGTCGGGAAGCCATACTGTTTGGCCGCTTCAAAGGTGGTGCGAATACAGAGTTCGGGCTTGTAAATAGCGTTCGGTAAAAAGTTGATGCTCAGTATGGAATCGATACCCAGCTTCGCAGCGAGAGCGATGGCTGTGACTCTGCACTGCTGGTCAAAGGCATACCGATTATCATCATTAATACGAGAAATAATCGAGTAAGCAGACTCGTTATTTTTGCCTCGTACCAGCGCCTCATAACCAAATACACGCTGATCTCTGCAGTTCACAATAGGCTGGAAGGCCATCGTAAAATCGAAGTCTAGGTCCTTTTTGTCAGCGCAGCGACTGCAGCCTGGCCTATCGCAACTTGTTGATTTTTCGGCCATCATCGGAACTCCCCTGTGTTTTTAAACTGACTATTCGGTTGGACAGCTTCGCGCCGGGTTTGGTGGTGTTTTTAAAAATCCACAAGCTTCATTCCCTTGTACGCGGCCCTGTTGAAATGTCAACAAACCGAAATAAGCACATAAGATTATTGAGTCTATTCAATTAAGTCAGTGCAAAAAGTAGCGAGCATAGGCGCCAAAAAAATAAATGGCCACTTCTTATGTAGTGGCATATTAACATCTCATCAACGGCATCCAATACAGATTTTTATGCGCAAGCCCTGGGTATTGTTCTTATTATCCCCCATGATATGACCGCATCCACAGCCGCTCTACAGTAAAAAAACATGCGCATATCCCCCTGCTGAGAGCGCTATGCCAAACACTCTATTTGTTTATGCAAGCCCGCATGGAGAGCACGCCCTGGGATACCTTCTGGCACAGGAAATCCGAGTCTGCGTCAGCGGCTAATTTATAGAGGCGAACAATTACTTCCTGGAAAATGGCTTTCTGCGCTGGAAAACAATCCAGTGAAAATCTGGAAGATAACCAACTCGTATTCCCAAGCGTCGGCGCGTCGGGTAACTGGGCAAGAAAAAGCGGAGTAAAAGAGGGCAGGACCGTCATGAAACAGTCAAAAAGTAATCGGAACCGTTGTGCAATAAATCGTAACCATTTGATTTGGTTGGTACGCGAGCCCGGATTCGAACCGGGGACCTACCGCTTAGGAGGCGGTCGCTCTATCCAGCTGAGCTACAAGCGCATCACAAATAACCGAACTGACGTTGCCAACTCGTTGAATTCAATCAATTCAGGCCGTATCTTAACTGAATACTACGGTGGTCTGCCACCGCAGCATTTAGCATGGCCCAATGCCATTCGTCGTAATTCCGTCACAAAACGAAGACATTTTTCTGTCGCGTACTGGCATACTGCAAAAAAACAGGTTTAACTAGGGCACTTAGCAGCTACTAGTTGTCTATAATTATATTGTTCATTATTCGGCCGCGTCACGGACCTCCCCGAACGCAGTTCGCAGCATCTGCGCTATTTGGCCGGTATCGATTCACTTCATACAAGCGATTATTGTTGCCCTATGAAAACTGCTACTCAACACTACACCAGCCGCACTGCAGACAAATTTGTTGTGCGTCTGCCGCAGGGCATGCGCGATCGCGTCGCCGAAGTCGCTAAACAACATCACCGCAGCATGAATTCCGAGATCATTGCTCGTCTTGAGCATAGCTTGCTCGACCTGCCTATTCTCCCAGAGCAGACTCAGCCCTCGCGCCAACTGCTGAATGAACAGCAGCTTGAAGGCTTATCGTCTCCAGAACAGGAGCTGCTAACACGCTTCCGGGAGATGAGTCGTCGCCAGCAAAACGCTCTGCTGGCTTTGCTGGTCAACGAGCAACAATAAGGCTCAGCGAAATCATCGCTTCAAGCCTGTAATAGATAACGCAATAAAAAACCCGTTCAATGAGCGGGTTTTTTACGACCAGAAAACAGCTTAGCCAGCAAAGTTAAGCAGGACACCCGCCGCTACTGCCGAACCGATTACACCCGCGAGGTTTGGACCCATCGCATGCATCAGCAGGAAGTTGTGCGGATTGGTTTCCAGACCTACCTTGTTCGACACACGTGCCGCCATCGGCACCGCAGACACACCAGCGGAGCCAATCAGCGGATTGATCGGCGTTTTGCTGAACACGTTCAGCAGCTTGGCCATCAAGACACCCGCTGCAGTACCAGCGCAGAAGGCCAACATGCCCAGAACCAGGATGCCGAGAGTCTTGATTTGCAGAAAAGACTCAGCAGACAACTTGGAGCCGACCGCCAGACCCAGACCTATGGTCACGATGTTGATCAGCGCATTGCGGCTAGTATCAGCCAAACGCTCAACCACACCAGATTCGCGCATCAGGTTACCGAAACACAACATGCCGAGAAGAGGCGCTGCATCGGGCAACAAAAGTGCGACCAGCATGAGCAGCAATAGCGGGAAGATAATCTTCTCGGCCTTGCTGACCACACGCAACTGCGTCATGACAATGCCGCGCTCTTTCTGCGAGGTCAGAGCACGCATGATCGGCGGTTGCAGCAGCGGTACCAACGCCATGTAGGAGTAGGCCGCAACAGCAATCGGACCCAGCAAATCTGGCGCCAGCTTCGAAGTCACAAAGATCGAGGTTGGACCATCCGCACCACCGATAATGGCGATGGAAGCGGCCTCCTTCATGCTGAACTCAAAGCCCGGTATACCTGCCGAGGTAAGCGCCAAAGCGCCCAGCAACGTACCAAAAATACCGAATTGCGCAGCGGCGCCCAGCAGCAAGGTGCGTGGATTTGCCAACATCGGACCAAAGTCCGTCATGGCGCCCACGCCCATGAAGATCAGCAGTGGGAACACGCTGGTTGGCAGGCCCACTTCGTAGATCAAGTGAAGAATACCGCTACCCTGCGCCATGTTGGCGACCGGCAGGTTGGCGAGAATGCCGCCAAAACCGATAGGGATAAGCAACAGCGGCTCAAAGCCCTTGCGAATCGCCAGGTAGATCAGACCAAAACAGACCACCAGCATCACGGCCTGTCCCCAAGCCATGTGGTAGATACCTGTGGTCTGCCACAGTTGGAGGAGCTTATCCATTAATTCCCCCTTAACCTACGGTCAGCAAGGTATCGCCGACCGAAACCGCGTCGCCAACCTTAACGTCAATGGAAGCGACAGTGCCGCCGCGTATCGCGCGTACTTCAGTTTCCATCTTCATCGCTTCGAGAATCATCACAACTTCACCTTCGTCGATCTGATCGCCTACATTGATCAGCACCTTGAAGATGTTGCCGGACAACGGTGCGTTTTGCGCCTCGCCTTCGCCTACCGGAGCAGCAGCGACGGGAGCAGCACTCTCGCCAATCGGCTTGATGCCGGCAATATCGCCGCCTTCGGTCACCTGAACCACGTACTCTTTACCATTAACCTCGACCGTATAAGCCTCAGGGCCTGCACCCTTTACAGCAGCCGGCAATTCCTTGCCAGTTGGCACGGGTTCAAAGGCGTCAGGATTGCCACGATTTTCCAAAAACTTGAGGCCGATCTGCGGGAACAGAGCGTAGGTAAGTACGTCATCGATTTCGTTCTCAGCGAGTTTAATGCCCTTCTCGCTAGCCAGACCTTTCAACTCAACCGTCAGCTTGTCCATTTCTGATTCAAGCAGATCCGCAGGGCGGCAAGTGATCGCTTGAGCGCCATCCAGCACGCGAGCCTGCAGCTCGGCATTGAAAGGAGCAGGTGCAGCACCATACTCGCCTTTCAAAATACCGGCAGTTTCCTTGGTGATCGATTTATAACGTTCACCGGTCAGCACGTTGATAACCGCTTGAGTGCCTACAATCTGAGATGTCGGGGTTACCAGCGGGATGAAGCCCAGGTCTTCACGCACACGTGGGATTTCAGCCAGCACTTCGTCAAACTTGTCACTGGCGCCCTGCTCTTTCAGCTGGCTTTCCATATTGGTCAACATGCCGCCTGGCACTTGAGCGACCAGAATACGGGAATCAACACCTTTGAGATTGCCTTCAAACTTGGCGTACTTCTTCCGCACTTCACGGAAGTACGCCGCCACTTCTTCCAGCAGCTCCAGGTTCAGGCCCGTATCACGCTCGGTGTTCTGGAAGATCGCAACCACTGATTCGGTCGGCGAGTGGCCGTAAGTCATGGACATAGAGGAAATCGCGGTATCCACGTTATCGATACCCGCCTCTGCCGCTTTCATGTTCGCCGCAGTTGAAAGGCCCGCAGTCGCGTGACACTGCATGTGTACTGGAATGCTCAGTGTGCTCTTCAACTGAGTGACCAGATCAAACGCCACATAGGGGTTCAAAATCCCGGCCATATCCTTGATCGCGATGGAGTCGGCACCCATATCTTCGATCTGCTTGGCCAAATCAACCCACATCTGCAGCGTGTGCACCGGGCTGGTGGTGTAGGAAATCGTACCTTGCGCGTGCTTGCCCTGAGCTTTAACGGCTTTCAGTGCAGTTTGCAGATTGCGCGGATCGTTCATTGCATCAAATACGCGGAATACGTCTACGCCATTCGCGGCAGCGCGCTCGACAAACTTCTCGACCACGTCGTCAGCATAGTGACGATAGCCCAACAAATTCTGACCACGCAGCAACATCTGCTGACGGGTGTTCGGCATAGCTTGTTTCAGCGCGCGGATACGCTCCCATGGGTCTTCGCCAAGATAGCGAATGCAAGAATCAAACGTCGCCCCGCCCCAGGATTCGACAGACCAGAAGCCAATCTGATCAAGCTTGCCAGCGATCGGCAGCATGTCATCAAGACGCATACGGGTCGCCAGAATGGATTGATGTGCGTCACGCAGGATCACATCGGTAATGCCCAGGGGCTTTTTAGTATCGGTCATAGTGTTATGGCCTTTATGATTTTAATGGTGAAAACCGCGAAAGGGGTGTCAGGAACTGCGACGCGAGCGATGTTGCTTAATAGCAGCACCGATGGCGGCGACAACATCCGGGTCAACACTGGCAGGGGCAGCGCTAGGCTTGCGTGCAGGCTTTTTAGGCGCAGGCAGCGCCTCAGGAAAATAGCGTGACAAGATAACGGACATAAGACTGGTACTAGCGACCAGCAAAATCAGAAACCCAAAGACTGATCCCATTCCCAGGAACATCAGTTCCACGCCTTCGGCAACCATATTGGTCGGTTCCATTTTATCTCCTGCAGCTCTGGATAGGGGTTGAGTCCATGCTGCTTATAGTTGGAAAAACACAGTGGGTACTCGCACTATTAGGCTGCCGCCAAGCAGCCCTCCCACACGGAAAAACGGCTTAATGTATCCTGATGTGACATTTTTGGCAATCAAAGCGACACCGCAAGACAGAGCGCACACACGGCCTAAAGTAGGAAAATTGTCGCTAAACCGAGGAAGATAAAGAAGCCGCCACTGTCAGTAATGGCGGTTATCAGCACACTTGAACCTAGCGCCGGATCGCCGCCCATGCGTAGGCGAATCAAAGGTATGAATACTCCCATACAGGCAGCGAGCAGCATATTCAGGGTCATTGCTGACATCAACACTATCGCCAACGGCAGACTGCCATATAAAGCAAATGCAACGCCGGCCAATACCAGCCCCCAGAAAACCCCGTTTATCAGGGCAACACTAGCCTCTTTGCGCAGCAAGCGCTTGCCGTGCGCCACCTGAACTTGCCCCGTGGCGACCCCGCGCACAATCATCGTGATGGTTTGATTGCCAGAGTTACCACCGATGCCGGCGACGATAGGCATCAGAGCTGCCAAGGCTACCAATTGCTCGATCGAGTTTTCAAACAGCCCAATTACCCGTGAAGCAATTAACGCGGTGCAGAGGTTGAGCGCCAACCAGGCCCAGCGGTTGCGTACTGACTTCCAGACCGACGCGAAGATATCTTCCTCTTCACGCAGACCGGCAGCATTCAGCACTTCAGCTTCACTCTCTTCCCTAATGTAGTCGACCATCTCGTCAATAGTCAGGCGACCGCAGAGGTGCCCTAGTGCGTCGACCACCGGGGCAGATACCAAGTCGTAGCGCTCAAAGGCCTGAGCGGCCTCACCAGCATCGTCTGCGGGATCGAAAACCACGGGGTCGTCCGACATCACATCAATGACCATTTCATCGGGCGAACCCACCAACAGCTTCTTGATTGGCAGCACACCCTTGAGCAGACCCTCGGTATCGACTACGAAAAGCTTATCGGTGTGGTCGGGCAACTCATCGAAACGACGCAGGTAACGACTGACCACCTCCAGGCTGACATCATCACGGATCGTGATCATGTCGAAGTCCATCAATGCGCCTACCTGGTCTTCGTCGTAAGACAGGGCCGACTTCAAGCGATCGCGCTGCTGTGCGTCCAGCGTGTCCATCAGCTCGCGCACGACATCGCGTGGCAGGTCTGGTGCCAGGTCAGCCAGCTCATCGGCATCAAGGGTATTGGCCGCCGCGAGGATCTCGTGGCTGTCCATATCCGCTATCAGCGTTTCACGCACCGCGTCAGAGACTTCAAGAAGAATTTCCCCGTCGCGCTCCACCTTGACCAGTTGCCACACGGCAAGACGCTCAACCAGCGGCAAGGATTCGAGGATGTAAGCAACGTCGGCAGAATGCAGCTCGTCCAGCTTGCGCTGCAGCTTGGTCAGCTCCTGTTGATGCACCAGGTGCTCGACCAGCTCTTGATGTTGACCGTCCTGCTTATGTACCAGGCCTTCAACCAAACGCTGACGACTCAACAGCTCCTGCACTTGATCCAAACGATCTTGCAGGCTTTCTGGAGATTTTCTGTTGAGGTCAGGCATAGCAGCATTCCTGGCAGGCCCGCGCCGCGGGATTCAGCACAAGCGGATCAATCAGATCACGCCAATGAGATTGCGCCTCAGCCTAGCAGGCTTTGTGGTGGCGCTCAGCTGTACTTTTATGACAGCAAAAAAAAACCCACTGAGATCAGTGGGTTTTCCTGTTTGGTGCACTCGGGAGGATTCGAACCTCCGACCGCTCGGTTCGTAGCCGAGTACTCTATCCAGCTGAGCTACGAGTGCATTATGGGTGCGAATTATAGGCGGTTTTAATTGACTGTCAAACATTTTTTTCTTTAAATTCAAAAACTAACGCTTGACAACCTATAAGCCACAAAGTGGCGGAGAGGGCGGGATTCGAACCCGCGATACCCTTTTGAGATATACTCCCTTAGCAGGGGAGCGCCTTCAGCCACTCGGCCACCTCTCCGTAACACGCGCAAAATATTAACCGCGCGCTTCACTAATTGCAACGAAAAACTCAATAAAATTAGTTATTTGGTTCTTCGTCTTTTTCTTTCTGAATCCGCTGGTAGATCTCTTCACGGTGTACGGCCACTTCTTTCGGGGCGTTCACGCCGATTCGTACCTGGTTGCCCTTGACACCCAGAACGGTCACGGTCACTTCATCACCTACCATCAGGGTTTCACCAACCCGTCGAGTGAGTATCAGCATTCCTTTTCTCCTTGCTCATGATCAGGACACAACAGTCTGCAAAACCAGCTTGATGCCTCCAGCCCCCTGAGGGGTTACAGGCGGACACGGCAGCCAGAGACCGTGCCCTTACAAGCAAGCCGTTACCGGCCTGCGAGAATTCGATATCGTTCAGACCTCTTGCGCCACTTCCGCATCCAGGTCAAAAGCGGTATGCAGCGAACGCACCGCCAATTCCAAGTACTTTTCGTCGATTACTACCGAGACCTTGATTTCGGAGGTAGAGATCATCTGGATATTAATACTGTCTTTAGCCAGCGCCTCGAACATATTGCTGGCCACGCCAGCGTGCGAGCGCATACCCACACCGACAATAGATACTTTGGCGATCTTGTCGTCGGCGGCTACTTCACGCGCACCGATGCTGATCGCCGTTTCCTTAAGAATAGCCTCCGCTTTGCGGAAGTCATTACGGTGCACCGTGAACGTAAAATCCGTGGTGTTATCCTGCGATACGTTCTGCACGATCATATCCACTTCAATATTGGCGGCACTGACCGGGCCGATAATCTTGAAGGCTACACCGGGGGTATCTGGCACGCCGCGGATAGTGAGCTTGGCTTCATCACGGTTGAATGCAATGCCAGAGATGACGGGTTGTTCCATCGACACATTTTCCTCAAGGGTAATAAGAGTACCTGGGCCTTCTTTAAAGCTGTGTAGAACTCGCAGGGGCACGTTGTACTTGCCAGCGAATTCGACTGCGCGAATCTGCAAGACCTTGGAACCAAGACTAGCCATCTCCAACATCTCTTCGAAGGTGATCTTGTCCAGCCGCCGGGCGCGCTCGACTACTCGCGGATCAGTGGTGTAGACGCCATCCACGTCGGTATATATCTGACATTCATCAGCTTTCAGCGCGGCAGCCAACGCCACACCCGTGGTATCTGAGCCACCGCGGCCCAATGTGGTGATAGCGCCGTGCTCATCCACACCCTGAAAGCCTGCAACTATGACAACCCTTCCGGCAGCCAGTTCGGCGCGCAAGCGATCATCGTCAATTTGCTGAATACGTGCTTTACCGTAGGCACTGTCGGTGACAATGCGCACTTGGGAGCCAGTAAAAGACACCGCTGGCACACCCGTCGCTTTTAATGCCATAGCTAACAAGCCAATGGTCACCTGCTCGCCCGTAGAGACAATGACATCCATCTCACGTGCATCCGGCTCGGCTTGAATCTGTTTGGCCAATTCGATCAGTCGGTTGGTTTCGCCACTCATGGCAGACACCACCACAACCAGATCATGCCCTTTGGATTTGAAGCCTTTGATTTTCTCGGCGACCTGCATGATGCGGTCAACGCTGCCAACCGAGGTACCACCAAACTTCTGGACAATAAGCGCCATTTTGTTACGTCAATCCTTACCCAGAGATCGGCTTGCCGACCATTCCCAGGCACCCAAACCGGATGCCACCTTATTTTTCAACAATCAATCAGAGCTTATTGCTGACCAACCCAGATGACTGCATCTACTAGCGCTTGATCCAACGCTGCGACCTCGGTACCGCCGCCTTGCGCCATATCCGGACGCCCACCACCTTTACCGCCCACTGCTTGAGCGGTATTGCGGATCCAGTCGCCGGCTTTAACCTTACCGGCCAGATCCTTGGTAACGCCGGCTACCAGGACTACCTTACCGTCAGCTTCACCACCCAATAGAATCGCGGCGGAGCCCAACTTATTCTTTAGCTGATCAACCAACGCCATCAAGCTTTTGCCATCCACACCATCAACCCGCTTGACCAGCACAGTACGCTCACCCACCTTTTGCGCCTCGGCAGCCATATCGCTACCGGCGGCACTGGCGGCCTTGGCTTTAAGCTGATCGACGTCTTTCTCGAGCTGGCGAGTACGCTCAACCAAAGCCGACAACTTATCGATCAACGTATCGCGACTGCCTTTCACTACCTGAGCCGCTTCGCGCAAACGCTCTTCGGTTTGCGCTACAAATTCCAAAGCACCTTGGCCCGTCACTGCTTCGATACGTCGCACGCCTGAGGCAATGCCGCTCTCGGCAATAATCTTGAACAAGCCAATATCGCCAGTGCGCTGTACGTGAGTACCACCACAGAGCTCAACCGAGAAACCGCCACCCATGGTCAGTACGCGGACTTCGTCACCGTATTTTTCACCAAACAGAGCCATGGCGCCTTTTTTTTTGGCCTGCTCAATATTTGTGACTTCAATATCCACCGCAGAGTTCTGTCTGATCTGCTCATTAACTTGATTTTCTAGTTCACGCAACTGCTCAGGCTTGATTGCCTCGTAGTGACTGAAGTCAAAACGCAGGCGCTGGCTATCTACCAACGAGCCCTTCTGCTGAACGTGGTCGCCCAAGGACTGCCGCAGTGCTGCGTGCAGCAAATGCGTTGCTGAGTGGTTCAGCGCGATTGACTGGCGCACTCCGGCATCGACTTGCGCGGTAACTGCGGCGCCCTTGCTCAAGCTACCTTGCAGCACCTTGCCGTGATGCAAATGTGCGTTACCTGCCTTGGTCGTGTCGCTAACCTCAAAGCTAAAGCCATCTGCTTGAAGATAACCGGAGTCACCCACCTGCCCGCCCGACTCAGCGTAAAACGGCGTTTGATCAAGGATCACCACGCCGCTATCGCCTTCGCGCAGTTGGTCAACCAGCTCCCCGTTACGGTACAAACCAACAACCGCGCCCTCGCCGTGCGTACCGGCATAGCCCTGAAAGCGGGTAACCGCGTCTACTTTCACAAGGCTGTTGTAATCCAAACCAAACTGACTGGCTGAGCGCGCACGGTCACGCTGCGCGTTCATGGCGGCTTCAAAACCTGCTTCATCGATGGTCAGCTCACGCTCGCGGGCGATGTCGCCGGTCAGGTCAGCAGGGAATCCGAAGGTGTCATACAGCTTGAAGACCACCTCACCCGGTATCTCTGTGCCCTTAAGCTCAGCCAGGTCCTGCTCCAGAATTTTCAGGCCCTGATCCAATGTTTTAGCGAACTGCTCTTCTTCGGTTTTCAGTACTCGCTCGATATGGGCTTGCTGCATCTTGAGCTCCGCAAAAGCGTCGCCCATCTCCGCTGCCAATGCCGCAACGATCTTGTGGAAAAACAAACCTTGCGCGCCCAACTTGTTGCCATGTCGGCAGGCGCGGCGAATGATGCGACGCAGCACATAGCCACGCCCTTCATTGGACGGCAGCACGCCATCAGCAATCAGGAAGCTGCAAGAACGAATGTGATCCGCAACCACCTTTAACGAAGCGGCATTATTCTGCTCACAACCGATGGCCTTGGCAGAGGCTTCAAGCAGGCTTTGAAACAGGTCGATTTCGTAGTTGGAATGCACGTGTTGCAACACGGCACTGATCCGCTCCAACCCCATACCGGTATCCACACTCGGCGCCGGCAGCGGATGCATCACGCCATCGGCCGTGCGGTTGAACTGCATGAAAACGTTGTTCCAGATTTCGATGTAACGATCACCGTCTTCTTCCGGGCTGCCGGGTGGGCCGCCCCAGATGTCTTCACCGTGATCAAAGAAAATTTCACTGCAAGGACCGCAAGGACCGGTATCACCCATTGCCCAGAAATTGTCGGAGGCATAGGGCGCACCCTTGTTGTCGCCGATGCGAATCATACGTTCCGCCGGCACGCCGATCTCTTTGGTCCAGATATCGTAGGCTTCGTCATCGCTGGCGTAGACGGTCACCCAGAGCTTTTCCTGCGGCAGGCTCAGCCAATCCTTGGACGTCAAAAACTCCCACGCGTAATTGATCGCGTCACGCTTGAAGTAATCGCCAAAACTGAAATTACCCAGCATTTCAAAAAAAGTATGATGGCGCGCGGTATAACCCACGTTTTCCAGATCGTTGTGCTTACCGCCGGCACGCACGCATTTCTGGCTGCTGGTGGCACGCGTATAGGCGCGCTTCTCCAACCCGAGAAAACAGTCTTTAAACTGGTTCATACCGGCATTGGTGAACAACAACGTTGGGTCATTCGCCGGAATCAGCGAACTGGAGGCGACACGGCTGTGCCCCTTTTCTTCAAAGAAATGGAGGAAGGCTTCACGGATTTCTGCGCTTTTCATAAGTCCCTTACCACAAACTGGTCAGCCTGCTGCGACTCGATGGGCATTTCGCGGTCTGCGCCGCGTAGGGGATGTTTACCCGGAGAGCTGCTAAAGCAAGGCAAAGACCCGCATTATATAGGCATCAGCCCGCGCGATGCATTATCTGTGCAGTTGATATTATCTATGGCCAGCATAGGCGCTTGGCGCCCTCCGCGAGATGCCGGCTCAGCCCTGTAGCGCCACCGCTCTGACTGGCGTGCCAGCACGCAGCTTCAACCGCTCTGCCGATGCCGCAGAAACCACCAACGTGCCAGCCGCAACCCGCGCTGGCGCGGCAATCATACGGCAGTTATCACGCAGGCGATTATGGATCAGATGCGTCGTCGCCTCCTCTCCTGGCGTACCAATTGCCAACAATAAGGTGCGGCTGTCGCGAATGGCACGCACTTGGCTGCGCTGGGCTTCCAACGTGGCACCGCCGTCAAAAATATCCACGTAGCCCTGATAGCACATACCCTCTTCTTCCAGTACCGCACGACCGGCCTCCGAGTCAGGGTGCACTTGCCCTATGGACTCCCGCGCAGCGTCACTGAGAAAGCAGGCATAGAGCGGAAATTTGGGCATCATCTCAGCAATGAACGCCTTGTTCCCGATGCCCGTCAGATAATCTGCA
The DNA here is from genome assembly GCA_011053055.1 of Halopseudomonas sabulinigri. Taxonomy (GTDB): domain Bacteria; phylum Pseudomonadota; class Gammaproteobacteria; order Pseudomonadales; family Pseudomonadaceae; genus Halopseudomonas; species Halopseudomonas sabulinigri_A. Next base: position 57,693 of record DRHT01000014.1, on the reverse strand, counting down.
CGAGCAAAGTCCATGCGAAAAAAGTGCTGCCCCAGGCTGTCCCAGAACGGCGAGCGTCCGGCACTGTCCGAAAGGCCGCGCATCTCAACTATGACCCGTGATGAGAAATCCTGAGGGCAGTCTGCCATAAACATAAAACGCGCCTTCGACAACAGGCGCGCGTTATCTCCGTTGCGGAAAGCGGGATCAAGAAAATAGGAGTACAAAGCCGTAGCGCCGGTCAGATCGTTGACCAGAAACAACGTCGGCTGCTGGCGATAGACATTCAGCTCGCGACTAGCCGCCACGGTCAACCCCATGCGGTAGCTGTACCAGGGCTCGCGCATACCCGCCGCACCAAGCATGCCACTGGTGCCCACGACGCGGCCTTGTTCATTTTCCAGCACAAACAGGTAATCCGCATCGGCCTGGGGAGCGGCGCCAGCAAAACTTTGCGCCACGCACTCCAGGCGCTCGACCAGGCGACCCTCGCTGGCTGGCAAAGTGGTAAGCCCCGAGCCTGCACTGGCAGCTAGTGCTAACAGCGTATCCAGGTCCTGCATTCCGGCAGCACGAACCAGCATCTCAGTCTCCCCTCACCAGGCGCACTTGATCACCTTCAGCGACGCACAGCTGATCGGCCAGCACTTGATCCAGCACCAGCGGCTCACCCGGCTGCCAGGCAAGCAACAGCGCACCAGCACGAAAATCACCCACCTGCGTATTGGCGACCAACCACAAAGTCTCGCCCGGCTCGCGCGAGCCTATCTGTACCTGCGTCAATACACTATTGCGCACACTGTTGAGCAGCGCTGTTTTGGCATGCACTACCGGACCACCGTCAAAAATGTCGACGTAGTTGTCCGTCTCAAAGCCTTCGTCCATCAGAATATCGAATACATCTTGTACCGACGGATTGACCTGCCCGATAACCTCTTGCGCCTCATCCGACAGCATGGGCACATAGATGGGATAGCCCGGCATCAACTCCGCCAGAAAGCTACGCCCACGCTCACTGCCGATGCGCTCTGCCTCAGAGTAACTAACGGAAAAGAAGTGGCGACCCACCGCATCCCAGAACGGCGCATTGCCTTCGCTGTCGCTCACGCCAACCACCTCGACCGAGGTTGACTCGGCAAAGCGCTGCGGGTGACTCGCCATAAACAGCAACCGCCCCCGAGCAGTCAGTTGCATTGCTGCAGGGTCTGATTGGGTATCCGCCAGATGAAAGCCCGCCAACAGGCTATGCCCGGTCAAATCATGGCATAGCGATAAAACATGAATACGGTTATGCAGACCCAACTCACGGGAGGCATGCACGAACATCTCGTTGCGAAAGGTATAGAAGGGGGCACGAAAGCCGGAGGCCGCAATGATGCCACTGCAGCCCACCAGGTCACCGTTATCGGTATCCTCCAGCACAAAGAAATAGCGTTCTTCACCGGTCAAGGTCACTTCTTCTGCCATGGACGCCTGCGAGGCAGCCAGAATCTCCGCCAAACGCTCACGATTGGCCGGCAACGAGGTCACACCGACCGGACTGGCCGCCGCCAACCGTTCGATCTGCGGTAGATCGCTCCGTTTACCCAATCGCAGCATCAACATTGCTTGTCTCCGTGACCTATCCGACCAGCCGTTGCAGGGCCGTACGCAGGCGCTGCATACCTTCGGCAATATCGGCTTCATCGATAATCAAACTAGGCGCCAAACGCAAAACATCAGGGCCGGCCTGCAGCACCAACAAACCCTCTTCTTGCGCCAGCATCTGTATATCCTTGGCCTTGCCGCGCCACTGCTCCGCCATCACAGCGCCCAACAGTAAGCCGCGGCCACGCACTGAAGAAAATACGCCAAACTCACTGGCCATGTGCTGTAACGCTTCAACTAGCATCTGGTTACGCAGCACCACGCCATCCAGCACCTCAGGTGTGTTGACAATATCCATCACCCGGCCCGCCACCGCGCACGCCAGCGGATTGCCGCCGTAGGTACTACCGTGCGTACCGACAACAAAGTGCTCGGCTACCGCAGCAGTGGTCAGCATGGCGGAAATCGGGAAGCCGCCACCCAGGCTCTTGGCACTGGTCAGAATGTCCGGCGTCACGCCGCTGTGCATATAGGCAAACAGTTTGCCGGTACGTCCCATGCCACTCTGCACTTCATCAAACACCAGCAGCGCGTTGTGCTTATCACAGAGCGCGCGCACCTGACGCAGATAGTCATCCGAGGCGGGAATGACTCCGCCCTCACCCTGCACCGGCTCTAGGACTACGGCACATGTCTGGTCCGAGATCATTGCTTCTAAAGCGGCTATGTCTTGATAGGGTACGTGGCTGATACCCGTCAATGCTGGGCCAAAACCTTCAGAATATTTCGGCTGACCACCCACGCTGACCGTAAATAACGAGCGCCCGTGAAAGCTGTTACTACAGGCGATGATCTGATGCTTCTCGGCACCATGCAGATTATGCGCCCAGCGCCGCGCCAGCTTGAATGCTGCCTCGTTAGCCTCAGTGCCCGAGTTGGCAAAGAACACCTTCTCAGCGAAGGTCGCCGCCACCAGCTTGTCGGCCAAGCGTAACGCCGGCTCGTTCGTCATGATATTGGAGACATGCCATAGCCGGCCAGCCTGTTCAGTCAACGCTTCAACCAAAGCCGGATGCGCGTGACCCAAAGCATTAACCGCAATACCGCCGGCCAGATCAACATATTCGCGGCCTTGCTGATCCCACAGGCGCGAACCCGCGCCACGCACGGGCACCATGTTCACTGGTGCATAATTGGGCACCATCACCCGATCAAAATCAGCCCGACCGACCTCTGTTGACACTGTCATCTCCTTCCCTCTCTTGGCACGCCAACACCGGCATGCTTAATATTCATGTATCACTCGGCGCGACACGCCAAGCATCAGGATTCTTTCGCGACACTTTCCGCAGCCTGCTGAGCACGCCGATGGTTACGATCTTCTCGCGGGGTGACACCAAAACAATTGCGATAGGCACTGGAGAAGTGCGGCCCTGACGAAAAGCCGCACGACAAGCCAATCTGAATAATCGACTTACTGGTTTGCAACAGCATTTGCCGCGCACGTGTGAGCCTTAGTTCCAGGTAATACTGCGATGGCACACTGTTGAGGTACTGCTTGAAAATGCGCTCTAGCTGTCGCCGCGATACACACACATGGCGCGCAATTTCGTCCGTGGTCAGCGGCTCTTCAATGTTGGATTCCATCAAGATAACCGCCTGCGTGAGCTTCGGATGACTGCTGCCCAAGCGGTTGCGTAATGGCATACGCTGCCGCTCGCTGCCATCGCGAATACGCTCGACCACCAGGTCTTCCGCCACCAGTGCCGCCAGATCCTGCCCCTGCTCCTGCGCCAATAGCGTAAGAAACAGGTCGGTAGTCGCCTGCCCACCGCTACTGGAACCAAAGCCATCGCCCAGCTCAAATAGATGCGTGGTCGCTTCTACGTCAGGGAAGCGCTCGCGAAACTCGTCCAGCATGCGCCAATGGACAGCGCAGCGGCGCTGATCCAGCAGGCCTGCGACCGCCAAACCGGCTACGCCCGCCTCCAGGCCACCCAAAAAGACGCCAGCAGCAAGCGCCTGTTGCAGAAATGCCAGCAACGCCTTGGGCATGTCATCGGACGCAGGCAGCTGATCGGCCACCAACCACAGTTGCGCCAACCCGCTAGCGCACTGCTGCCAAGGCGCCGCAGCCAAGCTGAGGCCATCACTGGCTGTTAGCGAGTTAGCATCCAAGGTGTAGGTTTCGGGCACGTAACGCTGCTGCTCGGCCATGCGATTAGCCGAAAGCAGTACCGATAAAGCCGGCATCATGGCACCGGGGTGGGTGCCTGGCAGCAGCAGAAAGCCCACCCGACGGGCTTCAGTCGTCATGGCAAAATCTGCTGATGTGCTGAAAAGCGCGCATTGAGCCGCTGCAATCCTGTCCTGTCATAGTTCCGGCATTGTGCCACAAGGCAAACCGGCTGACATCGACCAACGCAGCAAAAATTCGAGACACAAAAAAGGCGTGCACCAGGCACGCCTTTCGAGCAGCGCCGACCCGAAGATCGGCTACGACTGCGGTATTACTTGTAAGCTTCGAACAGGCCAGTTGCACCCATGCCGCCGCCAACACACATGGTAACTACGCCATAACGCTTACCACGACGTTGCAGCTCACGTACCAAATGACCGACCTGACGTGAACCGGTCATGCCGAACGGATGGCCGATGGAGATAGAGCCGCCGTTAACGTTGTACTTCTCGTTGTCGATCTTGAGGAAGTCACGCGCGTACAAGCACTGGGAAGCGAAAGCTTCGTTCAGTTCCCACAGGTCGATATCGTCAACCGTCAGACCACGAGCCTTAAGCAGCTTAGGCACCGAGTAGACAGGGCCGATGCCCATTTCGTCTGGCTCGCAACCAGCAACCGTAAAGCCGCGGAAGTAGGCCAAAGGCTTCAGACCCAGCTCCAACGCTTTTTCCAGGCTCATCAGCAGCGTCATGGACGCGCCGTCAGATAACTGAGAGGCGTTACCAGCAGTCACTGAACCGTCTTCAGAGAAGACCGGCTTCAGACTATTCAGACCTTCCAGGGTGGTTTCAGGACGGTTGCACTCGTCACGATCAACAACGCCATCGACGATGCTGATATCACCAGTCGCCTTATCCTGAACCTGATACTTGACGTTCATCGGTACGATTTCGTCGTCGAACAAGCCATCAGCCTGGGCACGCGCGGTGCGCTGCTGGCTCTGCAGGGAGTACTCGTCCTGCTGCTCGCGGGTAACGTTGTAACGACGCGCGACGATTTCGGCGGTCTGACCCATAGGGTAATAGATGCCAGGAAAGTCTTTTTCCAGAATCGGGTTAACGAAGTTATCCGTATTGCGGCTCTTGGCCGTCATGGTGATGGATTCAACACCACCAGCAACGATGGCATCGGAGCAACCGGAAGCGATCTGGTTGGCGGCGATAGCAATAGCTTGCAGGCCTGAAGAGCAATAACGGTTGAGGGTCATGCCCGCAACATCAATACCCATCTTGGACAACACAGCCACGTTACGACCGATGTTGTGACCCTGAGCACCTTCATTGGAACCGGCACCGACGATGCAATCATCGATCAGCTTAGGATCCACACCAGTACGCTCCAGCAGTGCGTTAACGCAATGCGCGGCCATATCATCAGGGCGGGTAATGTTGAACTTGCCACGGAATGACTTGGCCAGACCGGTCCGTACACTGTCGACAATAACGACGTCACGCATGCTAGTAACCTCAAATTCAGCAGGGGTATAGCGAGTATCAGGCTGTTAAGCAGGCCAGACACTCGTGAATGGATGGCGACTCAGAGCAATCATCTACCGCCATCAAAGGCCGACAAGCATAAAGACACCGTCGCGTGCGGTAAACAAAATAGACCAGCGTGATAAAGAACCATTTGAAGTAAAGAGCCCTGCAGAGCGACTAACCAGAGAGTCAGCCGCCTGGCTCAAGGTCAGCTCTGCTGCAATCGACGCGCGGCCAATTTGAACATTTCTTGATAGATTACCTGAGGATCCGCCCGCTTCTGCTCTACTGCCAAACGGCCACGCTCGTGCGGCAAAATCATAAATTGGTCGGCTTCGCTCTCGCGGTAGGTTACATCGGCCACATCGGCCGCGCTGATTGGAGAACTCTGCAGCAGCTTGGCCATATCAGTTTTAGATTGGCGATCAGGGCCATGATAGGAGTCCAGCAGATTGGTCTGGAAAAATGATGGGCAGACCACGCTGACTTTGATCCCCAAAGGTTGCAGCTCAGCTAATAGGCTTTCTGAGAGGGCCAAGACGCCCGCCTTGGCAACATTGTAGTTACTCATGCCCGGTGTCTGAATATGCGCGGCCATGGAAGCGATATTAATGATCCGCCCACTCCCCTGCGCCAGGAATAACGGCATGAAAGCCTTGCACCCTTTAACCACACCAATAAGGTTTATACCAATTTGAAAGTCCCAATCCTCGAGACTGAGATCCCAGAACATACCGCCGGAGGCCACACCGGCGTTATTAATTAGCACATCCACACCACCGAAACGCTCTTCACAACTTTGCGCTAGCGCCGCCAATTGGCTGTAATCACGCACATCACAGCGTTGGCTGAAACTCCAACCACCCACGTCAGCCACCAGCTGCCGGGTTTCCTTCAATCCTTCATCGTTAATATCAGCCAACGCCAAACGCGCGCCTTCCCGCGCGTAGCGCAGCGCCAGCTCACGTCCCAGCCCACTACCGGCGCCGGTAATAACGACTCGTTGTCCTGTTGATTGCATGAAAACCCCTTAACTATCGAATTGCGCTATTTTTGTTGTTGTGTGCGAGCAAATGACTCGAAGCTCAGTCTAGCGACAAGCAGAGCAGCAAGTGGGAATTCGGGGGGCACTATAAGTAGCATGAATCAAGCGCCCTACACGTCAGCAAGATGATCTGCAGATGTTATTAGTAGGGATGCTTAACGAGAATGGTAATTACGCTGATAGAGCCCCTGCCCCATAGCATTGATTTGAGCATCTATCAGCGCATCGAATGGGATCAGCAGCTGCTCGACCGGAAGCTCTGGTTCAAGCAGGCGAAGCGCTTCTGCGCCTGCCTCAATACTGGAGAGCGCACCGGCTTCCGGCACCTTGCGCAGCCGATAACGACTGTGCAAACCCGCAGCCAGACTGACCTTCGCTAACGCTTGCAATGAAGAGTTTAAATGCAGCAGCTTGCGTGCTTTGCGCCAGGTACCGTCCAGCAGCACCAACCGTCGTGGACGGGTGTCTGCTGGCTGCAGCGCAAGCAACGGAACCTGCTCCCCTGGAAAAAGCAGCTCAGTGCGCCACTCGGGATCCTGCAGCTTTAGCAGCCACTGCGGATGCTCAGCGAGCGATTCGGTGATCAATAAATCGGCTCGAGCCAAACCCAAAGTCAGCATGCGGCCGGTATTGAGGGCGTGCTTTTGTTCGGATGGGTGTTGTATCACCAGCACGTGGGTAGTGTTGGTCAAATAAGGGATCAAACTACACAGGCAGTGCAAGCAGGGGCGCAGACAGCGCTCGCAACGAGACCGAGGGGGAGGCGGATTTGAAGTAAGCATAATAGTCTGCCGCTGTGCACAGGCCCGCCATTATGCCCCAAACGCAGGCAACCCGACTCAGGCTTTTTTCTTGGTCTTTTTGATATCACTCCAAATAAACAAGCCCACCCCACCGAAAAAAGCAAACATCAAGCCCACTGTGACCAATCCTGCAATGACCGCTGCATCAACGTACATAAGACACCTCCTGCGTTTTCTATAGACACAGGTTAGGTCGATGCCTTGCAGAGGATATTGACCGGGGTCAATGAAGTGCGATAACGCCGGATCAGCGTGGCTTTTTCTTGGTTTTTTTCTTGGCTTTGCCGGACGCTTTGGCGCCAGCAAGCGGCAATGCCTTAGAGAAGGCACTACGCATAGCCTCCAGGCGCGCATCGTGAATGTCGTGGATGCGTTGCTGCCGCGCCTCAGCAAGATCGACGACCACTGGAGCATCGGTTTTCTCAGACATGCTTAAACCCCTGACGACTGGCCTGACAGCCGGGCTGACGGCGCAATTGGGTTGTTGAATGCCTGCAAGACTAGCATCGCTTCAGACTTCAATGTCAACCAGCAGCCCTTTGCTAGGTAAATCGAACTCGCGCTCATCCGACGCCTGTTCTTGACGCATAAAGCGACGCCGCTTGCTCCGCCGCTCCGGCCAGCGTCCTTTGTCGCGCTGCCGCCGCTCAACCGGCGCTGTCTCGGCCTTGTCTACCGGCAGAGATTGCTGCGCCGGCTCCACCTGCCGCTTAAACTTGACGGGGTCCAGTTGAGCACCCCCGGATGGAAATCCTGGAATCAACATTAATGTGTAGCCTCGTGAAAGCCGCCAGACACCCTGACATCGGCTCTATATACAAAGTTGTCTACACTGTATCGACCGAAAAGATCGCGCCTTTACAGCAATAACTGTGATGCGAGACACATAATTGAATGTTTTTTGATCAACTGTAAAGCGAGATTTAACATCAGCAGATTGAAACCCAAGGTTTCTGCTTGCTGGCCTATCGGTTAAGATGTGCGCCCTTTTTTTCGCACGGTCAGGAGAGAGGCATGGCAGGATTTATCCCGGGACAACGCTGGGTAAGTGACAGCGAATCAGAACTGGGACTGGGCACAGTCCTCTCTCAAGACGACCGTATGGTGGTGGTGTTGTACCCCGCCAGCGGCGAGACTCGTCATTACGCATTGCGCAACGCGCCTCTGACGCGGGTGCGCTTCAGCCCCGGCGACAGCATCAGCCACCACGAGGGCTGGAGCATCACCGTCAACGACGTTGGCGAAGAAGACGGTCTGCTGGTCTACACCGGGCTGCGCGACGACGGCAGCGAGACCGTTTTCGCCGAAACCATGCTCGACAATTTCATTCAGTTCCGACTAGCCAGTGACCGACTGTTCGCCAGTCAGATCGACCCCCTGCCCTGGTTCAGCTTGCGCCATGAAAGCTTGCGTCATTACTGCCGCGTGCAGCGTTCGCCGTTGCTGGGCTTGGCGGGTGTGCGCACACAACCCATTGGGCATCAGCTGCATATTGCCCGCGATGTTGCCGACCGTATGGCGCCACGCGTCCTGCTGGCGGATGAGGTTGGCTTGGGTAAAACCATCGAGGCCGGTCTGATTTTACACCGCCAATTGCAGACTGGGCGTATTCGTCGCGCACTGATCGTGGTACCCGAAAACTTGCAGCACCAGTGGCTGGTGGAAATGCGTCGGCGCTTCAACCTGCAGTTTGCGCTATTCAATCCAGATCGCTGCGAAGGCGCGGAAGAGAATCCGTTTGAGGAGGAGCAGCTGGCGCTGGTGGCACTGGAGTTTTTGCTTGAGAACGGCAAAGTCAGTGATTACCTGCAGCAAACCGACTGGGACATGCTGGTGGTCGATGAGGCCCATCATCTGGTCTGGCATGAAGACAAACCCAGCCCCGAGTATCAGCTGGTAGAAGGCCTCGCGAGGCAGATTCCTGCCGTGCTGCTGCTGACCGCCACGCCCGAGCAACTCGGCCAAGCTAGCCACTTTGCGCGCCTGCGACTGCTCGATCCAGACCGTTTTCACAGCCTGCCGGAGTTCATCGCTGAAGCCGAGCGCTATCAGCCGGTAGCCGACGCAGTGCAACACCTACTGGAAGCCGACCAACTGACTGACGCCGACCAAAGCGCAATCGTCGACTGGCTTGGCAATAGCGCCGAGCCGCAACTGGCGGCACTGAACGAGATCGGCGAAGCTGCCGACAACGCCCGTGACAGTCTGGTTCGCCAGCTGCTCGACCGCCACGGCACCGGACGGGTGTTGTATCGCAATACGCGCGCAGCCATTTCGGGAATCCCTGAACGCCAGCTGCATGCTTACCCGCTCCCTTGCCCTGCGCTTTATCAGGACCTGGAAGGCCGCGTTTCACTTTATCCAGAACAGCCGCTGCAGGCTGATTTCGACGCCGCTGAAACCATGTGGTGGCTCGAAGATCCGCGCGTCGAATGGCTGATAGACACCCTTAAGGTGCTTAAGCGCAGCAAGGTGTTGGTGATTTGCGCGCATGCCGAAACCGCGCTTGATCTGGAAGACGCCCTGCGCGTGCGCAGCGGCGTCCCAGCCACTGTATTCCACGAGGGTATGAGCATCATCGAGCGCGACCGCGCCGCCGCCTTCTTCGCCGATGAAGAGTTCGGCGCCCAGGTGATGATTTGCTCGGAGATCGGCAGTGAAGGGCGCAATTTCCAATTTGCACATCACTTGGTGATGTTCGATTTACCCAGCCACCCCGATTTGCTGGAGCAGCGTATTGGCCGTCTTGATCGCATTGGCCAACGTGAGATCATTCAGCTGCACATACCCTACATCGAAGAGACTGCCCAGCAGCGCCTGTTCGAGTGGTATCACCTCGCACTGAATGCATTTCAGAGCACTTGCCCTGCTGGCAACGCCCTGCAGCACGAATTTGGCGGCGCGCTACTGACCCAACTCGACCATCCACAGACCAGCGAATGGGAAGCTCTGATCGAGCAGGCGCGCAGCCGTCGATTGGCAATGGAGCAAGAGCTGCACAACGGCCGCGATCGCTTGTTGGAGTTGCATTCGCGCGGCCATCAGGACTCCGCGCAGATGATCAGCGCCATCGATAAACAAGACAACAATCTGCAGCTGCCCATTTATATGGAGCGCCTGTTCGACGTATTCGGCATCGACAGCGACGATCATTCAGACAACGCCTTGGTACTGCGGCCTGGGGAGCGCATGCTGGACGCTGGCTTCCCGTTGGGCGATGACGAAGGCGTAACCATCACCTATGACCGGGAAACCGCGCTCTCGCGCGAAGACATGCAGTTCCTGACGTGGGAGCATCCGATGCTGCAGGGTGGTATGGACTTGGTGCTGTCAGGCAGCATGGGCAATAGCTCGGTTGGCCTGCTCAAGAATAAGGCGCTCAAGCCCGGCACCATGCTACTGGAATGCATATTCGTGTGTGAGGCCATAGCGCCGCGGGCTTTGCAGCTGCAGCGTTATCTACCGCCAACGCCGATCCGCTGTTTGCTCGATACCAGCGGTAATGACCTGGCGTCCAAGGTCAGTTTCGATACCCTAGACGCCCAAGTCGAATCACTGCCACGTCAACTGGCCACTAAGGTCGCCAAAACCCAACGCGAACCAGTAGAAGCGCTGCTTAAAAACGCTGAAGCAGCCGCGAAGGATCAGCACTCACAAGTCATTGACGAAGCCCGAGCGCGTTTCAGCCGCGAACTGGAGGAAGAGATCCAGCGTCTGAAAGCGCTCCGAGAAGTCAATCCGCTGGTGCGTGACGATGAAATCAGTGCATTGGAACGCCAGTACGAACAAGGCAACCACGTCTTGCAGCAAGCTAAATTGCGACTCGATGCCATTCGCGTATTGGTAGTTGGCTAAAGCCACCGACCAAGCTGCGTTAAGCCCCACCCGCGTGAGCGTCGACCTCGGTCGGCGCTTGCAAAGGACACAACACACCCAGAAAACGCTGCAAGGCCTCCGCTTTGGCCAGCGCGTCACGCCGCCCCAGCTCCATCAGCTCCTGACAGTATTCCGCCTCAAACAACAGGTAACTGAGCACACTGCCGCCTGACGCCCGGGTCACGCCACTGCCCCGCAGAAAGGCGCGCAGACTGCGCGGCATCGATTTACGGTGACGGGCGGCAATCAGATTTAATGGCTCACTCGGTGAGATAATCTGCACCTCTACCTGCCGCACTCCTTTGCCCGAATAGCGTGAGCCGGTCGGAAGATAGCCCGCCAACCGATTCATGCGCTCCAGCAACTCGACGTCCGCTTCCAGGTTATCGACAAAAGTACTGCTTAACAGATGCCCACCAATTTGCGCCAACGTCGGCGGCGGCGCGGTGCGCAAGCGCGGACCACGACGTCCACCCACTGGCTGATTGGAGAGATTGTCTGATACGCCAATCACCAATACACGATTGGCGCCAAGATGCAGCGCCGGACTGATCGGCGCCTGCTGCCGCACAGCACCATCGCCAAACCATTCGCGATTAAGCAGTACTGGCGGGAAGACCAGCGGAATGGCTGAAGAGGCCATCAAATGCTCAAGGCCAAGCCGAGTCTGCACGCCCACTCGACGATGCCGTGCCCAAGGCGAGATGCGCTCAACTCCCTGATAAAAATTGACCGAATCTGCTGACTGGTAACCGAAGGCGCTGATTGAGATAGCGCGCAACGCACCACTCTGCAGACTGTCATCAATCTGACCAAACTTTAGTGTGCGCTCTAGTAACTTGCGCAACGGCGCGTTGTCGAGCAGGGCTGTGGGCTGCGCGCTCCGGAACCCTAGCAGGTTAGCGCGCGCCCAGCGCCATGCCTGCGCAGTGACTCCCGGCCAGTCGCTCCGGTAGACCTGCTCACAGCGAAACTGCGACCAGACCTCCTGCAGGCGATCCACGCCATCGGCAAAATTACGCGCATGACTGGCTAGCGCCACGGCGTTGATGGCTCCGGCCGAGGTCCCGCAGATAACGGGGAAAGGATTGGCCGCACCGGCCGGCAGCAGCTCGGCAATAACTGATAGCACGCCCACTTGATAGGCCGCCCGCGCGCCACCACCGGACAGAATCAGCCCCGTGCAATCGCTTGGTCGCTGCATATTCATGCGTGACGACTGCGCCGACGTCGACTCCGTTTAGCGTAGGGCCTTTCTACCCCTTCGGGCCGTGTTTTGAAGCGCCTGTGCACCCACATGTACTGATCTGGCTGCGCCGCTACCGCCTGTTCTACCCATTGGTTAATACGCAGTGCATCGGCACCATCATCGCCACTGGGGAAGCTTTGCAGTGGCGGATGAATGGTCAGCTTGTAGCCCTGTGCATTTGGCAAACGGCTTTGCGTAAAGGGCACTACTAGCGCTTTACCCAACCGCGCAAAGGTACTGGTAGCCGTCACCGTAGCAGCCTCGACCCCAAACAGCGGGACAAAGACACTGGCTTTGCGGCCATAGTCCTGGTCAGGTGCGTACCAAATTGCTCGCCCGCTACGTAGCGAGCGCATCATACTACGCACGTCTTCGCGCTCAACTGCCTTGGCATCTCGATTCTGGCGTTCGCGGCCATGACGTTGCACATAGTCGAACGCCGCGTTGCGGTGCTCACGGTACATACCATCGATGGTGACCACTTGCCCCAACAAACCTGCGCCAATCTCCAGGGTAGTGAAATGCAACGACATCAACACGACGCCCTGCCCCTTCGCCGCTGCGTCGCGCAGATATTCAATGCCCTCTATATGCGCCAACCGGGCCAAGCGCCGTTTGGGCCACCACCAGGCCATCGCCATTTCAAACAGCGCAATGCCGTTAGAGGCAAAATTCTCCCGCAACAACTGCTCGCGCTCTTGGCTGCTCTTTTGCGGAAAACACAACTCAAGGTTGACCCGCGCCACTTCGCGGCGGTCAGCCATGAAGTAAAACATCAATTTGCCGACCAAGCGGCCAAGCCCTAACAACCAGGGGTATGGCAACTGCACGACCAGCCACAACAACCCCAAACCCAGCCACAATAGCCAGTAGCGAGGGTGCAGTAAGGCTCGAGAAAAAACCGCATGATCCATTTGGATGTCCATTTGCACAAAAACCACATTCTAACCAAGCCGCGCGCGGCTTGCGATCAGCGTAGCCAATCTATATAAGTGTGCCCATTAATGCGAAACGGAACGACCATGACTGCTGACACTACTTTGGACCTGCTCGACAACGACCCCGTATTCAACCTCAAGGGCGGCATGCTGACCATGACGGTTGTGGAACTGGCGCGTCTGTCCCAAGACCACTTCGCCCGGCAATTGGCGGAAAAAGTCGAGCAAGCTCCCAACTTTTTCGTCGACACCCCGGTGGTCATTGCGCTCGATAAGCTGACCGATAGGATTGACGCCGCTGCACTGAAAGGCTTGCTGGAAATCTGCCGCCAACACGGCCTGCAACCTGTCGCCCTGCGTGGCGGTGAAAGCTTTCGTCCACTAGCCCAAAGTGCCGGCATGGTGCTGGTGCCAGTTGGACGCCAGCGCGAAAAAAGCATCGAAACCCCCGCTCTGCGGCCAGAGCCCGCGCCTGTTGCACAAGCGCCAAGAGCAGCCCCAAGCGGTGGTGGAAAGCTGATTACCGAACCAGTCCGGTCTGGCCAGCAAGTCTATGCCCGCGGCGGTGACCTGATCGTCATGGCGCCGGTCAGCGCCGGCGCAGAGCTGCTTGCAGATGGCCATATTCATGTATATGGCCCGCTGCGTGGGCGCGCACTCGCTGGCGTGCAGGGCAATACCGAGGCTCGCATTTTCTGTCAGAACCTTGAGGCTGAGCTGGTGTCTATCGCCGGGCACTACAAAGTCGCAGAGGATCTGCGCAAAGAGAAACAATGGAAACAGGCAGTACATATCAGTTTAGACGGCGACAGCTTGAAGATGACCGCCCTTTAACAGATACTGTTCAGCCATTCGGGGAAGCCCGTCAGTTGTGGCCTCTGGCCAACAGCTGGGCTCCGCCAGAACACTATTTTTCGCGTTGCAAGCATCGTTTTTCAACGCGACATTCCACCATTAGAGAAACTCGACAGGAAGGTCATTTTGGCAAAGATCATCGTCGTCACATCAGGCAAAGGCGGGGTGGGCAAAACCACCACCAGTGCTGCCATCGGCACCGGCTTAGCACTGCGCGGCTTCAAAACAGTCATCGTCGATTTTGACGTAGGGCTGCGTAATTTGGACCTGATCATGGGTTGTGAACGGCGCGTGGTCTATGACTTCGTCAACCTGATCAACGGCGACTCCAACCTCAATCAGACCCTGATTAAGGATAAGCGCTCCGACATGCTGTTTATCCTGCCGGCCTCGCAAACTCGCGATAAAGATGCCCTGACCCCGGAAGGTGTTGAGCGCGTTCTGAACGAGCTGAAGGAAACCTTCGATTATATCGTCTGCGATTCCCCTGCTGGCATCGAGAAAGGCGCGCATTTGGCAATGTACTTTGCCGATGAAGCTGTTGTGGTAACTAACCCGGAAGTGTCCTCAGTACGTGACTCTGACCGCATGCTCGGCCTGCTGTCTAGCAAGTCCAGACGCGCTGAGAACGGCGAGAAGATCAAAGAGCACCTGCTGCTGACTCGCTACAATCCGGAGCGCGTCGAAAATGGCGAAATGCTCTCGGTCAGCGACGTCGAAGACATTCTGTCGATTCCGTTGCTGGGTGTGATCCCGGAGTCTCAGGCCGTTCTCAAAGCGTCCAACCAGGGTGTTCCTGTGATCATGGACGACAAGAGTGATGCCGGCCAAGCCTACGCTGATGCAGTTGAACGTCTGCTCGGTAAGGACATGCCTCACCGCTTCCTTGAGCTACAGAAGAAGGGGCTGCTGCAGCGCCTGTTTGGAGGTCGCTAACATGAGTATTTTCGACTACTTCCGTGATCGCAAAAAGCCGGCGACGGCGTCCATCGCCAAAGAACGCCTGCAGATCATAGTCGCCCACGAACGTGGTCAACGTAACCAGCCTGATTACCTGCCGCGGTTACAGCAGGAGATCATTGATGTGATCAGCAAGTATGTACAGATTGATCGCGAGCAGGTGCACGTCGCCCTCGACAACCAGGATGATTGCTCCATCCTGGAGCTGAACATCACCCTGCCAGAACGCCCCTGAAGACAATGCGCCACCCAACCAAGGGTGGCGCAGCGGAACCATCATGCCCCTGACCAACATCGGCATCCTGCATCAGGATCCCGCCTTTCTTATCGTCAACAAACCCACACTACTGCTGTCTGTGCCCGGCCGTGCTGACGATAACAAGGATTGTTTGATTACTCGCCTGCAAGACAATGGCTATCCAGAAGCGCGCATAGTACATCGCCTGGACTGGGAAACCTCCGGTCTGCTGGTGATTGCGCGCAACCCCGATGCCCATCGCGAGCTGTCTCGTCAGTTTCACGATCGAGAAACGGAAAAAGCCTACATGGCGCTGTGCTGGGGTCAGCCTACCGCCGACTCTGGGCATATTGACTTGCCATTGCGTTATGATCCGCCCAATAAGCCCCGGCATATTGTTGACCATGAGCTGGGTAAGCACGCACAAACCTTCTGGCGCGTGCTTGAGCGTCATACCGATCATTGCCGCGTCGAATTAACGCCTATTACCGGTCGCTCACACCAGTTGCGCGTGCACATGCTTGCGATTGGCCATCCATTGCTGGGCGATCAGCTATACGCCCACGAGCAAGCACTGCAAGCGTGCCCGAGGCTGGCATTGCACGCTGCAAAACTGGTGATCAGTCATCCAGAAACGGGCGAGCGTTTGGCTTTCGAGTGCCCCTGCCCTTTTTGAAGCAACCTGCCAGCGAGGAATCCGGCATGTCGAACATTCCCTTGAATCAGGATCTGGCCGATTTCATTAGCCAATCCCCTACTCCATTTCATGCCACAGCTACCCTACGCAATCGTTTAATTGACGCCGGATACAAGGCATTGGACGAGCGCGCCGACTGGCAGCTTGTAACTGGCGGAAAGTACCTGGTTACCCGCAACGAATCCTCACTCATAGCCTTTCAGATGGGCGGCAAAGATAGTCTGCAACGCGGCATTCGCTTGGTTGGCGCGCACACAGACAGCCCCTGCCTGAAGGTCAAGCCGCAGCCCGAACTCAATCAGCAGGGTCTCTGGCAGCTAGGTGTGGAAGTTTATGGTGGCGCCTTGCTGGCACCCTGGTTCGACCGCGACTTGTCGCTAGCCGGCAGGGTGAGCTTCCGCAACACCGACGGCCGCATCGCCAGCAAACTGATTGATTTCAAGCGCCCCATCGCGGTGATCCCTAATCTGGCGATCCACCTCAACCGTGGCGTCAACGAAGGTCAGCCAATCAATGCACAGACCGACCTGCCCCCCATATTGGCCCATAGTCTAGACCCGGCGCGCGACTTGCGTAGCCTGCTGTCGGACCATTTGCGCCGACAACACCCAGATTGTGGCGAGGTCGCGATACTCGATTACGAATTGAGCTTCTACGACACCCAGCCACCCGCCACCATAGGCTTGGATGACGATTTTTTCAGCTCCGCCCGGCTGGACAACCTGCTGTCCTGCCATGCCGGTCTGACTGCGCTACTCGACTCAGACGAGACGCAAGCCTGCCTGCTGGTGTGTACCGACCACGAAGAGATTGGCTCCAGCTCCTGCTGCGGGGCTGACGGTCCTTTTTTGGAAGACGTGCTAAGCCGCCTGATTCCAGACGCCGCTCAGCGCGTGCGGGTGTTGCAGCGCTCACTGCTGGTGTCTGCCGACAACGCTCACGCGGTGCATCCCAATTTCGCTGCAAAGCATGACGAGAATCACGGACCAAAATTGAACGCCGGCCCAGTCATCAAAATCAACAGTAACCAACGTTACGCCACTAGCAGTGAGACATCTGCGTTCTTTCGCGAGCTTTGCGCAGCAGCCAAGGTACCGGTGCAAAGCTTTGTGGTACGCAGCGATATGGCCTGTGGCAGCACTATCGGGCCGATCACCGCCAGCCGCTTAGGCGTGCGCACCGTCGACATCGGCGTGCCGACCTTGGCGATGCATTCGATCAGAGAGTTGGCTGGCAGCCGCGATCCGGGTTATCTGGCTGAGGTACTACGGCATTTCTATAACTGCGAAAATCTCATTTAAAAGAGGATAGGCAGTAAAAAGCCCCGCCGTGCTTAACGCACGACGGGGCTTTTTTATCTGCTCAGACTTCGCGCAGCAGTATCACTTTACCAATCACTTTATCAGTCGCCAGCTCGTCAAAAGCTGCGGTGGCGTCTTCAAAGCTGAAGGTTTTAGCAACCAGAGGCTGCAATTCACCCTTAGCGAACAAAGGCATTAGCCGCTGCTGCATATCAGCCAGCAAAGTAGCCTTGAAGCCCGCATCGCGGGTGCGCAGCGTTGAACCGATCAGACGAGCGCGCTTGACCAGCATCTTGCCCAGATCCAGCTTAGCTTCACGACCACCCATCAGACCGATGAGTACCCAGCGCCCATCCAGTGCCAGCAGGTCGAGGTGATCCGCTGCGTAGTTTGCACCTACTGGGTCCAACACCACATCGAACGGGCCATCGCTCTGCAGCGCGGCGATTCCGTTTTGGCGCAACACACCACCCTCAGCACCCAGCTTGATGCAGGCATCCAGCTTTTCCTGGCTACCGACAGAGACCCAGCAAGGATTGCCTTGAGCTTTACACAACTGAATCGCAGCAGTGCCCACACCACTGGCGCCAGCGTGAATAAGCACCTTTTCACCTGGGCGAGCATTGCCTAGCTCGAAGATATTCAACCAAGCGGTACTGAAGACCTCCGGAATCGCGGCAGCTTCTGCCCAATTCAGGTTGGCTGGTACCGATAGCAGGTGGCGTTCATCAACCACTACTTCATCAGCCATACCGCCGCCAGCCAGCAACGCGCATACGCGATCACCTATTTGCCAACGCGTACCTTCAGCCACTTCGACTACTTCACCTGCACATTCCAATCCCAGCACACTGGTCACACCAGCGGGCGGCGGATACATACCGGCTTTCTGCAACAGATCAGCGCGGTTCAATCCCGCGGCCATGACCTTGACTCGAACCTGGCCAGACTGCAGTGTTTCCGCTGCTTGATCCTGCCAAACCAGTGCTCCGCCCTCGGCTTGCAATCCTCTCACGCTGCCTCCATAGTTCATCAAATAGGTGAATACAGGCGGGAACTCATGCTCCCGCGCAACCTCTATAAAGCATACTCTCTCCGGATACGATACCCCAGATGAAAGGTTCTAACACTTTGCGCCAGTCATGCCTGATAGCTTTTATGTCTATCAGCGCCACCTCCTTTGCCGCAGAGAAGGCCGTACCGCTCGACCTTGATCAGCTGCAGCCCACCCGCGATCAGGTTGTCGCCAGTTTAAATACCGTGGAGCTGTTGCGCCGTCATCACTACAACCGCACACGGCTGGATGACGCCCTCTCCGCGCAGGTATACGACACTTACCTAAAGCATCTGGACTCCCAGCGCAGCCTGTTCAGCCAGCAAGACATCGATGGGTTCGCCAAGAATCGCCTGCGCATGGATGATTTACTGCTCAGCGGCGACCTGAGTGTCGGCTTCGATATGCACAAGCGTCAGCTCGCTCGACTGGAACAGCGCCTTGAGTTCACTCTGGAGCTTTTGGAAGACCAGCTGTCTAACTTCGACTTCTCTACCGACCAGGATATCCTGGTTGACCGTGAAGAGGCCGCGTGGGCCAAGGACGATGACGCCCTGCATCAGCTGTGGCGCGCCCAGATAAAAGATGAGGTTCTGCGCCTTAAACTGTCCGGCAAAAACCTGGAAGATATCCAGACGCAGCTGGTCAAGCGTTACAAAGGTCAGCAGATTCGTATCAGCCAAACGCGCTCGGAAGATATTTTCCAGAATTACATTAACGCCCTGGCACAGGTCTACGACCCTCACACCCAATACCTGTCGCCGGAAAATGCGGAAAACTTCGACATCAACATGAGCCTGTCGCTGGAGGGTATTGGCGCGGTACTGCAGAGCGATAACGAATACACCAAGATCATGCGTTTAGTCCCAGCTGGCCCAGCACAACGCAGCCAGCAACTGGCAGCCGCTGACCGTATCGTCGGCGTTGCCCAGGCTGATGATGAGATGGTTGATGTCATCGGTTGGCGCCTGGATGAAGTGGTCAAGCTTATCCGCGGCCCCAAAGGCTCCAACGTACGCCTGGAAGTTATCCCCGCCAGCAACCCGCCTGGCGATATGGATAGCAAGGTCGTTAACCTGACGCGTGAAGCGATCAAGCTGGAAGACCAAGCCGCCAAATCGCGCGTCATCGAGATGACCAATCAGGGTCACGATTACCGCATCGGCGTGATCGACCTACCCGGTTTCTATATCGATTTCAAAGCCTACCGCCAGGGCGATCCCAACTACCGCAGCACCACCCGTGACGTGCGCCGCTTACTCGTAGAACTAGAGAAAGAGAAGGTCGATGGCGTAGTGCTCGATTTACGCGACAACGGCGGCGGCTCCCTGCAAGAGGCTACCGAACTGACTGGCTTATTTATCGACCAAGGGCCGACCGTGCTGGTACGCAATACTGAAGGCGACGTGCAGGTGTTAGACGATCCCGAGTCAGGCGTAACCTATAACGGCCCCATGGCTGTACTGGTTAATCGCCTATCTGCCTCAGCCTCGGAAATTTTTGCCGGCGCCATGCAGGATTACGGGCGCGCCTTGGTCATTGGCGAGCCCACGTTCGGCAAAGGCACAGTGCAATCGATTCAACCGCTTAACCATGGCGAACTGAAGCTAACCTTGGCCAAGTTCTACCGAGTCTCCGGGCAGAGCACGCAACATCGTGGCGTCGTGCCGGACATTAGTTACCCCTCACTGCTCGACAGCAAGGAGATCGGTGAAAGCGCCCTGCCGCACGCTATGCCCTGGGATACCATCCCACCAGCCAAGTACAGCAGCAGTCAGCAACTCAAGCCTTTCGTGCAGCAGCTGCAGACCAGCCATGAAACACGCGCTGCGAAAGATCCAGACTTTGTTTACACCCTGGCTCGCCTAGGACTGGACGATGAGATCAAAGGCCGTGAAACGCTGCCGTTGAATGAGGCAAAGCGTAAACAGCAACTGGATGATTATGAGTCGCGCTTGTTAGTGATGGAGAACACACGCCGCAGCGCCAAAGGTGAGGAGCCGCTGGAATCCCTTGAGAAAGAGGATCCCGCTGACGAGGTCGCGCTGCATAACAACGACGCAGACAAAGAACCCGACGCGTTCCTAGTTGAGACCGGCCAGATTCTGGTTGATTTGCTGCAATTGGAACATCAGGTCGCTAAAGCCAACTAACCGGCTGGAACGACGCTTCTCTGTCACATTTCTGTAATTTGTAGATGGCACACTGCCCCGGTCAGGACAACTGCCCGCCAGTGTGCCCATCCAGAGCATCCCGGGCTGCCAGGTACGGCAACAATCAATCGCCTGGGAATGCCAATGACTGTTTCCGAACAACGCCAAGCGCTGCTTAACATTCTCAACCGCGGCGCGGTATCGAGCCTATTTCAACCCATCGTTTCCAGCCTTGAACAACGAGTGGTTGGCTATGAAGCGTTGAGCAGAGGTCCATCCGACAGCCCGCTGCACTCCCCCCTTACGCTATTCGCCGCCGCGCGTCACCATGGCATGTTGACCGAGCTTGAAATGCTCTGTCGCAGCCGAGCCATTAGCCGCTTCTGCGCGCTCGGGTTGACTGGCAAGCTGTTTCTCAACATCTCACCAGAAAGCCTGCTAGAGCAGCAACATTACTCAGGCGGCACCCTAACGATGCTGGAAGCCAGCGGCTTGAGGCCGGATCGTGTGGTCATCGAGCTGACCGAACAGGCGCCCATAGACGATTTCAACTTACTGCAGACCGCGCTTCACCATTATCGAGACATGGGTTTCCAGATCGCGTTAGACGATCTCGGCGCCGGCTATTCCAGCTTGCGGTTGTGGTCCGAACTACACCCAGAGTATGTAAAGATTGACCGTCACTTTATCGATGGCATACATCTCGATCCGATCAAGCGCGAATTCGTTAACTCCATCCTGCAGATGGCCAAGGCCTCCCGCGCCCAAGTAATTGCCGAGGGCATAGAGCAACCCGAAGAGCTCGCGGTACTCGAAGAAATCGGCATTGATTGGGTACAGGGCTACTGGCTGGGCCGCCCCGCCAGCATTCCCGAGATCAATTCAGAACAACTGGCAGAGCGTCTCAATCAGCACGGCAGTAGCCGTAACGAAGATGCACCGATTCATAGCCTGCTGCTGCCCATTCCCGGCTTGCATGAAGATACCAAGGTGCAAACCGTACTGGAGTGCTTTCAGCAACAGCCTACACTTAACACTCTGGCCATCCTCGACGACCATCAGCGGCCGATTGGTGCAGTGCAGCGCCACACGCTCAGCCAAACTATGCTGAAACCATTTGCGCAGGAGATCTACGGCCGTAAGCCCATCCGTAAATTGATGGACGAGGACTGCTTACGGGTGGATATCCGTCAGAGCCTGCAGCGCGTCAGTAGGCTGCTCACCAGCCGCGCGCGACAGCGACTGGAAGATGACTTCATTATTATCGATCAGGGCTTATACAAGGGCCTGGGCCGCGGTATCGATGTCTTACGACAGATCACCGAACTCAAACTGCAACAAGCCAGGCACGCCAATCCCTTAACTCTGCTGCCCGGTAATATTCCAATTCAGCAGTGCCTCGAGCGTTTGCTTGAGCAACAGTTGGACGCCCAGCTGTGCTACGTAGACCTGGACAACTTTAAGCCCTTCAACGACCTGTACGGCTACGGCAAAGGTGATGAGGTTTTACTGGCATTGGCCCAACTTCTACGCGAGCTTTGCGATCCGCAAAAAGATTTTGTCGGGCACATCGGCGGCGATGATTTCATGCTAGTCATGCGCAGCAGTGACTGGCGGCAACGGCTTGATCAGCTCGATCAACGCTTTCAGCAGCTGTGCAGCGGTCTATACCGCGCGGAGCATATTCAGGACAACGGCTTTAGCGCGCTTGATAGAGAGGGACGCTGGCGCAAACATGACCTGCTCAACCTGTCGATTGGCGTACTGCAGCTAAGCGGCCAGCACACAGACAAACTGGATCCTGCGCACTTGGCTGAACATGCTTCCAAGGCCAAGCACGACGCTAAAAAAATCCGCGGCTTCAGCATTACATTGTCCAACGCACTGCAAATGACCAGCGCCGAGCCATCGACAAGCAACCAATATCAGATGATTTAGCCTAACAATCAGCTAAGCTGCAATTTGCTCCATTGATAACGGGTTAAATGTGATACCTCTTGCCTCCCTTACCCTACGACTAACTTTGACTGGCCTGGTGATGCTGCCGCTGTCCAGCCAAGGGGAGCCGCTGTTATGGGGGTACTCCCCTTCTGACCCCGCGCCTTACGTTGTTATCCAGGCTAACGATTTACAGGAGAGCCTGACCCGCGAGATTGGCGAAGCCGTTGCCGCCGCTACCGGCAGACAAGTCAGTTTTGTTGCCACGCCAAATAACCGCATCCAGGAGTCACTGGCAAAGAGTCGCATCGATATCATCTGCAACACCTTGCCAGAGTGGCTAAATGCGCCAGATCAACTGCTCTGGACACCTAGCTTGTATGACGACGCAGACGTAGTCATAACCCGTCAGGGCGAGACCCCACCAAACTCGTTAGATGACCTCAAGGATGCCATCGTCGGTACCACGCTGGGCTATTACTACTCACCGGCGGTAACCCAAGCATTCAGCCAGCAAATAATGATTCGTCACGACGTACGCGATCTGCCAACCCGCTTGAAAATGCTCGAACGCGGTCGCCTTGATGCTGCGATAGATTTAAGACGTGCGGTAAAGCAGTTGCTGCCGAATGAGCAAAGTTCGTTTCACATCAGCAGCTGGGAAGTACAAACCTTTGCATTGCGCTGCGCCATTGCCAGGCCCGCAGAGGCTAACAGCCAAAAACTGGCCAAAAGCATAGAGCGGATGATTGATCAGGGGCAGATTCGGAAGATCGTCCAGCACTTTGACTGACGAAACCAGCAAGGCTGCGGGTCCTGAGTGCTTACCCACAGAAGCTGTGGATAACTCTGTGCAAAAAATCAGGATAAGCGGCTCAAACGCCCGTTAGAAAGCGCTTCCAGACAAACAGGATAGTTTTTAACCAGCGAAAAAAATGATATTTTTCAGCCAGTTACAAAACTGGCGAGGAATCAGAAAAAATCGAATAAGTAAACAGAAAGTGTTACCGCAAATTGTGCATAAGGGTAACACTTCTATGCCCGAGGGCCTTGCCCCGGGCATCGGGACGTGTTACCCCGATTACTCCTGGCGCGGATTGATCGAGATCAATTCCATTTCGAACACCAGAATGGAGTTCGGCGGGATAACAGGGCTAGGGCTACGCTCACCGTAAGCTAGCTCGCTTGGCAAGGTCACCTTCCACTTATCGCCAACGTGCATCAGTTGCAGTGCTTCCATCCAGCCTGGGATTACACCGTTAACTGGCAACTCAGCAGGTTCGCCACGTTCTACAGAACTGTCGAATACAGTGCCATCAACCAGACGACCTTCGTAGTGAACTACCACTACATCATCTTCGGCTGGCTGCGCGCCTTCAGCATCGCCGGCAGTGAGCACTTCATACTGCATACCGGAATCGGTCGTAGTTACGCCATCTTTGTCAGCGTTCTCTTGCAGGTACTTCTTATTAGCTTCTACCGCATCGTCAGCCAGGCTTTTGGCCTTTTCCTGCGCGCGCTCTTGTAAGGTAGTGAAGGCAGCCGTCAGCTCTTCATCACCCACCCGATGCTCAGCCTTGGTCAACGCATCATCCAGACCCAGCGCCAGCGCTTGGGCATCGATATCGTCAAGACCATCCTGCAACAGGCTCTGACCCATATTCAAACCA
The DNA here is from genome assembly GCA_011053055.1 of Halopseudomonas sabulinigri. Classification (GTDB taxonomy): domain Bacteria; phylum Pseudomonadota; class Gammaproteobacteria; order Pseudomonadales; family Pseudomonadaceae; genus Halopseudomonas; species Halopseudomonas sabulinigri_A. Next base: position 33,633 of record DRHT01000014.1, on the reverse strand, counting down.
ATACCATAGGAGGCTTGCTGGATGGGGGTAGTGAGTTCTGGTTCCTTTTCGCAACCGGACAATACTAAAACACCGACTGCAACACTGACTGCCAGCAGATTACGCTTCATGCTTACCTCAATCGACAGGCCCAAGCTGGGCGGAATAAAGAGATCAGCTTAACAGGGGTTTGAAGGTCAGGCTACTGGATCGGAGATAAACAAACAGGTGAAATCACGCAGTGATAACCACCACACGATTTAGATAAAAGAAGGGGTACATCTGAGGGGGAAATGGCGCAGCGGACGGGACTCGAACCCGCGACCCCCGGCGTGACAGGCCGGTATTCTAACCAACTGAACTACCGCTGCGCTATATACCTCGAGTGGTGGGTGATGACGGGATCGAACCGCCGACCCTCTGCTTGTAAGGCAGATGCTCTCCCAGCTGAGCTAATCACCCTTTGCTCTCGAAGTGGGCCGCATTCTAGGCAGCTTTTTCGGTTATGGCAATACCTTTTTCAAAAAAAAACCAGCGTATTTCAATATCTTAATCTTCAGCCCTGTAAACACTGGTTGTTGCGCATAGCCTCAGGCAATATTGCTCGTTTTCTCGGGCCAACCAGACCCTCAGCAAAACAGAAGGACAGCATCATGTGGTTTCGTAACCTGCTTCTATACCGCTTCAGCCAACCTATCCCATTCAACGAAACCGAGCTGCTCGACGCGCTTGAACAAAAGCCTTCACGACCCTGTGCCAGCCAGGAAACCCATACGCTGGGTTGGACTACGGCCTACGGCCGTCATTCAGAGAACCGACTCGAAGCCAGCAACGGCTATTGGCTGATCGCGATGCGCAAAGAAGAACGCATTCTGCCCGGCAGCGTGATCAAAGAAGCATTAGCGGAAAAAGTTGAAGAAATCGAGAATCGCGACTCTCGCAAGGTTTACAAGAAGGAACGCGATACGCTCAAGGATGAGATCGTCATGTCGCTGCTGCCACGCGCCTTCACGCGCACTCAGACCACTTATGCCTGCATTTGCCCGGCCGAAGGCTGGATCGCTATCGATAGCAGCAGCCACAAGCGCGCAGAGGACCTGCTGAGCCTGCTACGCGAGTGTACCGGCACCCTACCAGTGCGTCCGCTCAACGTGAAGATGGCACCAGCCGCCTGCATGACCCAGTGGGTCAAAGAGGGCAGCGCTCCCGAGCAGATGGTGATTGGCGACGAGTGCGAGCTACGTGACACTAGCGAAGATGGCGGCGTGGTGCGTTGCAAACGCCAGGATCTGGCCAGTGATGAGATCCAGCTACACCTCTCGGCGGGCAAGCAAGTAAGCCAGTTAGCGCTGCAGTGGCAAGAAAAGCTCAGCTTCAGCCTGGATGACAAGCTGACCGTCAAACGCCTAAAGTTTGAAGACCTGCTGCGTGATGAGGCTGACGACAATGCCGGCGACGACATGGCAAGCCAGCTGGATGCCAGTTTCACCATCATGTCCAGCACCTTAAGCGAACTTATCCCCGCACTGACCAACGCCCTAGGTGGCGAAGATATTCCGCAGGGAATCTGAACCAGCCCAGCGCCAACGCGGGTTGCGAAAAGCTATCCACAATATCTGTGCATAACTTTGTGGATAGCTTGTTTGAATAGCTCGCTGAGCTAGAGTAGCTGGGGCGAGGATTCAAAATGATCATTTTTTAACCTATTTTTTATTCAATAAAATCAACAAGTTAAGAATTCATCACTGGATTTCAAGCACTTACGACATTATCTTACCGTTCAATGACAGCTCGCCCCACCTCTGTGCACAATGTCAAGGCATGATGCTCTGAATAAGCGCAAAAAAGCTGTCCGATTCCACGCAAAAACACTTGACCTGAACCCGGCATCTTGAGCTAGGGCCTGCACCCTCTCCGCTCGTATTAATTTCCAGTTTGCAACCAAGCCTGTGCCTCAACCGCCGCTTTACTGCGCGGGTAATACTTAGCCAGATAACGCAGGCGAGCCTCCCCCCGTTCACGCTGCCCCCTCTCAACATCCTGCATTGCCAACGCGTACTCCGAACCCGCCATGCCTTCCAACAAGGTTTCCAGACGCGGCACTATTTCGCTGCGATAGGCCGATTCGGGATAATGCCGAATAAACCCGGTCAACTGCGCATGTGCCTCGCGCCCCACCCGCAAGCGCTCTTGATCATCACCCGCTGCCATCTCGAAACGCGCGAAAGGGACCATCGCCTGCAAATAAGATGCATAGTCCTGATAAGGCGCCTCAGGATGCCGTTTCTCGAAATCCTCAAGCACCAACTCCAACGGTGGCAACTGCCCCTGCTGCAAACACAGGTAGGCAGCTTCCAGATCCAACTGCGGATCACTCAGCTGATGTACCTGCTGAGCCAGGTTCATGTCGCATTGCCCCATGCCCAAACGCGCCCGAGCATCAGCGACAGCCGCAGACTGCTCCTTTTGTTGGACGGCGGAGCTGGCGCAGCCGGCCAACCCCAGTACCACTGCAACTACCCATACCCCGCGCATCGCGCTTACTCCGTTGTATTGTTGCGTTAATGCTGTCATTGCAATTTAGCTCGCCAGTGTATCCAACCATCCGCATCGGGACGCCCCAACAGCTTGAGACCTTCAGCCAAGCCGGCCTCCGCGTGCGCGCGCGCTTGCAATCGGGTATCCAATTGCAAGGCCTGCGCTGGCCGCCATTTTGCGGTTCCCGTGAGGCCTAATGGCCCGCTCTGATCGGACGAAAGAGTCATCATCAGCCAGTCGTTTTCACTGCTCAGCTGCGCCGCCAGATTTCCCAAACCGAGCGGCTCCGGTAAACCGCCACCAGCACCCTGCCAGGCAATACGTCCATGGGCTTGCACCACGCGCTCGAAGTCTTCCAGTTTGAGTTCCGGAATATCCAGCAACCAATCACCGGTGAGAATAAACGGCGCTTTGTTAACCGCTGCCATACTGCGCGCATCAAGGCGACCCGTTACCTGTTCCAGTACCAGACTACCGAAGCCCAGACGCAGCGTAGCGCTTACCTGGCTGTTGCGCGGCCGCCAATCCAAATCCAACGCTAGCTGACCTTTAAATAGGCCCGACGGGCGCCAGTCCCAGCGCAGCGCGCCTTGGTCAACGCCTTCTACCTGCATGTTAGCTACCTGGCCCTGCCATAGGCTGCCAGTAATGCCCTGCAGCTTTACCTGCGCCGGCAAGCTTGGCGCCACCTGACGCCATACCAAGCTGGCCGGCAAGTTGCCCAGCAAAGTCAGTAAAAACACCACAACCGCCAGCAGCAGCACCGTTTTGAACTTCAACAGACGCTGCATCAAGGACGCTCCACTAATAATCGGGCAGACACCATGCCGGTGGTGTCGGACACGTCGAACGCGAGTTGAGTTACTTGCAACCCCTGACGTTGCTCCAGGTCGGCCAGCCAACCCAGCAGCGCGTCCATCCCAACCTGATCAAAACTCAGGCGCGCACCCTGGCCTTCCGGCTGCACGCGTGACAAGGCCGATTTCAACCCAGCGGCATTTGCCGAGACTTCAACCAGCGTCAGCACTGAGCCGCCGGCGGCATTGCTGCTGCCTTTTTGCATACGCGAACGACGCCGTACGTCATCAACTACTTGTTCCATCCATAGGCGCTCGGCTGACAGCGTACGTACCTCCTGTTTGAGCTCTGCTCGCCCGGCAATCAGTGGCTCCCAAACTCCGACCCACCCAGCCAACACCAGCAGCAGTACCGAACCCGCCAACAAAATCATTCGTTCGCGCGGTGCCAATCCCGCCCACCAGCTTTTCATGAGCCACTCCTTTGTACTTTGATGCGCGCAGAAACGCCTTCATTCTCGGAATCGGCACCCTCCAGATTTTCGCTAATACCCGGCAGTGCCGAAAGTTCAGCGCGGATGGCTTCCAATTCCGAGAAGGAGACAACTTTTAATTCGACTTCGACGTTGTCGAGGTTGCCACGAACCTGCGTTACCTGAGCGTTCTGATGCTTTTTCAAGACAACAAAGAAAGCGTGCATTAACGGCCCAATACCGCTATCTGGATTAATCTGCGCACCGCCTTGAATGATCTGGCGAAACTGCATCACCGGATCATCGCGGCGGCTATTGGGCATGCCTCGATCGAACAGGCGATCGATCTCAGCCCGCAGGCTATCGCGTTCCTGGCTTAGGATCATACGTTCCCCACCAAGCCAGCCCAGCCCCAGCGCCAACAGTACCCCTGCGGCAATTAAAACGGGTCGTAACTTGCGCCACGGCGGGGCGCCCATGCTGACCGCATAAGGCCCGCCGAGTAGATTAAACGGCGGCGAGTTGCGCAAGGCCTGCTGCAACGCGGGCGTAAGCTGATCGCGCATCGGTTTCTGTTGCAGCTCTACCGTTTCAGGCAGCGTCAGACCCAGTTCGTCGGCGGTAAGGCCCGATAAAGTAAGTTTCTGTGCCGAGGCTTCCATAGCAGCCAATCGACGGCTAACCCAGATGCCCGCAAGACTACGATCCAGCAGCACAGGCTCTTCAATTGCCGAGAGCACGAGCACCTGATCCGTCTGCTGCGGCCAGGGTGACGGCATAATCAGCAGCGCCTGCTCAGGGCTCTCGTCAACGTGCAGTGCCGCTTGGGGCAGCAAAGCCTCTAGCCGCCAGCCGGCCTCGCGGAAGCCATTCAGCCAGCTTTGCATAGGCGTGTGCGACACCACAGCCGCGCTAACATGCCCCTCGGCGCGACGCGGCCCCATGACGATATGCAGTTCATCCAACTCTTGGCTAACCAGATCCTCGAGCGCGTAGGGCAACGCCACCCGCGCAGCGGCAGCACGTTGTGCTGGCAAACGCACGCGGAACAAATTCACTGTGGAGGCCGGCACCAAGGCGCGAATGCGTTCACTAGGAAACCGTTGGCGCAAAGCGCTAAGCCCGTCCCGGCCACTATCCAGGGTGCTGCCATCACGCTCAAATCGCCACCAGTACAAGGCTGGCTCAGCCGCGCCCGTCACCAAAGGTTGTTCGGGTAAAAGCACTATCAACATTTTGTCTGATCCACTTGTTATCAGGGCTCACAGGCCGTTTGTTCTCGCAGGATCACTTTGCCGTTAGGGGCATCCAGCAAGGTGCATTGAAAAAAGCGCCGCTCACCAAATTCGGCAACTATCTGCAGGCGCATAAACCAAGGAGCTTCATCACCTGCGGCGCGGTCGGCGAATACCTCTTTCATCAAATCCGAGCTGCGTTCTACATCAATCGGACTTTCCTGTGCCGGATAAGCCGTCACATAGGGTGCTAGTGCCTGCCAGGCTTCACTCGTCATACCGGCTACCGAGTTCAACTCCGAGGCCACCAACATGGTGCGGTTCGCCGACAGTCGCGGCGGATCTTGCAGGCGATACAAAGGATCATCCGTTTCAGGGTCCATCCAGTCACTGACTGCCACCGCCAGCTGTGCGCCCGAGGGCATGGTGACGCCCGACTCCTGCGCGACGCGATCCACCAGCCGAGCGAAATCGGCCTGTTGCTCCTCGTCACCACCGGCCAGCGCATTGATGTTGTAGCGGCAGCGCATGTTGTCCAGCGTCGCTTGCAACTTCACCTGATCAACCTCAAACGGCAGTACCGGCGACAGACAGGTATCCCAAAGCAAATCATCCGGTCCATCCGCTTGCTCCAATACCTGCAGCACCATCTTTTCTGCGCCTAGCGCAATATGGCGCGACAGGTCCCGCTCGAATACCGCGCTACTGCGGCGGATATCAGCCTGACCGCGCAGCACCATACCCACGGCCGCGGTCACCGCCAAGGCCACAACCAACAAGGCGGTGATGAGTGCAACGCCGCTTTGTTCTGCACGCGCGTTCATAGCGGCCCCACAGGTATTAAGCGCCGAATCAGCCCTAGGCTCGGCACATCGAGCACTAACTCAACTGCTAAAGGCAACTGACTACTGCTCGGGTCAAGCCCTTCGGGCGGCCAGCTATTAACCCGCTCCAGTCCACTGGGCCCGCGCACCACAAAGGCAAAGGCGGTTTCTACGCCCAGGCTTTCGCCTTCCTCTACCAGTTCGGCGAAGGGCTGTATGCGCAACTGGTCTCTGTCAGTGATATCGACGCCCGGCCATAGCTCGCGCTCAAGTCCAGTCTCGGTCAACCGCCAGGCCGTGCGCCGCAAACGTTGATCGCCGCCGGCACCGGCACGCACAATTTCCAGCAATGGCTGTTCGGTTCCGGCGAGCAGCCGCAAGGGTGGCAACCGGTCGCCAAATTCGTCACGCACCTGGATATCTACCATTTCGGCCAGATCGCGCTCCAGTACGCTTAAACTCACCTGCAGGTCGGCCAGTTGACCAGAACTGGCACGGGTAATGTGATCGGCATCCAGCACAGCGCGCAGGCCGGAATAGGCCATCACCGTCATAATCGCGAATACCGCCATGGCCACCAGCAGTTCAAGCAGGGTAAAGCCCATTGACTGGCGTTTACTCATGGCAATACAAATCCGCTGACAATCGCCCGCTGCCCAGTCTCATCGCCAGGTAGCAGCCAGAGTCGAATATCGATACGCCTCACTGCTGGCAACGGAAACGGCGAGGTAGCGGTGTAGTCACTGATCTGCGCTTTGTAACCAAAGCGATAGGGGCCCATCTCGGTGTCGCCAGTCAGGTCGCCTACGGCTGCTGGCCGCATGCCCGATTGATACTCGGCCAGCAAATTTTCGCCGGCCCAGTGCGCCATCGCGCGCTCCTGCAGATAGATGGTATTGCGTGCATGATCACTGCCGGACTTAACCAAAGCGGCCAGCGCGACCGCCAGAATGGTCAGCGCGACCATAACCTCCAACAAGGTAAAACCGGCGGATTTACGGGCGCTCATTGCTTACCTCAACACTACCTTCCAAGCCGATAAGCAGGTATTGCACCAGGTCTTTGCCAGGCACTCGCAAAATAATCAGCCCAGGCGTCATTTCACCCGTATTGCTCAGGCGCACGTGGGGCTTCCAGCTATCGTTTTGCGGCAGATTCTGCCGCCCACCTTCCGCTTCATACTCAAGCTCAACGACACCCTCATTAAAGTAATGCGGTCCCAGTTGCGGGTCCGGCAGGGCTTGCCATTCGCGGGTGGCATCATCCAGTAATACCAGATCAAGCATGCTATACCCTTCGCGGCGCAGACCCAGCGCGCGGTCGGCCCCGCCGGTGATTAACACCTCGTCATGTGCCAACTCCAACACGCCAGCCAGGCGCTGCGCCTCTTGGCGCAATTCACGGTCAGCGCCATCACCAATCGCCAAGGTCGCCAGACCGGCAATCACGCCGATCACCACCATCACCACCAACAGCTCAATGAGGGTAAATCCCGCCTGTGCCAGCTTGCCGGAGCACCGCGCTTGTATCATCAGCGTTGATTCGTCTGTTCCAGGTCCAAGTCCCAGTTACCAATATCCAAATTAGCTTCAGTTCCGCCAGGACGCCCATCGGCACCCAAACTATAAATATCGAACTGACGACCATCACGACCCGGCGTCTGATATTGATAATCGTTGCCCCACGGATCTTTCTGCAGGCGATCGAGATAGCCACCTACACGCCAGTTACGAGGTGCGTTTTGGCCCGTCGGCAAACGCACCAGCGCGTTCAGGCCCTGCTCGGTGGTCGGGTAATTGAAGTTGTCTAGCCGGTACAGGTTGAGTGCGCTTTCCAGCGAACGAATATCACTCTGCGCTTTGGTGGTACGCGCCTGATCCGGCCGGTCCATAACGCGCGGAACGACCACGGCGGCGAGAATGCCCAGAATCACCACTACCACCATGATCTCAATCAAGGTAAAGCCGCGCTGAGCCGCGCGCGCAGGTTTGTTTGCAATACACTTCATCAGTTCACCAATTGGTTGAGTTCAAAGATCGGCAACAGAATTGCCAGCACGATAAGCAGCACAACACCGCCCATGGCGAGAATCAGCAGGGGCTCAAATACCCCCATGACTATCGCGATGCGCGCTTCCAGTTCTCGCTCCTGCGTTTCGGCGGCACGCTCTAACATCTGATCCAGGGTGCCACTGCTTTCACCACTTTTAATCAAGCTCAGGGTCATCGCCGGAAAATAGCCACTGCGTTCCAACGAGTGGCCGACGCCAGCCCCCTCACGCACGCGTTTAGCGGCTTCGCTTACGGCTTCGCGCATGGGCAGATTGCTGATCACGCTGGCACTCATATTGAGCGCATCCAGCAAAGGTACGCCGCTACCGGCGAGGATATTCAGCGTACGCGCAAAGCGCGCGGTGTTAAGGCCCCGGTTCAACCGGCCGAGCAGCGGCAGCTTGAGCAAAAGCTCATGCCAACGGCGACGATAGCTGTCTTTCTTCAACAGCGCCCGTGCGCCAAAGCCCATGGCGACCAGCACCAGCAGTATCAGCCAGCCCCACTCGCGCAGCGTGTCACTAACCGCAATTAAAGAGCGCGTCAGCAACGGCAGTTCCTTGTTCATGCCATCAAACACCTGCACCACCTCAGGCACCACGTAGGTTAGTAGCGCGACCGTCACCAGCAACGCTACACAGGTCAAAATAGCCGGATAGAACATAGCCAGCTGAATCTTTTGGCGCATGGCGTTCTGCGCCTCGACGTTATCCGCCAACCGCTCCAGCACTACATCCAAACGGCCAGCTTGCTCGCCTGCCGCGATGGTAGTGCGATAGATCGCCGGAAATACCGACGGAAATTCACTCAGAGCATGCGCCAGTGGCAAGCCTTCCATCACTCGCGTGCGCACCGCAGACAGTGCTGACTTGACGCGCGGCGACTCACTCTGCCGCGCGACTGTACCCAATACTTCTTCAATCGGTAGACCAGCCCGCGCCAGCGTTGCCATCTGCCGTGTTGCCAGAGACAGCTCCAGCGGCTTGATGCGTTTTTGCATGACCGGCATGCGCAGCACAGAAGAACGCTCTGCCACCTGATTGACTGACATGGGCGTGAGGCCCTGGTCACGCAGACGAGTACGTACCTGGCGCGGTGAGTCACCCTCCTCCACGCCTTTTTTGGTGCGACCGGCGTTATCCAGCGCGACATATTCGAAAGCAGGCACGCCTAATCCTCCCGGGTGACGCGCAGGACTTCTTCCAGCGTGGTATCACCCGCCAAAACGCGCCTTAAGCCATCCTGACGAATACCCATCTGGCCGAGCCGTGCGTGTTTGACCATGGCTTGCTCGCTAGCGCCTTCATGAATTAAGCCGCGCAGAGTGTCGTCGATCTCAATCAGCTCATAGATACCAGTACGACCACGGTAACCGCTGCCATTACAGGCATCACAACCCGCTGCGCTATAAAGCGTGGGTGCTTGCTCAGGGGCAACGCCCATCAACCTGCACTCACTCGGCGTCGCTTGGTGCGACGTGCGACACTCCCCACACAAAGTACGTACCAGCCGCTGGGCCAACACACCATTAAGGGTGGAAGACAGGAGAAAAGGCTCAATACCCATATCGCGCAGACGCGTAATCGCGCCAACAGCGGTGTTGGTGTGCAGAGTGGAAAACACTAAATGACCGGTCAAACTGGCCTGAATGGCGATCTGAACTGTATCCACGTCCCTTATTTCACCGACCATTACTACATCCGGGTCTTGGCGCAAGATTGCCCGCAAGCCACGGGAGAAGGTCATATCGACCTTGTTATTGATCTGTGTTTGGCCGATACCGTCCAGGTAATATTCGATGGGGTCTTCGACAGTCAGGATATTGCGCGTACGGTCGTTTAAGCGCATCAGTGCTGAGTACAAGGTTGTCGTCTTACCCGAGCCCGTTGGCCCGGTCACCAACACGATACCGTGCGGTCGGCTAATCACCCGTTCCATGGCATCGTAATGTTCATCGCACATGCCCAGCTGACGAAGTTCCAGCCGTCCCGCCTGTTTGTCGAGCAGACGCAGCACCACTCGCTCGCCGTGCCCGGATGGCAACGTCGAGACCCGCACGTCTACCGCACGCCCCACCAGACGCAAGCCAATACGCCCATCCTGCGGTAAGCGTTTCTCGGCGATATCCAGCTTAGCCATCACCTTAATACGCGACACAATCACAGGCGCCAACGCACGCGGCGGCTCCAGCACTTCACGCAACACGCCATCGACCCGCAAGCGGATAGACAGACGATTTTCAAAGGGCTCGATATGAATATCCGAGGCGTTTTCTTTTACGGCCTCGGACAACAACGCATTGATCAGACGAATGATCGGCGCTTCGTCCTGCGACTCAAGCAAATCTTCGGGTTCTGCCAGTGACTGCGCGACCGACATGAGGTCCGCGTCTTCCCCGAGGCCTTCAACAAACTGCATGGCATCGTTGGACGAGCGTTCGTATTTGTTGCGCAGGCGCGCGGCAAAAGCATCGTCATCCAGCAATGTCGGACTCAACGGATGACTGCTGTGACGACGCAGCTCGAGCAATCCCTGAGGGTCGCAATCGGCACGCACAAACACTTCCAGCTGACCATCTTCGCGTACGCCACCCGGCAGCACACCAAAACGTCGAGCGAAGCGGTAACCGGTTTCCGCCGGTGCACTCGCTGGCGTGGCCGCAACACTAAAATCGGTCTCACTCATGACCTGCTCCTAGAGCGGTGACGGCGGTGCAGAAATGGCAGACGGTCTGGCCGCACCCTGCATAGCATTCTCAAACGGCGCTGGCAGCGACAAGAGGTAATTCCAGTCCGGTAGTATCGGCACGACGTTATCAGTTTTCATACGGCCACGACGATTCTGCTCTGCGAGCTGCTGATCACGTATATAGCTGTACTTACTGTGAGTTAGGCTTTCGGCAACCGCCGTATCGCGCACGATGACCGGACGCAAGAACACCATCAAATTGCGCTTCTGCACATTGGAGGTGTCGTAACGAAACAGGCGACCCAGACCCGGAATATCGCCCAGTATTGGCACCTTGTCAGCGGTCTCAACCAACTGATCATCGATCAAACCGCCCAGCACAATCAGTTGGTTATCATCGACCATCACGTGGGTGGTCAGGCTGCGTGTATTAGTAATAATGTCGGCGGCACCCGTGATGCCAGGCGCAATTTGCGAGACTTCCTGCGCGATCTCCAATCGCACCGCATTACCTTCGTTGATCTGCGGGCGAATCTTCAATTTGATACCCACGTCTTGGCGTTCGATGGTGTCAAACGCCTGACCCGAATCCTCAACCGAGCGGCCAGTAATAAAGGGTACGTTCTGGCCTACTACGATTTCGGCTTCTTCGTTATCCAGCGTCAATAGACTGGGCGTGGACAGAATATTGCTGGCGCTGTCGCCTTGTAGTGCGTTGATCAGCAGCGCAATCTGTGCGCCACCAATACTGCCGATACCCCCTAGGCTTAGGCCACTGCCCAGCGACGGTGGCGACGCCAAATCCCCATCCAAAAAGCCACTGACGCCCGCCGCCAGATCGACAATGCCATTACCGTTGCGGTTAAAGTTGATCACCCCCAAACCAGAGCTCTCGCTACCAAAGCCCCACTGCACCCCCAGCTCCTTGGCACGCTCGTAAGACACTTCGGCGATAACCGCTTCTACCAACACCTGAGCTCGGCGAATATCCAGCTGGCGGATGATGCTAGATAGCTCCCGGGATAACTCTGCAGGACCGTAAACCACCACCGAGTTAGTACTTTCATGGGCCTCAACACGGACCCGTGTTTGATTACTCATGCTGCTGGTGGTGGGTGCGCCACCGGCTTGCGACGAGGTGCCCCCATTTTGCTCACGACCTTCAGCGATGCCGCGTAATACCTCGGCAACTTCTTCGGCTTTGGCGTAACGCAGATAGTGCACCTGCGTATTACCATCCTGGCCCGGTAAATCCAATTTTCTTACCACGCTGCGTAGCGCCATGCGGCTCTGCGGATCGCCACGCAAAATCACGGTATTGGTGCGCTCATCGGCAATCAGCCGTGGGCCTTTAGTGAATTCTTCGCTTGGTGTGTTGCTTTCCAGCCCCTGCACAATTCGCACAACATCCAACGCTGATGCATGCTCTAGCGGCAGTACCTCAAAGTCTTCCATCGACTCCTGATCAATACGCTCTACCAGCGCCTGAATACGTCGTACGTTGGCAGCGGTATCAGCGATGACCAGCGTATTGGACTCCGCCGCGGCTGCCAAATGCCCACCTTTGGGTACCAGTGGGCGCAAAATGCGCACCAACTGCCCCGCATTGATGTTCTTTACATTGATGACGTGAGTAATGACCTCATCGCCAGGAGTACTGCTAGTGAGCCCCGCCAACTCGTTTTCCTTGGCCTGCACTTCCGGCACGATACGTACGACATCATCAGACCCGCGCACCGCAGCAAAACCGTAGGATTTGAGCACCCCAAGAAACAATGGATACAGCTCATCGCGTGGGATCGGTTTGCCGGACACCACGTTAACCTCACCACGCACCCGAGGATCAACAATGAAGTTGATGCCGGTTTCCTGGCTAACGATCTCGATCAACCCATTGATGTCGGCGCCGCGAAGATTAAGTATCAAATCTTCGGAACCATCCCCCTGTGGCTCAACCAGCGCCTGAGCTGCCAGTGGGGTGCTGCTCAAACACAGGCTCAATGCCAACGAAAGAGTAAAGCGATTAAGGCGAAACTGCATTGGCATCGTATTTCAATCCATCGTTATCGTTATGTTCATGGGCTCACCATCGCGCTCAAGGGATATCGACACCGAGCTGGCGTCGGTCATTTCCTTGAGAATGTCGCGATAATCCTCGATGTCAGCGATCGGAGTTCCGTCCACATCGGTGATCACATCTCCGGGCTTCAAGCCGGCGGCTTCAAACTCGCGCACATTGCGCGACGGGGTCACTTCCAGACCATACATCGCGCCATCCACCATCACGGGGGTTGCGCTGATTACTTCCATAAAGCGTTGCGGGTCATTCAGCCATGCGGTGCGATCAATACGCGCTACCTGGCCATCCGGTGCGAGAGTGACGTTGGAATCAGTAGTGGGGAGAGCTGTTTTGCGGCTGGGGCTGCGGGTACTTGTACCTAACTCGTTACGCTTGAGCCGCAAAGTCTCAAGCTGGCCGTCGCGCACCAGCATCACGCGATCGCCTAATACCTGATCAAGACGAACCTGACCGGGTAATTCAGCGCCGACACGATAGAGCTTTTCTGGCTGACCTTGGGTGGCCAGGATGGCAGCACTGCGCCTAGGATCAGGGTCAGAGAGTACGCCTTTTAAGGTCCAGCTGAGCTTGGTATCTGGCGCGCTAACAACCACCGGGCCATCAGCAGCAGGTGCGCGGCCCAACACCGAAAGTCTAGCCAGCTCACGAAAGCCAGGGATTTCCTCAACCGAATCACTATTGGAGGCGGAGTAACCCAGCGCTGATGGCGCGGGCAGAATGCTATCCGGCTCAATCAGCATCCATGTGAGGTGCGCCAGCAACCATGCACAGAGTAGTACCAGAATACCCGTCACCAATCTGACGACGATATCCGATGAAAAGCGGGCGACCAAAGGCATGCATTCTCCATAGCAAAGGGGCCGGGGGACGACTTCCGGGCCAGTGATAGCAACAATACTGACCTTTCTTTGCAAAATTATTGTTATACGCCTGAAACAGGTCACGCGATTAAATCGATTGTCACGATTTTGCCATCTAGCGGCAACCCCCTGAACAGGTTATTCCAGAGGCCCGCCTTCAAAATGAGACGCTATCGGTATTGGTCTCGCTACCCTATCACCCAAATGAGTGACATTTTAGTTACAGATATCACCTGAACTTATGAGCCATCATCGTTGCCTGCGAAACTGTCTCAAAGCAAGCCATCTATAACTTGCGAGACACTGCAAACAAAGCTTAACTTTATCGATCAAACCCAAACCCTGCGCGCCAGGGACCAAAACAACAAGGGTTTGCCCAACGGAGAATAAAAATAATGTTTGAATTCAAGAAAACCGCGCTGATCGGTTTGGCAATCAGCAGCCTTGCGCTCACCGGGTGCCTGAGCAGCGGAGGTGGCGATGACGATGACGAGGAACAGGCACGCGTTCGGGTTCAACAACAACGGATAGATGCGAATTTCTTCAAGCCAGTACAAGAGACAACAGCAGACTTTACCGTTCTGAGAGACGAAGCTCCCTATAACACGACGGATCGCTGGGTCGGAGTTCTAAACGGTGCGGCCTACCGAGTCGAAGTACCTGAAGACTGGAACGGCTACTTAGTAATGTACGCCCACGGTTTCCGCGGTGAAGGTTCAAGCCTAACGGTCGATAACGCACCGATGCGCGAGTACCTGCTGGATAACGGCTATGCTTGGGCCGCTTCTAGCTACAGCACTAATTATTACGACGTGCGTGCAGGGGTTGAAGATACCAATGCACTAGCACTCGCCTTCACCGATATAGCAGCGACAAATGGCCGTACATTGGCAGCGCCTACCAAGTATTACATAACCGGTGTATCCATGGGTGGGCATGTCACAGCCGCCGCCATCGAAAAAGAAACCATGGAGACTGCCAACAACGTAGTGGAATACGCCGGCGCTTCGCCTATGTGTGGCGTAGTTGGCGATACTGAATTGTTCGATTATTTTGCTGGTTACACAATTGCTTTAGCGGCGCTGGCCGGCGTACCTCTGGATACCTTCCCACTTACCGAGACACAAGCAGCAGAGATGCTTGCGAAAGCGCGTGCGGTGATTTGGAACGACTACGATAAAGACAAAAGTGCATTGGGGCTGACTGCTCAAGGTTTCACTTTCTTCCAAGCGCTTAAAAACCTGAGTGGTGGCGAACGACCTATCTACAACATCAGCTTCGGTTTCTTCCAGGACTTGCTCCAAGGATTCTCTGGTTCAGATGGCACTGTAGATGGCATTACGCTAGATAATGTGGTGGACACAACAGGCATCACCTACCGCTACCAAACCAATCTGGGTGATCCGCTAACCACCGATGAAATTAACTTCAACAGCATGATAATTAAGGCGGAAGCGGTCGCTGACGCCAATGGCCTTCGCGACGATGGCCTGCGTTGGGTTCCAAAAGTGAACGCCGAGTTCGACATCCCAGTAGTCACGGTTCACACAACTGGCGATCTCTTCGTTCCGATTATCATGGAACAGGTGTACCGGCAGCGTGCCGAAGCTAACGGGACGGATAACATGTTGGTGCAACGTGCCGTCCGCGCGCCAGGTCACTGCGACTTCACACCGGCCGAGTTCGCGAACACGCTTGACGCGATGCTGAAATGGGAACAAGGCGGACCTAAACCTGGCGGTGATGACTGGTTGACCCCAGCCACTGTGGCAGATAAGGATTTTGGCTGTACATATACTGTCAACGGCACAAACGCAGTGCGCGCCTCGTTACCAGCTTGCACACCAGCTGTACCAGTTCTTTAATAGCGTTACAGCAGCAAAAACAGGGCTGATCCTCAGCCCTGTTTTCTTTCCAACTCGGTTACCTCATCAACCACGACTCTGCGCACCAAGGTCTTAACGTTGCTTTGACGCAGCATCTTGACGTTGTCTGAAACAACTTTCAGCTCATCCGCAGGAACAGACTCGCTAAGCTCTCGCTGCACATCTGCCAGCATGCTCTTCGCCCGCCCCATCACACGACCCACGGACCGCGTGACCGCCGGCAGTCGCTCAGGCCCCAAAATCAAAAGTCCTACCACAAATACCAAAAGCCATTCGGTCATACCGTTGCCGAACATAAGCGGCTCCTTGCCTTAGGCGCGTTGTTGGCTTTCACGCTGTGCGGCTGGTTGTTGAACTGCATCCAGCGCCAGGCCTTCCTGTACCTCGTCGGTTTCCTTAATGGCCTTGCGGAAACCACTTAGTGCGCCCCCCAAATCACCGCCGATGTTACGCAACCGCTTGGTGCCAAATAGCAGCATTACAATCACCAGAACGATCAACAATGAACCCACACTGATTCCACCAATACCCATAAAAACCTCCATCACTGCAGAGCCAGGTGACACTGCACCCGGCCCTGCAAAATATCACTCAGTAAAGCAGCGCCGTCTGGCTCCGCCCGCCAATTAACTACCGACTACACCGCCATCATCTTTCCATACCACGACGGTGGCCGAGCGCGGGTAAGCTCCAGCGGTTTTGTCCGGCCAATTGCTGCTGAAACTGCCTGCCGCAAAGTTGGCGGAAGACGTACCCTCACCGGGATGCTGCACGTTGATGAACAGCGTCTTCTGGTCCGGCGACATGGTGATACCGGTGATCTCCTGATCAATCGGCCCAATCAGAAAGCGCTTCAGAACGCCGGTCTTGGGGTCGGCGACCAGCATGGCGCAGTTGCCGTAGGGATCGTCATAACCACTGTCCATCTGAATCCACACACGGCTATCCGGATCTATCCACAGACCATCCGGTGAGCTGAGAATGTTGTCAGCGGTTAGCTTGTCACCGTTCGGGTCGTAACCAATGTTGTTGGCCACGCCGCTCTCGCCACTGTCGCCACCAAACAGGAAAATGTCCCAGCTGAAGCTGGTTGCAGCTTGATCACCATCGGTTTCTGACCAGCGAATGATATGACCATGCTGGTTTGCAGAACGCGGGTTGGCTTCGTTGACCTGCGCGTCGGTGCGAGCAGAGTTGTTGGTCAAGGTGAAATACACGTCACCATTGGCCGGATCAACCGCGCCCCACTCTGGACGGTCCATCGGAGTGGCGCCCATAAAGTCAGCGGCCAGACGGGTATTGACCAGCACATCTGCCTGGCTGCTAAAACCATTGCTCGCATCCAGACCGTTTTCACCGAATACCAGTGGCATCCACACACCGCTACCGTCGTCATTAAATTTGGCAACGTAGAGGATGCCCTCGTCCAGCATATCGCCGTTGGACGTCGCGGCACTGAAATTGTCAGCAGTGACGAACTTGTAGATGTATTCAAAACGCGAGTCATCACCTGAATAGCAAACTACTGGCTTGCCCTCTTCTGCTGGAGCAAACACCACGCCTTCATGACCAAATCGGCCCATGGCAGTGCGTTTTTTCGGGTTGCTTTCAGGGGCAAACGGATCGATTTCGACCATCCAGCCGAAGCACACTGGCTCGTTGCGGTAATCCTGAGTGGCGTCTGCGCCCTTGATGCTGGCATCAAAACGGATGAACTCGTCCGCGCCGCCATCTGCCAGCTCCCATGCATAACGTCCGGTGCTAGTCGCGCCGCTCGGTACGCCGTAACGTGAGTGCTCACGCGGGTTGTCGCCCTTGTTGGTGAAATAACCAGCCCAGTTTTCTTCGGCCGCCATGTAGGTGTTCCAAGGCGTGTAGCCATTACCGCAGTTATTCAGGGTGCCGCGGGTCATGGTGCCATCCGGGCTGTACAGCGTTTTCACGAAGTCTGTACCACGCACCGGACCTTGAAGTTCCATGGGCGTCAGGCCAGTGATGCGGCGATTCATAGCATCAAACTGCACCTTCCACTGGCTGTCCGAGCCTTTGATCACACGTACAACCGAAACACCGTGCCCATTCAGTTCCTTGCGCACTTCATCCGCTGGGCGTACGCCTGCAAACACCGGCAAGCCACTGCTACCGAGCGCGACGCCTACGGCTGATTCGTGCATAAAGCGCGGCTCAACGTACTCGTGGTTCAACACCAAAAGACCATCTTCGGAGCTGCCATCAATGCCGTAGAAATGCATGCCGTCGTGGTGCGAGCCGATCTGACCGGCTTGATCAGCGCCGGTGTTATCAGGCGAAAACGCAGCAATACCGCCCATGATGGGCGTGCCCCAGGGAATCAACACCTGATGGCTGTAGCCCTCTGGCACGGTGATAACGTCCAGGCTGTTAACCGCAACGGCAGAGAAGCCGAGCAGTTCAGCGGGGGGAGTCGAATCATCCTCATCATCATCGTCGTCAGAATCGCTATTGCAGCCTGCCAGACCCAGACCAAAGAAGCCCAGCGCAGCCGCACCGGCGCTACCCTTGAGTACCTGACGACGCGCCAGACGAGCCTCAAGAATGCTGGAAAACAGGGGGTTCATCTTGCGGGTACTCAGCGGCTCATCACCCTCGCCGTGATCGATGATTACCAGCTGATCGTTTTGCACGTTGGACATCGGTTCCTTCCTCTCAGGTTTTTAGTTGCGAACCGGAATAGAATGGAAACTTCAGATGACAGATTGACCAACGAGAGATGAAGGTTTTAAGGCGTTTGCAGGTCGATCAAGTTGCCGACAGATGACAGCCAGGCCCGACTACGCCGCGATACCTTGGAGGGCATCGCGGCGTAGTCGGGCCTGGCAAATGCGCTATAGATTACTTGATTGACTCGGCCAAGCCAGTCTCAACGGTGGCTTCACCCTCCGGTCCAATTTCCACGAAGGTATCGTTGGCCAGGGTATAGGCTGGCCAGTTGGTGCTCTCCGTGCTCGGGTTGCCGGTTTTGGCAAAGTTGGTCCACATGGACATGGTCTCGTCGGCTACGGCGACATCAGTGGCACCGTATCGCATCGAAGCAAACACGTCCGCCGCATCACCCTGCGAGCCACTCACGCCGTTGTTATTCAGATCACCAATCGGTGGTCGCTTGCCTTCTGGCGTCAACACCAGCCCCAGCAAGTAGTTCTGCACCATACCGGCCGGATAGTTGAACAAATACGCCAATTCACAGCCGTGACAACTGGCCAGGCCCAGATCAACCCAGCCCGGCGGCACACGGCTGAACTTGTAGATGAACTGTTCAGACTGGTACTGCGCGGAGCGCTGTTTAAGCCAGATAGGCAAGGCTGCGCGAATGGTGGTGTAGTCACCCGAGGTCACGCCCGACATCAGCGGCACATCGCTCGGCATACCGTTAACCACGTTCTGATAATAGGTATTGGGCTGATAATAATTGTCGGAATTGGGTCGATAGATCTCGCGCGGAATTTTATTCGCCTGCTCAGACTTGATCAGGTCATTCCAGTCAAGTTCCCGCGCCTCTTCCAGACTGCTAACGCCTGCGCGGGCGAACATTGCCTCACCAACAGCTTCGGAAGCAGCCAACGATACCTCTGGCCCACCCTCCTCATCCAGTGGCGCCACGCCGCTCTGCACTATGGCCTTGTGGAACAGACCAGTGGCCTGAGGCGAGTTCATCAATGAGTAGGTTTTGCCACCGCCGCCGGATTGGCCAAACAGCGTGACGTTGCCCGGATTACCACCGAAGGCAGCAATATTGTCACGCACCCACTCCAACGCCATTACCAAATCCATTTGCCCGTAGTTACCAGAGCCGCCGTAGCCGCTCTCTGCGGTTAGTAGTGGGTGAGCAACGTAGCCAAACGGTCCTAGACGATGATTTACGGTAACCAGCACCACGCCTTTCTCGGTCAGGCCATCCGGATTGTTGTACTGCTTCGAGTTAGCCGAAAGAATGGCGAAAGCGCCGCCGTGGAACCAGACCATGACCGGCAAGTTTTCCGCATCCTTGGGCGCGGTAACATTCAGATAGAGCGAGTCTTCGCTCATGCCACCTTCGTTGATACTCTCCAACGCGGTGTCCTGAGCCGACTGATCGGGCCAGGCTGCGGCATCGCGAATGCCATCCCAAGGCTCAGCAGGTTGGGGCGGGGCCCAGCGCAACTCGGCCAACGGCGGCTTGGCATAGGGTACACCGAGAAACTGCCAGGTATCTTCGTTGGCCGCAAAACCGCGCAGTTCTCCCGCCTCAGTAGCAACCACAATACGTTCACTGGTCGAGCGGTCAAAGTGCGCGAGCGCGTCAGCGGCGCTGGTGGCGGTGCGAGCACGCGGATCGGTATCGGTGAAGGCACCAGCGGTTTCCAAGGTATCCAGCACCTTAGCCAGCTTGCTGTTGAAGTCAGCAGCCGCTTGGCTAAGGTCAAGTTCGGCAGCGCTAAAGGACACTTCATCACTGATCTGCTGGGTAATTTGAATACCGTTGTTCAGGTTGCCGTCGGCATCCAGGCTCTGCAGCAGTACCAGCATGTTGCGTACGCGCGGATCACTTGCTTGTGTTGCGCCTTCGGTAATGCTCAGCGGCGTCAATTGCTCCGCGCCGGCTGCCGCACCCAGCTCAAGATCACCAATGGTAAAGGTGATGGTTTCATCCGGGAAGTAATCGAATTGGCCAGCCGCATCGGTTTGAGCGCTACCGACCTTGGCACCCTGATAATCCAGCCCGCTAACTGGGCTATCGACAAAGGTGCCCGTTGCCGGGGCCGCATCGGTGTTGTCGTCGTCACTATCACCGTCGTTACAGCCACTCAGCGACAGCAGCGGCAGCAATGCAGCGCTCAGCAGTGCCATACGAAAGGGGAATTTCTCGTTGTAGCGATTGCTCATGTGTTTCTCCTTACAGACGCTCGGGTTCCCGTGCGCAGCAGCCTTGCTGTACACGGGAAGACGAGTCCTTGGTTTTTGTTGTTGTAAATCGCTTAGTCTGCAAACTCCTCAGCAATACCGGATTTTGCTTCGGCGATGTCGCTGATTTCGACGTATTGCTGGGTCTCGGCGTCGTACTCCGGATATTCAATTTCTCCGGAAATGCTAGGGTTACCGGTTTTGGCAAAGTTGGTCCAGATCGTCAGCATGCGGTCGGTTACCACTTCATCGGTTGCATCGAAGCCGGCCGAGGCGTAAATATCCGCCGGGTCACCCGCCGAACCTGAAACACCATTGCCGTTGAGGTCACCAATCACCAGCGACTTTCCAGTAGCCGGGTCCAGCACCAGGCCGAGTTGGTAATGAGTGATAACGCTTTCCGGCATGTTGAACACATAAGCCAGTTCTGCCGCGTGATACGCCTGCACACCGCGCGCCTTCCAGCCGGCAGGTTGATGGCTGAACAATGTGGCGTAGGTAGGTGCATCGCGCAGCGGCGCCATCCACGGGAAGACATCCTTCACCGTATTGATCGGATCAATGGTGTCGTTGGTGTTGACCACAAACATGAAGGGCACATCGTTATCGACGCCTGTCTCGAAGCTGGCGCGCTCGGTGATCGGCTGATAGTTGTTGTCCACGTTGGTGTAAGGCACCAGAGCCGCCGATGCCGCCATCACTTGCAGCCAGCTTTTCTCGCGCATCTCTGCCAGTGAAGCGGCCTTGAGGTTGCTTTGCAGATCACTGCCAATGGCCTCAGCTGCGGCCAAACTGCGGGTATCCGGATAGAGCGTACCGCTCTGACTGATTGCCTTGTGGAATAGACCTTTCGCCTTGGGCGACGACATCAACGACAACACCTTACGGCCGCCACCGGACTCACCAAAGATGGTGACGTTATCCGGGTCGCCGCCAAATGCTTCGATGTTGTCCTGCACCCACTCAAGTGCCATGACCAAATCCATCTGGCCGTAATTTCCCGAACCGTTGTAGCCGCTTTCTGCGCTCAACTCAGGATGGGCAATGTAACCGAATGGCCCTAACCGCTGATTAACTGCAACCTGCACCACGCCTCTGCTGGCGACCGCAGCGGGATTGTTGAACGGTGTGGTATTGCTGGTCAGCGAGGTAAAACCGCCACCATGAAACCAGACCATTACCGGTAGCTCTTCTGCGTCCTTGGGCGCAGTGACATTGAGGTACAGCGAGTCTTCACTCATGCCGCCTTCACCAAAGCGCTCCAGCCCCGGATTCTGAGCTGCCTGATCGCTCCAGGCCACAGCGTCACGTACGCCTTCCCAGGGTTCCGGTTGTTCTGGTGCGCGCCAGCGCAGGTCGCCCAATGGCGGTTTGGCGTAAGGCACGCCAAGAAATTGCCAGGTCGCCTCATCTGCCTCAAAACCGCTGAGCTCGCCACCTGTGGTTGACACAGTCAGCCGTGGGCTAGTGGAGCGGGCGAAATGCGCCTGTGCATCCGCTGCGCTGACCAACTTACGGGCGCGCGAGTCGGTGTCGGTAAACTCGCCAGCGGACTCAAGCTCGGCCACCAGTGTGGTCAGGCTGGCGATGAAATCGGCCGGGGCCTGGTCCAGCATCAAGCTGCTGGCGTTCAGCGAAACCATATCGCGGATGGCTTCGGTAATCTTAATACCGTTGTTCAGATTGCCATCCGCATCCAGCGTTTGCAGCAGCACCAGCATGTTATTGACGCGCTGATCGGCTACGCCGGTAGCACCCTCGACAATACTCAAGGGCGTGAGAGTGTCGGACCCTGCGGCCGAGCCAAGCTCTAGCTCACCCAACGCAAAGCGGATGGTTTCACCGCTGGCATAAGTGAATTCGCCGTTGGCACTGGTGGTGCCGCTGCCGCTGGTATCACCCTCGTAATCCAGCCCGGCTACTGCACTGTCAACAAAGATACCGGTACGGCTGGATACCTCATCGTCATCATCGGAACTTGAGCCGCTATTACAGGCTGCCAAGGCAACGACAAGCGGCAGTAGAGAAGCGGTCAGCAAGGCTGAGCGCACAGGAACCTGGGTATTGAAAACGTTCATACAGATCTCCGCTTTATTGTTGTAATGGAGTTACTCAAGAGGCGCGCTGGCGAGTGAAATTCAGGAGTACTGCGCCTCTCGGTGCTGTACTCCTAATCCACTGCCGGGCGTCCACGCTAAGCTCTTAACGACCAACTTGATCAAACCGGTTGACCGTCAATCCGCCCAGAGCATAGACCTCGATTTAGCTCGTTCGCAAAACCCAAAAGGCGTCTATGGCAGGTTCTGCAGGCCAATTCGAGCTTACGAGTGGAGAGACACTTCGGATAAATGACCGACGGGTCAGATTGAGCATAGGAAGCTCTAGCCTGCAAAATAAAAAGTATACAACTGTGCACTCAAGGCGCGAAATCAGGCGCTCCGCCGGTTAGCAAAAAAGGGATTTTCTCAATCAAATATCAGCGTTGAACAGTGTCGCTAAACAGCGCGGAATGAGACAAAAATGGGCAAGGCTAAGCCACAAAAAAGTACCCAATCAATAGGTATTCATGACATTAATGACGCACATTTTCTCGCACAGCAAAACAAGAAAATGATCCATTCAGAGACAAAAGATAGGATGGCGGAAGGACATGGGAGTCGAACCCACCAGACACGCGTTGCGCATCTCACCGGATTTGAAATCCGGGCGCCCCACCGGGGACGATGTCCTTCCTATGCGGTGCAGGCCTGAGAATCAGCCTGCGGCAAGAAAGCGTTGTTCGCGTACAAAGCGGGTGACGCCGGCGCGGTCGAGATATTCCAGCACCTGAATAGTCAGATTGCGGCCGATCCCGGAAGCATCCCGGTACTCGGCGGCGTTGAAGCTACCAGAGGGCGAGGCTGCCGCCAACTGCTTTGCCACTGCAACCAGCGCTTCTACCTGCGCCGGCAGATAATAGCGGTTTGGTGCGACTGCAATTAGCTCGCCCGCGCGCTGCATGCGCTGTAAAAACAGCTTCAACTGATCAAGCTCCATTCCCAACTGTGTGGCCAGTTCACCCACGATCGGCGGCCTGAGTTCGCCGGGTAGCAACTGCACACTGACCCTCTCCAGTAGCGCCTGATCTTCTCCCTGCAGTTGCGGCTTGTGATCGTTCAAATACCAGGCCCAAGCCTGACGTTGCAGCCGCCCGGCATCCAACCAATGGCGTAATAAGGCGCGACCTAGTGGCAGCGGCAACTGCAAGGTAGCAACCAACGCCAACTCCCCTTCGCCCGGCCCTAGTTGCTCCGGATGCGCCGCATGCCAGTCACTCAAACGCGCATGCAGCTGCCGCAAAGCCAGCTCACTACGCGTTGGTGAAAGCACGAAACCAGCCAGTTGCAGCACTTGCGTCTGCCCCAGAAGCGCATGCAGCTCAGCTTCCGTTAGGTTAAAACGCTGGGCGAAGGGCTGCAGTTCAACCTCGCTCTGCGCCAATACTGCAATTAGCGCCTGCTCTGGGCTCTTCGCACTCTGCCAATCGCGCAGCAAAGCCAACCGCGGCGGCTTGCTTCGGCCACGTCGCTGCCCGCGCGGATCAAGTATTCTTCCGCCACCCAGGGTGGTGTTGGCGGCCGGATCACGAATAATAAAGCGGTCGCCCCAGACTGCCTGCAATGGTTGCTCCAACACCAGCTGAGCAAGTACCGGCTCAGCGCTGCCATCTAGCACGACTACTTTCACCGGGTAAACGCCGGTGCCCATGTGCAGCTGTAATACGCCACGGTGCCAATGGCTGTCAGGTAGTTGCTGCAAAGCCACATCCAGCCGGTCACTTGGCGGCAATGCCACCGCATTGAGCCAGTCGCCCCGGCGCGGCTGATCTTCAGTGACTGCCCCCGTCAGATTGATCGCGCAGCGCTGCCCAGCCTGCACTGTGGCAACTTCTTTGCTGGCAATCTGCAGACCACGCACGCGCAGCTCTGCACTGCCACACAGCAATCGTTGGCCGGGCTGCAACGCTCCGCTGACCAAGGTGCCGGTCACCACACAGCCAGAGCCTGGAATACTGAAGCGGCGATCAACCATCAGCCTTGCATGGCCACTGGAAGATTGAGCCGCCAGCTCGCTGGCGCGCTTAACCAGATGCGCGCGTAGATCGTCAATGCCTTGCCCGGTCAGGCTGGACACCGTCCATACCGGCGCAGCTGGCCAATCATCTGCCAGCAACTCAACAACGTGTTCTGCCACCTGTTGCTGCTGCGCAGCATCCGCCAGATCGCAACGGCTAAGCACCACACACAACTCACCCACGCCGAGCAGCCGTAAAATATTCAGGTGTTCACGGGTCTGCGGCATGATGCCGTCATCCGCAGCCACCACCAGCATCGCCATATCAACACCGGTCACACCCGCCAACATAGTACTGATAAACCGCTCATGGCCGGGTACATCAACAAAGCCTAAGGGCGCGCCCTTTTCAGTCGGTAGCCACGCAAAGCCCAGCTCGATGGTCAGGCCCCGACGCTTTTCTTCCGCCAATCGATCGGTGTCTTCGCCTGTTAGTGCCTTAATCAAGGCGGTTTTGCCGTGATCCACATGCCCCGCGCTAGCAATGATCATGCGTTAGCTGCCCACTGCGCCAGCAAGGGTTCTGAATCCTCCAAACATCGGCAATCAAGAAGCAAGCTGTCATCGGCAATGCGCCCGACTACCGGTTGCGGGAGTTGCCGCAAACGCTCCGCTAACGTGCGCAAATCTCGGCTACGCGTGCGTTTATTAGTGCTGCGACTGCGCAGTCGCAACGCTGCGCTCGGCAGCACCTCAAGCGGCAAAGAGCCCGAACCTATCTGGCTACTTACCGCGCACACATCTACCGCGAACGCCTCACCTGCCCAGCCTTGTAAACAGCTCAAAAGTGCCTCTGCTGTCAGCTGAATATCCGACTGGCTGCGTGTCAGCAGGCGCAGCGTCGGCACACGCTGCACCAGGCTGTCGGGGTCAGCGTACAGGCGCAAGACGGCTTCCAGCGCGGCGAGGGTCATCTTGTCGCAACGTAGCGCCCGCTTGAGTGGGCTCTTGCGAATGCGCGCAATCAAATCTGCCCGACCAGCAATAATGCCAGCCTGCGGACCACCCAACAGTTTA
This sequence comes from Halopseudomonas sabulinigri, assembly GCA_011053055.1. Taxonomy (GTDB): domain Bacteria; phylum Pseudomonadota; class Gammaproteobacteria; order Pseudomonadales; family Pseudomonadaceae; genus Halopseudomonas; species Halopseudomonas sabulinigri_A. Next base: position 8,172 of record DRHT01000014.1, on the reverse strand, counting down.
TCGCCGCTGAAAGTAACCACATCCACACCTTGCTGTAGTACCCGAGACACCACCGGTTCAGCCGGTAAACCCAACGCCTGCAAATCGATCAAGGAGCCGGCACCCAAATCCACCACCAAAGGCACCTGGTGCTCACGTGCGATCTCAGCCAGCTGCGCCTCGCTCAACGCGGTGCTAAAACCTTCAATGCGGTAATTACTGGTATGCGCCTTGAGCAGCAACGCGGTGCGCGGCCCGATAGCTTCGATGTAATCTTTTGCGTGAGTACGGTTGGTAGCGCCTACCTCACGCAGCTTGCAGCCCGCGCGAGCCATAATGTCGGGCAGTCGAAAGGAGCCACCAATCTCGATCAGCTCACCGCGAGATACCACCACTTCACGGCGCTGCGCCAGCGCATTGAGCACCAGCAATACCGCCGCCGCGTTGTTGTTAACCACAGTCGCGGCTTCGGCGCCGGTTAAGCGGCAGATCCAGGCCTCAACGTGATCGTCGCGGTCGCCTCGCTGCCCCGTCTCTAGATCAAACTCTAGATTACTGGCACCCAAGGCCACCGCCGTCATCGCCTCAATGGCTTCAACCGGCAGCGGGGCGCGGCCCAGATTGGTGTGTAATACGGTGCCGGTAAGGTTGAACACCGGTCGCATCGACGGCATCAGCAACCGCTCTATCTGCCGCTGTACGGCGTACAGCAATTCAGCTTCACCGGTGATTTGGCCAGCACGCCATGCATCCAGCGCGGTGCGCAGGCAATCCAGCACGAGTGCGCGGCCATGGCTTGCGATCAACGCCTGCATGCCAGGCCAGCTCAATGCTTTGTCCACCGCTGGTGGACGGGAATGTGGTTGGGCAAGTTCCGTCATGCGGCTGCCCTTCCACGCGACTTAAACGCTGGCGCCCTCAGGATCTGCACGCAACAGGCGCAAAATATCCGCCAGAGCGCCATCGGCCAGCGCGCGCATTTCATCATCGGTACGATCCTGGATCGGGTGCGGTACAAAGACCATGGCCGCATCAAAACCAAGCGCTTTGGACTGCAATGCAGCCGCTTGTACAAATTCACTAGAGGCAACCCCTACTCCTGGGATCTGACGTGACTCCAGGTCTGCTATGTCATGCATACAGCACGACGTACAAGACCCTCAGTCAGCCAGCCCTTCTACCAACAAATCGACCTCAGCGGCCATCTGCTGTTTGAGTTCAGTCGGTGCGACGCGCGTGAAGGTCGGCTTGCTGTAACGCTTGACCTCCACACCCATTGCCGCCAGTTGCTCCTCTATACGATCAAGGAATACGTTGCCGCGCGGCTTGGAAATATCCAGCAAGCCAACCACTTTGCCCTCAAGGCTGACAGGCCGAGCCAAACGCGCACGCTGCGTCGGGGCCTGTTCGGCCGTCGGATCGAGCAATATGCTGTCGTTCATATATTTACCTCACGAGTTACCGGAGACGAACCGACTGGGCCTGACGCTGCCCAGCCAGCAATAATGGCGGAAAACAGGCCAGCGGTGCCGCCAGCCCTGACGATCAACAAGCCGCCGGGGCGAAACTTGGGCACTTGCTGATCCTTGAAACGTGCCGGGATACCCTCGGCTATGCCGCCGGCGCCCGCGACTAACTGTTCGCCCGGCGCCAGCAGCAGCTTTTCTAACTCTTCACGCAGCCGCTGCTTGGACCAGCCAGCATCGATGAATACCCGCGCATGCTCAGGCGAGACAACCAATACCGCATCGCCTGCCATCGCCAGTTTGGCATGGTCGACGGTGCGCAACGACAGCGCAAAGGAGCGCGCCAGGGATTCAGGGTCACGGGACTTCTGGTCAACAATGCCCTGCACCCCTTCACCGGGGAACAAGGTCACCGCAGAGCGGCCGGGGGCTACGCCACGCTCCTGCGCCAGCGGCAACCAGTCACTGTCTTCCGCCTCAGCGAAACAAAAACCGACCTTGCCTGGATTACCCATAGTCGAGCGGTCAATCTCACCGGGCCGACCACCGCCGACGTTACGAATAATCAACTGCAGCGCACGGCCGATAGTGGCGTTGGCACGATTACCCTGCCCTAGAGCGTTTACCCCCGAGTTCATGCCAATCGCCTTGGCTGCTGGGCCGTTGACCATGATCATCGGGCTACCAAACATAGTGGTGCAGATCAGGCCGTGCAGGCCAAATTCATCCGTAAGCGAAGCCTCTAACGCAGCTAGCAGCACCGGCATGTACTCAGGCTTACAGCCCGCCAGCACGGCGTTGATAGCGACCTTTTCCACGCTAACCGGCACCAGATCCGGTGGCATCAAACCAACTACTTCCTCAGGCTTGCGCTCTGTGCCCTTGAGCATGCGTAGCACGCGCACGGGCGTGGGCGGCACGACCGGCAGCCCGTCGCTCCAGCCGCGCTCGTAACAGGTCTCCATCGGGTCATCAGCGCCGGCAATATCGATCTCTCGCGATTGCAGCTTGAAGTCACCAAAGGCCAGTTCCAACTCTTCGGATATTCCCGGTTCCAGCGTCTTCGAGCCGCAGCCGGGGCGCATTACGGGTAATTCTTCGCCCAGCGTTGCCACACCACTCAGTTGGCGCCAATCTTCCTTGTGCCAGCCGTAGGTACGCTCTACTTCTTTACCGTTTTCAACGCGGATAAGCGTTGGCACAAACTCGATGCCAAGGCGGTAAGAATGCTCCAGCGTTTTGTCATACAGGGAGCCAGAGAGATCGGCGGCATACTCGGCCGAATCCTGCACATAGACAGTCAACTGATCGCTTTGCGCTATCTCGGCGAGCAGCGGCTCAACCAGACGACAGGTCGGACAATCAGCCTTGGCCACCACTATCAGGCCATCGGGCAGTACTCTATTCATCGGGGGGCCTTGGTTTAATGTCTGGTGTCTCGTTGATGACACAGCATAGGCCGACGACTAACTGATGCCAACCGAGGATAGCAGTCATGCGTGCGCTGATTGACGGGGTATCAATGGGCCAAAGATCGCAAACTGTTTAGGGGTTGCGCTTAGCAAATTACCGTTAGGGGGGTTATGTATAAAGTGCCACAAGGCACCTCACCGGCCTCGTCAGCCCTAACGGTGCCGCCGCTCAGGCAGCGGCGTTGATATCATGCTGGACGCCTTACATATCCTTGCCTCTGCACTGATGGCCGCCGACCACAAAGAGTTGATCAGGCACGAAGAAAAACGGCTGCCGAAAAAATATCCGTTTTCACCCCAAAATTTGTCATCCCCAACCTTGCTTGCGCGGCTCTTTGAGCAAGCCTGAAAAAAGCGTTAAAACTCAGCAACTGACAAGCCCGTTAAGAATATAGAATGAAAACATTAAGTTTGGCGCCACAAGGAGTGCTTAGGGCTACGGCTTTTGCATTCAGTTTTGCTGCGGCCGTCATAATCACTCCCGCTCATGCCGCAGACGAAAAAAAGCCAAACATCCTGGTTATCTTCGGCGATGACATCGGGATGTGGAACGTCGGCGCTTATACACACGGGATGATGGGCAGAACCCCCAACATCGACAGCATTGCCGATGACGGCATTCTGTTCACCGACCACTACGGCCAACCAAGCTGCACGGCGGGACGTGCAGCCTTTATCACAGGCCAACTGCCGGTTCGCACCGGCATGACTACCATCGGCATCCCCGGCTCCGAGCGCGGCATTCAAGCGTCAGACCCCACGCTGGCCGAGGTATTGAAAGCAGATGGTTACAACACGGCCCAGTTCGGCAAGAACCATCTCGGCGACCGAAATGAGTTTCTACCGACTGTCCACGGCTTCGACGAATGGTTTGGTAACCTGTATCACCTGAACGCCGAAGAAGAACCCGAGCAACTGGATTATCCAGGACAAAAAGACCCGGCTTATCACGATCAGTACGGCCCACGTGGCGTGCTGCGCACCGTCGCTACCGACGTGGACGATCCGACCGAAGATCCAAAGTTTGGCCGAGTTGGCAGACAAACCATTGAAAATACCGGCCCCCTGACTCGCGAACGTATGGAAACCTTCGATGGCGAGGTACTGGATGCAACACTCGACTATCTCGACCGCAAAGGTAAGGACGAAGAACCCTTCTTTGTCTGGTTCAACACCACAGCGATCCACATCTGGTCACACCCGCAGAACAAATATGTTCAGCAGGCTGTAGACGAAGGACGCGCGGAATCTGACATCGTTCGGGCCAAAATGCTTGAGCATGACGAACAGGTCGGTGCCCTGCTTGCCAAACTCGACGAACTCGGCGTTGCTGATAACACGATCGTCGTCTACACCACTGACAACGGCAACGAACTGATGATGTGGCCAGATGGCGGTTATGCACCCTTCCGCGGCGAGAAAGGCACTACGTGGGAAGGCGGTGTGCGTGTACCTCTACTGATCCGCTGGCCTGGGCATATCCCTGCGCGGACCTCAGCGAACGGCATCCAGTCCCACGAGGATCTCTTTGTAACCTTGGCCGCTGCCGCTGGCTCACCAGACATCAAGGAAAACTTGCTCGACGGCTACAAGATGAACGGCAAGACCTACAAAAACCATCTTGATGGGTACAACAACCTCGACTATTGGACAGGTGCGTCGGATAAGTCAGCACGCAAAGAGTTTTTCTACTACGACGAAACCGATCTGATGGCGGTACGCGTCAACGCCTGGAAGATGCACATCGGTATCAAGCCCGATGGCAGCTGGTTCGACGAGAAGTACTATCCGAGCGTTCCATACCTTTTCAATCTGCTGATGGACCCAATGGAAAAAATGGATCCGCAATCGCATGAATGGGGATACGCAGGACGCAAGTTCTTTGCTCAGAAGATGTGGGCTCCCACCGCCGCAGGCCCTTACCTTGCCGCTCACCTAAAGAGTATGCAGGAGTACCCACCAAGCCAGGGCGCCGATACGCTTAGTCTGAAGAAAGGCATTGATGAGGCAATGCAGAAGCTGTCAAACCCCAACGGCTCATCCAACTGAGAAACACATCCGCTAGCTGACACCAATCGGTGTAAGCAACAAAAAGCACCCACCCAGAACGTTTCTGGGTGGGTGCTTTTTTACTATCACCTAATCAAGCAAAAAAGCGGCAACCCTATCCGTTGTGCGGGGCAGAGCACACAAGCTGGCAGAGCCTCGCCGCCAGCGTTTACACTCCGTCCGCGCTTGCCTGCCCGACAGTAGTGATAAGATTTCCAATCCACAGATAATCGCTGCAAAGGCCGCGTCAGCAACAAGGAGACCCTTGCATGAAACTTCCACTTATCGCTCCGCTGACCGACGAGGAACTGGACGCTCTCGAAGAAACGCTGCTCGACTACGGCAACGACGACTCAGTACTGGGTGTCTCTGAGCTGGATGGCTTTTTTACCGCCATCGTATCTGGGCCAGAGCTGATCCCGCCCAGCCGATGGTTGCCAGCCCTGTGGGGTGGTGCTGACAAGCAGCCGGAGTGGGAAAACCAACAGCAAATACAAGATTTCATGGCGATTCTGATCCAGCATATGAATCAAATCGTCAGCTCGCTGATGCAGAACCCCGAACAGTTTGAGCCCATTTTCAATATGAACTCCTTCACCGAGGAGCCTGTCCTGATCGCCGAAGAATGGTGCTTTGGCTATATGCGCGGCGTTGCCTTGGGCGCCTGGCCCAAGTTGCCAGAGAGCGCCGATACCTGGCTGGACGCGATCGCCCTGCATGGCATTGAAGAGAATTTTTCCGTACTTGCCGATCTGACCCTGCAGGAACATCAGCAGACAATAGCTGAGATAGCGCCAGCCGCACGCTACCTGCATGCCTATTGGTTAACCCAGAGAACTCCGGCGGAAAACCTGCCGCGGGAAGCTCCAGAGCCAGTGAGGGCAACAAACAATATTTGCCGCAACGACCCTTGCCACTGCGGTAGTGGCAAGAAGTTCAAGAAATGCTGCCTTCACTGAATCGGCGCCAACATTTCTCTTACATCGTCCGGCATGATGCGATGAAGCAGCGCCGGGATCAGACCACCAAGCACTAAGCCGCTGACTATTACCGCACCCGATCGAGACTCTTCACTGTCAGATCCAGCGCCTTGTACATATCCAGACGGGCGGAATGACCGACATCCGGGTTGTTCAATTCGTTCGCGCGTTCGGACGGCAAAATCGGTGCAGTCAGATCGTCGCCCTCGGTCGGCTCGAAGTCGTATTCCTCACCTATGGTCATCGCACTGCGGCGCAGCAACATGCGCAGCTGATCCGGCTCTAGCTCCGGATTAATCGACAGCATAGCGGCCAGCAAACCCGCAACCAGCGGCGTGGCGTAAGAGGTGCCGCAGTGTACATCGCCCTCCTCGTCTGCCTTGGCGGTAGAGCCATGTACGCAGGCAGCGGCGGTAATATCCACGCGCATGTCGATGTTGGAGGCCTTGCGCTTAATAGCGTATTCAGCGTCCTCGACCGGCACGTCTTTCTCGCTACGCTGATGACCACCCACTACAAACAGCTGATCGGTCACGAAGGAGGAAGGCAGCCGATACTCATCCCGCCCGGAGAATGAAGAGCCATTACCCGCCGAGTTGACCACCACTACGTTGGGATGCTCTTCGCGCAGCCAAAGAAAGAACTCCTCCAGCAACTCTTCGTAGCCACTCATGGCAATGCCCGAGCGCACCAGCGAGTCGATAGGATCGCCGTTTACGTCAATTGCACCGACGCGGTGAATACCCCAGCTCCAGTTCAACACGCGAACGCCGTCTTCCACCATGTTCACGGAGGCCGCGATATTGGCGGTAATGCCGGCGTCCGAGTCACGTCCAACTATGACGTCAAAACCGGGGCCGACGTCATCCAGGCCACGGAGAAAGCCACTGTTGCCGCCTTTGTTCCAGGCGGCCGCCAATATTCCGCTAACCGTGCTGCCATGGCCACTCGGCTCGTCGGCATCGCGCGCGTAAAGGCAAATCCGCTTGCTGTCGGTACGGCAATCACCGCCGCTATAGTCAGCAAAGTCGGGCGCATCAAAGTCCACATCACGCTCGATAACGCCGATACGCACCGGGTGTGTCTCTACACCACCGCTCTCGCGTTGTAGGCGGCGCTGATAAAAATTCACTGCGTCAAGAAAACGGTTTGAGGCCCACTCCTCGTTGTCCGCCGGTGGTCCCTTATCGGCGTCCGCTTCAATACTTTCCTCTGCCCCCGACTCCTCAATCACGACTGCATCCACGCTGACTTCGCCACCCAGACGGAGGACGGTAGCATCGCGCTCATCCAGATTTTTAGCTGCGAGACGCAGTTGATAGGTATTCAGCGGCGGGATCATGCCGACTACCTTGGCATCGTACTTTTCTGCCAGCCGCTTGGCTTCTTTCGCGCCGTCGTAATCTTCCTCGACCACCACACTAATAAGGTCAACATAAGAAGTTAGCCCATCCATGTTCTTGGCCACCTCATCCGCCTTGGCAGCCACCACGTGGCTAGTACCCAGCGATAGCCAGACCGGATTACTTTGCTGCCCCTGCTGTTCAAGCACCAGCGGGCCGCTCTGTTTAGCCTCGGCATCAAGTTGCAGTTGCAGCACCTCATCCTCGCCGCTTATCTGCTCTGCACTCAGCGCCTCGCCATTCAGCCGTGCCTGCCAATCACCTGCCTGTAAACCTTTAACTCGCAGACAAAAGGTCTGCTTCTGCGTCTCCAACAAATCACCGCAACGCTGCAGCTGTTGAATGCGAATCGGATCTTCAGCCGCTGCGGCAGTAAAGGGCAAGGTCAGTAACAGCAGTGCAGGCCACAGAGTGCGTTTATTGGGCAAAGTACGGGGCATTCATTACTCCAGCGTCACGGGCGGCTTTACACCGTCGGCGATGGTGATTTGGATTGATACCCATCCGACCCGTAAAGTGGGAAATGTTTCAATGGTGAGACACGGTTGGTGTTGATGGGGCTACGAGGCCGGTGCCCTAGGAGAAAGTGTGGTGAGCGGCTGTGTAGAGATCGGGTTCTACCCCGTTACTGCGGACACTCTTGAAAAGAGGCACAATGTGCCAAAGGAGTGTTCATGTCCAAGCGCAAAAAATCGCGCTCCTTTTTTACCCGCGCCAGTTCGCGTTTCAGATTGGCAAGCTCCTCGTCACGAGGCGTACCAGAGCCCTTGAACGCTTTGCTTGGCACATCGTCCGCTTCACGGACCCACCGCGACAACAAATT
>DRHT01000013.1 GCA_011053055.1 Halopseudomonas sabulinigri | reverse complement strand
TCGATTAACAGCAGCACTAAACCACGCCAGAAGCCGTTTGTGACGGAGTTCACGCAAAGTTGCGCAAGAAGCTGCGCACTGCTGTGCAAGTTGTTGCGCACTTGGCTGCAGCCTAGAAGCGGCAAGGGGTTGAGGGGGCTTGGGGAGGGCAAAGCCGCGAGGCGTTGTGCAACTTGTTGCCAACTTACGCGCTAACCACTCGCAAATTCAGTGCTGTGGAGTAACCAATGCGCAGAGCGCTGCTACGCCTTGTACCACCTCCGGCGTAGGGCGCACCAGTTGATCACTCGCCAATGTGTATAACCGGTTGGTCGCCACGGCCTTGAGCTCCGGAAAGCGCCGCCAGTCGTCCAGCCATGGCTGCGCAGAAACAGTTTGATCGGCCAGCGCGATAATCACATCCGGATTGGCTGCCAGCACGCCTTCCCGTCCGACCTGCGGCGCCAGCCCCGGGAGCTCGGCAAACACATTTTGCGCGCCGCAATGCTGCAGCGCATCTGACACCAATTGGCCACCGGCAACGGTATACATGGGGTTGTCCCACAGCTGGATAAATACCCGTTGCACCGCTTGTCCCACAGGTGGTTCAAGCGCCAGCAGCTGCTGCTGATAAGCGGAGAGTATTTGAGTAGCGCGGTCAGGCTTATCTAGCAGCCCACCCATGGTTTCAGTGGCGGTGGCAATATCGGCGAGGCTTTGTGGGTCGAATTCAGCAACCTGAATGCCCCAACTGCGTAGCCGCTGCAGTAGTTCTGGCGGGTTGCCAGAGGTCCAGGCGAGAACCAGATCAGGGCGCTGTGCGACTATGCTTTCCGCTGACAACGTTTGGTAGGCGCCAATGCGCGGCACCTGAGCCAGCTCAGGTTTCAGTTGGCCGTCATCCAGCACGCCGACCAATTGATCGCCAGCATCCAGTAACAGCACCATATCGGTAAGAAAAGGCGCGAGACTAACGATACGCTGCGACGCAGCCTGAATAGGAAAACTGAGTACACAGGCGAGCAGCGAGGCAAAAAAACCGGTGCTCAGCCCGAAACGCATTTACTGAACCCAGGCCGCCGGCGGCCGATAGAGCAACATGGCACCCAGACTAACAATCACCAGTAACAGCAATGGGATCCACTCACCGGTGCAGAAAAAGTGAAACACACCGATGAAACCCGGCAGCTCGGCGGCGAGCAGGCCAAACATCTGCTCACGGTGTAAAACCGACCAGGCCGCCTGCGCGCCGTCGTCATTGCCCAAGCCTTCGGCCTGAATCAGCGCGCGCTTGTAGCGACGGAAACGCCAAAGAGTAACGAACAAGCTGGCCATAGCGACGGTAAACAAGGGAATGGCGGCGGCTTCAAATACGCCGTTCCAATCGCCCATCAACCACACGACGATAACCGGAATCAGCAGTGCACTGGCCGTCTGCATACGCCAAACGGTACGCAATGTGCGCCATTGCGGCTTGGCATCAAACATCGCCCGGCTCCGCTTCGGCCTGATGTAACTGGCCCAGCAAGTGACCCAACTTACCGGCCTTGGTCGCCAGGTACTTGCTGTTGTGCGGGTTCTTACCGAACTGAAGCGGCAAACGCTGAGCTATCTCAACACCAAAGCTCTGTATGGCTTTAACCTTGCGCGGGTTGTTGGTGAGCAGCTTGAGGCTGGTGATCCCCAGGTGTGCGAGCATCGGTTTGCAGATGCCGTAATCGCGCTGGTCTGCACCAAAGCCCAACAGCTCGTTGGCTTCAACGGTATCAGCGCCACCGTCCTGCAGATGGTAAGCGCGGATTTTGTTCATCAACCCGATACCGCGACCTTCCTGACGCAGGTATAAAAGCGCGCCGCGACCTTCTTTGGCGATCGCCGCAAGCGCGGCTTCGAGCTGGAAGCCACAATCGCAACGCAGGCTGAAAAGCGCATCGCCGGTCAGGCATTCGGAGTGCAGACGGCCCAGCACTGGCTCGCCATCTGCGACGTTACCCATAGTCAGGACGACATGCTCCTTGCCGGTGCCCTCTTCGAGAAAACCGTGCATGGTGAATGTGCCCCACTGAGTGGGTAGCTGAGATGACGCAATGAAGGTGACTGTCACACCGGTCTCCTGTACAGCTGCTGCATAAAGGGGCGGCTATATTAGCAGGAGAACGCCCCTCGAGCGATCTTCAAGACACGCGAATCAGCCCGATGAATGAAGCTAAAGCGGTAGCACCGAGTAAGACCAGAGCCAGCTCGCCCGTGATTGCGCAGCAAAAGGCCTTAATACTTGCGCTCCAGCACCAGGGTGCTGCCCTGATCTTCCATGCGCACGCGGCTGAGCCAACTCATGCCGAGCAGTACGTCGGTCGGGAAACCTCCTTCCAATACCAGGCCATCAACACCATTGAGTTCGATATCCCCGACCTTGACCCGATCCAGCCGCACTCGGTACGCCTTAACGTTAGCACTGGCCGTGTTGGCACGTACTTCGATACCCGTAACCAGGAAGTCGATACCCAGCCGACGCGCCTGAAACGCATTCATCGCGACGCTAGTGGCGCCAGTATCGACCATAAACTGCACATTTTGGCCGTTGATTGAGCCATGCGTGATGAAGTGCCCGCCGTCGCCCCGCCCAATACTCACCTGCTGTGTTTCTCGCTCTGCAAAACCTTGCGTGTACTCACGCTGCAGACCAAATTGACGACGCTGGCCGTTGATACTGATAGTGGCGCTCTTGCTGTCGGCAGAGATCAGTGTGACGCCCTGCGGCCCGGGCTTGCCGGCGCGCAGCATATGCCGTTGGCCGTCGATATTGACTACCGCCGCATTCGCAAACAAACCCACCACACGCACCACGGGATCAGCCCAGACAACCGTTGCCATGCCCGCCAACAACAGGGCGATTGAAAGTCGGCGAGCGCCGGTACTGATGAGGCTGATGGCTGCGCGGTGCATGCGGTTATCCTTATCTGCGTGCGGGAGATGATGCTATAGGCCAGCTAGACCATAGCCAATAGGTATTCGCCAAGCAACAGCACAGCCAAGGCCATAAAGCCCGCGATGATGTCATCCAGCATGATGCCAAGGCCGCCGCCCACATGATGATCGATCCAGCCTATCGGCCAAGGTTTCCAGATATCAAACAGGCGGAACAACAGGAAGCCAGCAAGTAACCAGAGCCATCCGACCGGCGCCAACCACAGCGCGATCCACACACCAACAAACTCATCCCAGACGATACCGCCATGATCGTGTACGCCCAGATCAGCAGCGGTGCGGTGGCATAACCAGATACCCAACAACGTGCTCAACACCAACAACAACGCATAGCCGCCAAAAGGCAGCTGCTGCCAGATCAGCACAAACGGCAGCGCGGCCAAGGTGCCCCAAGTACCGGGCGCCTTGGGCAGTGCTCCGCTACCGAAACCAAAGGCTAAAAAATGAATGGGGTTGCGCCATACCGAGGCGGGGGTGCGTTCCTGCGAATCAGTCATCCAAACTCCTGAAATGTTGATAGCCACGCGCTCCAGTGAGCGGCGCGTAGCCCTTGCCGACATCCAGCAACACGCCGCTGCCGGCGTGCACACTACCGATCACGCTGATTGCATGGCCTGCTGCCCGCCAGTGCGCAATGCGCGGTTTCGCCAACGCGGGCAGCGTAAAAAGCAACACATAGTCATCGCCCCCGCGCAGCATCCAGTCCAGCTGCTGCAGCTCTGGCCAAGCTGCCAAGGCCTCGCTGCCTGGCAGCCGAACAGCGTCGATATGCAGGGCCACGCCACTGGCGCTGGCAATATGCTCAGCGTCAGCCAGCAGCCCATCAGACACATCCAGCCCGGCGCTGGCGACACCGCGCAGCTGTAAGCCAAGCGCCAGCTGCGGCTGTGGGCGCCAGAAGCGTTGCTGTAGATAATCCTGCTTTGCCATCGGCAAGCCCGTTGGTACGTTTTTACCCTGCACCACCGCCAAGCCCGCTGCGCCGTCACCCAGTGGGCCACCAATGCAGAGCAAGTCACCTACTCGCGCACCAGCGCGCGCCAGGGCCTGGCCGTTCGGTACTTGCCCCAGCACAGTCACGCCAATATTGAGTGGGCCGCGCGTGGTATCGCCGCCAATCAGGTTGATCGCAAAGTCATGTGCGGCGGTTGCCAGGCCGCGAGAAAACGCCTGCAACCAAGGTTCATCGACTGCGGGCAGACTCAAGGCAAGCGTGAAGGCAAGAGGGGTTGCCGCCATGGCAGCCAAGTCGCTAACAGCGACCGCCAATGCTCGGTAACCTAGCTCAGCGGGGGGGTAACGTTCTGGGAAGTGGATGCCCGCCAGCAGCGAATCGGTGGAAATCACCAACTGTTGGTCGGCAGCCATTTGCAGCAGCGCCGCATCATCACCAATGCCGAGCACAACGGCCGAGGCATCGGCCGCGCGCTCCAGCTGCGCAGTACGAAAATAGCGGCCAATCAGTGCGAACTCATCCATGGCCATGCTCGCCCTCCTCGACCGCTGAGCAGTACTACTTTACCTGTTACGCGCGGCACTAACCTCGGCCTTGCGCAAACGCGGAGCCAACTTATCGAGAATGCCGTTGACGTACTTGTGGCCGTCAGTGGCACCAAACGACTTAGCCATCTCAATAGCTTCATTGATCACTACGCGGTAAGGCACGTCGATACGCTTGAGCAACTCGTAAACGCCAATACGCAGCACGGTCAGCTCTACCGGGTCTAACTCTTTGATATCACGATCCAGCACCGCACCTAGCTGATTATCCAGTTCATCCAGGTTGCGCGGCACGCCCGTCAACAGCTCGTGAAAGTAGGCACTATCGACCTTACTGAAATCGTTATCGGTACGAAACTGCGCTTCGATATCGCTCAACGCCTGGCCAGCCATGTGCCAGGAATATAGCGCTTGCAACGCCAGGCTGCGGGCCTTACGACGGGCAGATGCCTTGGGGCGAGCGGGTACTGCTTGCTGCTCGGGGTTGTCCACTTAGGCCTCCAGCTGCTTGATCACGCTGACCATTTCATAGGCCGACATAGCCGCTTCAGCGCCCTTGTTGCCCGCTTTGGTGCCGGAGCGTTCGATGGCCTGCTCAATGCTGTCGACGGTCAACACGCCGAAAGCGACGGGAATACCGTACTCCAGCGAAACCGAGCCCACACCTTTAACGCATTCGCCTGCGACGTATTCGAAGTGCGGTGTACCGCCACGGATGACGGCGCCGAGGGTGATGATGGCGTCGTACTGCTTCAGGTCAGCCACTTTCTTGACCATCAGCGGAATTTCAAAAGCGCCCGGCACGCGAACGATGGTGATGTCAGACTCTTTCACGCCGTGACGCTTGAGCGAGTCTACAGCGCCCTCTACCAGGCTCTCGACGACAAAGCTGTTGAACCGGCCAACAACCAGTGCATAGCGGCCTTGGCCAGTTACAAAATCGCCTTCGATGGTACGGATAGCAGTCATAGCACTCTCTCTCAATTAAAGAACCGGCAACGCGCTCGGGCATTGTCGTGAATCAACGGATTTATTCGCAGGGCAGGTATTCTACTACTTCCAGGTCGAAACCGGATATGGCATTGAACTTCATCGGCGCAGACAGCAAGCGCATTTTGCGCACACCCAGGTCGCGCAGAATCTGCGAGCCGGCACCTACGGTATTGTAGGTCGAAGGGCGACGTGGCGATGCATTGCCTTCACCGAGGTTGCTGACGTGCGCGAGCAGCGAATCAGCATCGACTTGATTACCCAACAGCAACACCACACCGGTGCCTTCAGCGGCGACCCGGCGCATGGCATCTTGCAGGCTCCAACGACCCGTTTCAGGCACCAGAAACAGATCACGCAACGGATCAACGTTATGCACGCGCACTAACGTTGGCTCTTCTGGCTGAATGTCGCCGAGAGTCAGCGCCATATGCACCACATCGTCGGTGCGATCACGGTAGGCCACCAGCCGGAACTCGCCCAGCTCGCTCTTCAGTAGCTTTTCATCTGCGCGCTCAACCGTGCGCTCGTTGAGCAGACGGTAATGAATCAGGTCCGCAATGGTGCCAATTTTCAGGTCATGCTGCTTCGCGAACGTCTCGAGATCCGGGCGACGCGACATGCTGCCGTCATCGTTCATGATTTCACAGATGACCGCCGACTCACCAAAACCGCCCATGCGCGCCAAGTCACAGGACGCTTCAGTGTGACCAGCACGCGCCAGCACGCCGCCGGGCTGTGCCATCAGCGGGAAGATGTGACCAGGGCTGACGATGTCATCGGCAACCGCATTCGCTGCTGCTGCAGCTTGTACAGTGCGTGCACGGTCAGCCGCAGAGATACCGGTGCTAACACCTTCGGCAGCCTCGATAGACACAGTGAACTTAGTGCCAAAGCCCGAACCATTACGCTGCACCATTAGCGGCAACTTGAGGCGCTCGCAGCGCTCCAGGCTCATCGGCATACAGATCAGACCACGACCAAAGCGCGCCATGAAGTTGATGTGCTCGGCCTGGCAGGCCTCGCCGGCCATGATCAGATCGCCTTCGTTTTCGCGGTCTTCGTCATCCATCAGAATGACCATCTTGCCCGCGCGAATGTCTTCAATCAGTTCTTCAATGCTGTTCAGTTTCATCCGGCCCTCCAGGGGCTGGTTAATCAGGATTTGAGGAAACCATTTTCGGCCAGAAAGCCCATGCTTATACCGCCAGCGGTTGGCTCTGCGGCTTTCTCGCCGAGCAGCAAGCGCTCCAAATAGCGGGCAATCAGATCAACTTCAAGGTTGACCGGGCTACCATTCTGGAAGTCACCCATGATGGTTTCCTGCAGGGTATGCGGCACTATGTTCAGGTGGAATACGGCGCCCTCTACCGCGTTCACGGTCAGGCTGATTCCATCGACCGTAATCGAGCCTTTCTCGGCAATATACTTGGCCAGCTCAGCAGGCGCCTCAATGCGAAAGTGCCAGGAACGCGCATCTTCGTGCATCGATAGCACCTTACCGACGCCGTCCACATGGCCGCTGACCAAATGGCCACCGAGGCGCGTGGTCGGCGTCAGTGCTTTCTCTAGATTGACCCGGCTGCCCGGTTTTAGCCGCGATAACGCGGTACGGCGAATAGTCTCCTGGCTGACATCAGCCCAAAAGCCATCGCCTGGCAGCTCCACCGCAGTTAGACAGACGCCGTTAACGGCAATGCTGTCGCCCAATTTGACGTCGCCTAAATCCAGCTTGCCGGTTTTGACGTACAGACGCACATCGCCACCACTGGGCTGCATGCTCTGAATCTGACCAACTGCTTCGATAATACCGGTAAACATAAACTGCCTCGTACGTGATCCGTGCTGGTCAGGCGACCAGCAGTCCTAACCCGTAAACGCCAATAAAGCCGAAAGCAAAGGCCATCAACAACAGACCGAAGCTACGCAGGTAGGTAATGAAGGTGAGGCCAGGCATCTTGCTCATAGCAACGATGCCGGCGGCGGAACCAATTATAAGCAGGGAACCGCCCACACCGACAGCATAGGTCAGACCCATCCACTCGGCGACGCTCATCTGCAGGTTTGCTTTGAGCAATGCGGCGGTCAGTGGAACGTTATCGATCAGCGCCGACAACATGCCCATCAAGAAATTGGCCAACAGGGTCGGCATGACGTCATACAGCGAGGTCAGGCTCTGCAGCGTGCCGATAAACTGCAGCATGCCGACCAGCAACAGCACGCCAAGGAAGAACAGCAACGTCTCGAACTCGATGACGCGGATGTATTCCAGAATCGGGTCGTTGTCGATGTCTTCATTGAAGAAGCGCGCAATCAGGAACATGGTTGCCAGACCGGTGAGGAAGGTCAGCACTGGCGGAATCGCGAAGAACAGGCTCAACAGAATGGTGGCGAAAATCGTTACTAGAAAGAGCCCGCCAATGACCTTGTCCACGCCGCGCAATTCATGCAACGCATTTTTTTCAATCACCACTTCGCTATTAAGGCCAACCGACAGCAGGGCCGCCAACAGCAACACCGCCAGCAGCGCCGGCGCACTGAGCAACAGCAGGTTGGTGATTTCGACCTTATCGGCCATGAAAATCATCAGTGTGGTGACATCACCGGTAATCATCGAGACGCCGCCGGAGTTGACGGCAAACACCACCAGGGTGGCAAAGCGCAGCATTTTGCGCAGTTCCAGATTGAGACTCAGCACCAAAGCGACCGAGACCAGCGTGGCGGTGATATTGTCGGCGATGGAAGAGAAAACAAAGCAGAATATACCGGTCAGGAACAGCAGCTTTCGCTCGGTAATCCGGCCCGGCAGGATGCGGTAAATGATGTTTTCGATCAGGCCTTTCTTGTTCAGGTAGGCCACGAAGGTCATGGTCGCCAGCAGGAACAACCAGAGGCTGGCGATATCGGTAATGTTCTCGTTCAGTGCCCCCTGCACCCGCGCGCGCATGGCATCATCCGGCGCGGCGATAAACAACACCATCCACGATAGCGCGCCGAACAGCAGCACCACCTTGGCTTTATTTACATGAATGACTTCTTCAAGAACGACGCCCAAAAAGGCGACTACTGCCATCACCAGGAGCAGTATCTGTACGCTGCTTTGCATTGTCTTACACTCTCAGGAAGGGAAAATCGGGCGTGCGGTGATGCGCCAATCCTGGCCTATGGCTCGCATATCGGTAACGGCGATATCCATCGCCTCGCTCATGCTCTCGAAGGGGAGCTGCATCAATGGGCGCGCCTGACTTCCCAGCAGGCGCGGCGCCATATACACAATAAGTTCGTCTACCAGACCGGCACGCCAGAAAGCGCCAGACAGCCCTGCACCAGCCTCGACCAGTACCTCGTTGCAACCGCGCTCGGCCAAGTTGCGTAGCACGGTGACAAGGTCCACCTTGCCATCGTCACCGGGCAGCGCCAGCAGCTCACTGCCAATGCTCTGATAGGATTCCGCAGCCTGTTCAGCGCTGGTGCTGATCACCAATGTGGGCCCGGCTTCACGAAAAAAACGTTGCTCCAGCGGCACACGCCGCAGACTGTCGATCAAAACCCGCAGCGGCTGACGCTGCACGGCGGCTGCCGCCTCATCGGCAGACAAGCCGAGTTCACTGGCACGCACGGTCAGCGCCGAGTCGTCCAGCAATACGCTATCGGCGCCGCTGATCACAGCGCCACTGCGGGCCCGCAGACGCTGCACATCGGCGCGCGCGGCGGGACCAGTAATCCATTTGCTTTCACCACTGGCCATGGCGGTACGGCCATCCAAACTCATCGCCAACTTGACTCGCACCCAAGGCAAGCCCTGCTGCATGCGTTTAATAAAGCCAGGATTAAGCTCGCGAGCCTGCTCTTCCAACAAACCACAGGTGACCTCGATGCCCGCGTCACGCAGGCGCTGCAGACCGTTGCCAGCGACTTGTGGATTAGGGTCTTGCATGGCCGCGACTACGCGGCTGACACCGGCTTTGATCAAGGCATCGGCGCAGGGCGGAGTCTTACCAAAATGGCTGCAGGGCTCCAGGGTGACGTATGCAGTGGCGCCGCGCGCCCGTTCGCCGGCCTGCGCCAGCGCATTGACTTCGGCATGGCCTTCGCCGGCCTGCACGTGCCAGCCTTCGCCGACAACCTGCTCGCCGTGCACCAGCACGCAGCCAACTCTGGGATTGGGCTCGGTGGTGTACAAACCCCGAGCGGCAAGCTCCAGCGCTCGGCTCATCAACTCACGGTCAGCAAAGCTCCACTCAGGCATCAGTATCATCCTGGTCACGGCGCGACAGGCGCTCGATTTCTTCGCGGAATTGGTTCAGATCCTGGAAACGGCGATACACGGAGGCAAAGCGAATATAGGCGACTTCGTCGAGCTGCTTGAGCTCACTCATGACCATCTCGCCGACTACCATGGCCTTAACCTCACGCTCGCCAGTGGCGCGCAAACGGTGCTTGATATGGCCAATGGCAGCTTCGATTTGCTCCACGCTAACCGGACGTTTTTCCAGCGCACGCTGGAAACCGGCACGCAGCTTTTCTTCATCAAAGGGTTGCCGGCGCCCGTCCTGCTTGATGATGCGCGGCAGGACCAGCTCAGCGGTTTCGAAGGTAGTGAAACGTTCCTGACAGGCAAGGCATTCGCGACGACGGCGCACCTGGTCACCCTCGGCCACGAGGCGAGAGTCGATCACCTTGGTGTCATTGGCGCCACAGAATGGACAATGCATGTAAGTTTTCCCGGACGGATAAAAGCGGCCTACATCTTACTCTCTTGTAGGCCTCGATAAAAATGTATCCTCACATTTCAAAACCAAAACCCGCCGGGAAGGCAGAAAACACGCGATTTTGGTCTCAGGAGGGAACAAAGAGTTCGCGCAGACGACGCTTGGCGACCTTGCCGTTATCATCGCGCGGCAAACTCTCGATCAGTTCAACGCGACGCGGCACCTTATAGCCCGCCAAACGCTCGCGCACAAACTGCTGCACTTGCTCTGCGCTGAGCAGCCCTTCAGGGGCGGCGACTACGGCCATCAACGACTCGCCATACTCCGCATCGGGAATACCTACCACGGCGCAGTCGATTACCCCAGGCAGGGTAATCAACACATGCTCAATCTCGGCTGGATAGATATTCACACCACCGGAAATCACCATGTCCGACTTGCGATCGCAGATGTAGAGGTAACCCTCCTCATCCATATAGCCAATGTCGCCCACCGTAACCAAATCACCCAGGCCCGCCTTTTCGCGTGCCTCGTCGTTATTGAGGTAAGTGAAGTCCGGCACCGCGGGCTGACGCACGTAGATCACGCCCGGCTCGCCTTGTGGGCAGTCGTTCCCTTCTTCATCGACAATACGAATACGCGTCTCGCCAATCAGCCTACCCACGCTGCCCGGCTTGCGGCGCGCAGATATGGGGTCTTGAATAGTGATCATGCCGGTTTCGCTGGAAGCGTAGGTTTCATAAATAACCGGGCCCCACCAGTCGAGCATCTGCAGCTTCACATCCGGCGCACAAGGCGCGCCGGTAGACGCGACGAAACGCACTGATGACAAATCATATTTGGCTTTTACGTCTTCCGGCAGTCGCAGCAAACGCACATACATGATCGGCACCAAAAACACTGTATCGATTCGGTGCTTCTGGATCAGTGCTAGCGTTTGTTCCGCATCAAAGCGCGGCATCACCACCATCAGCTCGGCTTGCACGATCGACTGCTGCGCGAAGGAGCTAGGCGCGCTGTGATAGAGCGGAGCAGAAACCAATGTACGCACACCCGGCTCAATCCCCCAGGTGGTGCGCGACAAAGCCTGTATGGCTACTGCCAAAGCCTCCCGATCTTCCGGTGGCGGCGCCATGCGCTTAACGCCTTTAGGGCGACCGGTAGTACCTGATGTATAAGCCATATGGGTGCGTGGCGTACGCACCTCACCTTCATACACTGCTTGTTCCGCGAGCCATGCTTCATAAGGCAAGCGTCCTGCGGTGAGCCCACCAGAAGCGCCGTTTACCAATACCGTGACGCCCTCTGGGATAGCACCTTCGAGCGCGTCGAGCAGATCGGCCTCGACCAAAAACACCTTAGCCGCCGAATCTTTCAGCAGGAACGCGACTTCTTCCGCTTTAAAGTGCCAATTCACCGGGCAATAAAAACAGCCCGCGGTCTGGCAACTCTGGATCGCATCGATAAACGCCGGGCCGTTGCGCAGCATCACAGCCATGACATCACCGTCTTCAACCCCTAGCCGCGCCAGACCACCTGCAAGCTGTAACGCACGCTGAGCAACCTCATCACCACTGCGATCCAGATCACCACAAATTAAACGAGCGGTCATGACTGTTCTCCGTAAGGGCTAGCGATGCTCTGCATACGTGCACGCGCGCTGGCATACTCTTTCTCAAGCTTGCTAACCGCTTCTGCCGTGGAGGTAATCGCGCCGATACTGCCCACGCCTTGCCCTGCGCCCCAGATATCGCGCCAAGCCTTGCTCTTATTGCTGCCGCCTGAGCCAAACTTCATGGTGCTCTTGTCGCCTTCCGGCAACGCATTCGGGTCCATCCCGGCGTTTTGAATACTGGGCTTCAAATAATTGCCATGCACGCCGGTAAACAGGTTGCTGTAGACGATGTCATCGGCACTGGTATCCACCAGCATCTGCTTGTAGGCCTGATCCGCATTGGCTTCGTGCGTGGCGATAAAGCGCGTGCCCATATAGGCCAGATCTGCGCCCATGGCCTGGGCTGCAAGAATTTGCTCGCCCTTGGAAATCGAACCAGACAGGATGATAGGGCCGTCATAGAACTCACGAATTTCCGATACCAGCGCAAAGGGGCTCAGCTGCCCAGCGTGGCCACCGGCGCCAGCACAGACCAGAATCAGACCGTCGACGCCCGCTTCAATCGCTTTTTTGGCGTGTTTAACGTTGATTACATCGTGGAATACCAGACCGCCGTAGCTGTGAATCGGCCCAACCACTTCGTTAGGCGCACGCAGGCTGGTAATGACGATTGGCACCTTGTACTTAACGCACATTTCTACGTCATGCTGCAGGCGATCATTGCTGCTATGCACAATCTGGTTCACCGCAAAGGGCGCGACTACGGCATCAGGATTTGCCGCCTTGTACTCCGCCAACTCGCGGGTAATGCGCTCAAGCCACACGTCCAACTCTTCGGCAGGACGAGCATTAAGCGCAGGAAAGGAACCGACTACACCGGCCTTGCATTGAGCAATCACCAGATCGGGATTGGAAATAATGAACAGGGGGGAGCAGATAACCGGCAATGTGAGCGAGTTCTGCAGAACGCTGGGTAGACTCATTGTTGTTCTCCTTGGACTAAGTCGGGCGATGACAAGATCACAAAAATTTGGTGCTGGGACTATAGAAGCCTGCTATTTAATCTACAATGCCCACCAATAAGCCCAAACTGTTTACGAATAGGCAACAATAGGTGGATATAAAAAACCTGCAGTTTCTCAGCGCCGTTGTTGAAGCCGGCAGCATGAGCAGCGCCGCTCGCCGGCTTGGGACCTCACGTTCGCACGTCAGCCGTCGACTAAAAGCGCTGGAGCAAAGCATGCAGGTGCAGCTATTCCGCCGCACCACACGCCGCGTGGAACCCACGCAGATTGGCTGGGCGCTCTACGAGCATGCCGCGCGCATCAGTCAGGAGCTGCAAGCACTGCAGGCTACGGTAGACGACTTGGGCAAGAACCTGCGCGGACATATTCGTCTCAGCGTACCGGTTGCACTGGGCCAACAGGTGGTCGGCCCGCTACTGCTGGAATTCGCCAATCTCTACCCTGAGGTTAGCCTGCAGCTGACCTTCAGCAACCGTATCTTTGACCTGGTGGCCGCCGAGATTGATGTCGCTATACGGGTCACCTCGACCCCGCCCGACACTCTGGTCGCCCGTGATCTTGGCCCGGTCGACTGGGCGCTCTGTGCCAGCCCCGCCTATTTACAACAGCACGGCACACCACAGCAGCCCGACGACCTGTTGCAGCTGGACATGGTCAGCGTCAATTTACCCGAGCAACGCCTGCCATTGGAGCTGTTCGACGGCAGGCAGACCCACACTCTGACCTTGCGCCCACGATTGCAAACCGAAGACATGCCGTTCCTCAAGCGTGCCGCCTTAGCTAACGTAGGCTTCGCGCTGCTGCCGCTATACAGCGTGCAGCACGAACTCGACAGCGGCGAACTGTCGAGACTGCTACCCGACTACCGCGCCAGAGTCAGCGCTTGGGGCGATCAGCTCTACTTGCTGACGGCACCCAACCTCTACCCAACACTGGCCACGCGCGCGCTGATTGAGTTTCTAAACAGCCGGCTGCGCGCTGTCCTGCAGCCTTGAAGGTTCCGCTACCAAGAGCTCCGAGGGTTACAATAGCCGCGACTGAACTGCGGATATCGCCATGACCCTCGCTACTCTCACCGCTGAATTACACAAGGTGCTTCCCGAAGCGCAACTGTTAACCACTCGCTTGCCCGAATTGCCTGAGCTGGAGCTATTGCTGCTTGATCCGGCCAATCTTGACCGCGCCTTCGCCAGCGAAGAGACTCGCCGACTATTGGAAAACCCGCCCTACTGGGGCTTTTGCTGGGGCAGCGGTTTAGCGCTGGCACGCTGGATTCTTGACCATCCGCAGCACGTGAGAGGCAAACGGGTACTCGATTTTGGTGCTGGTTCGGGCGTGGTGGCACTGGCCTGCAAACTGGCGGGCGCTGACCGCGTCATCGCCTGCGATCTGGATCAGCCGGCACAAATGGCCTGTGGATTAAACGCCAAACTCAATGATATGCGCCTCGAAATCGCCGCCGATTACTTTGCTGTCAGCGGGCCACTCGACCTGATTATTGCTGCCGACGTGCTCTACGACGCCGACAACCGCCCGTTTCTTGATCACTTTGTGCAGCGCGCGAATGCCGTGCTAATTGCAGATTCAAGAGTCAGGGATTTAGACCATTTTCCCTACCGGCGCCAGCAGATCCTGTCAGGGCGTACCTCGCCCGATTTGGGCGAACCCGCTGAATTTCGACAAGTAAGTCTGTATACCGCTGACACTCTCATCACCGGCACTTGATATAGCTCCGCGCCAGCCCTATAAAGACAGCCAGCTTACGAGCGCTTTGTGCTCGCCACTTCATGTATCGGAACCGCCATGTCATCGCCCCACCTTTTTGATGTCACCACCGCCACCTTCGATCGCTACGTACTTGAAAACTCTTTCCACAAGCCGGTACTGGTTGACTTCTGGTCCGACGGTTGCGCGCCTTGCAAGGCCTTGCTGCCGGTACTGACTGCTATCCTAGACAGCTACGCTGGCGAGTTGCTTATGGCCAAGGTGGATTGCGATAAAGAGGCCGCATTGATCGAGCGCTTCGGTATTCGCAGCCAACCAACCGTAGTGTTGTTCAAAGAGGGTCAACCAGTAGAAGGCTTTGCCGGCATTCAAACAGAGAGCGCTATTCGCGAGTTATTGATTCCGCACATTGGTGAGCCACCTGCACAGGCAGACCCGGCACCCCTGCCAGCCGAGATTGCCGCACAGGCAAGCGAATTGCTGGAAGCCGGCGCTCCCGCACAAGCCATACTGCTATTGCAGAAGGCCATCGCCGAAGAGCCCAACGACCAACTTTTGCTGCTACTCGCACGCGCCCTGGCTGATAAAGGCGAGCTCGACGATGCCGAACAGGTACTCGACGCCATCAGTAAGGCAGGAGCAAAAAAAACAGCGGTTAGCGACTTCAAAACAAAACTGGCATTTCAACGCCAGGCGATCGGCCTACCCGCCGCAGAGCTGCTAACCCGCCGTTTAGCCAGCGATCCAAACGACAGCGAAGCGGCCTACCAGTTGGCCATTCTCAGCCTGGCCCGGCAAGATTTCGACAATGCCATGGGTGGCCTCCTGAACCTGATGCAGAACGACCGCAGCCATGGCGATGGTATCGCGCAAAAAACCCTGATGCAGTTGTTTGACCTGCTCGGCGGTAGCAACCCGCTGACCATCCAATACCGCCGCAAGCTGTACCAGGTTCTCTACTAAGCACGCCTTTCTGAGCGGCGGCTACGCCGCTGCTCAGCCTCCACTAACTGCACTTGCTTAACACGCTGAGCATTCAAGCTACACACGGCCTTTACAATAATGAAATAAGATAACATTATGTGTCGCATCCCAACACAGCCGAGTAATAGTCATGCGCCGCCAACTTGCCATTTTCAGTATTGCCATGCCCCTTAGTATTTATGCCCTGGCCCAAGAGCACCAAGAGCACGCCAGCCTTGGCGCCCACGAACACGGCGTCGCCAGCCTGAACCTAGCCATCGAAGGCAACCAAGTCAGCATCGATCTGGACAGCCCAGCGGTCAACTTGCTGGGCTTTGAACATGCCGCCAGTCAGCCGGAGGACATCGCAAAAGTAGCCGCAGTGCAGGCC
This sequence comes from Halopseudomonas sabulinigri, assembly GCA_011053055.1. Lineage (GTDB taxonomy): Bacteria > Pseudomonadota > Gammaproteobacteria > Pseudomonadales > Pseudomonadaceae > Halopseudomonas > Halopseudomonas sabulinigri_A. Next base: position 23,515 of record DRHT01000013.1, on the reverse strand, counting down.
CAGTTACACCACGCAGAGCAACTCTTTCAGTTTCCGGCGGACGCTGGCTGCACTCTCGCCTCAGTCGACCTGGACAGCCCGCTGTTTGCCGAGCACGAGCACGAAGAGCCTGCACATGAAGACGAACATGAAACCGCAGAGCATGAGCATGAAGAACATAACCACCAGCATGCCGACATTGAGGCGCAGTTTATTTTCAATTGCGCACAACCAGCGGCGCTGAGCAGCCTGCAATTGCCACTGTTCAGCGTTTTTCCCGGTTTACAGCGGTTGAATCTGCAAGCCATTACTCCCAATGGCCAACTGGGCGCCGAGCTAACTCCTGATCGCCCGGTTGTCAGTTTCAACTGATAACCTGAATGATGCACACAACCCGCTCGTGGAAACTCGCTGCCAATGACTCGTCCGCTGCTTGAACTCAACGACCTGCGCTTCGCTTGGCCCAAACAGCCCGTGCTGTTGGACATCGCGCATTTTGCGCTGCAACCCGGCGAGCGACTGTTCCTGAAGGGGCCGTCGGGTAGCGGCAAGACCACGCTGCTCGGATTGCTAGGCGGCGTGCACCTACCCCAACAGGGCGAGGTAACCCTGTTGGGGCAGTCACTCAGCGAGTTATCCGCGCGCCAGCGCGACCGCTTTCGCGCCGAGCACAGCGGATACATTTTTCAGATGTTCAACCTGCTGCCTTATCTGTCGGTACTGGATAACGTGCTGCTGCCTTGCCGCTTCTCGCAGCAACGGCGCCAGCGCGCCGAGCAACGTCATGGCAGCCTGAACGCAGCGGCGATACACCTACTCCAAGGGCTCGGGCTGAATGATCCGGCACTGCTAAGCCGGCCAGCCACGGCGTTGTCGATTGGCCAACAACAGCGCGTAGCGGCAGCGCGCGCACTGATAGGAAATCCGGAACTGGTGATTGCCGACGAACCCACCTCGGCGCTGGACGCTGACAGCCGCGAAGCCTTTATCAAATTACTCTTTGCCGAGTGCGCCGAAGCCGGCAGTAGCCTGCTGTTTGTTAGTCACGATACGGCCTTGGCACCGCTATTTGATCGCAGCCTCGCGCTGCCTGAGCTAAATCGTGCAGCCCTTGCGGAGGTAAACTGATGTACCTACTTCGTCTGGCGCTACAAAGTCTTAGCAATCGGCGGGTAACGGCGCTGCTTACGGTACTGGCGATCGCGCTTAGCGTAACGCTACTGCTGACCGTCGAACGAGTACGCAGCGAAGCCCGCGCCAGTTTCGCCAGCACCATCAGCGGCACCGATCTGATCGTTGGCGCTCGCTCGGGCTCGGTACAATTGCTGCTGTATTCGGTGTTCCGTATCGGTAACGCCACCAACAACATCCGCTGGGATAGCTACAACGACATCAGTACCTTGCCTCAGGTGAAATGGGCCATCCCTATCTCCCTGGGGGATTCGCATCGCGGCTTTCGGGTGATGGGTACCGATCAGAGTTACTTCAGCCACTTTCGTTTTGGACGAGACAAACAGCTGAGCTTTAGCCAAGGGAAGGCCTTTGATGACCTGTACGACGCGGTCATAGGCGCAGATATCGCCCGCGAGCTGAACTACCAACTGGGTACCGAGTTGGTGCTAGCCCACGGCGCAGGCGCGGTCAGCTTTGTGAACCACGCGGACAAACCCTTTCGCGTCAGCGGTATTCTGACCAAGACCGGCACCCCGGTCGACCGCACCATTCATATCAGCCTGCAAGGCATCGAAGCCCTCCATGTCGATTGGCAACAGGGTATGCCCGCGCGCGGTAGCGCCCATGTTAGTGCCGATCAGGCGCGCGAACTGGATCTCACGCCCAGCGCCATTACCGCCATGTTACTGGGCCTGAATCGCCGCATCGACACCTTCGCGGTACAGCGGCAGGTCAATCAGTTTACCGGCGAGCCGTTATTGGCCATCATGCCCGGCGTGGCACTGCAAGAACTCTGGAGTCTGCTGAGCGTAGCGGAGAAGGCGCTGTTTTTAGTGTCTGCCTGCGTGGTTCTGACCGGTTTGGTGGGCATGTTGAGTGCCATTCTCGGCAGCCTCAATGAACGCCGCCGAGAAATGGCCATACTGCGTTCGGTTGGCGCCAAGCCTTGGCATATCTTTAGCCTGCTGGTGCTGGAAGCCATGGCACTCACCGCCAGCGGCATACTGCTCGGCTTAGCGTTGTTGTACCTGGGGCTTTGGCTGGCGCAGCCAATACTTGAGCAACAATATGGCCTGTTTATGCCGCTTGGCTGGCCAAGCCCTGCCGAATGCAAACTATTAGCGGCGATTCTGCTAGCCAGTTTGTTACTAGCCTGCATCCCCGCCTGGCGAGCTTACCGGCTAGCGCTGGTGGACGGCCTGTCGATCAAAACCTGAGGAAGTATCTCGTGCGCGCCTTAATGAAAGTACCACTACTATCGCTGCTGCTGATGGCGAGCCTGTCTGCGAACGCTGCTCGCGAACTAAGCTGGGACGCCTTAATTCCCGTTGGTACTTCAGAGCAATTCGGCATGCCCGCAGCCATGCATGATTTATCGCAGCTGGCTGACGTGCTCAGTGAAAACGCCGACACAGGCGGAACCAGCAGCTCCATCATGGATCAGCAGCAACCCCAAGCGCCAACGGTTACCGAGCTGGATGGCCAAGAGGTCAAGTTGCCGGGGTACATAGTGCCGCTGACCCTCACCGACGAGAACCGCGTAACTGAGTTTTTGCTCGTACCTTACTTCGGCGCCTGCATTCACGTGCCGCCGCCGCCATCGAATCAAATCGTGCTGGTGCAGAGCAAGGAAGGCATAGCCTTAGACGCCGCGTATGTACCCTTCTGGATAACCGGCACCTTGCACGTCGAGCAAAGCGAGAGCGAGCTGGCCAGCGCCGGGTATCGTCTCAGCGCCAGCAAAATTGAAGTATTCGAGTACTGAGCGAATGCCGCTCAATCAAGGCGAGGCCTGCGCAGCGGCCGCGGCGTTGCGCAGCGACTGTACTTGCCGCCGCTGCTCCGCGTTACCGGGTCGGGTTTGCGCCAGCGTTGCTTGCATAGCAGGCCAGTCAGCCTGCTGGTACTGCAAATAAGCCACCTGCAGCCAATAGTCTGCATCGCCACTTTGCTGAGCTAATTGTTGCCAGGCGCTCAATGCCTGTTCGCGATCACGCGAGGCCTGCCAGAGTTGGGCTAGCCGCAACTGATGTTCACGATCAGCCGGCAACAACTTTTGCTTGATCAAGGCATTCAGTAAACGCGCGGCCTGCCAAGGCGCGCCGGCTTGCGCGTGCATAGCAACCAGGTTATTCAGATCAGTTGCACGCAGCCCTACCCCGCCTTCATAGGCGAGCCGTAAGGTCGCTGCGGCGTCGGTCTGCTGTCCGGCCATGCTCTGCATACTGGCGAGCTGTCGCCAGCCTTCGCTGTTAGTCGGCGCGCGGCGCACCAATACTTGCAACCAGTTAACCGCCTCGCCGTAACGCTCAAGCTCATAATTCATACCAGCCAAAAGCTGATACCAGACATCATCTGCAGCCGGATTGGCACGGACAATCTGTTCCGCCAACGGAATCGCTTTGCGGTACTGCTTAAGTTCGCGATAGGCCTGCACTAGCATGCGGCGCGTTTCCAGCGTGAGGTTGCCCACGCCTTCTGCTTCCAGCAGCCTCACCGCCTCCTGATAGCGGCCCTGTTGCACCAGCAGCTGCGCCAGATTGCGGCGGTCCTGCTGCGCGGCCTCGCTACTCAACTGATCCTGCGCCAGCCCTTGTTGCAGCCACCGAATAGCCGCTGCGTAATCTTCGCGCTCAATGGCCAGATAGCCCAAACGCTGCTGCACCAGTGCCTGCTCCACTGAACCGGCACTGGTGCTTTTTAAAACATCATTGAGCGCACGTCCTGCGCCACTCAAATCCCCCGATTGCTGCGCCGTACGCGCTGACTCCAGTGCAACGAATACCTTGGGATCAATCTGTTGCGCCTGCGCCAGCGTGGCCAAAAAACACAGTAGCAGTACTGTATAGCGCATCAGCGTTTCCCCTTGGCCAAGCGAAAATACAGCGTCTTGGTGGCCTCACGCGCAACAGCATTGCCGTTCTCGCGCCGCGGCGCAAAGCGCCAGCGACTGGCCGCACGCCGGGCCTCGCGTTCAAATACCCCAGGCGGCTCTGAGGCTGTTACTCGCAGGTTCTCTACCTTGCCATCCGGGGTAATGGTAAAGCGCAAGGTAACCTCACCTTCGATACCCGCAGACAACGCGCGGCGCGGGTAATTGGGCGGCACATCGACCAGCGGGGTCACTTCTTCGGCGGTGCCGGGCGGTGGAGCTGCAGCCGGCGCAGGGGCTGGAGTGGGTGCCGCCGCGGGTGCAGCCGGCGCGGGTCGCAGGTTACTCTGCGTTGGTGCCACGCTCAGACTCATACTGCTTTGCAACTGCGGTACTTCTATCTGCAGTTGCAGCTGGGGAGCTTGCTGTGGCGTTGACGCATCAAGCCGGGGCTCTTCTACGGGCTCCGGTGGTTGTGGACGCTCTGGACGTTGCAATTGCTGCGTCTGATCTTCGCTGGCACTGTCACTGACACTGCGCACAACGCCAATGCGTAGTAGCTCTTCTGGCATCTCGGCATCATCCTGCGGCGGCATGATCAGCACCACCATCAGCATGAACAGCGCCAACGCCACCAGCACTGCGCCAAGAAAACTCAGAAAAAGTCGCATCAGCGACCTTCTACCGTGGCGGCCAAAGCGACGGCCTCAACGCCAGCCAGCTTGGCTTGGTCCATCACCCGAATCACCAGACCGCTACGTGCGTCTTTGTCAGCCTGCACCACCACCGTGCTATCGGGTTGGTCCACCCGCATACGCTCAACGGCTGCACGTACCGCACGAATATCTACCTGCTTGCGATCGATCCAAATTTCACCGTCGGCACTCACGGCAATCAGAATATTACCCTTGGGTTGCTCTGCTGCGCTGGCAGCCGAGGGCCGCTCGACGCTGATGCCGGACTCCTTGATAAAGGAGCTGGTAACAATAAAGAAAATCAGCATGATGAAGACGATATCCAGCATCGGCGTTAAGTCGATACCGGCCTCTTCATCAGCCGTGCTGTGATGCCTGCGCATGCGCATCGGCGCGCTCCTATTCGTGACGCAAGCGGTCAGACAACCGCTGCAAGGCCCGCCGCGACTGTTGATCCAGTCGCGCCAAGCAAAATAATCCGCTGATGGCGATAACCATCCCGGCCATGGTGGGTACCGTTGCGCGAGATACTCCGGCCGCCATTGCGCGGGGGTTACCGTTGCCGCTCAGAGCCATCACGTCAAATACCTGGATCATGCCGCTCACAGTGCCGAGCAACCCCAGCAAAGGACACAAAGCGATCAGCACCCGCACCATAGGCAAGTACTGGTTCAAACGTTGCCGCGCCTGCGATAACCAGGCGCTACGAATGTGCCTAGCGGCAAGACTGCGGCGTTCACCGCGATCCTGCCAGGCTTGTTGGTAGTCTTTTGCCTGACTTGGAAACACCCGCGCCAGAAACCACAAACGCTCCAGCATCAGGGTCCACAGCAGCACAGTAGCCAGCAGGATGCCCCAGAGCACCCAGCCGCCACTATCGAGAAAATCCTGTAGATGCCAAAAGGCTTCAGTCACGCGGCTTTTCTCCACCGCCCAAATGCAGCGCGATCAGTCCGGCACTTTGCTGCTCAAGCAATTGAATCAACGCCTTGCTACGCGCGGCCACCAGACTGTGCAAAAACAACAATGGAATGGCGGCAACCAAGCCCAGCACAGTGGTAACCAGCGCCTGTGAAATACCGTCTGCCATCAGTTTGGGATCACCGGTGCCGTATTGGGTGATCGCCTGAAAGGTAGCGATCATCCCTGTGACCGTGCCCAGCAGACCAAGCAACGGCGCGACTGCCGCCAACAGTTTGATCAACCCCTGCCAGCGCTCCAGCGACGGAGTCTCCTTGAGAATCGCCTCGTCCAGCTTGAGCTCAAGGGTATCCAGCTCTTCCAGCCGCGGCTGGTTGCCGATGACGCTCAGCACCCGACCCAGCGGATTATTGCTTTGCAGGTTATCGAGATCGGCCGCCTGCCGGTCAACCCGGCGCTGCACGCTCTGCAACCAAACCAACCGCACCAGCGCCAGCAGAATACCCAGCACGCCCAAAACAATGATCACATAGCCGACGATGCCACCCTGCATCACCCGCTCAAGCAGCTTAGGCGTACGCTGTTGCTGCTCAATAACATTGCCGCGCGATGGATCAAGCCAGAGGTCGGACATGCCGTCGCGTGGAGCAACAAAGTCAGCAATCAAGCCGGTACCGTCAGGCTGCCGTTCGACGGCCAGCAATTGCTGACTGTCTGGCTGATAGCTCAGATACTGCCCTTCACTGAGCGCTACAAAAGGCCCGACACTGACCACCGGCTGCTGTCGGGGCTGGCCATGGCGATCCACCACTTGTGTGTCATAACGACTGACTTCACCACTCGCCGTCATATCCTGTTGCAGCCGATACCAGAACTGCTCTAGTTGCTCGACCTGCGGGATACGCTGACTTTGCGCCAGCGCATCTAGTTCTTCCAGACGTTCAGGGAAACGGCTGTTGAGCAAAGAATCCTGCCATTGGCTGCGGGTATCGCCAGCGCCTTGCCGCACCACACCAAACAGCTCACCTAAATTTCCACTGCGCTCGGTCAACTCAGCCTTGATCGCCGCTAACGCCGCACTTTGCTGCTCGAACTGCGCATCCAATGCATCTGCCTTGGCTTGCAGCGCATCGCGTTCGCTCACCGTAGTGCTCATGCGTTGTTGCTGCTGGCCACGTTCGCGTATAAACACCTGCTCACGCTCACGCATTTGCGCCTCTTCTGCGCTGCGAGCTTCACGAATGTTGCGCAACAGATCCTGCTTACTGGGGCTTTGCGCTTGAGCCTGGCTCAAGGGCAACAAGATCAGTAACAAACATCCCATCCAAATAGGCCTCATGGCGCCACCTCCTGACTAACCGCAGGTAAAGGCAGGCGCAACATCACCGGCATCTGTTCGGTACGAGCAATCGCTAAGCCCTGCTCAAGGGTGCGCCGATAACCACTGGGCAATACTTGCCAGCTCTGGCGTGTCATATCCCAATAGCCTTGTTCCTGGCCATCCAGTGTTTGATAAAACAGCATCAAGCGACCTAGCCGCAGAAACTCTACTATGCGCCCTTCTTCACCCCGTGCCAGCTCGCCTCGCCAGGCTTCCAGCGTGCGGCCGTAATCGCTTTCTATTTGATAAGCCTCAAGCACCCGGCGATACAGTTCGGCCACGCTGACCTCCGGATCGACCAGCAAGTCTTGCAGCCGCGCCACGCGGTCTTGGCGCTCTTCAGGCAAAAACGGCAGGTCGACCGCAATGAACTGCTCTAACGATTCCACCATGCGGCGAATCAACGGACGCATCTCGGTCTGGGTGTGTTCAATACTACCCAGCTGCTCACGCAGACTATTCAGCTCGTGCTGCTGCTGATCAACGACCTTTTCCATGCGGTTGTTGTATTCGCCCAATTGGCTGATCTGCTGATTGGCTTGCCGGTATGCCTCGAGCGCACTGCGAGTCGCATCGTCGAGTTGCTCTATGCGCCGCTGCGAATCAACCGCGGCAGCGGTCAGCGCAGCGCTCTGCTCCTGCGCTTGCTGCACCGCCTGCTGCGCCGGCACTGTCAGCGGCAGGCAAAGCAAGGCTGTTAGCCAAACTGCTCTCATTGATATTCTCCCCGGGGAGTGTTGGCCTGAGGTGGCCGCCAAAAGAGAACCATTATCATCTTTGAATGACCAGACTACAACCACCAGGCTAACTCAGTCAGTCTTGCTCCAGATCAATATCCGCTGCAGGGCTGCCGCGTAAAGTCACCTCAACGAACACTGAGGAGACAAACCCATGCCACGCACTATCCAAAAACACATTGCTTTATTGCTGGTTGCCCCAGCGTTGCTTGCCGCCTCTTTCAGTGCCAGTGCCTACCAGGCTGGCGACGCGATCATACGCTTGGGCGCCGCAGCGGTTGATCCGCAGGAAGACAGCGGCAATGTCGACATCGGTGGCGTTGATACAGGTTTGACTGTGGGCGTCGACAGCGACGTGCAAATGGGCATAACCGGCACCTACATGCTGACCGACCACGTCGGTATCGGTCTGCTGGCAGCCACACCATTCCAGCACAGCATCAATCTGAACGGCGTCGGCAAACTCGCAGACATCAAACACCTGCCACCGACCGTGACCCTCCAGTATTTCCCGCTGGACAGCAAATCAGGCGTACAGCCTTATGTTGGCGCAGGCATTAACTACACCGCGTTTTTCGACGAAGAATTTACCGGCGCTAACAAGCAGGCTGGCTTCAGCGATCTGGAACTAGATAACTCATGGGGGTTGGCGCTGGAAGCCGGGCTGGACTACCAGCTGGCTGAGCATCTATTGCTGAACGCATCCGTGTGGTACGCCGACATAGACACCGAGGCCAACTTTAAAGTCGGCGGAGTCAAGAGTAGCGTGGATGTGGATATAGATCCTTGGGTCTACATGGTTGGCTTGGGCTATAAGTTCTAAGCGACTTAACTACCCTTCCACTACCCTTTCGGCGCCAGCAAGTCATCCAGCCCCGCACGCCATGCGCGGGGTTTGATGCCGAAAGCATGCAGCAGACGCCGCCCATTCAGCGCGGCATTCTGCGGTTCAAATTGTGCGGCAAGCTGCGCTGAATAGGCTACCGGCTCAATAACCGGGTCCCGAGACAACAGCTCCTGCGTGCGCAACTCTTGCCCTAGGCTCATCGCCAAACTGATCCAGCTCGAGACCTCAGCACTGCCATAATGATAAACACCATAGGTCTCGGACTGACAATCCAACTGCTTGATCACCGCTAACAAGACGCGCGCGGCGTCGGCCACTGGCGTCGGGTTACCCCGCCACTCTTCTGCCAGTTCGACCTGCTGGCTTGCCTGCAGCTGGCCGATCAGCCGCATCAGCAGACCATCCGATGACTGATCCAGCAACCAACTAAAACGCAACAACAGGTGACGCTTACAACGTTTGACCAACAGCCGATCCAGCGCCGCCTGCGCTGCGCCTTGCGCACCAATTGGCGTCAGCTCATCTTTCTCGGTATAGGGCGTCTTTTTTTCGCCATCAAAAATCCGCGTATTGGACAGCATGCACAGCAGCAGATCATGCTGCGCACAAGCATCAATCAAACGCTCGTTGAACAGCCGATACGCAGCCAATTGATCAACATCAGGCGCAATCAGCTGAAACTGCTGATGATAGTGCGCCAGATTGATTACTGCGTCCGGCGCGAGTTCACCCAGCCAGCCATCAATAGCTTCCGGCAGCCAATCGACCGCCGTGGAGCTGACCTGCAGAAACTCTATGTCCTCTGCCGCGGCCTGCGTCACAAGAGACTGGCCCAGTAGTGATTCTTGCCCCAGCAGCAAAACCCGCATGCGCATGCTTAATTAACCCTTTATCCCGGTATCCGGTTCTAACATGCATTGTGCAGTGTCAATGACCGCACGTCACCTGTCAGACTGGATGGAGTCAGGTATAGGTGATTAATTCTCGGCGCTCGGGAGCATCCAGATGCGGCACACTGTTGAAACTGCTCAGGCGCATTGAGCGTTGATTAAACACACAGTGGATTAAACCGGTATTACGCGTCTGCAGATTTAACTCAACCATGGTTTTGCTCGGCGCCTCCAGCAACTGCCGCACCAGCATAGCAATCGCCCCGCCGGAGCTGACCGCCAATACCCGCTGGCCTTTATAGCTCTGCATGATGTGCTCGCGCGCGCGCAGAACTCGCTGCTCAAAATCAGCCCAGGTTTCTGGCAGATCGCCTTCCAACCGGCCTTCCGACCAGAGCACAATGCCCTGCTTCAACCGCTTGAAGTAATCCGCCACGACCGGCTTGTCTGGTAACGCCTGCTCTGGATGTTGATCAAGAAAGGCGTGCAACACCGAGTGAAAGTTGAATTCATTGAGGTCAGGCAGCACCTCAAACGCCGGATTAGCAATACCTAGACCTTCGCAAATACCCTGAGCGGTCTCCCGATGCCGCACCATGTCACCGGTGATGATCTGGTCAAACTGCATACCCTGCGCGCTGAAATAATCGCCCAGCAAACGCGCCTGCTGGTGGCCCTTTTCGGACAACAGGTCGTAGTTGTCTGAGCCAAAGGAAGCTTGGCCATGACGCACAAAATACACTTCTGACATTGATGAACCCTTTTCCGCTAACAATCAAAGACAACCCGCGCACGCCCGCATAGCTGATTAGGCTGCAACGTTTTTCACGAGCCATAAAAAAACCCGGCAGACCGGGGAAACTCATCCTAGGTCATGCCGGGTTATGGCGACAGCTACATTCTAGAACGGAATGTCGTCATCAAAGCTGTCGTAATCCGGAGCTGGCTGCTGCGGCGCCTGCTGAGGCTGCTGCGGTTGCGCTGCCGGTTGCTGCTGTTGAGGCGCTGGGCGCGAAGGCTGCTGTTGACGCGGGGCGGCATTTTGCTCGCCACCGGACGGGCGGCCATCCAACAATTGCATCTGGCCGCCGATATCGACAACGATCTCAGTGGTGTAACGCTTAACGCCGTCTTTTTCCCACTCGCGGGTCTGCAAACGGCCTTCAATGTAGAGCTTGGAGCCCTTGCGCGCATATTCGCCGACCACTTCAGCCAGGCGGCCAAAGAACACCACGCGGTGCCATTCAGTGCGCTCTTGCTGCTGACCGGTTTGCTTGTCTTTCCAGCTGTCGCTGGTAGCCAGAGTGACGTTGGCAACCGCGTTGCCGTTGGGCATGTAACGCACCTCGGGATCACCACCGACATTGCCGATCAAAATTACTTTATTGACGCCTCTGGCCATTCCTATTCTCCTGGTATGTCTGCCGTGATCAAACGGGCGCTACAACTCGGTCCAGCGCCTCACGATCCAGCTCTTTGCTATCGACTTTTATGTATGCAGCGACTTCTTCCGCCACTATGAATGCTTCTGCCACACCCGGCACGGCCAGCAGGTTATCCGATAAGGAAGCATCCTGCGCCTGAGCGGGAGTCAGTGTCAGCCGGTAGCTGGTCACGTATGGCGGTTCGTTCATGGTAACACCAATAACCAGCCACGACAGCGCCAAGAGCCCGCATCCAGCAAACACTCCAAGCAAGCCAAAATGACCGAATATCCAACCACCCATAACGCCGCCCACCGCGGCACCGGCGAACTGACTGGTGGAGTAAACCCCCATCGCCGTGCCCTTACCTCCCGCCGGGGCGATCTTGCTTAACAAGGAAGGCAACGTGGCCTCCAGCAAGTTAAAGCCAACAAAGAACAATACTATAGTCGTCACCAGCCAAGGCAACGAATCCATGCTCAACCAGAACATGGGTTGCACCAACAGTAAGAGCGCAATTGCCCCCAATACCACACGTTTCATCTGCCGCTGTTTCTCGGCATAAATGATGAACGGCACCATGCCGAAGAACGATATCAGCAGCGCCGCAAGATAAACCCACCAATGCTCCTCTTTAGGCAAATGCGCGTGCTGCTGCAAAGCCAGCGGTACGGCAATGAAAGTAGCCATGAGAATCGCGTGCAGCGAAGCAATACCGTAATTTAATCGCAACAGATCGGCGTTACGCAGCGCCGGCATAAAAGCCGCACGCACCACACCCGCCTCGCGATGGCGCAGCGATGTCTGCGGCGTGGGCACGCAAAACACCACCAATAACATGCCGATCACAGCCAGAGCACTGGTCGAGAGAAACACACCATGCAGCCCTGCCATACCCGCAATCACCGGGCCGGCCACCATGGCAACGGCAAACGCGCTGCCGATGCTCATGCCGATCATCGCCATTGCCTTGGTTCGATTCTGCTCCTGGGTCAGGTCTGCCACCAGCGCCATCACGGCGGCAGCGATCGCGCCTGCACCCTGTAGAACTCGACCGGCAATCACTTGCTGAATGCTGTCAGCCTGCGCAGCAACCAAACCACCCAGCGCAAACAGCAACAACCCAAACAGGATCACCGGTTTGCGACCGATACGGTCTGACAACATGCCAAAGGGGATTTGCAGAAATGCCTGAGTCAGACCGTAACAACCGATCGCCATGCCAATCAGAACGGGGGTCGCTCCCGACAGGCCTTGACCATAAGTGGCCAGTACCGGGAGCACCATAAACAAACCTAGCATGCGAAACGCAAACACCATCGCCAGCGATATCGCTGCGCGACGCTCCAACGGGCTCATGGAATCGGCCTGATGCATGACTGCTCCAAAAAAACCGCGATTTTACCACGGCATGCACGCCGTGCACTGTATTTGCCGGCGACTATATGACACACCCCGTTACATTGCCGACTGCCAGCGAAAAAACGTCACTGTCTTTGCTCGCAACACCCCCGACAACGTATAATTACCCGCTTTGCTGGCTGGGGGTTAATGGGCTGTGGATACTATCGTGATTCGTGGGGCTCGCACCCACAACCTGAAGAACATAGACCTCGATCTACCGCGCGACAAACTGATCGTAATTACCGGCTTGTCCGGCTCCGGCAAGTCTTCGCTGGCGTTCGATACCCTCTATGCCGAGGGACAACGTCGCTATGTTGAGTCGCTGTCGGCCTACGCCCGCCAGTTTCTGTCAATTATGGAAAAGCCCGATGTGGACCACATCGAAGGCTTGTCGCCGGCGATTTCCATCGAGCAGAAGTCGACCTCGCACAACCCGCGTTCCACCGTTGGCACCATTACTGAGATTTACGACTACCTGCGCCTACTGTATGCCCGCGTCGGCATCCCCATGTGCCCTGACCACAATTTACCCTTGTCTGCGCAAACCATCAGCCAAATGGTCGATCAGGTCGTGGCTATGCCGGAAGGTCGCAAGCTGATGCTATTGGCACCGGTCATGCGTGAGCGTAAAGGCGAGCATTTGGCGGTAATCGATGAGCTGCGCGCTCAAGGCTTCGTTCGCGCACGGATCGATGGGCGCATTTATGAGTTGGATGAAGCGCCCGCACTGGACAAGAAGCGCAAGCACAGCATTGAAGTCGTGGTTGATCGCTTCAAGGTACGCGGCGACCTGCAGCAACGTCTTGCCGAATCCTTTGAGACAGCCATTAGCTTGGCTGACGGCATCGCCATCATCGCGCCCATGGAAGGCGAGGAAGGTGAAGAAGTCACCTTTAGCGCGCGCTTTGCTTGCCCGGAGTGCGGTCACTCGATCAGCGAGCTGGAGCCACGACTGTTCTCCTTCAACAACCCTGCGGGCGCCTGCCCTGGCTGTGATGGTTTAGGGGTCAAGCAGTTCTTTGACCGCAAGCGCTTGGTCAATGGTGAACTGACGCTCGCCGAGGGCGCAATCCGTGGCTGGGATCGCCGAAACGTCTATTACTTCCAAATGCTCAGCTCCTTGGCCGAACACTACGGCATCAATCTGGATCTGGCTTTTGATGAGCTGCAGGAACCGCACCGCAAGCTGGTGCTAAGCGGCACGGGTAGCGACAAAGTACCTTTCCGTTATCTGAACGACCGTGGTGACGTAGTCCGCCGCGAGCATCCCTTTGAAGGCATCCTGCCTAATCTGGAACGCCGCTACCGCGAAACTGAATCGCAGAGCGTGCGTGAAGAGCTATCCAAGTACCTCAGCACGCAACCTTGTCCAGACTGCCACGGCACTCGTTTACGCCGTGAGGCCCGCCACGTATTCATCGATGATCGCAACCTCCCGGGCGTCACGACATTACCAGTCGGTGCGGCTGCGGAGTACTTTGGACAGTTAACGCTGGAAGGTAACCGTGGCGAAATCGCCGAGAAGATCCTTAAGGAAATTCGTGCGCGATTAATGTTTTTGGTCAATGTCGGCCTCGAGTATCTGACACTGGATCGTAGCGCAGACACGCTGTCAGGTGGCGAGGCCCAGCGCATCCGTCTAGCCAGCCAGATCGGTGCCGGATTGGTTGGCGTTATGTATATTCTCGACGAACCCTCTATTGGCCTGCACCAGCGCGACAACGAACGCTTGCTGAAAACTCTGACGCACCTACGCGAACTCGGCAACACAGTGATAGTGGTTGAACACGATGAGGACGCCATTCGCCTGGCTGATTACGTGGTCGATATCGGTCCCGGCGCGGGTGTGCACGGCGGCCAGATAGTTGCCAAGGGTACGCCTGAAGAGGTGATGAATAACCCCGATTCGCTGACCGGCCAATACCTCTCTGGCCGGATCAAGATCCCGGTACCCGCGCAACGCACACCGGTGCGCAAAGATCAGTGGCTTAAGCTGAAAGGCGCCTCCGGCAACAATTTGCAAAAGGTCGATCTGGAGATTCCAGTCGGCCTGCTGACGTGCGTAACCGGCGTCTCTGGATCGGGCAAATCAACACTAATTAATAACACCCTGTACCCACTGACAGCCACTGCGCTCAATGGCGCAACAACCCTCGAAGCGGCCCCCCATAGCAGCTTTGATGGCATGCAGCATTTGGACAAAGTGGTCGATATTGATCAAAGCCCAATCGGTCGCACGCCCCGCTCCAACCCGGCCACCTACACCGGGATATTCACACCGGTTCGCGAACTGTTTGCTGGCACACAGGAAGCGCGATCACGTGGTTACAAGGCTGGGCGCTTCTCTTTCAACGTCAAGGGAGGCCGCTGCGAAGCCTGTCAGGGCGATGGCCTGATCAAAGTCGAGATGCACTTTTTGCCCGATATTTACGTGCCATGCGACGTGTGCAAGAGCAAGCGCTACAATCGCGAAACCCTGGAGATCAAATACAAGGGCAAGAACATCCACGAAGTGTTGGAAATGACCATCGAAGAAGCCCGCGTGTTCTTCGAGGCAGTACCAGCACTGGCGCGCAAACTGCAAACTCTCATCGATGTTGGCCTGACCTATATACGCCTTGGACAATCTGCAACCACCCTGTCTGGCGGAGAGGCGCAACGCGTAAAATTGGCACGCGAACTGTCCAAACGCGATACTGGCAAAACGCTCTACATACTCGACGAGCCCACCACGGGCCTGCATTTCGCTGACATTCAGCAACTGCTGGTCGTACTGCACCGGCTGCGGGATCACGGCAACACCGTAGTCGTGATTGAGCACAACCTGGACGTTATCAAAACGGCCGACTGGCTAGTTGATCTCGGCCCGGAGGGCGGCTCCAAAGGTGGACTGATTATAGCTACCGGCACTCCAGAGCAAGTGTCTGCTATGCAGGTATCGCACACCGGCCGCTTCCTTGGGCCCGTTCTTGAGCGTGATCGCGACTAAAACGGCGCGGCATCTGAAAGCCTGAATACACAAAGCCCCGCATATGCGGGGCTTTGTGTTTGTACTGCAGCTAATCAGACATTGTTGAGCGCAGCGCGAACGCCTTCGCCATAATCCAAATGCACTTTATTGAAGTGCGCTAACTGGCGCTCGACAATAAACGCTGGAACTCCTTGCATCGCCGCTGCGATATTACCGAAAAGACGTTCCTTCTGAGCGGCGTCAAACAGTTGAAACAAGGCGCGGGGCTGCGAGTAGTCATCATTATCTATTCTGTGATTGTATCGATCCGCTGAACCAGAAAGTGGTAGCTCAGGCTCAGCGAACTGCGGATCCTCTTTGGGGCCATTGAAAGAGTTAGGCTCATAATAAGCATCGGAGTTCGGCATATTGGGGGTAAACCGCATAGCGCCATCTTTGTGGTAATGGTTAACCGGACACCTGGCCGCGTTAACCGGAAGCGCTTCGTAATGGGTACCTATGCGGTAACGGTGCGCATCAGCGTACGAGAAGACCCGCGCCTGTAGCATCTTGTCTGGCGAGAAGCTAATTCCCGGAACAATATTGGAAGGCGAGAACGCTGCCTGCTCGACTTCGGAAAAATAGCTTTCCGGATTGCGATTTAGTTCGAGAATACCCACTTCAATCAAGGGGAAGTCGCCATGCGGCCAAACTTTGGTCAGATCGAAAGGGTTATAAGTTACCTGCTCCGCCTGTGCCTCAGTCATCACCTGCACACACATGCGCCATTGCGGGAAATCTCCACGTTCTATACTGCCGAACAAATCTTCCTGCGTGCTCTCCCGCGTTTGGCCTACGATCGCCGCGGCTTGAGCATTCGTCCAATGTTTGTGGCCCTGTCGCGTTTTAAAATGAAACTTGACCCACACGCGCTTATTTTCGGCATTAATAAAACTATAGGTATGCGAACCATAACCGTTGATATGACGCACATCGGTCGGCAAGCCGCGATCAGACATCAATATGGTCACCTGATGCAGGCTTTCTGGTGACAACGACCAGAAATCCCACGCCGCGGTATTCGATCGCATATTGGTCTTCGGATGCCGCTTCTGGGTGTGAATAAAGTCAGGAAATTTGATTGGATCACGCACGAAGAAAACTGGGGTGTTGTTACCAACCAGATCCCAATTACCCTCCTCGGTGTAGAACTTAAGCGCAAAACCGCGAACATCCCGCTCGGCATCCGCCGCGCCCAGCTCACCGGCAACCGTGGAAAACCGAGCCAACAACTCGGTGCGTTTGCCTACCTCAGAGAACAGCCGTGCTTTTGTATACTTTGAAATGTCGTTGGTAATAGTCAGGCTGCCAAATGCACCCCAACCCTTGGCATGCACCACACGTTCAGGAATCCGCTCACGGTTCTGATGCGCAAGCTTTTCAATAAGCTGATAATCCTGCATCAGCAAAGGGCCACGCTCACCGGCACTAAGTGAATTTTGGTTGTCCCCAATAGGATTACCGGCGCTGGTCGTCATGGTTCTCAATTCGGTCATTTAACTACTCCTGCTAGGCTGTTGTTAGCGCCCGGTATAAGCGGACGCATCCAGTATCGCGACCGCGAGGAGCAAGAACCAATATATTAAAGAGAGCGAGTCGATAGCCAAAAACTTTTACTGAAGAAAGGCTTTTTTCAGGCACAAAAAAACCGGTCAGAGACCGGTTTTTTTGAATTACTAACTGCTTACTCGTCCGCTGTTGCCAGCTCAGGACGGTCAACCAGCTCAACGTACGCCATAGGTGCGGCATCGCCTGTGCGGAAACCGCATTTCAGGATACGCACATAACCACCCGGACGGGTTGCATAACGCTTGCCCAGATCGTTGAACAGCTTGCCGACCGCTTCCTTGCTGCGGGTACGGTCGAAAGCAAGACGACGATTAGCAACAGTATCTTCCTTGGCCAAGGTGATCAGCGGCTCAGCAACGCGGCGCAGTTCCTTGGCTTTTGGCAGAGTAGTTTTGATCATTTCATTTTCGAACAGCGACACAGCCATATTCTGGAACATGGCCTTACGGTGTGCGCTGGTCCGACTTAGGTGACGACCACTTTTACGATGACGCATCTCTCAATTCCTCGGTGTCGAGACGATTAGGCCGAAACCTTATCGTCCTTCTTCAAGCTTGCAGGCGGCCAGTTGTCCAAACGCATACCCAGAGACAGACCACGAGAGGCTAGAACATCCTTGATTTCAGTCAGGGATTTCTTGCCTAGATTCGGGGTCTTCAGCAGCTCTACTTCGGTACGCTGGATCAGATCGCCAATATAGTAAATGTTTTCAGCCTTCAGGCAGTTGGCCGAACGGACAGTCAGCTCAAGATCGTCCACCGGACGCAGCAGGATAGGATCGATTTCATCTTCCTGTTGCTCTACCACCGGCTCCTGATCACCTTTCAAATCAACAAAGGCAGCCAGTTGCTGTTGCAGAATAGTCGCAGCACGGCGAATGGCTTCTTCAGGATCCAACGTACCGTTGGTCTCCAGATCGATAACCAGCTTATCCAGGTTGGTACGCTGCTCAACACGTGCACTTTCTACTACATACGCAACGCGGCGAACCGGCGTGTAAGTAGCATCCAGCTGCAAGCGGCCAATGGAACGACTTTCGTCCTCATCAGACTGGCGCGCATCGGATGGCTCGTAACCGCGGCCACGAGCTACCGTCAACTTCATGTTCAGCTCACCGTTCTCCGCCAGCGTCGCAATTGCGTGCTCGGGGTTAACGATCTCTACATCATGATCCAACTGAATATCGGCAGCAGTCACCAAGCCTGGGCCTTTCTTGGAAAGGCTCAGAGTTACATGATCACGACCGTGCATGTTGATCGCCAACCCTTTCAGGTTAAGCAGGATCTCGATGACATCTTCCTGAACGCCTTCGATGGCACTGTACTCATGCAAAACGCCGTCGATTTCCGCCTCTACCACGGCACAGCCGGGCATGGAGGAGAGCAAAATGCGGCGAAGCGCATTGCCCAGGGTATGACCGAAACCACGTTCCAACGGCTCAAGAGTAATCTTGGCACGCATGGGCGAGGTTTCCTGTACGTCGATGTGACGTGGTGTTAGAAACTCGGTAACCGAACTTTGCATGGGGGCACCTTTTGCTGTCTGTCGCTTACTTGGAGTAAAGCTCGACGATCAAGTTTTCGTTGATGTCAGCGTACAAATCACTCCGTGAGGGCAGGCTCTTGAACACGCCTTCTTTCTTGGCAGAGTCCACTTCAACCCACTCAGCCATACCGCGCTGAGCCGCCAGCTCCAGTGAGCCACTAATGCGCAACTGGTTTTTCGACTTTTCACGGACAGCGACCACATCACCTGGGACTACCAAGTAAGATGCAATGTTGACTGTTTTGCCGTTAACGCTAATAGATTTGTGGGAAACCAACTGACGCGATTCTGCGCGAGTGGCACCAAAACCCATGCGATAAACGACGTTATCCAGACGACGCTCGAGCAGTTGCAGCAGGTTCTCGCCGGTAGCGCCCTTCAGACGGGCAGCTTCCTTGTAGTAGTTGCTGAACTGACGCTCAAGAACGCCATAGATACGACGAACTTTTTGCTTTTCACGTAGCTGTGTGCCGTATTCCGACAGACGACCGCGACGCTGACCATGGACGCCCGGAGGGCTTTCCAATTTGCACTTAGAATCGAGAGCTCGAACGCCGCTCTTGAGGAACAAATCCGTGCCTTCGCGACGAGACAGCTTACACTTCGGACCAATATATCTAGCCATTATACCGTCTCCTGATTAAACGCGACGCTTCTTGGGCGGGCGGCAGCCGTTATGTGGGATAGGGGTGACATCAGTGATGCTGCTGATCTTGTAACCACAAGAGTTCAGTGCACGAACAGCTGATTCACGACCTGGGCCAGGGCCCTTCACACAAACGTCGAGATTTTTCAAACCATAATCCAGAGCTGCGTTACCAGCACGCTCGGCTGCAACCTGGGCAGCAAACGGGGTGCTTTTACGCGAACCACGGAAACCAGAGCCACCAGAGGTAGCCCAGCTCAGGGCGTTGCCCTGACGGTCAGTAATGGTAATGATGGTGTTATTAAAAGACGCATGGATGTGGGCGATCCCATCAACCACTGTCTTTTTTACTTTCTTACGAACACGAGCAGCAGGCTTAGCCATATCTGTATATTCCTTCGCAATTACTTACGGATCGGCTTACGCGGACCCTTACGGGTGCGAGCATTGGTCTTGGTGCGCTGACCGCGGACCGGAAGGCCCCGACGGTGACGCAGACCACGATAGCAGCCGAGATCCATGAGGCGCTTGACGTTCATATTGACCGTCCGGCGCAAGTCACCTTCAACAATGTTTTTGGCAACTTCATTACGCAGAATATCAATCTGCTCTTCGCTCAGATCTTTGATCTTCGCATCTGGTGCAATACCAGTAGTCGCACAAATTTTCTGTGCTTTGGTCTGACCAATACCAAAAATATAGGTCAGAGAGATAACAGTATGTTTGTTATCCGGGATGTTGACGCCTGCAATACGGGCCATCCAATTTACTCCGTCTGACAGCTACCTGACTCAACCCAAAACAACATTAGGTTGCTCGAAAAAGGGTGCAGTAGGGTAGCGCTAACAAAAACAAAATTCAACCACCCAGCCAAATTAATGGCCGGGTGGCGGTTATCCTGAGACGTAGTCTTAAATCAGAACCGGGGAATTAACCCTGGCGCTGTTTATGACGGGGCTCAGCGCTGCAAATCACACGTACGCAACCATTGCGACGGATGATCTTGCAGTTACGGCAAAGCTTCTTTACTGATGCTGCAACTTTCATAGCCGACTCCTGAAACCTGAATACTCAGCGGACCATGCCGCTGCCGTAACCTTTCAGGTTAGATTTCTTCAAAAGAGACTCGTACTGCTGAGAAACGAGGTGCGATTGTACTTGGGACATGAAGTCCATAACAACCACTACAACGATCAACAGCGAGGTCCCACCCAAATAGAAGGGCACATTAGCCGATACCACCAAGAACTGCGGCAACAGGCAAACAGCAGTCATATACAGGGCACCGAACAGGGTAAGACGGGTCAGCACGCTATCTATGTAGCGAGCCGACTGTTCACCCGGACGAATACCCGGAATAAATGCACCTGACTTCTTGAGGTTTTCCGCGACATCCTTCGGATTGAACATCAATGCTGTATAGAAAAAGCAGAAGAAAATAATCCCCGCACTAAACAGAATGATATTCAGCGGCTTACCCGGTCCAATAGCTTGCGTCACTTTTTGCAGCCATTCCATGTTGTCACCCTGGGCGAACCAGGTACCCAGCGACGCTGGGAACAACAAGATACTGCTGGCAAAAATCGCCGGAATGACACCAGCCATATTCACCTTCAGAGGCAAATGACTGGTTTGTGCGGCAAAAACCTTGCGGCCTTGCTGACGCTTGGCATAGTTGACCGTAATTCTGCGCTGTCCGCGTTCAACGAAAACGATGAACGCAATCATCGAGATAGCCACGAGGCCAACACCGATCAGCGCGAAAATATTGATGGTGCCCAGTCGCGCACCTTCAAAAGACTGCCCAATGGCGCTAGGCAACCCGGCGACGATGCCGGCGAAGATCAACATTGAAATGCCGTTACCGACACCCCTCTCGGTGATCTGCTCGCCCAACCACATCATAAACATCGCGCCCGATACAAAGGTGGTGACAGCTATAAAGTAAAAACTGAAACCGGTATCGAAAGCGACGCCTTGACTAGCCAAACCAACCGACATGCCAATAGCTTGAATAAAAGCGAGTAGCAGCGTCAGATAACGCGTGTACTGGCTAATTTTCCGGCGACCGGACTCTCCTTCCTTTTTCAACTGTTCCAGCGATGGGCTAACCGCTGTCATTAGCTGCATTATGATAGATGCAGAAATGTACGGCATGATGCCAAGAGCGAAAATACTCATCCGCTCCAAGGCACCGCCGGAAAACATGTTGAACAGACTAAGGATCGTCTCTTCATTCTGTTTGAACAGATCAGCCAGACGATCAGGGTTTATCCCGGGAACCGGAATATGCGCCCCGATACGGTAAACGATGATCGCGAGGAACAGAAAGCGCAGGCGCCCCCAGAGTTCACTCAAGCCACCTTGATTCATTCCAGAAAGAGCGCCTTGCTTAGCCATTTATTCCTCGAACTTGCCGCCAGCTGCTTCGATTGCTGCACGTGCGCCTTTAGTAGCCATCAGGCCTTTGACGTTGACCGCTTTGGTCACATCACCGGACAAAACGATCTTGGCACGTACAAACTTGTTGCCAATGATATTGGCATCTTTCAGAGCCTGCAGGTCGATCACATCAGCATCGAGCTTGTTCAACTCGCTGGTGCGAATTTCAGCAGTCACCATGGCAATCTTGGAAGTGAAGCCGAACTTCGGCAGACGGCGGTGCAAAGGCTGCTGACCACCCTCGAAACCAGGGGCAACGGTGCCACCGGAACGAGAGCTCAGACCCTTGTGACCACGGCCGGCTGTCTTGCCCAGACCACTACCAATACCGCGGCCTACGCGCAGCTTATTACGGCGTGCGCCCGGCGCGGAGCGCAGATCATTCAGTTTCATGTCTTAACCCTCTACCCGAACCATGTAGGAGACCTTATTGATCATCCCACGAACGGCCGGAGTATCTTCGACCTCGACGGTGTGATTGATCCGACGCAAACCTAAGCCCTTAACGCAGAGCTTATGGTTAGGCAGACGACCAACAACACTTTTGAACAGGGTCACTTTAATTTTTTCGCTAGCCATGTCCATTTACCCCACGATGTCTTCAACGGTCTTGCCGCGCTTGGCCGCTACAGACTCGGGAGACTGCATCGACTTCAGACCCTTGTAGGTAGCCTGAACGACGTTAACCGGATTAGTGGAACCGTAACACTTGGCCAGAACGTTATGAACGCCAGCGGCTTCAAGAACGGCGCGCATTGCACCACCGGCGATAACACCGGTACCTTCAGACGCAGGCTGCATGTAAACCTTGGAAGCACCGTGAGCGGCGCGAACAGGGTACTGCAACGTAGAGCCATTCAGGTCAACCTGAATCATATTACGACGAGCGGCTTCCATGGCTTTCTGGATAGCAGCAGGCACTTCACGTGCCTTGCCGCGACCGAAACCCACACGACCTTTACCGTCGCCCACCACCGTCAAAGCAGTGAAAGCGAAGATACGGCCGCCTTTTACAACTTTGGCAACGCGGTTAACTTGAACAAGTTTCTCAATATAACCTTCGTCGCGCTTCTGATCGAAATTAGCCATAGATCTACCCTTAGAATTCCAGCCCGCCTTCACGAGCGGCGTCGGCCAGCGCTTTAACGCGACCATGATACTTGAAGCCGGAACGGTCGAAGGAGACCCGAGTTACACCGGCGGCCTTGGCGCGCTCAGCAACCAGAAGGCCGACTTTTTTGGCGGCTTCGATATTGCCAGTACTACCGCTGCGCAGGTCCGAATCCAGCGTGGAGGCGCTAGCCACCACGGTGGAGCCATCTGCAGAGATCACTTGTGCGTACATGTGCTGCGAAGAACGGTACACGCACAGACGAACGGCTTCCAATTCACGCATTTTCAAGCGCGATCGGCGAGCGCGACGGAGACGAATAACTTTTTTATCGCTCATTTGCTATGCCCTACTTCTTCTTGGCTTCTTTACGACGCACGACCTCATCGGAGTAGCGAACACCCTTGCCCTTATAGGGCTCTGGGCGACGGAAATCACGAATTTCCGCGGCTACCTGGCCGACCAGCTGCTTGTCGATACCTTTGATAATAATGTCAGTCTGGCTCGGGGTTTCAGCGGAAACGCCCTCAGGCAGCTGATAGTCGATCGGGTGGGAGTAACCCAGAGCCAGGTTGAGAACCTGACCTTTAGCCTGAGCCTTATAACCCACACCAACCAGCTGCAGCTTGCGCTCGAAGCCCTCGGTGACACCGACAACCATATTGTTGACCAACGCACGAGTGGTACCGGCCATAGCCTGGTTCACACTACCTGGACGGGCCGCGAAACGCAGCAGGCCATCTTCGTGGACAACTTCAACCAATGGATGGAGGCTCAGATCCAGGCTACCTTTGGCACCCTTGATTGACAGCTCCTGACCATCCAATTTTACTTCTACACCCTGTGGTAATTTGACAGGGTCTTTAGCG
>DRHT01000012.1 GCA_011053055.1 Halopseudomonas sabulinigri | reverse complement strand
TGGCCGTGATCCGCTGCAGAAAGCTTCAGGCGTAGCGCTGTTAGACGCGTTCGTATATCACAACTATTTTATTGGCAACAATCCAGGCAACGTACGTTTGGGCCGTCAGGTTGTGAGCTGGGGTGAGTCGACCTTCATCCAGAACTCGATCAACTCGATCAACCCAATTGACGTTGCTGCATTGCGCCGTCCGGGTGCAGAAATCAAAGAGGGTCTGCTGCCGGTTGAAATGCTTTACATGTCTCAGGGGTTGACGGACAACCTGAGCATGGAAGCCTTTTACCAGCTGAAGTGGGCGCCTACCGTGCTGGATAACTGCGGTACTTTCTTTGGGTCTGATACTTTGGCCAAAGGTTGTACTGATCGATTGGTGTTCACTGGTCAGGATTTTCCGCAAGGCGAGCAACCTAACTTCACAACCATCGTTCGTAGCGAAAAAGACCGCGACGCCAGTGATGATGGTCAGTTCGGTGTTGCGCTCCGCTATTTTGCACCTGAGCTGAATGATTCAGAATTTGGCTTCTATGCCATGAATTATCACAGTCGTACGCCGATTTACTCGAACAAGGCTGGGAAGTTGGTTGCTGGTGGTGGTGCTCCTACAGCCGGTATCGACGGCTTACTGGGTGGTGCTGGTTACTTCTTTGAATATCCAGAAGATATTCGTCTGTACGGTATGAGCTTCCAGACCAGTGTTGCTGGCGCCTCTATTGGCGGTGAAGTCAGTTACCGTCCAAACATGCCATTGCAGATAAACACCGGTGATATGAGCCGTACTGCTTTGCAGCTAGGCGCTGACAACACTCACCGTGATTACACAAATGTCGCTGCTGGTACTTACATCCCGGGCTATGAACGCAAAGAATTCTGGCAGGCGCAGGTTACTGCTATCCAGTTCTTTGATCGAGTTATGGGTGCAAGCCGCCTCTCGCTGGTTGGCGAAGCGGGCGTAAACTACATCGGTGGTTTGGGTGATACAAAGTTTGGCCGCGACTCTCTGTTCGGTCAAAGCCCATACGATGGTGATGAAGGTTCGGCCGCAGCAGGCGTTGTCGCTGGTAACTGTGCCTCGCAAGCTTCTTCACCGAATGGCAATAGCTGGTGTGAAGACGATGGCTTCTACACCGACTGGTCCTACGGCTACCGTCTGCGCGCTTCCTTGGATTACAGCAACGTTATTGCCGGTATCAACCTGAGCCCGAACTTGGCTTGGACTCACGATATCGAAGGCTACGGGCCGAATTTTACCGAAGATGCTAAGTCTATCAGCGTGGGCGTAAACGCTGATTACGGCAACAAGTATGGCGCTAGCCTGAGCTACACGGATTTCTTCGATGGTAAGTACAACACCAGCGTTGACCGTGACTTTCTGGCCGCTAGCTTTAGCGTAAGCTTCTAAGAACGACCACAGGAGAAAGAATAATATGCGTATGCAAAAAACTCTATTGGGTGCAGGCGGCTTGGCACTGAGCCTGCTGGCATCTGGTGTCATGGCGCAAAGCCTGACCCAGTCCGAGATTGATTCGTTGGGCACTACTTTGACGCCGATCGGCGCAGAGAAAGCGGGTAATGCGGCAGGCACTATCCCTGAGTGGACTGGCGGTTTGGGTACTGACGCCGGGAAAGAGTTGGATAACAACTTCCTGGAAGACCCATTCAAAGGCGAGCAGCCAGAGTTTGTGATCACCGCTCAGAACTATCAGCAATACAAGGACAACCTGACTCCTGGCCAGGTCGCCCTGTTTGAGCGTTATCCAGAAACTTTCAAGATGCCGGTTTACAAATCCCAGCGTACCGTTGGTTACCCGCAGGCTGTGTATGACCAGGTCAAGCAGACTGCTGGTCAAGCCAAGCTGGTTAATGGTGGTGATGGTATTTCCAACTTCGCACATGGCACTTTCGCGTTTCCGGTACCCAAGTCTGGTGCTGAGATTGTTTGGAACCACAACACCCGCTATCGCGTGAACATCAAGCGTTGGTATATGCAGGCCATGCCGCAAACCAATGGTTCTTACACGCTGATCAAGCTGGAAGAAGAGGCGGGTTATCCGCAGCTGATGGATGACATCGATGCATCCACCATGCCGAACACTCTGTTGTTCTTCAAACAGCGTGTGAACGCACCTTCACGGCTGGCTGGTAATGTTCTGCTGGTACACGACACCTTGGATCAGTTGAAAGAGCCGCGCATGGCGTGGGTTTACAACGCAGGTCAGCGTCGTGTGCGCCGTGCTCCTCAGGTTGCCTATGACGGTCCGGGCACCGCGTCGGACGGCATGCGTACTTCCGACAACTTCGCCATGTATAACGGTGCTCCTGACCGTTACAACTGGAAGTTGGTTGGTAAGAAGGAAATCTACGTTCCTTACAATAGCGGCAAACTGACAGATCCTAGCGTCAAGTATGAGGACGTACTTCAGGCCGGCCACATCAACCCTGATTACACCCGGTTCGAGTTGCACCGTGTGTGGGAAGTGCAGGGCAACGTCAAAGAAGGCCAGCGCCATATTTACGCACAGCGCAACTTCTTTATGGACGAAGACTCCTGGATGATCACCCTGGCTGACCACTACGATGGTCGTGGCACTCTCTGGCGCGTAGGCGAAGGCCACATGGGCTTCAACTATAAAGAGAAGATTCCTGGCTACACCATTGAAACGCTGTACGACTTGTTGGCTGGTCGCTACATCGCATTGGGTATGTATTCTGAAGAGGATTCAGCCCCGCAGTACGATTTCAAGCCGAACTACAATCAGTTCACTCCAGCGGCCCTGCGTTCTTCAGGTATCCGTTAAGGTGTAGTTTTTTGGTTGTAAGAGAAGGGAGCCGAAAGGCTCCCTTTTTTATTGTGCTGCTGAGCGATCAGCTCGTGTGATCAGCAATCCGTTGCGATGCGCGTGTTGGGGCAATAAAGACAGCATATAAAGATTACAAAAACCAATGAGGGCGCCTTGGCGCCCTCATTGGTTTATGTAGTCGCTATCAGGAAGGCACAGCGGCTTGGTTGTATTGACTGCGATAATTGGTTGGGCTCATGCCCACCCATCGGCGGAAGGCGCGGGTAAAACTGCTCGGGTCGAGAAAGCCAAGCTCGAAAGCGATGCGACCGAGGTTCAGCTTGCCTTCCTTTATAAGGCGCACGGCTAGCTCCATGCGCACCTCATCCAACAGTTTCTCATAGGTGGTTTGAGTCTCGCTGAGTTTGCGACGTAAGTGCCGTGGGCTCATGTTGAAAGGGGTCGAGACCAACTCTTCTGATACGGTACGTTCGGAAACCAGCACACGAATGCGCTGTTTTACCTGTTCAGCAAAGTCCACATTGGGCAGATCGCTGAGCATGTCTTCCAGGGAGCTATCGAGACGCTTTCGTAAGAAGGCGTCGGCACTCGGCAGACGAGAGCTTAGAAAGCGTCGATTGATTCGTACGGATTGTCGTTTTGCACCCAAGCGTACCCGGCCACCGAGAATGCTCTCACACAAGGACCTGCTCTTGTCATGTTCGCTAGTGAGGCGGGTTTCTAGCATCAGTGAGGCTCGACCGATGCCCAGGGCTTCCCAAATACGGTTGCACTGGCTCATCAAGGCTTCCATGTGCATGGGGTGCGGTGAGCCCTTGGGCTGGAAGTATAGGGTCAGATATTGGTCGTCTTCCACAGAATACAGCTGCACTTGGGTGCTGAGTACCGGCATAAAGCGGATGATACGTTGAATCGCGTCGCCCAGTGTTTCGCTAGAGGCAGCCGCGAGACAAAGCAGAGACAGCGTGTTGCAATTATGCTGTTGCCCCATGCGCAAACCGAAGCACTCATCTTGTGACAGGCGAGCGGCTGTGTGCCAAAGGCGATTCATATCGGTTTGTGTTATGTGGGAAAGGCTCAGGTCGGCCTGCTTACAATGAGGTCGCAGGTCTGCGGGTAGATCCTTGATGCCCTTATCGTATTCCTCAAGGCACTGCACAATGCCTTGAGCCCAGAGAGCACGTTCGTGAACGCGCTCCGACGGTAACGGATGGAGTTCGGGATTCATAACAGGAGACGTCTCAATTTTATTATTGTGATTGGATACATCTAAAATCCTGCCTTAACCATAAAGGAACACAGGTGATTGTGCAAAAAATTGCAACGGATAATTGCACGCCTAAACCAGAGGGTATTCATTGCATGAATGTCCTAACCGGCCAAAAAACTCGTCCTAATCGGCCAATTCGTTTTTTAATCTCGTGACAGACTTGCTCTCGGTGCTAGAGGCCTCCAAGTCGTCTGGCGCCCATGATTCATTCTAACGGAGCAGCACAATGACAAAAAAAATGCATGCTTGGTCGCTCGCCGCGTTGCCTCTGGCAATCGGGCTGGCCAGTTTCTCTGGGTCCGCGAGTGCTATTAACTTCTCGCTGGGTGAGGTCGAAGGTCAGTTTGATTCACAGCTTTCTGTGGGCGCCAGCTGGGCTACGGAAGACGCCGATAAGCGTTTCATATCCCCCAAAAATGGTGGTGAGGCCGCCGCTCGAACTTCCGATGACGGCCGTTTGAACTATGAGAAGGGCGATGCTTTTTCCAAGATCTTCCGCGGCGTGCATGACCTTGAGCTACGTTATGGAGACTCTGGCGCGTTCATCCGTGGTAAATACTGGTACGACTTTGAGACCAAAGACGGCAGCCAGCGTTTCTACGATATCGATGACTCCGGTCGTAACCCATTGGTTAAGTCCTCAGGCGTAGCTCTGTTAGACGCTTTCGTCTATCACAACTACTTCATCGGCAACAATCCAGGCAACGTTCGTCTGGGTCGTCAGGTTGTGAGCTGGGGTGAGTCTACCTTTATTCAGAACTCTATTAACTCAATCAACCCGATTGACGTGGCCGCTTTGCGCCGTCCGGGTGCTGAGCTGAAAGAAGGTTTGCTCCCGGTTGAGATGCTTTACCTATCTCAGGGTCTGACTGAAAACTTAAGCATGGAAGCTTTCTATCAGCTTAAGTGGGCTCCGTATGCTTTGGATAACTGCGGTACTTTCTTTGGTGCTGACACCTTGGCTGAAGGCTGTGTGGATCGACTGAACTTCGCTGGTCCTGCGGACGCTCCGCAAGGCGAACAGTTACCTGGTACCTATATTGTTCGCACGCAACATAACGAAGAAGCGAAAGATGATGGTCAGTTTGGCGTGGCATTACGTTACTTTGCCCCTGAGTTGAACGACTCTGAATTCGGCTTCTATGCTATGAATTATCACAGTCGAGCGCCTATTTACTCCAACAGAGCCGGTGCGGCAGTTGGCATTAATGGTGTTGGCGGGTCGGCAGGTTACTTCTTCGAATATCCAGAAGACATTCGCCTGTATGGTGTGAGCTTCCAAACCAGTGTTTCAGGTGTGTCTTTAGGTGGTGAAGTTAGCTATCGGCCTAACATGCCATTGCAGGTCAACACAGGCGATATGAGCCGTACTGCTTTGACTAGGGGTTTTGGTGGCAACAATATTCATCGTGATGAAACCTATGCGGTCGGCGATTATATTCAAGGCTACGACCGGAAAGAGTTTTATCAAGCCCAGGTGACAGCGATCAAGTTTGTTGATCGCATCATGGGAGCTAGCCGTTTGGCTTTGGTGGGTGAAGCAGGCGTGAACTACATTGGCGGCATTGGCGATAGCGCTGGCGACACCATGTATGGTCGTGATTCTCTTTTTGGTCAAAGCCCATATGCAAATGGAACCTGTTCCTCCCAAGCTGCGCCTGATCCAGGCGACCAATCCCCTAATGCCGATAGCTGGTGCGAAAACGAAGGCTTCTACACTGATTGGTCCTACGGTTATCGCATCCGTGCGTCGCTGGATTACAGCAACGTGTTCGCTGGTATTAACTTGAAGCCTAGCCTTGCTTGGTCACACGATATTGATGGTTACGGCCCTAACTTCACCGAAGATGCCAAGTCTGTCAGTGTTGGTTTGGATGCTGATTACGCGAACCGCTACAGCGCCGGTGTAAGTTACACCAGCTTCTTTGACGGTAAGTACAACACCAACGTTGACCGTGATTATGCATCCCTCACCTTCAGCGTAAGCTTCTAAGACCGGGCTATTAAGGAGAAAGAATAATATGCGTATACAAAAAACTCTGTTGGGTGCTGGCGGTTTGGCACTGAGCCTTTTGGCTTCAAGTGTCATGGCGCAGAGCCTGACCCAAGCCCAGATTGATCAGTTGGGTAATTCTCTGACGCCGATCGGCGCAGAGAAGGCCGGTAACGCGGCCGGCACTATCCCTGAATGGACGGGTGGTCTGCCTACTGATGCCGGTAAGGCGTTGGCAGACAACTTTTACGAAGACCCCTTCAAAGGCCAGCAGCCTGAGATGGTGATCACTGCGCAAAACTATCAGCAGCATAAGGAAAACCTGACTCCTGGTCAGGTTGCTATGTTCGAGCGTTATCCTGAAACCTTCAAAATGCCTGTCTACAAGACTGAGCGTACGGTTGGTTACCCACAGTCTGTTTATGACCAGGTCAAGAAAACCGCTGGTCAAGCTCAGCTGGTTAATGGTGGCGACGGTATCTCTAACTTCTCCCACGGTACCTTTGCTTTCCCGATCCCACAGTCGGGCGTTGAAGTTATCTGGAACCACAGCACTCGCTATCGCCTGAATGCTACACGTAAGTATATGCAGGCGATGCCGCAGACTAACGGTTCATTCACGCTTATCAAGCTTGAGGAGGAAGTGGGTTATCCGAATTTGATGGATGATGTTGACGCATCCACAATGCCGAATACTTTGTTGTTCTTTAAGCAGCGCGTGAACGCTCCTGCACGTCTGGCGGGTAACGTACTACTGGTGCACGATACACTGGATCAGTTGAAAGAGCCGCGTATGGCTTGGGTCTATAACGCCGGTCAGCGTCGTGTTCGTCGCGCGCCTCAGGTTGCTTATGACGGCCCAGGTACGGCGTCAGATGGCATGCGTACTTCTGATAACTTCGCTATGTATAACGGCGCACCTGACCGTTATAACTGGAAGTTGATCGGCAAGAAGGAAATTTATGTTCCTTACAACGCAGGCAAGCTATCTGACCGTGGCCTCAAGTATGCAGACGTGCTTCAAGCTGGACACGTCAATCCCGAACACACTCGTTTCGAGTTGCACCGCGTGTGGGAAGTTCAGGGTAACGTTAAAGAAGGTCAACGTCATATTTACGCCCAGCGTAATTTCTTCGTAGACGAAGACTCTTGGATGATTAACTTGGCGGACCATTATGATGGTCGTGGCACTCTTTGGCGTGTAGGCGAAGGCCATATCGCCTTCAATTATGCCAATAAGATCCCAGGTTATAACCTCGAGACTCTGTATGACTTGCTGGCGGGTCGTTACATCGCGTTGGGTATGTACACAGAAGAGTCTTCTGCGCCTAATTTCGATTACGAGCCTAGCTACAATCAGTTCACACCGGCTGCCCTGCGCTCTTCAGGTATCCGTTAAGCTCTGATGCTGCTTTAGAAAAAACGTTTGGGTTTTTAAGGGGTATCTTCGGATACCCCTTTTTTTGTGCGTATTTTGACCTCCGCGCGGCTTTCGCCCGGCGTGTGACTACACATCTGTTAGACTGTCGGAATTGTTGATACCGACCTTTTCAGAGTGACTCCCTTGTCTAGCCAAACCATGTTCAGCCAACTCAATCTCCACGAACGCTTACTCAAAGCGCTTGAAGAGCTGTCTTTCGACCAGCCTACCGAGGTGCAGGTCGCTACTATTCCTGCGTCCATTGCCGGCAAGGACCTGTACGTTATCGCTCAAACGGGCAGTGGGAAAACCGCGGCCTTCGTACTGCCGCTGTTGCAGCGGTTGCTGGACGATGAGTCGAAGCCAATCTCCCCGCGTGGTTTTATTCTGGTGCCAACCCGCGAGCTGGCCCGCCAGGTAGTCAAGGATATCGCCACGCTAGCGCAGTTTACCTTTCTCAAGGCCGAGCTGGTTACGGGTGGTGAAGACTTTAAGGTGCAGGCCGCGCGTCTGCGCAAAAACCCGGATATCGTGGTTGCTACGCCGGGGCGGGCGCTAGAGCAGCTGGCTGCTGCCAACCTGGATTTGAGCTGTGTGCAGACGCTGGTGCTGGATGAGGCCGATCGCATGCTCGACATGGGTTTTAGCGAAGACGTTACCACGCTGGCCAACGCCTGCCCTGAAACACGGCAAACGGCGCTGTATTCCGCGACAAAAGGTAATCGTGGCTTACAGCGGATGATTGATTCGGTTTTGCGCGAGCCCGAGATTTTGGAGCTGACCAGTGTGCGTGATGACACGCCGGCGATCAGCCAACAGGTGATACCGGCAGACCACAATACGCACAAAGAAGCGATGCTTAAGTGGCTGCTGGTTAACGAAGGTGAAGGTAAAACCATTGTTTTCACCAACACCCGCGTAGCCGCAGACCGCCTTAACGGCGTGTTGCGCGCGATGGATTTGCGCGTTTACGTTTTGCATGGCGAGAAGGATCAGAAGGAGCGCAATCTAGCCGTAGAGCGCTTCAAGCAAGGTAGTAGCGGGATACTCGTGGCCACCGATGTGGCGGCCCGTGGTTTGGACATTCTTGAGTTGGATCGGGTTATCAACTTTGATATGCCACGCAGCGGTGACGATTACCTGCATCGGGTTGGGCGTACTGGGCGTGCAGGTGCTAGTGGCTTGGCCATCTCGCTGATCAATCCACATGAGTGGAATTTGATGTCGAGCATTGAGCGCTACTTGCGACGTCAGTTTGAGCGACGCATCCTCAAAGAGGTGCCAGGTAGCTTCAAGGGTCCAAAAAACGTCAAATCTTCGGGCAAGCCGGTTGGCAGCAAGAAGAAAAAGGATGATAAGAAAAAGCCTTCCGCCAAGTCAAAGAAGCCCAAGGCGGGCAAGCGTCCTTCCAGACCACCGCAAGGGAAAGTAATCACTAGCTCGGATGGGATGGCGCCACCAAAGCGCAAGTAACGCGCAAATCAGCGTTTGGGCTAGCGCTGTATTTCGATGGCGCACGGAGCGATTGCGCTCTGTGAAGTCGAGATGCAGAACGGCCTAAAGGGTTAAGGCGGTTGCCAAGACTCTGTTTGATCGGCTACATTCCCAAGCAGTCCAACGGAGATTTTTATGTTGTCTTTGTCTAGCAACAGCATTGCTACTGCCCTCAGCGCCTCTCGCGCTGCGGCGGCGCGTGCGTTGTTAGTAGTGACTACAGAATCCTTCTATTTTGGGTATTGGTTTAGCCATAGGCGCGCCTGACACCCCACAGGCGCCCTGAACCAAAGGGTCGCCACCAGAGAGTACACAAAACCCCGGTCGGCTTCCCGACTGGGGTTTTTTATTGGGCTTTATTTGGATTTTTACGAGGATTTACACATGAATGATTACCGTAGCTTTAATCGATTTCCGTACTCCTATTGGCAGTTCAACAGCGCGGCTGTGAGTCACCACCGATCCCTTCATCGATCACCCAGATAGCGTCGCAGCGGCTTGGCCGCGCGATTAAGGAATACACAATATGAATGCCACTGTTTCTGCTCTTTCCGCTCGTGAAATGCATACTGCCAAACGCAGCGCTCAAGCGTTGCCAACCCCTTTTCAGTTGCGCGCCAGGTTATCGCTAGGGGTTGGCTCAGCCGCTACCGTCGAGCGCGGCCGAAACGCTATTCGCGCCATTATGCGCGGCGAAGACTCCAGGCTGCTGGTGATTGCCGGCCCTTGTTCATTGCATGATCCTATCGCGGCGCTGGAGTACGCACAGCGCTTGGCTGCGCTGGCACCTCAAGTCAGTGATCAGCTGCTTTTGGTAATGCGTGCCTACGTGGAAAAACCGCGCACCACGGTAGGCTGGAAGGGGCTGCTATACGATCCACAGTTAGACGACAGTGGCGACATGGCTGAGGGCTTAGCGCTATCGCGGCAGCTGATGCTGAGCATCACCGAGCTAGGCCTGCCGGTTGCGACTGAATTGCTGCAGCCGCTAGCGGCAGGCTATCTGGACGACTTGCTGAGTTGGGCCGCGATTGGCGCACGCACCAGCGAATCGCAGATTCATCGGGAAATGGTTAGTGGTCTTGATCTGCCAGTCGGCTTCAAAAATGGTACCGACGGCAGCCTCGCCATCGCTTGCGATGCCATGCGTTCGGCAGCGCATGCGCATCAACACTTTGGGATGGATGAGCAGGGGCGCCCGGCGTTGATACAGACCCAGGGTAACGCCGATACGCATTTGGTTCTGCGTGGTGGTCATGCTGGGCCAAACTATCAGGCAGACGCGGTACAGGCGGCCTGTGCTGCGCTGCTAGGCCAGGGTATTTCAACTGGTCTGATGATTGACTGCAGTCACGCCAATAGCGGCAAAGACCCTCTGCGTCAGCCAGAGGTGCTGGCATCGGTTGTTGCGCAGCGGCTGGCTGGGCAGAGCAATATTCGGGGCGTAATGCTTGAGAGCCATTTGTTCGCTGGCTGCCAACCGCTGTCGCCTGATCTGCAGTATGGCGTGTCTATTACCGATGCTTGTCTTGGCTGGAGTGCTACCGAGCAGGTGTTGTTGAGTGCCGCAGAACGTTTGCGATAGAGGCCTTTGCTGCTGCTCATGCAGTTTGAAGAATGGTTTTAATCTGCATGAGCGGAACTAAGGCTTAAATACCGGTGGTAGCTTTGCGCCCAACCACAAAGACTAACAGCGCAAGAAGTGAAAAAACCGCCAGCACCAGACCCATAGCCGCGGCTGCGGGCAAGGGAAGGGTGGTGGTCGCCCAAGTGCCTAATGCGGCGCAGCTCATCTGTAGAAAGCCAAGCAACGCCGATGCAACGCCCGCTTGATGACCAAAGGGTTGCAAAGTGAGTGCCGTGCCCAGCGGATTGACTGTGCCCATACCTGCCAGAAACACTGTGAGCGCCAAGGTAAAGATGACCAGGTTGTGTTGATCCTGCACTAGATAAACCGAGGTGCCACCGAGCAACGCCAACAGAATGCCGCAGGTGGCGACGCGGGCGGCTCCCCAACGATGGGCAAAACGCGGTGCCAGCAAGCCAGAAGCGAACACCACCACAACGGTGCCGGCGAATAGTAAGCCAAGTTCAAAAGAACTCAGCCCCATATCGACCATCAGAACAGCAGGTGCCGCGCCAAAAAACGCGTACAGTCCGCCAACGATCAAGCTGACGGCAATGGCTGGTCGAAAGAATCGGGCGTCGCTAATCAGTTTGGCGTACTGCACGATAATGGCTGAAGCCGAAACCGACTGCCGCCGCTCGGCGACGTGTGTTTCGCCGATGGTTATGGCATAACCAAGAGCAACCAGTATGCCTACCAGCGCGACTAGACCAAAGGTTGCTCGCCAGCCCAGGAAGGTGTCGGACGCGCTGCCCAAGATAGGGGAGAAGCCTGGTGCGGCGGCCATGGCGACCATGATTAGCGCCAAAATACGTGCCAATGCTTCGCCTTCAAACAGGTCGCGAGCGATGGCCCGAGACAGCACTGAAGCCGCGCATACGCCGAGCGCCTGCACGACGCGGCCGGCCAGTAGGGTATGTAGACTGCTGGCGTAGGCACAGAGCAGGCTACCCAGCGAGAAAATCAACAAGCCACCGATGACCAGCCACTTGCGGCCGTAGCGGTCAGATACTGGTCCGACCAGTAACTGGCCAACAGCAAAGGCGACAAAGAAATAGGATAGTGTCAGCCCCATTTCCCGCGATGATATCCCCAGTTCAGCACCCATTGAAGGGAACGACGGGAGGATGATATTGGTCGCTAACGTACCTAACGCAGCCAAGCTCGCCAGTAGCACCAATACCTGAGTTCCGCTGCGTCGAGAGACTTGAGAACTGAGGTCAGTTGTTATTTCGTGTTGCGTCTGCAGGCTCATACCGCTTCGCTTCCCGTGGCATGCCGGATCAAGTGGTCCACGCTGCGGCTGATCACATCTGCGTCGGTCAATACACGACGATGTCCCAGCCCGCTCAACTGCACTAATTCTGAGTTAGCCCAGGCTTGGTTCAGGGCGACAGATGCGCCGACTGGTACGATTCTGTCTTCGGGATCATGCATGATCAGCGCTGGATGACGCAGACCTTCGAGCAGGCTTTCAAGATCGACGGACTGCGTTGATTGGCCAATGAACTCTTCTACCCAAGCTTGAAAGTCCCGGCTTTGCTCAGGGCTTAAACCGTAACCGCGAGCCTGTAGTTTTACCATTGCGGATAACGAGCTAGGCCCGCATAAGTGCACGCTGGCTTTAACCTGCAAGCCTTGACAGAAGGCAATCAATGCCGCCGCTGAACCCATCGAATGAGTGATCACTGCCTGCACGTCGGCCAATGCATTGGTCAGCGACAGCAGCGCGCGGCTTGAATGCACCACGCTGCCATGCTCGCCAGCTGAGTCGCCATGCGCAGGCATGTCGAACAGAGTGACGGAAAACCCCACCCGCAGTAGTGGCTCAACAAAACCGGCCAGATGAGACCCTCGGCTGTCCCAGCCATGTATCAAAAGCACGCGCGGCCCGTGCCCCAAGGTCCAAACGGTGATGTCTTGGCCTTCATGCGGATGAAGGGTTTGGATTGCCTGTCCCAGTAGCGCTTGTTCAGCTTCGCTGGCGGCAATGCGACGGGGCCTACTGAACGCCATGCAGGCATGCGCGAAGGCATCGTCAGCTGAAAGCGAGGGGCGGGCAGTTGATGTATTGCCATTCATGTTGGCGGCTCCATGCTTGAGTGCGTATTGATTGGTACAGGCCGTACCGCAGTGCTGTTATATGACGGCCAGACTTCATAGAATGTCTATCATCATATAATGAAAGTCAAGTCTTCTATGCACACCTGTCTTCCTGAGCCAAAGTCCTTACTGTGCGTTTATGAGACAATATTGTGGTGGAGTAAACGTAGGCGCGCATGCTACCTTTCATCCGTTATTGTTAGGCGTATGCGCCTAAAATGGTACTTGTCCGTATAATGGCATTTCGCCATGTCTGTCTTGCCACCTAACCTCGGACTAGCTGAAACATGCTTCCCAGTAGTTATAACTCCATTCTCGTCGCCTTCTCTCTGATCGTTGCCATTCTTGCGTCTTACACCGCGCTCAACATGGCCGCGCGCGTATCTAGCACACGTGGGCGCGCTGCACTCTTGTGGCTGGTCGGCGGTTCATTTGCGATGGGTCTGGGTATCTGGTCGATGCACTTCGTTGGCATGCTGGCATTTAGTTTGCCGATCCCTTTGGGCTACGACCTGGGCTTGACCTTGCTCTCGTTGTTGATTGCCATCGGCTCATCCGCCTTCGCCCTCTGGATGGTATGCCAGCGCGATATGCCAAAAATGCATTTGATGCTGGGCGCATTGCTGATGGGCGCGGGTATTGCTGCCATGCATTACACCGGAATGGCGGCGATGCAGATGACGCCGCAGGTAGTTTATGTGCCCTGGATTCTGGTGTTGTCCGTGGTGATTGCGGTAGTCGCCTCGGGTGCCGCCTTGTGGATCGCATTCCGCCTGCGTGGTGATTCTGAGCACGTTTTTTATGCGCGCATAGGTGCGTCATTGGTGATGGGCTGCGCCATTGTGGGCATGCACTACACCGGTATGGCGGCTGCCCAGTTCCCGATTGACAGTTTTTGCGGTGCGGCCAATAGCGGGATTGATGCCAAGTGGCTGGCGATTGTGGTCATTGTGGTGACATTCGCTGTGTTTGCTATCGCGTTGATCATTTCCATGCTGGATGCACGTACCAGCATCCTCGCGTCCTCTTTGGATGAAGCCAACAGTGAGCTGGTACAGCTGGCTCTGCACGACAACCTGACCAAATTACCTAACCGCATACTGCTGGATGATCGCTTAGACCAAGCCATTCAGAAAGCTACCCGCGACGGTCGCAACTTCGCGGTGCTGTTCATGGATTTGGATGGCTTCAAAGCGGTGAACGATATTTACGGCCACCACGTTGGCGATAAGCTGCTGGAAGAGGTGGCACAACGGATTCTGGACACCAAGCGCAGTGAAGATACCGCTGCGCGCCTGGGCGGAGACGAATTCGTTCTGCTGATTGATCCGGGTGAGCCGGAGGATGCCGCGGTCCTCGCACAGCGTTTGATTGAAAGCTTAGGCAAACCCTATGAAATGGGCCGCAATACGCTGCATATATCGGCCAGTATTGGCGTCGCGGTTTACCCGGGCGATGGCGAAACCGCGCATGAGTTAATGGTTAATGCTGATGCGGCTATGTATCACTCCAAAGAGGCCGGGCGTAACTGTTATAGCTTCTTTGAAAGTAAGATGAACGCCAACGCGCATGAGCAGTTGAAGTTGCAACAAGAACTGCTGGGCGCACTGGACCGCAACGAATTTATATTGCATTACCAGCCGAAGATGATTGCGCCTGCCGGTCCGATGATTGGCGTTGAGGCGCTGCTGCGCTGGCAGAGCCCGGAGCGCGGCATGGTGCCGCCGGATGCCTTTCTGCCGCTGGCTGAACGCACTGGCTTGATTGTTTCCATCGGCAACTGGGTGATTGATGAAGCCTGCCGGCAGCTTAAAGTCTGGCACCAGCAAGGTAATGCAGACTGGAGTATTGCGGTTAACCTCTCGACCGTGCAGTTGGGTCATCCAGGTCTGGTTGACGCGGTGCGCTCAACTTTACAAAAACACGACCTGCCGCCCAGTTGCCTGATACTTGAAGTGACTGAATCGACTGCCATGCGTGATGCCGAAAGCAGCCTGGTGATCCTCGATGAGCTGACCAGTTTGGGTGTCAGTATCTCAATTGATGACTTTGGCACTGGTTATTCTAGCCTGCTTTATCTCAAGCGACTTCCCGCCAACGAACTCAAGATTGATCGTGGCTTTGTGACTGAGCTGGCGCAGGGCAATGATGATGCTGCCATCGTCTCCGCCATCATCGCTTTGGGTAAAACCCTGGGGTTAAAAATCGTTGCTGAAGGTGTGGAAACCGCTGAGCAGCAGGATTTACTGACCCGGCTCGGCTGCGACACCTTGCAAGGCTTTTATCTTGGCCGTCCGGTGGCGCCAGAACTGCTGTTTTCCAGCTTGGCTGCTGCCAAAGCCAAGCTTGCGGCAGAAGCTTCTGCTGATGAGCCCTCGCGCTAGTTTCCGTTGACGCCCGTGCGATTTGGATAATTTGAATGTGGATATCCAAGTCGCACCGCCAGGAACCAATCCGTTTTTACTTTGATCGGGCACCCGCTCAGACCATTGCTTTGCCCGCCATAACTCCTTGCTGTGCCTTTTTGTGTCTCTCGGTATCACCTCTGCGCCTATTTGATGCGCTGCGTCGAACGCTCTGTGGCAGATTTCAAAAGAAAATGTCGCACTGATACAAGTCCAATTCCGCTGTCTTAAACCAACCGCTCTAGAACAGGTGCTGGTACGGCGATTGCATTGTCTGATAACGCTGCGCACGTCTCATCTTACTTTTTTTGCAGAATCAAGGTGCAGGCGCGTGGTAGAGGGCTTCGTTGAAAAGGCGGGGTCAAAACGAGCATGTCGGGCGCGGTGCGTCCGGTGATAGGCAAATTGCTATCAGTCTCGTGTCCACTATAGTCAATGGGCAGATCGATACCGGTGATCGGTCGCAGGCTCTTACTCTGTGCTCCACGAGAGCAGACAGAAAAGAGCTCGAGACTCCGACAAAACAATAGCAACTGGAGATTCAAATGAAGATGGCGAAATCCGCTCTGGCAGTATTTACCACCGCCGCCGTATTGGGCGTCAGCAGTTTTGCACAGGCAGGCGCTACCCTTGACGCTGTGCAGAAAAAAGGTTTTGTGCAATGCGGTATCAGTGATGGGTTGCCCGGTTTCTCCTACGCCGATGACAAGGGTAACTACATGGGCCTCGACGTAGACGTATGCCGTGCGGTTGCGGCGGCGCTGTTCGGCGATGCCACCAAGGTCAAGTACAGCCCGTTGACTGCCAAGGAACGTTTCACTGCGCTGCAGTCCGGTGAAGTAGATGTGCTGTCGCGTAATACCACTTGGACCAGTTCGCGCGACGCG
Source organism: Halopseudomonas sabulinigri (assembly GCA_011053055.1). GTDB lineage: Bacteria > Pseudomonadota > Gammaproteobacteria > Pseudomonadales > Pseudomonadaceae > Halopseudomonas > Halopseudomonas sabulinigri_A. Next base: position 14,031 of record DRHT01000012.1, on the reverse strand, counting down.
GGTCTGGGTCTGAACTTTGCTGGCGTGAATTATTACGACGGACAAGGTTTTCTGGTCAACAAAAAGCTGGGTGTGACTACGGCCAAGGACCTGGATGGGGCGACTGTTTGTATCCAGGCCGGCACGACTACCGAGCTGAACCTGTCTGATTACTTCCGCGCCAACAATCTTAAATTCACCCCCATCACCTATGACACCTCCGACGAAAGCGCCAAGTCGCTCGAATCCGGTCGTTGTGATGTGCTGACATCAGACCAGTCACAACTCTACGCACAGCGTATCAAGCTGGGCGCTCCGGATGAATATGTGGTGCTGCCTGAGGTGATCTCCAAAGAGCCATTGGGCCCAGTGGTGCGCCAGGGTGATGATGAGTGGTTCAACATCGTTCGCTGGTCATTGTTTGCCATGGTTAACGCGGAAGAGCTGGGTATTACATCCAGCAACGTCGAAGAAAAAAGCAAGTCAACCGGCAACCCTGACGTTGCACGTCTGCTGGGCTCTGAAGGTCAGTACGGCAACGACCTGAAGCTGCCGCCTGATTGGGCAGTACAGATCGTCAAGCAAGTGGGCAACTACGGTGAAAGCTTCGATCGCAATGTCGGTGCCGGCAGCGAATTGAAGATTGAACGTGGCCTCAACGCGTTGTGGAACAACGGTGGACTTCAGTACGCACCACCAGTGCGCTGATACGCCAACCGTTACGTCAGCCCGATCCAGTGTCGGGCTGACGTCGTTCTGACAAGTTGGATCTTCGCTCGCTGTTTGAGCCGAGGATGCGAGAGGCTTATATGCAAAATGCTGCCAATGTGCCGCGACGTCGTGGCTCGGTCCTGACCGATCCAAAGTTGCGGGCATTGATCTTTCAGCTGGTCGCCATCGCTGCGGTGGTGGGGCTTGGCTGGTTTTTGTTCGACAATACACAGACGAATCTGGAACAACGCGGTATAAATTCCGGGTTTGCATTTCTCAATAACACGGCAGGTTTTGGTATTGCCCAACACCTGATTGATTACACCCAGACTGACAGCTACGGACGGGTCTTTTTTGTTGGTCTGCTTAACACGCTGCTGGTTTCCGTCATCGGTATTATTCTAGCGACCATGATCGGTTTCTTGCTCGGTGTGGCGCGGTTATCGCCCAACTGGCTGGTTCGTCAGCTGGCAACCGTTTACATCGAAACCTTTCGTAATATTCCCCCGTTACTGCAGATCCTGTTCTGGTACTTCGCTGTCATGTTGTCACTGCCGGGCCCGCGACAAAGTCTGGGCGTGCTGGACAGCTTTTATCTCAACAGCCGCGGGCTGTATATGCCTTCCCCCGGGCTATCCGAAACCTTTGGATTGTTCTTCGCTGCATTGCTGCTGGCGATAATCGCATCTGTGCTGCTAGGCCGTTGGGCAAAAAAGCGACGTGAGGCAACCGGGCAACCTTTCCCGTTGCTTATCTCGGTTATCGCGCTGTTGCTAGTGGTCCCGGGATTAGCGGTGCTTATCGCCGGTAATCCACTGGTCTGGACAATACCTGAGCTCAAGGGCTTCAACTTTCGTGGTGGCTGGGTGCTGATCCCCGAGCTGATGGCGTTGACGTTGGCGTTGAGTATTTATACAGCGGCCTTCATTGCCGAGATCGTCCGGGCGGGTATTCAGTCGGTCAATCACGGGCAGACCGAGGCGGCACATTCGTTGGGCTTGCCTGCGGGCAAGACGCTGCGACTGGTGATCATTCCTCAGGCGCTACGCGTGATCATTCCGCCGCTGACCAGCCAGTACCTGAATCTGGCGAAAAACTCCTCGCTGGCAGCCGGTATCGGCTATCCGGATATGGTGTCGCTGTTTGCCGGTACGGTATTGAACCAAACCGGGCAGGCCATTGAAGTGATCGCCATCACCATGAGTGTGTACCTGGCCATCAGCATCAGTATTTCGATGTTCATGAACTGGTACAACGGGCGCATAGCGCTGATTGAGCGCTGAGGAGCCGTCATGCAAACACATACGTTCAAACCTGACATGCCACCGCCAAACCAGTCCATAGGGGCTGTCGCCTGGCTGCGCGGGAATCTGTTTTCCGGGTGGTTCAATAGTCTGCTGACGCTATTCGCGCTGTATTTGGTGTGGCTAATTGTGCCGCCGCTGATCAGCTGGGCGTTCATCAACGCCGACTGGGTTGGCACCACGCGCGCCGATTGCACTAGCGAAGGGGCTTGTTGGGTGTTCATCCAACAGCGCTTTGGCCAGTTCATGTATGGCTTTTACCCGTCGGAATTACGCTGGCGGGTAGACCTCACGGTGATTCTGGCGATAGTTGGCGCCGTTCCGTTGTTTATCGATGCCATGCCCCGCAAGGCGCGCTACGGTATTGGCTTTTTAGTGGTATATCCGCTGTTGGCCTACTGGCTGCTGCACGGTGGTTTTCTGGGGTTAGAAACAGTCGAGACCAGCCAATGGGGTGGTCTAACGCTAACGCTGGTTATCGCTGCGGTTGGCATCGCCGGAGCCCTGCCATTGGGCATTATGCTGGCACTTGGGCGTCGTTCGGAGATGCCGGCGATTCGCGTGCTCTGCGTCACTTTTATCGAGTTCTGGCGCGGCGTGCCGCTCATCACAGTGCTATTCATGTCGTCGGTAATGCTGCCGTTGTTCCTGCCGGAAGGGATGAACTTCGACAAGCTGGTGCGCGCGCTGATCGGTGTGATCCTGTTCCAGTCGGCCTACGTGGCTGAGGTAGTACGCGGCGGTCTGCAGGCGATCCCCAAGGGGCAGTATGAAGCGGCCTCGGCTATGGGGCTGGGGTACTGGCGCATGATGGGCCTGGTGATCTTGCCGCAGGCACTGAAACTGGTTATTCCCGGCATCGTGAATACCTTTATTGCGCTATTTAAAGACACCAGCCTGGTCATCATCATCGGCTTGTTCGACCTGCTCAACAGCATCAAGCAAGCGACTACCGACCCGGCGTGGCTGGGCATGGCAACTGAAGGCTACGTTTTCGCGGCTCTGGTGTTCTGGATTTTCTGTTTCGGTATGTCCCGCTACTCCATGCATTTGGAGCGCAAGCTGGATACTGGCCATAAGCGTTAGCAGGCTGTTAAAAAATAGGAGTACACAATGAGTGAAGCAAACATGCAGCCCACCTTGCCCGAAGGCGTTATCCAGATGGATGGGGTGCATAAATGGTATGGCCAGTTCCATGTGTTGAAAGACATCAACATGAGTGTGCAACATGGCGAGCGTATCGTGATCTGTGGGCCCTCCGGCTCAGGTAAGTCGACCACCATCCGTTGCCTCAATCGGTTGGAGGAGCACCAGCAAGGACGCATTATCATCGACGGCACTGAGTTGACCCATGACCTCAAGCACATCGAAGCGGTGCGTCGTGAGGTGGGCATGGTGTTTCAGCATTTCAATCTGTTTCCGCATTTGACGGTATTGCAGAACTGCACCCTGTCGCCGATGTGGGTGCGCAAGACGCCGAAGCGTGAGGCTGAAGAAGTCGCCATGCATTACCTGGAGCGAGTACGGATTCCAGAGCAGGCACACAAGTTTCCTGGGCAATTATCCGGTGGTCAGCAGCAACGAGTAGCGATTGCGCGGGCACTCTGCATGCAGCCCAAGATCATGCTGTTTGATGAGCCCACCTCGGCATTGGATCCGGAGATGGTAAAAGAGGTGTTAGATACTATGATCGGACTTGCTGAGGATGGCATGACCATGATCTGCGTAACCCATGAAATGGGTTTTGCACGCACGGTAGCCAACCGGGTGATATTTATGGATCGCGGTGAAATCGTGGAGGAAGCCGAGCCCAATAAATTCTTCAGTAACCCTGAGAATGAACGCACTCAACTGTTTCTTAGCCAAATACTCCATTAATAGCAGTTGTTGCCGATAAGCTGAGATTGTGGGGCGGAGCCTCCCTTGCGAGTTTGATGAGTCGTTGTAGCTGGCTGATTGCCAGACAATTCACTACACTTCAGACTCAGCTCAGCTGCCGGTTGTCAGGCAGTCAACCTAGACAATATCCGGAGTTTTCCCGGAGCTTGAGGTAACAGGTTTGATGCCAGGGACGCAGCAGGATAACCCACACAAGCGCGACGCTCGGCCAGAGTTCTGGCAGCTGTCGATGCGTTGCTGTCAGCTGGCTGGCGCAGTTGATGTCGCTTTTTTCTTTATTTTCCTTCTTCTTGGTTCGCCCATTCTGGCCTGGGTCAATGTGATCAGCGTGGCTATGTATGTGTACGCTTATCGCGCGTTCGCCCAGCGGCGTAACCGGCTAGCGATCATGTTGATTCGCACGGAGGTGCTAGTGCATGCCGGCCTCGGGACGGTGCTGGTGGGCTGGGAAAGCGGTTTCCATTATTTTTTGCTGATGTTCATACCTGCGTTGTTCGTCACCATGCGAGCGCGCAGCGCCTGGATTTTGGTCGCCTGTATGTGGGCCTATTACGTAAGTTTAGATGCGCTCATGTGGTACATCGAGCCACTGCAACCTATCTCATCTAATGCGCTGTTAGCCGTACATGTTTTTAATCTGACGGTGGTTTTTGGCATGTTCAGCTACCTATCACTGTTCTATGTAAACACTGTAACCCGCGCGCATAAGCGGCTGGCGCGGATGGCGACTACCGACTCACTGACCAGTTTGTTCAATCGCCGGCACATCATCGCGCTGACCGAAAAAGAGCTGGCCCGCCATCATCGCCGTCCGAGTAATCTGACGTTTATGTTGATGGACGTAGACCACTTCAAACAGATCAATGACCAATATGGGCATGATGTTGGTGATCGTGTTTTGGGCGGCGTGAGTCAGGTTCTGAAAGACTCAATGCGTGAACAGGACTTTATCGGCCGCTGGGGTGGTGAGGAGTTTCTGGCGGTGCTGCCAGGGGCGGATATTGAGCAAGCGGCAGCCAGCGCGGAGCGCATACGCAAGGCAATTGAAGTATTGGTGGTAGAGAGCGATGGCAAGCGAATCAGCGTCACTATCTCCATTGGCATTACCCAGTACCGTGCAGAAGAGCTGCTGAGCAACGCCATCGCTCGGGCTGACCACGCGCTTTATGAAGGTAAGTCAGCAGGGCGAAATCGGGTAGAGGTAACGCTAATCTAGTTGCGCTGGCTGCGTAGGCGTACCAGCCTGCCGTTTATGAAATGCAGGTAGCGATACATGCCGTTGTCGGGGCCGTAAATCCAGTCTTCTTCGTTAACCGAACCTTCGGCGGGAATCCCATCAGCTTCAATATACTGGCCGGTTTTTTCGCGCTGATTCGGCTCGCCGCATTTTTGTAATACTTGCTCTATGCTGTCACCTTCATCGACTAAACCAGTGCCACAGCGCATGGTTGCCTGGAGATTGCAGCTGATCAACAGAAGTAGGCCGCAGATTAAAGTGCTCTTGGTTTTTTTTAACATAGGGCTTTAATCCTGCAAGTTTATTGCAGCGGTGTGACCTGGTCCCCGTCAAGCATGGGGCCGATCATCTCGGCGACCTGATCATAGACGCCGGGGCAGGCCACGAGGTAAGGGTTGCCATGCAAGAGCCCATCGCCGCGCAGAAAGTTGTTGCTGCGACCGCCAGCCTCTGCGACCAATACCAGTCCTGCGGCGCAATCCCAACTTTTTAATAGCGTTTCATAGTAGCCCAGCAACCTGCCGGCTGCGACGTACGCGGTCATCAGTGCGCCAGAACCATTGCGTAAAAACATGCCGCCCTCGCCAAGCAAACGCGTTAAAAACGGAATGAAATGCTCAGTACCGCGTGCATAGAAGGTACCCACGCCGAGTAAGCCTTCGCGAACATGCGTAGCCTCACTGGCGCGCAGTGGTCGATCATTAACGAACGCGCCTTGACCGCGCACGCCGTGGAAGAGCTCATTATGATTGGGATCCGCGATCGCGCCGATGTGCGGTACGCCATCAAGTAGCATGCCGATGGAAACACACCAGTTGTGCAGGCCATTGACGAAGCAGGCGGTGCCATCGATAGGGTCTATAACCCAGAGGCAGCGAGCGTCCAAATCGATGGAGCCACTTTCCTCACCTAGAAAGCCGTCATCCGGAAAAGCGGCTAGCAATTCGGCGCGAATATAGTCTTCCAGCGCGCGGTCAGCCATGCTTACGACGTCCTGGCGATGACCACCTTTGTGCTCAACGATAAGGTCGTCGCGTTGCTGGTAGTAGCCCATACCACGACGTGCGGCCTCCTGTGCCACGCGCTTGGCGAGGGCGTAGCGCGCATCTATATCGGTTGCGTGGGTCACTGGCTAATCCATGGGTGGCTGTCTGACTTATGAGGGTACTGAAAATCGGCGTTGAATTTAAGTCTGCAGTGCGCGCGAAATGCTGTATTGCCAGGATGCCGCGACGCCGAGCTATCGCCGCTTAGCTCTCGATTGGGCACTTACAGGATTAGAGCTAGGCGTGCAGGCGCGTACTGCTATCGTTAGCTGAAAGCTCGCGGCTGCAGCGCAGGCTGAGTCTCAGCGTTGCCCAGTAGGGTCGCGCCAGCTCGCGCTGAATCTGCTCGCGGTTCAGGCCTACGTCGGCTAGCAAGTGTTCATCGAGTTTCAGCAGGTGACGGTAGTCGCGCCTCTGCCGGTGATGCTTCAGCACAAGGCTGAAAAGGGATATGAGTGATTTGCTTGGCATGATCGGGCCTCCGGTGATCGTGAAGCTAGAATAAAATTTCCCCTTTTTTTAATACAGATACAGATAAAAAATAAAAATCAGATACAGTGATGGTGTTTACAGAGCTGTATGCTGTATTAAAAGCGAATCTGTACTGATAGTTTTTATGTAGGTATGTTTTGTGATGAAACGTTATGAGGAAGTGGCGGCAACCATGCGCCAGCGCATAGAGCATGGCCTTTACCGCGCAGGTGATCGGTTACCGTCTATCCGTGAGCTTTGCGCAGAGTTTGCGGTGAGTATTTCTACCGTTCAAACCGCCTATGCTGGGCTGGAGGCGGAGTATTTGATCGAGGCGCGACCCAAGTCGGGCTACTTTGTACTGGCGCGATCGGCTCCTAGCGTATTGCCGGCAATGAGCCGCCCAGCCCAACGACCCTTGGATGTGTCGCAGTGGGAGCATGTGCTGAACCTGGTGGGAGAGCCGGGCGCGGAACATGTTGTCTCGTTAGGCCGTGGGATCCCGGATGTAGAGGCAAAAACCCTTAAGCCGCTGTTCCAGCTACTCGCGGGTATGCACCGCAGCGCCTTAATCGCTGGATTGAAATACGACTCGCTGGCCGGCAGCCCACAGCTGCGTGAGCAGTTGGCACGGCTGGCATCGAGTTCAGGCTGCCTGCTGCACCCAGATGACATTATTATCACCACTGGCTGCCAAGAGGCTTTATCCATTGCCATCCGTACGTTGACGGTGCCGGGTGATGTGGTAGCAGTGGATTCGCCGAGTTTTTACGGCAGCATGCAAATTCTCAAGGCGCATCAGCTCAAGGCGATGGAAATTCCTACCGACCCAGAGACAGGTATCAGTCTTGAAGCTTTGGAGTTGGCGCTGGAGCAATGGCCGATTAAAGCCATACAGATCACGCCGACCCACAACAACCCGCTGGGCTATACCATGCCAGAAGCGCGCAAGCGGGAGCTGGTAGCGCTGGCGCAGCGTTTTGATGTGGCAATCATCGAGGATGATATCTACGGTGATTTGGCCTACCGTGCGCCGCGCCCACGTACGCTGAAATCATTCGATGACGATGGCCGCGTATTGCTCTGTAGTTCTTTTTCAAAGACGTTGATTCCGTCCTTGCGGGTAGGTTGGATTGCGCCAGGTCGTTACCGTGATCAAGTTTTGCACATGAAGTACGTCTCTACCGGCGCTTCAGCGACCTTGCCGCAGTTAGCCGTCGCCGAATTCATCGCCAAAGGGCATTACGAACGGCACCTGCGTAGTGTGGTGCGTCAGTATCAGCGCAATCTGGATGTGGTGCTGGGTTGGGTGCAGGCGTTATTTCCGCGGGGCACGGGCGTAAGTTACCCGCAAGGTGGTTTTTTGCTGTGGGTCGAGGTGAAGGGCTTGGACTCGGTGCGCCTGAATGAGCGTTTGAGCATTTCGGGTACTCAGATTGCGCCGGGCTCGTTGTTTTCAGCCTCGGGCAAATATCGCGACTGCTTGCGCATCAATTTTACCCAAGCCAATGCCCAGATGTATGACGCGCTGGTGGTGGTCAGTCGCGAGGTGGCGTTGATGCAGGTGGAGTCAGCAGCCGAGGCGGGGGCGTAGCCGCCTCGGTATCGCAGGTTTGCTCAGGCCTGTTTGCTGGAACAGTCGGGTTTGGTGGTATAGGTGCGCGAAGTATCTACCATGCCCAGTTCATCCAGTGTGCTACGGCCTAATAGCACTGGATAATGCATGTTGCTGCGGTCGCGTAGTGAGAATTCCTGGTTCAGCGCGGAGCCGGCAATACACACGTCCATGTTGACTACAGGGCGCTCTTCCGAACCGCCGGCACCACGTACTTTGAGGTTACGCACCAACGGACGCTCGAAGGTGGAAGCCACTGTTTTTTCGCTGTTGATGTCTTCCAGTTCGACGCGGAAGCGCACCCAGTCTTCGCCGTCCTTCTCAAAGCGCTCAATATCTTCAGCATGCATCGAGGAGGTAAGCGCGCCCGAATCCAGCTTGAATTTGACGGTCAGGTCTTCCGGCATGATGACACCTTCTTCCAGCCAGCCAAGCGACTGGGGAGTAGCGGCACTATTGCTGGTCTGTGTGTCGGCATGGCTCAGCCCAGAGCCGGCGATGGCGGCGATAGCAAGGGCGGGAATGAGGGATTTTCTCAGCAGGTAATGCATGAATACGTCTCCTGTTGCGGCTTTTTAGTTAATCTCGATATGTTGAAATGGACTAATGCTCGCTGAAAACGTTCACAAAAAAGCTTATCTGCGTGTTTGACCGGATGTTGCAATGACCGCCTCTGACGTGTCGGAGGCGGTCATTGAAGGGTTATTTAGGTGTCAGCTGATAAAGGCCATTGTCGATGTCGGAGCTGAAGTAAATGGTGCCGTTTTCAGCCACGGCTACCCCAGTGGGAATACCGGTGGGTGGCATGCCAGGGCCGGCGGGAAAGCCAATGGGCAGATCGCTGGCAAGCACGCTTTTTTCGCCGCTGGTCGGATCTATTAACAGCAGCCGTTTGGTGGCGCCTTCGGCGACCACAAATTTTCCGTCGGCTGTTTCGCTCAAACCTTCCGGCAACTGTAGGTCGCTAACCAAACGTTCTAATTTTCCGGTCGCCGGGTCTACGCGAGTTAGAAATCCGGCAACTTCAGTCAGGTAAATACTGCCGTCGCGGCCGCGGATCATCTGCACAGGGCCTTGTAAACCTTCGGCCAGCACGCTTTGTTGATCCAGTTTGTCACCGCTCAAACGCAGTAGTTTGCCGCTGCCCATTTCGCTTACAACTATATCGCCGTTATTCAGCTCGACAGCGCCGGAGGGTGCCTTTAAGCCATGCACCATCTGCAGCGTACTGTCGTTATTACGGTCGATGATTTGCAGGGTTCCGGTGGAAAAACTGGTTAGCAGCAAACGCTCCTTACCCAGCCCTACGCTGATTGGATACTCGACGTCAGAGCCGTGGGCGCGGCGCAAATCAGTCACTTTGCCAGTGGCTGTGTCGACCTTGCGAAAGGCGAAAACGTCTGCGACATAGAGCGTTTTCCCGTTCTCGGTCAGCGCCACGCCAGCAGGCACGGCCAACTCGCCGCCGGTGATCAGGCGGATTTTACCTGTTGCAGGGTCAACTTGCTGGATGCTGTTATCTGCCATGTTAGAGACAAATATGCGGTCCTGGCTGTCGATGGCGAGATTGTCGAGCGAGCTGCTGAGCTGGGCCACATTAGTGGTTTCGCCGCTGCTCAGGTCGATGCGTTTGAGCAGGCCGTTTTGGGTATCGATCGCGTACAAATTGCCTTTGGAGTCAAAGTTAGCCGCAGCGGGGGTGCCGAAGCCGGTCGCTACGGTTTCGACGGTGCCATCGGCCGGGTTAATGCGGACTACTTCCCCCTTGAACCAGAGTGGTCCATACAGCCAGCCATCGGAGCCTACTTCGAAGCCGTTGAAGCCGCCTAGGTCTTTGGCGATCAACCTTGGCTCTTCTTTGCCCGTGGGGTCCATTTCCCAGAGTGCGTCACCGAGAAAGACTTGGCTGGCGTACAGCTGACCGGTCTCATCATTGAAGTCGAGTGAGTTCATGCCGGGTAGGTCGGTCGCAATCACGCGTATGGGCGCGTCGTCGTTGTCGCGTATCAGCAACTGGCCGGCATAAAAACCGGTCCAGGCCATTTCACCTTTGGGGCCAATGGCAATGTCATCCGCCTGGCCTTGGTCCGGGCCGATAAAGGTGCTGGTTTCGCCGCTGTCGATATCCACCTGATAGATGCTGTTACCCACGACGCTACCCGCAAGCAAACGGCCCTGCTTGTCGACCGCCAAGCCATGTACACCCTTAAAAGAAGAGGGTGCGACCAGCGCTTCAGGAGGGTTGTATTCGGTTGCTAGCGCGATGCTGGAAAGGCTGATAAGGCCGGCAAGAACGGCAGCCTGGAATGGAGGCTTCATGCGAGATTCCTATTATTGTTATTGGTAGGTGTGTCTCGATTCTAGCTGCATTAAACCTCAACGCTCGCGGCATAGGTGCGGTTGATGGCGTTGAATAAACGCGGGCAGGCCCGCGTTTATTTGTGTGGGTCAGTCAAATAGGCCCGTAAACGGCAGAAAGCTCAGGGTCTCACCTTGGTTGACCGTGCTGCCGGCAGGAATCAGAACCAGCCCATTGGCCTTGCTGGCAGAGCTGAGCACGCCCGAACTCTGGTTGCCCGCAAGCAGAATGCGCCCATCCACAAAGTCTGCGCGCAGGTACTCATCACGATTTCCGGGGCGTTGCCAATCAAAGCCAGCGGGTAGGGCAAATGTTGTGGGCTCAACCGTCGTGCAGCCTAGGCGGGTCAGCAGGTAAGGGCGTACCAGCAACAGAAAGGTCACTAGGGTCGCCGCCGGATTACCGGGTAGGCCAAGCACAGGGGTATTGGCGAAACTACCTAAGGTAAAGGGCTTGCCCGGTTTGATGGCCAGTTTCCACAGCGAGACTTCACCGTTTTCGCGCAGTACCTGACCGAGGCAATCGGCTTCGCCCACTGAAACGCCGCCGGAGCTGATGATCACATCAGCTTGATCCGCCAAAGCGCGCAGACGGCTGCGGGTGTGTTCAGGGTCGTCTGGCAGTATGCCGCCGTCGACAATCTGCTGGCCAAGGCGCTGTAGTGCACCGATTAAGGTGAAGCGATTGCTGTTGAATATCTGCCCAGAATTTAGCTGATCGCCGGGTTCTACCAGCTCATCGCCAGTGGATACCACCGCCACCCGCAATGGGCGTCGCACGGCTACGCGCGCAAGCCCAACTGAGGCGATTACGCCTAGATCCTGCGGGCGCAGCCGTAACCCGGCGGCCAGCAGTTGGCTGCCGACGCGCACATCCTGACCTTGCGGACGCACGTTCTGGCCCGCGTGTACGGGCTGTGTCAGGCGCGCAAAACCGCCCTCGGCCAGCTCGACGTTTTCCTGCATTTCCACGCAATCGGCGCCGGCGGGCAGTGGCGCACCGGTAAAAATTCGTGCGCAGCTACCTGCCAGCAGAGGCTCTGGCGCCATACCGGCGGTGATCCGTTGGCTGATGGGCAACCCTTTCGTTCGCGCTTGAGCTACGTCCGCCGCATTGAACGCGTAACCGTCCATGGCGCTGTTATCCCATGGCGGTACATCATGCGCGGCGACCACAGGACCGGCGAGAATATGCCCCAACGCTTGCTCCAGCGGCAATTCATCAACCGGTTGGGCGAGCTGGCTACGGGCGCTGTCGAGCAGCTGTTGCAGCGCTTGAGCAACAGGCATCAGACTCATGCGCGGTTGCCGCACTGCTCGACGCTACCCAAATGCTGCACAAAGTTGCAGGGCCGCGTTCGAGAGTCGAGCTGCTCCTGCAAGATCTTCGTCCAGGCAGTTCGACAGGCATTAGTAGAGCCAGGCACACAGACGATTAGCGTGCGGTTGGCCAAGCCAGCCAGCGCGCGTGACTGCAGCGTAGAAGTGCCAATCTCTTGCCAAGATATATGCCTGAATAGCTCACCAAAGCCATCGACCATTTTATCGAGCAGTGGGGTGATGGCTTCTGGCGTGCTGTCTCGGCCAGTAAAGCCGGTACCGCCGGTGATCAGCACCACCTGTACGTCTGGCCGCGCAATCCAAACCGATACCACGGCGCGAATCTGGTAAATGTCATCGGGCTGCAGCTGACGATCAGCAAGATTATGGCCAGCCTCGCTCAGGCTATCGGCCAGCAATTGGCCAGAGGTATCGGTGTCGATTGTGCGCGTATCGCTGACGGTCAGAACGGCGATGGATAACGGGGTGAAGGGCACGTCTGGCTTGGCCATGCTGGATTCCTTGAAACGGCTATAGCGACCGCCGCCAATGGCTATATTAGGCGGTCAACTTTCTATTGGGATGGGCTGGGTGTTATAACACACAGCCGTTGCTTACCCGAGTTTTGCGTTATGTCTCATCCCTTTACCCATTCCTCCTTAATACTGGCTGGCGGCCAAGGCAGCAGGCTGGCTGGGCGTGACAAGGGGTTGATGGTTTTCAACGGCGAGCCGGTTGCTGCGCACCTTAGCCGACTGTTGCGCGGTCTCGGTGGCGAGCTGTTGATCAGCTGCAATCGCAACCAAGCTGTGTATGCGGCATGGGCTGATCGCTTGGTGGTGGATGACGAGCCGGGGTTTTTCGGCCCTTTAGCCGGCATCCTGGCTGGGCTGCGCGCCTGTACTACTAGCCATCTTTTGGTACTGCCTTGCGATATGCCCAAGGTGGATAACGCGCTGCTGCAAGAACTTTTGCTCTGCGCCGCAACGCAACCGCTGCGCCCCTGCATGCTCCGCACGGGCGACACTTGGCAGCCGCTGCTCTGCGTTATTCCGCGAGCCTTGCTGCCACAGATGGAAGCCGCCTGGCGGCGCGGCGAACGCAGTCCTCTGCGCTGGCAGCTGGCGCAGCAATCCGGATTTCTGGCGTTGGCGGAAGGCGACGAGCGCTTGCATAATGCCAACAGCCTGGAAGACTGGACCCAGTTGTGAAGCCCGACAAGCACAGGTAGTTTCTGCAAAGCTCCCTTGCACGATACAGTTGATTAGGTAAGATTTGGTTCAATGACGGAGTGTAGCGCAGCCTGGTAGCGCGTCTCGTTCGGGACGAGAAGGTCGCTGGTTCGAATCCAGTCTCTCCGACCATTTGCTTGTTTCCCCTCGTTTCTATTCATGTCAATGTTATGCATAACGTGCTGTTTTAAAAGGCTCTATCCGTTACCTACCATTTCTGTATGTTTCTCTTAATGGCTACCTATTGTGTATGCCGTTGCGTATGCTGGTTTAACTTTAATATCTTCAGAAGTCAGCATACATGAAAAGAACGGAAATCAAGCGCAGGCCCTTATCTGACACGGCTCTTAATAATTTGGAGCCGGAAGCTGGTGTATATCGTGAGCAGGACGGCCAGGGTCTGTATTTTAAGGTCAAGCCTGATGGTAAAAAAGCGTGGGAACTCCGCTATAAGCGTTCCGACGGAAAGTGGAGTTGGTTAGGCTTGGGCATCTACCCTAGTGTAAGTGGCCTCAGGGCGCGTGAGCTCGCTGACAGACACCGGAAAAACATATCCGATGGAAAGGATCCAATTGTTCAGAAAAAACAGGCCAAAGCAGCACTACAGAACATTGCGGACTCTAATTTCAAAAATCTTGCGCTGGATTGGTTTGAGGCCCGGAAATACCGTTGGGGGCAGAGTCACCAGAAACGAGTGTTGGGTGCTCTGGAGTTGCATGTATTCCCGTCGATGGGCGCTAGGGAAGGTCTGAAAAAGACTTCCTGAAAAGGTAAAATGCGTCAGCGCCATTTTCGAGACCACCGCATGAAACAGATGAGCTTTGCAGACGCCGAATACGCTGGTAAACGTAAGCAGACC
>DRHT01000011.1 GCA_011053055.1 Halopseudomonas sabulinigri | reverse complement strand
TTACCGTACTCAAGACGAGGCAAGAGCAGACCTATTTGAATACATCGAGCGGTTCCATAATCCTAGGATGCGACGTAGAGTTGCTGCGCAGGATCAAAAGCTCTTAGCTGTTTTATAACCGTCCGTGGAAACGGGGTAGAACCCGATGCCTGTCTGCTGACAGAAGAAGAACTGCAGCGCGATCCACAGAGCTGGCGGTTTGGCGAAGATCCTTTTGGTAGTTGGGTTGCTGAGTGAGTTAAACCCGGAATCACGCTAGAGGTTTAAGCGTTTTGCGTGAGTCCGGGCCTTATCTGTCTGCAGATACGGTGTAAGAGTGGAAGGAAGCTTGGGGGCTGGTGAGTCAGTGGTATCTTTATAATTATCCTATTTAACATAATATATATTATGCGAACCGATAGATAAGGCACGCCAGGGTTATTAATGCTCCTATTACCAGCCACATCCCTAAACCCTTTCTAGATGGCTTAGCCGCTTTGGTCGCAACAAACAACACACGCGATCGCCGGCTGCTGTGTTGTTGCGCTGAGGATGCGCGCACGTCAGGCATCTGCAATCTTCGTTTAGCATCTTCGCGGTACCATTCCCGGTCATCAAGGCTCATGCGGTTGTCTGCTCATGTTAAGAGTTAAAGCGTTAATTCCTGCGCATAACGAAGAAACTCATCCGCGGGCATGGGTTTAGCAAAATAATAACCTTGGCCAAAGTTACTGCCCAAGGACGTCAGTATGTCTTGCACTTGCTGGTCCTCGATTCCCTCTGCCGTTGTCTGTAGATCCAGGCTGTGCGCCATCTGAATAATAGCTGTGACAATAGCCATATTTTGCTCGTTACTACTGAGATTGGTGACGAAAGATTTATCGATCTTCAGCTTATCGACCTGAAAACGCTGTAGATAGGACAGGTTCGAATACCCCGTTCCAAAATCATCGATAGACAGCTTTACGCCCAACTGCTTTAGGCTTTTAAGGCGTTGTTGAAAGCTGTCAGATTTCTCCAGCAGCATCGATTCCGTCAGTTCCAGTTCCAGCAGCGATGGATCAAGATTGGCATCTTGCAAAGCTTTGCAGATGTTTGCTTCAAGATCGCCCCGCTGAAACTGCACCGCCGACAGATTGACTGAGACGGTTAATCCGGCGTGTCCTGATTGCTGCCAATAAGCGGTTTCTCGGCAGGCCTCATTTAAAACCCATTCGCCTATCTCTGTTATCAGCCCCGACTTTTCCGCTACGTCGATGAATACATCAGGCCCTAGAAGCCCGCGTTCGGGGTGCTGCCAACGCAGTAGCGCTTCGGCGCCAACCATTTTGCGGCTGCTTAGGTCGATAATAGGCTGGAAATGCAGAACAAATTCGTTATGAATCAATGCTTGGCGAAGATCTTGCTCGATTCCCAAGCGTTCATGGGTGTTAACGTTCATGTGTTCATCAAACACGCAATAGGTATTGCGTCCCGTCAGCTTGGCTCGTTGCGTTGCCAGTTCCGCTTTACGCAACAGTGCTGAAAAGTCATCGCCGTCGCGAGGATACAGTGCGATCCCAATTGAAAGTGAGGTGACCAGCTGCATATCGCGCAACGCAAACGGCTGGCCAACGATTTCCTGGATGCGCCGAGCAACCGATACCGCAGTATCCTCGCCATCGAGATCAGACAGAATCATGATGAACTCATCACCGCCTTGGCGGCTGACCGTGTCGGCACCGCGAATAGTCAGCTGCAGCCTGGCTGCGATCTCCTGCAATAGTTCATCGCCGGCAGCGTAACCCAATGAGTCATTGATGGTTTTAAAGTTATCGATATCCACGAACAATAAGGCGAGCTGCCTACCTTGCTCCCCTGCCCTTTGGATTGCCTCTTGGACCAACTCCCCTATCGCCTTACGGTTCGGCAGATCAGTTAAGGCATCGTGCTGAGCAAGGTGCGAGAGCTGTGCTTCTGAGGTGCGCAGCCTTAGCATTTCCCGACGCAGGAGTGACCGGGTGGCGCGCAAGTCACTCATTAATAGCGAAATGGCGAAGGCTGAAACGATGAGAATACCGCTTATTACTACCAATCGACCTACGCCAATTGGGGCCGGTTGATAGGCCTTCAACCCGGTAACCGAGACGTAAGTGATCAAGGCGACTACGCTCAGCATAAAAACCAGCAACAACAAAAACAGACGGCGCGAGGTTACCGTACCTGCAACCACCAGCAACGCCGGGAACGCCAGCACAGCACCGCTATAAAGCCCCTGGTTGTTCCACATGGATAGGCTGACCACCAATGCGACAACCACCAGTACTAATGATACCGACAGGTCTACGCGGCCTGCGCGGTTGAGCTGGCGGGCAATCATCACCACCACAAAGGCAACAGCCACCAGGGCACTGTCCAGCCAATCACCGACACTCAGGGTGCGAAATGCGATCACCACCAAGACTACGGCCAAAGCGTTGGCGATTTGCATCAACCGATCGGCTTGCCGGGTTTTGTTATTGCTCTTCAACAGGGATTCTAAATCCGTTTCCAACTGCACGTCTGGCATACAGTGAAGGCTTCCTTGGTAGTAACGCTAGAAGGGTCTGCAATCCAACAAAATGCGAACGCTAACCAATCTCACGGTGTTTGTGCAAGCCCGGATTCGGCTCGACTGTGGCGTCACTTTGATTAAACCTGTCTAACCCAAGGGGTTTCGTCAATAAATGAGCGTCAAAATAATCATCAGGAATTCCGTAGCATAAGACGCCAAGACGTGCAGTGCGACATATCACATTATTATTAGATTTTTTTTGGGCTCCCCTGCTTTCCTCTTCATATATAGGAAATGCACCAGAGAATCAGAATTGCACTGCAATCATCGCGTTAGCCAACTATCATTGGCGTAGGTGCTCCTGCCGAGATTGTCATGATAAGTAGTTACATTAATGCCTTTTAGTCGAAGCGAGTCGTCCTTCAGTTTAGGGCGCGCCATTTTTAGCAAGCAGAACAGCTTATCGTGGTTCGCGTTCGCTATTGCCCTGCTGGCCACTCTGCTGGCCTGGCAATACCTGCATCAGCGTGAGCTGACTTTAGCCGAGCGTCAGTTTGAGACGCTGACCACCGATATTACTTCAGCTATCCGCAAGCGCATGGTGGATCACGAGCAAATACTGCTTGGCGCTGCTGGTTTAATCGACGCTAGCGAGCAAGTAAATCGTCATGAATGGAAAACTCAAATTGAGCGGCTGCGTTTGGCCGAACATTACCCTGGCATCATGGGTGTCGGTTACGCTGAGGTCGTAGCACCCGACCAGCTGAGCAGTTTTGAGGCGCGGATACAGGCTGAGGGATTCCCGGGGTTTCGGGTTCACCCTGACGGTGATCGGCCCTTTTACACCTCGATTGTTTTTCTAGAGCCTTTTACTGGTCGTAATCTGGCCGCTTTTGGATACGACATGTACTCCGAAAGTACCCGCCGCCAAGCCATGCAGGCTGCTGTTGATAGCGCCCATACCACGATCACCGGACCCGTCACGCTGCTGCAAGAGACTCACGGCAAGGTGCAGGCCGGCATCCTCATGTATCTGCCGATTTACACCCAAGGTGCGTCTTTGGCAACTACCGCGCTGCGCACCGCAGCACTCAAAGGATTCGTTTATAGTCCTTATCGCATGGGCGACCTGCTACAAGGCATTATTGGTCGTGCAAACCCGCTCATTGGTTATCAACTCAGGGATATAACAGACCCGGCTGAACCCAAGCCGCTCTTTCAAACCTACGATGCGGACCCGACGGTCGCGCCGATGTTCTCGCGCCAAATTGAGCTGCAGCTATATGGGCGTGACTGGCAGCTGGGCTTTAGCAGCACACCCCTTTTTGATTCAGAGCTGCCCGGTCATACGCTGTTGCTGACTGCCGGCATCGGCATTTCTCTGATGGTTTTTCTGCTGGCCTCGCTGATCAACTTCCGACGGGACCAGGCCGAGGCCCTGGCGTCCCGAATGACCGAGAAAATGCGCGCGAGTAACGAAGCGCTGCAACAGAGTGAGGAACGCCAGCGGCTGGTGCTTAAGGGCAGCAACGATGGCTGGTGGGACGTCAACATTGAGCAATGGCGCTTCATTGCATCGGCTCGTGCATGGGAAATGCTAGGGTATCCGCAGCATCGTGGCTTTCAAGCATTGCACCGGTGGCAAGCGGTTATTGCGCCCTCCTCTCGTCATCTCTTATTGAAACAGTTACAAGACGCGGTCAACTCTGATGCGATGTCTTTTTCCTGTGAAACCCGTTTTACCCACAAGGACGGGACTGAAGTGCCGCTGCTGATCCGCGGCGCTTTTCAGCGTGATGGTGAAGGCATAGCCATCCGCGCGAGTGGCACCATGTTGGATTTAACGGAACAGAAACGCGTGGAGGCGATGAAGAGTGAGTTCGTGTCTACCGTCAGTCATGAGCTACGTACGCCGCTCACCTCCATCTCTGGCGCACTGGGTATCGTAAACAGCGGTACTTTAGGTGCCGTACCAGAAAAAATACAGAAAATGTTGGAGATAGCCCACGCTAACAGCTTGCGGCTTAACCACCTGATCAATGATCTGCTAGACATGGAAAAGCTGGCGGCTGGAAAAATGTCCTTCGAGATGCGTGTACAGCGTATAGACACCTTGGTGGACGACGCCATCGCGGCCAATAAAGCTTACGCAGACAAGCATCAGGTACAGCTCTATCGCGAGCCCTGCGCAGAATATTGGGCGGAGATAGATGGCATTCGCCTACATCAGGTGATGAGCAACTTTCTGTCCAACGCCATCAAATTTTCGCCTGAATCAGGGAAAGTAAAGATACTCCTGCAGCGCAAATCTGGCGTGCTACGCATCAGCGTGAGCGATCAGGGGGCCGGTATTCCAGAAGCCTTCCAGGCAATGATTTTTGATAAGTTCGCTCAGGCTGACAGCGCTGATAATCGGCAGAAGCCGGGCACTGGCCTAGGCTTGGCGATCAGCCGAGACTTGATCGAACAAATGGCTGGTGAGGTAGGATTCCATTCCATACCCGGCCAAGGGGCAACTTTCTGGTTAGAACTGCCACTGGCTGAGACCGAAAGCGAAGTAGCGGTCGACGCTAAAATTGAGCGCGCAATGAAGGTGCTGGTACTTGATGATGACGAGACCTTTGCTCAATTTATGTGCTTGATGTTGCGGCGCAACGGTTATGAGCCTATCTCTGCCAACAGTATGCGGGCAGCTAAACAGATGTTTGCTGAACATAATCCGGGCGCCCTGGTGACCGATCTGCGACTTCCTGACGGCCACGGCCTCAGTCTAATTAGAGAGTTGCGATTGCACCCCGCTACGCGCCATTTACCGATACTGGTGGTATCCGCTTACTGTGATGAAGGTCAACGTTTGCTGGATGGTAGTGTTCAGGGCGTTGCCTGGCTGGATAAACCAGTAGAAGAATTCAAAGTCTTGCCAGTACTCGCTGACTTGGTCAAGCGCATGCAGGCATTGACAGCGCAAAGCTGAAAGATAATAGCAGCGGAGAGACTGAGCTCTCCGCCAGAGTGAGCTAACCTAAACTCAGAGCGCAGCCAGTGCCGCGTCGTAGTCAGGCTCGTTGCCAATTTCGCTGACCAGTTCACTGTGCAGCACCTTGTCGTCTTCATCCAGCACCACAACTGCGCGTGCAGTCAGACCAGCCAGCGGGCCGTTCTCAATATCAACGCCGTAGTTGCGGATAAAGTCGTTGCCACGCATGGTCGACAGATTAACCACACTTTCCAGCCCTTCCGCACCGCAAAAACGAGCTTGCGCAAACGGCAGGTCAGCCGAAATACACAACACAAGGGTGTTATCCAAAGCGCTTGCCTTGCTGTTGAAAGTACGTACGGAGGTTGCGCAAGTCGGAGTATCTACACTCGGGAAGATATTCAGAATTTTGCGTTTCCCGGTCAGGCTGGCGAGGCTGACATCGGACAGGTCCTTGGCAACCAGGTTGAAAGCGGGAGCCTTGTCGCCTTTGGCCGGAAACTGGCCGCCGACTGAGATTGGGTTACCGCGCATTGTGACGCTAGACATGATGACTCCTTATGTGTGCTTCTGGCGCAACGAGTAATGCTGCGCGAAGCGAAACAGCAACCAAATTGGCTGCCTTGATAGCTGGTAAAACGTTTATCAGAAGTCGATACGATAGAAGAAATCCAGCGAGCTGGCAAAGCCGCTGATGGCTTCCAGATACAGACGCTGAGTTAAGTCGTAGCGCAGCGCCAACTGGTTGGCCGGTTCAAACACACCAACACCATAGCGGACACTGAGTTTATCGGTGATGCTACCGCTGGCGACTACCTGAGTACCGGTACCAGACCCTTCAGATTCTACCGCAAAGTCTTGCAGCCCCAGGGTACTACCAATCTTCTGGGTGATCGGCGCGGTGCCCGCCAGGCCCAGCGCCAGAGCGGCTTGACCGACCAGATTGCTGTCCCCCTCATCGCTCAACGGCCGTCCCAAAATCAGATAGGACATGGCTTCTTGCTGCGACATGGCCGGTTCGGAAAACACCTCTGAGGTAGGACTGGTGGCATTGCCAGTAAGCCGGAGCCCGGCAACCACATCATCCACTTCACGGATTGCTTCAATGTTCATGTAGGGCTGGCTGATCGGGCCGGAGAACAACAAAATCGCACGGCGCAGTTTCAGCTCTTGCCCCAACCGCTTGATGCGCCCATCCAATATTCGCAGGTCACCGTTGGCGGTCATATTTTCCTGCACCGCCAACTGCCCTTTCAAACGACCGGTTAAACCAAACGCAGAAAGCCGGAGTTGGTCGCCAATAATTAATTGAATGCGAGCCGTGATGTCCAGCGGCAAGGCCGGCTCTTCTTCAGCCTCCTGGCCGACAATAATGGTGTCTGGCGATACTCTTACCGCCTGCGGAGGCAGCTCTCGTACGGTGATATCACCTTCAGGAATGGCTATCTTGCCTTCCACATGCAAGGCGTTGTTTCGCAAGCTAACCTGTAGATCAGGACTAACCAGCAAATCTGCATAGGGCTCTACGGTGACGGGCAAGGCGTCACCTATTAACTCCAGGTCGACGTCGAGTGGAGCCCAACCGACCTGGCCTTGCAACTTACCGGTGCCACGTTCACCACTGCGCCAGTTACCGTCAATTTTCGCGCTTTGGCCTTGCACCAGGATATCAGCGCTGAGCTCTTCCAGGCTGATGGGCAATGCGGGCCCGCTAACGTGTCCGTCGCTCAGACGCAGCTGTCCGTTAATGATAGGCGTGCGCAGTACGCCGCTTAACTGCCCTTGTCCGTTCAACTGGCCTTCGAGGCGTTGCACCTGCGCAATGAATGGGCGCAGGAAATCCAGTTTAAACCCGGATATCTGATAGGCACCATTCAGGGTCTGAGCACCGCCAGGGTCCTGCACCTGTGCTTGCACGTTCAACTGGCCGATGCTGTCACTGGTGAGCAGCAACTCGGCGTCTGCCTTCTTTTGTTGCAGCAACGTCGTAAATTGCAGCAGCTGATAAGGAAAGTCGACAGCTTGATCTTCGTCTTTGACATGAATAACGCCGTTGGCGCTACTGACCCGTATATCTGCCGTGGGCGTTTTACCTACCGCCTGATTGAACAATACTTTGGCATTTAGCAGCGCTTGCCAGTCGATATCTTTTGGCATCCAAGGCTGCAGCGAAGCGAGATCAAAATCGTCTATCGTCAGATCTATTTTGCGATCGGGCATCAAGGTTTGCTGGCCGTTGAAACACAGCCGGGAAGCATCGTGCAACCAGCAGTGTTCGCTCAACTGCAAACGTCCGGGTGCCATTTGGTATTGCAGGTCTGCACCTTCTTGTAGCGTCCAGTCAAACTGCTGGTAGGCGATTGCGCTTTGTGTCAGCCGACCTTGCCAGCGCGTGTCGTTCAGGTTTCCGCGCAAGCGCACTGTGGCATCAATTAGACCGTCTTTCAGGTCTAGCGCCAGGGTATGGCTGGCGCGGTTCCCATCGACCTGCAGATCAAGTGTGCCAAAGTTACTCTCGCCACTGCGCAGGCCCTCAGCTTTGACCTCTAAGCTGACGGGGAGCTCATCCGACATCTGCACCCGAGCATCCAGTGTCAGCAGCTCAACCAGCGCATCGGCGTAGCCTGCACCCTCTCCCGCCAAGGTCAGACTGATGCCCGGAGCCTGCTCGGTCCCACTGAAGTTCGCCCGTCCAGTTAACTCACCGCGCAACTCTGGCCAGAGGCTTGCCAGTTGCTTGAGCTGGAGATCCAGGCCGCCACTGACCTGTTTACCCCATTGGCCTTGCCCGCTAATACGATTCTCACCCTGCTGGATGAGCAGATCGCTAACCTGCCAGGCTGTCTCCAGTTTATTAACACGACCTTCAACAGCAAGTGGTTGCTGCCGCAGGGTGCCTTCAATATCCCAGTTGGCCTGAAGCTTCAGGAGCTCGTCTTGCAGGCTACCTTCGCTGTTTATCTGCCCGTTGAGCCGACCGGGTAGCTCCGCGACGAAGATGCCGGGATTCAGATCGTGGAGCTCAAACTCGCCATTCCAGGCAATCGCCGGGCTGAGGGTAAGATCGAGTTTGCCATCTGCACTGCCCGCTTCGGTCTTCACGCTCAAGGGAGCAATCGCCAGCGCCTGCTGGTCACCCTGCACGCGCATATCGAGATCAATGCTTTGGCCTGCGACACCGCTCAATGTTGCCTTAAGCTCGCTGTCAATTTGCTCGCCACGCAGGCTTGCCTGCATATCCAGTTGCTGCAACACGATGTCACCCAACTCAACCGGGTACAGCCAATGCCACGGAAAGTCCCGCTGCAAGGTCAGCGCGGCATCGGCGCTGAGTACGTCTTCCCAGTTAGCTTCGCCAGTCAGCTCCAGCTTGCGCTCCGGCGCCTCACTGACGTACAGCAAGACCCTGGCATCACTGACACCTGTCACCTTTCCCAATGCTGACAGCTCAAGCTTAACCTCGCCGCCCTGCCCCGGCATGCTGGAGCTGGCCTCTACCGCGAATCCGTCCTCAAGGCTTCCATCGACGTCTATGGTCAAATTGTTGAGCGTTAGTCCTGCTGGCAGACTCTCCAAGGCCAGGAAAGACTCTCCCTGCCAATGCAAGGTGGCAGGCAGTTTGCTGTCCAGGGGCGCCGCCTCACCCTGCAATTCGCCACGCAAGTAACCATCGCTTTGCAGCTGCACGCTGAGCTGTTGTTTAAGATTTCCACCTACATTGAGATCAATCCACCACTCACGTGAATCTACTGCGGGCAGATTGATGCGGCCCGCGAGCGTCAATGGCCACTCGCCCTGCATCTGCAATGCACCATTGAGGCGCCAATCCAGATCAGGCCCGACCCCGGAAAATTCGCTAATAATAAGCTGATCGCCATTGGCGTCTGCTTGCAGCACCAAATCACTCAGCAGCGTGTTTTCACCATCCAGCGAGATACTGTCAATGCGTACGTCGCCAAGCTCCACCGATAATGGAAGACTCAGCTCCGGTAACGTGAAGGGTTCGCTGGGTTCTGGTTCTTCGCTAGGCTGAGTAACCACGGTAATGCTGTGACTGTATAACCGATCGATACACAGGCGCCGGCCAAACAGGCAAGAGGGTGACCAAACGAAGTCTAACTGTTCAATGTCTAGCGCCAGGCCGGTGTCATGCCAGCCAACATGTTCAAACTGCCAGCCGTGCCATAGATTGCCGCTGACAAACGCTAACTCAAGACGCGGCTCCAACGCCTGAGCCTTGGTGAATAACCAGCGGTTCACCCCTTCGCTGCCCAACAACAACAGCACCAGCAACAGCAAAACCGCAATTGCCAACAGGCTGCGAAACAGTATTTTTAGAGCTAGGCGCATCAGAGCTCCGGCCCCATCGAGAAGTGAATGCGAAAGCCTTCGTCCGGATCAGAAAGCGAACGGGCGACATCAACACGCAGCGGCCCGATAGGTGAAACCCAGCGGATACCAAGGCCTACGCTGGTTTTCAGTGGATCGGTCAACGAATCTACCGCGTTACCGTAATCGACAAAAGTCGCCGTCCGCCAGTTTTCAATGAATTCGTACTGATATTCCATGGTCGAGGTTATGAGATATCGGCCACCGACGTTCTCGCCGGTGCTGTCTACCGGAGACAACGTTTGATAGCCGTAGCCGCGGATACTTTGATCGCCACCGGCAAAGAAACGCAGCGAAGGCGGAATATTGCTGAAATCGTTAGTCGCCACGGCGCCCAGTTGCAACCGGCTGAGCAGGCGATGCCGGTCAAATACCGTATACAAACCTTTGACCTGGCCGGTCACCCGAGCAAAATCGACAGTCGAGATAATGCCCTTCTTGGCTCCTTGGACATCAAACAGCATGCTGTAGCCCTGTGCTGGGTCGATGCCGCCGGAGGTTTTGGTACGCTGCAGCGCCAGGCTCGGGATCAATAACGTGCTATTACCCGAGTCGTCACCGAGCGAGAAAATCTCATTCTGGACGCGCAGCCCCAACACTCTCTCCCAACCGCTATCCAGCCTTTTACGCAACTCGGCTCCCGCGGCGACGCTGCGGGTCTCAACATCGTCAATATCTTCGTGTTGCCAGCCGACAAAATAACGCAGATTGCTGGTTAACGGCGGGTCCAGAGGTACCTGATAGAAAGCCGTCACCTCCTGACGAGGCAAGGATAGCTCCGCACTTGCACCGCGGCTATGACCCTGCGGATTGAGCCAGTGTTGATCCCAGGTCGCCTTGGTGCGTACGCCCACATCAGTAGAGAAACCACCACCAAAGCCTAAGGAATGCGGATCGCGCTCGGTCAGGCTCACCTGCACGGGAATCACGTCGCCCACTGCCTGATCGACCGGAGCAATCACTTGCACACCGTTAAAATAACCACTGGAAAGCAGGTCCCGGTTGAACTGCCCTACCAACTCGGCGTCGTAGGGCACGCCGGGCTCAAACGGAATGAAACGGTTGAGCAAATCGTCGCTGAATATAGTGTCGCTATAAGTGACTTCGCCTAACTTGTACCGCTGGCCGGTCAAATAGGCGATATCAACGTCTGCCTGGTTGGCATCTGGGTTTACTAGCAATTGATGTTGCAGGTATTGACCAGAAAAATAGCCGTAACGTAATGCACGGTTATTGATTTGCGTCTTGATGCTCTCGTAGTTGTCGTGATTCAGGCGCTTACCGGGAGCCAAATTTTCCGGCAACTTGAGTGCGAAGGCGTCGGTACCCTTGCCCTCGCCTTGAATATCCACGTTTATTTTGTTCAGGCGCACCGATGTGCCTAGGTCGACTCGAATGATCAACGTAGGGTCGTCTTCAGTGCCGGAAAACCGCAGGTAATTACGCGAATGGTAAAATCCCAACGCTTGCGCCGCTAGAGTCGCTTGTTCATCGGCATGGTCAAATAAGCGACGCAACTCCTCGCGGCTGCCCGCTTCAACGGGTCCTACGTAAGCTTCTATGTTCGCTTTGACGGCGCGGTTCGCCGGCTCAACCTGTACTTCCAAGTCAGCCCAGGCAGTGGGGGCCAGCAGTATCAGACCTAGCAATATTTTGGGTCGTGCCATGCGCTCCTTCCTGAACTTTGCGGCTAAGCAATGCTAACATGCTCACGGTAGCTGATCGGGGTTCATCAGCCTGATTTTATTGTAATCTTTCATCTCCATGCCGCTGACCAAGCTATGCGCTGGTTGCACAGTAGCTCAGGAATTGCTCATGAAAATAGTGTCTTTCAACATCAATGGCCTGCGGGCACGCCCTCATCAGCTCAGCGAACTGGTGGAGCGTCATTCCCCCGATGTTATCGGGCTACAAGAAACCAAGGTAGACGATCCTCAGTTTCCCTTGGAGATAGTCGAAAAACTGGGCTACCACGTTTACTTTCACGGCCAAAAAGGCCATTACGGCGTAGCTTTGCTGTGCCGAAAAGAGCCCCTATGGGTGCGAAAAGGTTTGCCCAAGGATAACGACGAGGCTCAGCGCCGCATGATCAGCGCCGCGATCCCCTGCGACGACGGCGAACCGCTGTTCGTTTTTAATGGTTATTTTCCGCAGGGCGAAAGCCGAGACCACCCCACCAAGTTTCCCGCTAAAGAGAAATTCTACGCTGATTTGCAGGCACATCTTGAGCAGGATTTCAGTGCCGATCAACGCATCGTCATCATGGGTGACGTGAATATTTCCGATACCGACGCTGACATCGGCATTGGTGCTGATAACGCCAAACGCTGGCTGCGCACAGGCAAGTGCAGTTTCTTACCGGAAGAGCGCGAGTGGATGCAACGCTTGAAGGCCTGGGGCATGGTCGACACCTTCCGCCATCTGTACCCACAGGTGAACGATCAATTCAGCTGGTTTGATTACCGCAGCCGGGGCTTTGAAGACGACCCCAAGCGTGGCCTGCGTATCGACATGGTCATGGCCAGCCAAGGCTTACTCGAAACCTGCACTGACAGCGGTATCGACTACGACATTCGGGCTATGGAAAAACCTTCGGATCACGCACCAATCTGGAGTAATTTCAAACTCTAGACAAAAAAACGCCCGAGCGATAGACCGCTCGGGCGTTTCTATTTCAGGGCTAAAATCAGGCCATTTCAGCTTCAGGCACTTCGATCTCAAGCTCACCATCACGCAAGGTGATGTGTACCGTACCGCCGTTCTCCGCCAGATCACCAAACAAAATCTGCTCAGCCAACGGCCGCTTGATTTTGTCTTGGATTAACCGCGCCATAGGTCGCGCGCCCATCAACGGATCGTACCCTTTCTCGGCTAACCAGTTACGTGCACTTTCATCCACCTCCAGCAACACATGCTTATCTTCCAGTTGCGCCTGCAGTTCGGTAAGAAACTTGTCGACCACAAACTTGATGCTGTCGTGGGTCAGACGGCCAAACTGAATAATCGCGTCCAGACGGTTGCGGAACTCCGGCGTGAAGGACTTCTTGATGATCTCCGTACCATCGCTGCTGTGATCCTGATGAGTAAAGCCGATAGACGCACGCGTCATGCTTTCAGCACCGGCGTTGGTGGTCAGCACAATGATCACATTGCGGAAATCCGCCTTGCGGCCATTGTTATCGGTCAGGGTGCCGTGATCCATTACCTGCAACAGCAGGTTAAACACCTCAGGGTGCGCCTTCTCAATCTCATCGAGCAACAGCACGCAGTGCGGGTTCTTGGTAACAGCCTCGGTCAGCAAACCGCCCTGATCAAAACCGACATAGCCCGGAGGTGCGCCGATCAACCGTGACACGGTATGCCGCTCCATGTACTCCGACATATCAAAACGCAACAACTCAACACCAAGACTCTTGGCCAGCTGTCGAGTTACCTCGGTTTTGCCTACCCCTGTAGGGCCCGAGAACAGGAATGAGCCAACCGGCTTATCCGCTGATTTGAGTCCGGCACGCGACAGTTTGATCGCTGTGGACAAGGCTTCGATCGCATCGTCTTGACCAAACACCACTAACTTTAGATCGCGATCCAGGTTCTGCAGCAATTGCTTGTCACTGGACGAAACATGCTTTGGTGGAATGCGCGCAATTTTGGCAACAATTGCTTCTACCTCAGGCACATCAATGAACTCAGGACGATTTTCCGGCAACTGCAAACGCTGATAGGCACCTGCCTCGTCGATCACATCAATCGCTTTGTCGGGCATATGCCGATCATTAATATAACGATCAGCCAGCTCCGCAGCGGCTTTCAACGCTTCATCGGTATAGCGGATGCTATGGTGATCTTCAAAACGGCTCTTGAGCCCTTTGAGGATCTGAATGGTATCGGTCACCGAAGGCTCAACGACGTCCACTTTCTGGAAGCGCCGCGCCAATGCGCGATCCTTCTCGAAGATGCCGCGGAACTCCTGGTAAGTAGTCGAACCGACGCAACGAATCTCACCCGATGATAGCAGCGGCTTAAGCAGGTTGGACGCATCCATAACGCCACCGGATGCGGCACCCGCACCAATGATGGTGTGAATTTCATCGATAAACAGAATAGCGTGAGGTCGCTTGCGCAGTGCTTTCAGTAGCGCCTTGAACCGCTTCTCAAAGTCACCGCGATATTTAGTGCCCGCCAACAAAGAGCCAAGATCGAGCGAATAGACTACCGCTTCAGAGAGAATATCTGGCACCTCTCCGTCAACGATGCGCTTGGCTAAGCCTTCCGCGATGGCGGTCTTGCCGACACCCGCCTCGCCTACCAGCAAGGGATTGTTTTTACGGCGGCGCATCAAAATTTGCGCGACGCGTTCAACTTCTGACGCGCGCCCGACCAAAGGGTCAATGCGGCCTTTACGCGCTTGCTCATTCAGATTGCTAGCGTATGCCTCGAGCGGATTACTGGATGTGGCGCCTTCGCCACCTTCATCGTCCATTGACTCCTGCTCTTCGCCCATAGGCTCAGCATCGCCCGGTACTTTAGAAATCCCGTGCGAGATGAAATTAACTATGTCGATGCGCGCGATCTGTTGTTGCTTGAGGAAAAATACCGCTTGGCTTTCTTGCTCGCTGAAAATTGCCACCAGTACGTTCGCGCCGCTGACCTCTCCTTTCCCGGAGCTTTGCACGTGGAACACAGCGCGTTGCAGTACGCGCTGAAAGCCCAGCGTAGGCTGGGTTTCGCGGTCATGATCCTGTTTGGGAATCAACGGGGTGGTGGAGTCTATAAACTCAGTCAGCTCCCGGCGCAACCGATCCATATCGGCACCGCAAGCATTAATCACATCTACCGCAGCCTGGTTATCCAGTAGGGCTAGCAGCAAGTGTTCTACTGTCATGAATTCGTGGCGTTTGTTGCGTGCTTCCTTGAACGCCAGGTTCAGGGTGATCTCGAGATCTCTATTGAGCATTTTGCCACCTCATCTCACGCGATGAAAAATCGCTTTATTACGCTTCCCGTTCAATCTGACACATTAGCGGGTGCTGGCATTCTTTTGCATAATCATTAACTTCTGCTGCCTTGGTTTCAGCGATATCTCGGGTGTAGATACCGCACACCGCCCTGCCCTCAGTATGCACCTTCAGCATGATCTGCGTAGCACTTTCGCGGTTGTGCGAGAAAAAACGTTCGAGCACTTCGACCACAAAGTCCATCGGCGTGTAGTCATCATTAAGCAAGACAACCTTATAGCGCGACGGCGGTTTGAGCTCGGGCTTGCTGGTCTCTACGGCAAGCCCGTGATCATCCTCGTGCTCTGGATCGCCCGATCCTTTGATAACTGAACCTGTCATTAAGGTTAGTTGAAATTCTGTCATTGAAAACATCTGTCGCTTCGCTGGTTGCATTAGTAAATGGGCCGTTCATCTTAAAAGTGCGTACTGGTACACAGCTTGTCAGAGGCTGGCTTGACTTGCCTCAATTAGGTGATAAAAATTGTAAGTGTGCTTGACTGATCAGTCACGATTTAAATACCCCATTGACTCTCAGTCAGCACCGGACGATGCACATTCACATGACGTGACAAGTTATCAGAGGGATGCAGTATGGAGAACGGTAAGGTCAAATGGTTCAACAACGCTAAAGGTTACGGTTTCATTGTAGCTGACGGTCGGGAAGAAGACCTTTTTGCACACTACTCAGCTATCCAGATGGATGGTTACAAGACGCTGAAGGCCAGTCAACCCGTACAATTTGACATCATCCAGGGCCCGAAAGGATTGCATGCAATCAATATTCAGTGTCCAGCTGAACAAGCTAGCAAGAAACAACTGGAAAATGAAGACGTTTCAGCCGAGACCGCAATGAACCATTAAAGCTCTCATCTGATTCCAGTGCACATAACAAAGCCGGCGCAAGCCGGCTTTGTTGTTACTGCTACCAGCGCCAGGCCGGCGTTACCGGCCCAGTACCTTTTCTTACATGGAAGCGATCAGGTCATCACCGAACTCAGAGCACTTGCGCAGCTGGGCGCCATCCATCAGTCGCTCAAAGTCATAGGTCACTGTCTTGTTGGCGATAGCGCCTTCAGTGCCCTTGATGATCAGGTCTGCTGCTTCTAGCCAACCCATGTGACGCAGCATCATTTCTGCGGACAGGATCAGTGAACCAGGGTTGACCTTGTCTTGGCCTGCGTACTTGGGCGCAGTACCGTGGGTCGCTTCAAACATGGCGATCGAATCAGACAAGTTCGCGCCTGGAGCGATACCGATGCCGCCTACTTCAGCCGCCAGGGCGTCGGACAGGTAGTCACCGTTCAGGTTCAGAGTCGCAATCACGTCGTACTCAGCCGGGCGCAACAAGATCTGCTGCAGCATAGCGTCAGCGATTACATCCTTAACGACGATGTTCTTGCCGGTTTTGGGGTTTTTGAACTGCATCCAAGGGCCGCCATCCAGCAGCTCAGCGCCAAATTCATCACGCGCAATGTCGTAGCTCCACTCTTTGAAGGCACCTTCGGTGAACTTCATGATGTTGCCTTTGTGCACGATAGTGACCGACTCGCGATCGTTGTCTACCGCGTACTGCAGAGCTTTACGTGAAAGACGCTTGGTGCCTTCCTCAGAAACCGGCTTGATGCCGATACCGCACATGTCGGTGAAACGGATCTTGGTAGCGCCCATTTCTTCGGTAAGGAACTTGATGATTTTCTTGGCTTCAGGAGTGCCAGCCTTGAACTCAACACCTGCGTAGATATCTTCGGAGTTCTCACGAAAGATGATCATATCGACGTCTTGCGGCTTCTTGACCGGGCTTGGTACACCGGTGAACCAGCGAACCGGACGCTGGCATACGTACAGATCCAGTTCCTGACGCAGCGCCACGTTCAAGGAGCGAATGCCACCACCTACTGGGGTGGTCAACGGACCCTTGATGGATACAACGTAATCCTTGACGGCTTCCAGGGTTTCTTTCGGCAGCCAAGTATCTTGATCGTAAACCTGAGTGGCTTTTTCGCCAGCGTAAACTTCCATCCAGGAAATCTTGCGCTTGCCGCCATAGGCCTTTTCGACGGCAGCGTCGACGACCTTCATCATTACAGGGGAAATATCAACACCAATGCCGTCACCTTCGATATATGGGATGACAGGGTTATTGGGTACATTCAGGGAAAGGTCAGCATTTACGGTAATTTTGTCGCCGCTAGCCGGCACCTGGATCTTTTGGTATCCCATTTTTGACTCCGTGTATGTTGTCGTTGTCACTAGCAGCCTACGAGCGGGTAACCCGAAGGCTCTGAATAAGAATACGGATTTTGAGCTGCGGTATTGTTGTAGTTTTCCTACAAAAAGTCACGCATTTTTCTTGAAACCTATCATGACGACCTACATGCTTGGGTTTAAACACGCTGATTGATCGCAAAAAACCAAAATCATGTAGTAACACTACAATCGCCACTACAAACCTTCGACTATCAGAATCCTAGACGCTTTTGCTGTCAATACTAGTCTTCATGTTATCCACCAGCGTGATGGTTCACCCAACAGCAGCTTTACGCTACCCTATGCCACCTGTCGAGGGCCCGTCATGCGCTTCACTCCCCATCTCACCGTTGCTTGCATTGTTGAACATAACGGCCGTTTTTTGATCGTTGAAGAACGCCGCGACGGCAAAGTTGTGCTCAACCAACCAGCGGGCCACCTGGAATCGGGGGAGACATTATTGCAAGCCGCGGTACGTGAAACCCAAGAGGAAACCGGCTGGAGCGTTGAGCTGACCGCGATTACAGGGCTTTATCTGTTCACCGCAGCTAACGGTGTGACCTATCAGCGTACCTGCTTCAGCGCCAAAGCCTTGCGGCATGACGCTGCGCAAGCACTGGATGATGGCATTATTAGAGCGCGCTGGATGACCCTTGAAGAACTCGAAGAGCAACGCCATAAACTGCGTAGCTACTTAGTGCTCGACTGCATCACCGATTACCTGAACAAACCGCACTATTCATTGGATCTGATTCGTTGACATGAACACTTTTACAGACAAAGCCCCTGATCAAACCCGCGTTATTGTCGGCATGTCCGGCGGCGTGGACTCTTCTGTCTCTGCAGCGCTACTGCTGGAGCAGGGGTACCAGGTTGAAGGCCTGTTCATGAAGAACTGGGATGAAGACGATGGCACCGATTACTGCACCGCCATGGACGATCTGGCGGATGCACAAGCGGTCAGTGACAAGCTGGGCATCAAGCTGCATACGGCCAACTTCGCAGCCGAGTACTGGGACAATGTATTCGAGCACTTCCTTGAAGAGTACAAGGCAGGCCGCACGCCTAACCCGGATATTCTCTGCAACCGTGAAATCAAATTCAAAGCCTTCCTGGACTACGCCCTGGCCTTGGGTGCTGACCTGATCGCTACTGGACACTACGTGCGCCGTGCCGAACGGGACGGCCAAACGTTATTGCTGCGCGGCCTTGATGGCAACAAGGATCAGAGCTACTTTCTGCATGCCGTTGCCGCCGAGCAGATCGCTCGCACACTGTTCCCGGTCGGCGAACTAGAAAAGCCAGAGGTGCGCCGCATCGCTGAAAGATACGAGCTGGCCACCGCGCGTAAAAAAGACTCGACCGGTATCTGCTTTATTGGCGAGCGCCGTTTTAGTGATTTTCTCAAGCAGTATTTGCCCGCACAACCCGGCGACATTCAAACGATCGACGGGGAAGTGATCGGCCGCCACCACGGTTTGATGTACCACACCATCGGTCAACGGCAAGGCCTTGGCATTGGCGGTTTGCAAGGAGCCGGTGACGAACCTTGGTATGTGCTCAAGAAAGACCTCAGCAAAAACATATTGGTAGTCGGCCAGGGCAACAATCACCCCTGGCTATTTGCCTCCGCCCTCACCTGCTCACACATCTATTGGGTGAATGAGTCGCCCGCAACAACACAGCCCGTGCGTCTGACGGCCAAAGTGCGCTATCGCCAGCCCGACCAGAGCTGCGTATTGGAATCAACACCTGAAGGCTACCGCATTGTATTTGAGGAACCTCAGCGCGCAGTCACACCTGGGCAATCCGTCGTGTTGTATCAAGACGACATCTGCCTGGGTGGCGGCGTAATCGAGACGGCTGAGCCGACGTTTGACGAGCGTGCAGCATGAGCAGCATTCGCGACCAGGCCATTGCTTTGGGTGCGATTTTTGAGGCGACATTGCAGGTGGATAAACTCGCCCGCAGCGGCCAGTCTGCAGAGGGCCCGACCCGCTGCCTGGCCAATAGCATCCTGATTACCTCGCCAGACGATGTGCTGAGCGTGTATGGCGGTAGTGCGCACCAGATTCGTAGTGGCTTGCAAGCGCTGGAGGCCATGCTGGAACGCGATACCGCTGCATTGCAGCGCGATTCATTGCGCTATGTAATGAACCTTCTGACTCTTGAAAGGCAGCTCTCCAAGCGCAGCGACATGCTACAAGTACTAGGCCAACGCATTGGCCAGACCGAACACCAGGTCGAGCACTTTGGCATATTGCATGACAACGTAATGGCCTCACTCGGCGCAACCTATCAAGACACACTCAGCACATTGCGCTTGCGTATTCAGGTGCAGGGCGACATGCGCCATCTGCAGCAACCCGATATCGCCAACCGCATCCGTGCGCTGCTGCTGGCAGGCATCCGCGGCGCCACACTATGGCGCCAGGTTGGCGGCCATCGCTGGCAACTGCTGCTCCAGCGCAGAAAGCTTTTGGACGCGACCAAGGCCTTGCTGCGTGGTTGAACTAGTCCGTCAGGACAATCCGCGTCAGGGCGCGATATTACTTGCGCTCTCCGCTCTTTTGTTTGCCGTCATGGGCGTACTTATTCGCGAAGTCTCGGTCGGCGTTAACAACGAAACAGTCGTGTTCTTTCGCAATCTGGTGGGCGTGTTCTTCTTCATGCCGATGATGCTGATCAAGGGCTTTTCACCCTTTCGCACGCAACGCCTCCGCGGGCACTTCCTGCGCACCTTCTATGGCCTTGGGGCCATGTACTGCTTTTTCTATGCCATCGCTCACCTACCTTTGGCCGATGCCATGGTGTTTACCTACGCAGCACCGGTCTTTACGCCGTTGCTCGCTTGGTGGTGGCTGCGTGAGAGTCTAACGCCACGCATCATTGGCATGGTGTTGATTGGCTTTGTCGGCGTGCTGATGGTCGCCAAGCCCACTGGTGCCCTGTTTGAGCCCAAAGCCTTCGCCGGAGTTGCCGCCAGCCTGCTTGCCGCTGCCGCTTTCGTCTCCATCCGCGCTATGAGCAATAGTGAGCCGGCCAGCCGTATCGTGTTTTATTTCGCCACTTTTTCCACCCTGCTCTCCGCTATCCCCATGCTTTGGGCGCGGCAAGCGCTAACGTCTCAGCAAATGTTGCTGCTGCTTGCTATTGGTTTGGTTGCGACTACCAGCCAACTGGTCATGTCCAAGGCCTACGCACTGGCACCTCCGGGTA
The DNA here is from genome assembly GCA_011053055.1 of Halopseudomonas sabulinigri. GTDB lineage: Bacteria > Pseudomonadota > Gammaproteobacteria > Pseudomonadales > Pseudomonadaceae > Halopseudomonas > Halopseudomonas sabulinigri_A. Next base: position 18,930 of record DRHT01000011.1, on the reverse strand, counting down.
AAATCGGGCCGCTGAGCTACCTAGCGATCGTTTTTTCTGGTGCTTTCGCTTGGTATCTGTGGGGTGAGCTGCCGGGCTGGTCTTCATGGGTAGGTGCAGGGTTAATTTTTGCTGCCAGCCTGCTGAGCATTTCGACCCCCTCAAGTCGGTCCAAAATCACGTGAATTGGTGTATGATTTGCGCCTTTTCCGCCAGCTTTTTTTGACGAGAACTCTTTTATGCAACTCTCCTCGCTGACCGCCGTATCTCCCGTTGATGGCCGCTACGGCAGCAAAACCGCCAGTTTGCGTCCTATTTTTAGTGAATACGGTCTGATCCGTTTCCGCGTGCAGGTGGAAGTCCGCTGGCTGCAGTGTCTGGCTGCTCACCCGGGCCTGACTGAGATCGGCCCTTTTTCAGCCGAGGCCAATCAGCTTCTCGATGTGCTGGCAGAGCAGTTCGATGTGGTTCACGCCGAGCGCATTAAAGAGTTCGAACGCACCACCAATCACGATGTGAAGGCCGTAGAGTATTTGCTCAAGGAGCAGGCCAAAAGGCTGCCGGAACTGGAGAAGGTAAGTGAGTTCATCCACTTTGCTTGCACCTCCGAAGACATCAACAACCTGTCGCATGCGCTCATGCTGCGTGCCGGCCGCGATGATGTTCTTCTGCCGCTGATGCGCCAGATCGCCAATAACATCCGTGCCCTGGCGGTGGAACATGCAGCTGTCCCGATGCTGTCACGCACCCACGGTCAGCCAGCCTCCCCCACCACCTTGGGCAAAGAATTAGCAAACGTGGTGTACCGTCTCGAACGCCAGATCAAACAGGTGGAAAGCATCCCGCTGCTGGGCAAGGTCAACGGCGCGGTGGGCAACTACAATGCACACCTATCGGCCTACCCCGATGTCGATTGGGAGGCCAACGCAAAGAACTTTATCGAAAACACCCTTGGGCTGGACTTCAACCCCTATACCACGCAAATCGAGCCGCACGACTATATTGCTGAGCTGTTCGATGCTGTAACGCGCTTTAACACCATCTTGATCGACTTCGATCGCGACATTTGGGGTTATATTTCGCTTGGTTACTTCAAGCAAAAAACCATCGCCGGCGAGATTGGTTCATCCACGATGCCGCACAAGGTTAACCCGATCGACTTCGAAAATTCCGAAGGTAACCTGGGCATCGCTAACGCCATCCTGCAGCACCTGGCAAGTAAGCTGCCGATCTCTCGCTGGCAGCGCGACCTGACCGATTCCACTGTGTTGCGCAATCTAGGCGTCGGCTTTGCTCACAGCGTCATTGCCTACGAATCCTCACTTAAAGGCATCAGCAAGCTGGAGCTGAACGCTAAGCGCATTGCTAAAGACCTCGACAACTGCTGGGAGGTGTTGGCTGAGCCGATTCAGACTGTCATGCGTCGTTTTGGTGTAGAGAACGCCTATGAGAAGCTCAAAGATCTAACCCGCGGCAAGGGCATTACCCCTGAGGCTCTTTTGGAGTTCGTCGAAGGGCTGGATATCCCCGATGCAGCCAAGCAGGAACTGAAAAGCCTGACGCCTGCCAACTATATCGGCAGCGCGGTAGAACAAGCGAAACGTATTTAATTTTTAGCGTGGGTAACTGGATACCAATCCATTGGCTGGTTATTGGTCAACGACCGGCTAGGCTTTGAATTCAGATCCACTTTTAAGCATCGCACCATAACGCCCGGGTCTTCCGGGCGTTTGCTATTTCAGGATTGCATAACATGAGTTCAGAATTTGACGCGTTACTCGGTGATGTAGGCGTAGAGCGTTTTCTCAGTGAGTATTGGCAACGTAAACCGCTACTGATTCGTCAGGCCATTCCTGACTACAGCAGCCCGGTGGAACCTGACGAGCTGGCCGGTCTCTCTCTGGAAGAAGAGGTTGAGTCACGCATTATCATCAAAAATGGCAGCCATCCTTGGGAGCTTCGTCGGGGGCCATTCAGCGACGAAGATTACAAACAGTTGCCTGAGCAAGACTGGACGCTACTAGTACAGGCAGTGGACCAATTTGTGCCCGAGGTTGCCGAGCTGTTGCAACGCTTCCGCTTCTTACCGAGCTGGCGCGTTGACGATGTCATGATCAGCTATGCCACGCCGGGTGGCGGTGTCGGGCCGCATTTCGACAACTACGACGTGTTTTTACTGCAAGTCGAAGGCAAGCGTCGCTGGCGCGTCGGCCAGCACTGCACCAGTGAAAGCGCCCTACAGGACAATCCTGATCTGCGCATTCTGCGGGAATTTGAGTGCCAGGATGAGTGGGTGCTTGAACCCGGCGACATGCTTTATATCCCGCCCGGCATCGCCCATGACGGTATTGCCGAAACCGATTGCTTAACTTACTCCATCGGCTTTCGTGCCCCCAGCCACCAAGAAGTGCTGGTGCATTTCACTGATTACCTTGCTCATCAATTGAGCGAAGACGTCCGTTACAGTGATGCAGGTCTCAAACAGCCACAAGATCCCGCTGCCATTGATCCGGAATCGATTGATCGTCTGCAACAAAGCATTCTTGAGCTGGTCCAAAATAAGGAAGCATTAGCCACTTGGTTTGGCCGCCACATGACCGAGGCCAAGTACCCGGAACTAGCGCAAAACTACATCGATGACGATGCTGATTTACTAGCCGGTCTCAATGCTGGGTACGGGTTGATTCACAACCCTTGCGTCAGGCTGGCTTACCGCGTCACTGAGAGTAGCGAAATTGAGCTTTTTGCCTCCGGCGAACATTGCCGGGTGCCCGGCGAACTAAAGGCCCTGGTGCAGCTGATCTGCAATCAGAGTTACTTGTCACCAGAGGCGCTGGAGCAATGGCAGCAAGACGCTGGAGCAATTGAACTATTGGAACAATTACTGGATAAGGGGTATCTCCTGTTGGAGAGGGATGATGAATGAGATACACATCACTACCGTTGCCTGGGTAGACGGCAAGGTATTAAGGGATATCCGGCAACAGGTGTTTATCGACGAACAGCACGTGCCGGAGGACATGGAGTGGGATTCGCAGGACGAAGGCGCGACCCACTTCCTGTTGTTTTACCAGCAGGAACCCGTGGCGACCGCTCGCCTGCTTGGCGACGGTCACATCGGTCGGGTAGCCGTGCTTTCAGAACACCGCAGTAAAGGTCTGGGAGCCGAGCTGATGCAGCACATCATCAGGCATGCTCACAGCTCGGGCATGCAGGAGCTACACCTTTCTGCGCAAACTCAAGCCACGGATTTTTACAACAAGCTAGGCTTTAGCGTTTGCTCGGCTGAATACCTAGACGCAGGAATCCCACACCAGGACATGTGCTGGCAGGCAAACGATCAAGTTGAAACGGACTTGCCTGATATCGAGTTCAGCTCACCTGGACGCTTCGAGATATATAACCCGCAGGTGACCCAGCAGGAATTACCTTCCCCGAGCTTTGATTCCACCGGCCTGGCGGGTATTGGCGAGGCTGGCGCGCCCTTGCAGGCTGCCACGCTGGTGGATCAATGCCGCCGCAGACTGCGCATCTACTCACCCGAACAGGCGCGATGGCTATTCAACCGTATTGACTTCATTAGCGCCTGCGAACGCCTTATTGCACGTGATCCAAAAGCCAAAATCCAGATATTACTACAACGTGTCGACAGCGAATTTCTGCAAAAGCGCACGTTACTCAGCCTTGCCCATCGCTTCCCGAGTCTGTGCGAAATACGCTGTCAGCATCCCGAACTAATGAATCACAAGTATGTGCAGCTAATGACAGACGCAGAAGGCTTTCTCATGCTGCCAGATAGCCGGCTGCGCGAAGGCTTTGTACGCCACCACACGCCTGATCAGGTCAAACGTTGGGCTAGCCAGTTTGACGAGCTCTGGGCCAGCAGCCAGAGCGATCCCGCCATTCGGAGATTCCTGCTATGAAACCGCGCTTTGTCATCAAACTCGTTAGCTGGATGTGTCTTTCAATTGTCGTGCTCTACGCCAATGCCGCGCCTACCACTGAAATCGTGCCGCTGGGGTATAACATGGCGGAAGACGTCATCCCTGCAATACAGCCCATGTTGCGCTCTGATGAGCGCGTTTCAGCCTACGGCAATCAACTACTGATTCGCGCCGAGCCAGCCCGTATTGTTGAAATAAAGGCACTCCTTAGCCAGATCGACAAGCAGCCATCGCGTCTGCTCATCAGTGTCTCAAATAGCGGAGGCAGCAGCGGCGTAGAGCGCGGTTACCAAGTAGACGGACGTATCAGCACAGGACCTGCCGACATCATCGTCGGCGACCCCAAAAACGGCAACCAAGCCAGAATCATCAACCGTCAGACGCATTCTGCCAACGATGGGGTGCGTCAGGTCACCGCGAATGAAGGATATCCGGTACTGATTCAGAGCGGCCAAAGCGTGCCACTCACCACCCGCACAACAGACGCCTACGGTCGAGTAGTGCAACAAACCCAGTACCAGGACGTCACACAGGGCTTCTACGCCACAGTACGACTTAACGGCAATATGGCGACCATCACATTGAGTGCCAACAACAATCGTTTGAATCGCAATAATCAGGGTGTGATCGATATACAGCGGGCTGATACCGTGGTTACAGCTCGGCTGGGCGAGTGGATCACCGTTGGCGGACTCGATGATGCGAGTACCGGTAATGACGGCGATATCGGGCGGCGCATCTCGACTCAACACCAATCCAGCAGCAGCATACGGCTCATGGTGGAGCGTGTGAATTGAGCTGTTCCGTGATGAATCAGGATATGTAGTGCGCCAAAAAAAACACTACACCTCATTGACTTATAAAACCTGAAGTCTCATCATTGCGTCGCTCCCGCTAGCCAGAGGCCTAAACCAGGTCTCCGAGTCGAAGCCTATACCAACGGCCAGACACGTGTCTTTACCGCTCACAAAGCTGTTTGACGAGGTGGCGACTGGAACGAAAGTTGTCCTGAGGGACGGGGAAGCGATTTAACCTAGACAATGGGTGTTAAGCAGCATTGATTTCGCAATGACGGTAACGTTATTTATGTGAAATTTGCCGCTTGTCGCACTTGTCATCCTCCCTCCTTGGCATTTCTCCAGTTTCCTCCTTTACTAGTCAAACTTTGTTTAAGCGGTGTTGCGGCCAGCGGGGCATGGGTCGACAAATCGTGCTGAACCTAACGCAAACTTTGAAGGATGGACCATGTCAGCTTATCAAAACGACATCAAAGCAGCTGCCGAGCTGAAAGAACAAGCAGGTAGTGGCTGGAGCGCTATCAACCCAGAATCCGTGGCTCGCATGCGTGCGCAGAACCGCTTCAAGACCGGCCTGGACGTTGCCAAGTACACCGCTGCCATCATGCGCAAGGATATGGCTGAATACGACGCCGACTCCTCTGTCTATACCCAATCTCTGGGTTGCTGGCACGGTTTCATTGGTCAGCAGAAGCTGATCTCTATCAAGAAGCACCTCAAGACCACCAACAAGCGCTACCTGTACCTGTCCGGCTGGATGGTTGCTGCTTTGCGCTCTGAGTTCGGTCCTTTGCCTGACCAGTCCATGCACGAGAAAACCTCCGTGTCTGCGCTGATCGAAGAGCTGTACACTTTCTTGCGCCAGGCTGACGCACGTGAACTGGACCTGCTGTTTGTAGCTCTGGACGACGCTCGCACCGCTGGCGACAAAGCCAAGGTTGCTGAAATCCAGGCGCAGATCGACAACTTCGAAACTCACGTTGTGCCGATCATTGCTGACATCGACGCCGGTTTTGGTAACGCTGAAGCGACCTACCTGCTGGCCAAGAAGATGATCGAAGCGGGTGCTTGCTGCATCCAGATCGAAAACCAGGTTTCTGACGAGAAGCAGTGCGGTCACCAGGACGGCAAAGTTACCGTTCCTCACTCCGACTTCCTCGCCAAGATCAACGCTGTTCGCTACGCGTTCCTTGAGCTGGGTGTTGACGACGGCGTTATCGTTGCTCGTACCGACTCACTGGGTGCTGGCTTGACCAAGCAGATCGCTGTAACCAACGAGCCAGGCGACCTGGGCGACCAGTACAACGCATTCCTCGACGGCGACTACATCACCAGTGCCGAAGACATTCAGAATGGCGACGTTGTTATCAAGTCCAATGGCAAGCTGCTGCGTCCTGCGCGTCTGGCTTCAGGCCTGTTCCAGTTCCGTAAAGATACCGGTATCGACCGCGTAGTACTGGACTGTATCACCAGCCTGCAGAACGGCGCCGACCTGCTGTGGATCGAAACTGAGAAGCCACACGTTGGCCAGATCGCTGACATGGTTAACCGTATCCGCGAAGTCGTTCCTAACGCCAAGCTGGTTTACAACAACAGCCCGTCGTTCAACTGGACTCTGAGCTTCCGTCAGCAGGCGTTCGACGCCATGTCTGAGGCAGGCAAAGACGTTTCTGCTTACGACCGTGCCAAGCTGATGAGCGTTGACTACGATGAAACTGAGCTGGCTCAAGTAGCTGACGAAAACATTCGTACCTTCCAGGCTGATGCTGCTCGCGAAGCGGGTATCTTCCATCACCTGATCACATTGCCGACTTACCACACTGCTGCGCTGTCTACCGACAACCTGGCAAAAGGTTACTTCGACAAAGAAGGCATGCTGGCTTACGTCAAAGGCGTTCAGCGTGAAGAAATTCGTCAGGGTATTGCCTGCGTTAAGCACCAGAACATGGCTGGCTCCGACATCGGTGACAACCATAAAGAGTACTTCGCTGGCGAAGCTGCTCTGAAAGCCGGTGGTAAAGACAACACTATGAACCAGTTCGGCTAATAGCTGACCGGGTTTTGGCCGAAAGGCCTGAGTGTTAAAAAGGGGCTGCCTTCGGGTAGCCCCTTTTTTCTGTCCTGCAGTCTATTGCTCAGGTAGAATGCGCGCCAATCTACCCTCCCCGTTCTTCTAAACTAGGCTTTTTTTGCTATGGCACGTCTGCAACTCGAATTCCCCGAAAACCAATTTTATTTCACCACTCAACTGACCGTACGAATCACTGACATCAATTCGGCCAATCACTTAGCCAATGATTCCATGATCTCAATGATCTCCGAAGCGCGTGCTCGTTTTCTCTACCAGTTCGGCATCGAAGAAGTCAGCGAAAAAGGGGTTGGCATCATAGTGACGGATTTGGCGACAACCTATCTACGGGAAGCCTTTTCGCGTGATGCGTTGGTTTTTGAAGTAGGCCTGATGGATTTAAACAAGTACGGGGGCGACATCATTTTCCGCATAAGTAAGGCGGGTAACGGAGAGCAAGTGGCACTGGCAAAATCCGGTTTCGTTTTTTACCACTTTGAAAGCTCAAAAGTACGTCCCATGCCGGATGACTTCCGCGTTCGTTTTCCCGGGGTCAACTCAGTAGATGAGTAAGCACGACCAATGTCATTAACACAGACATAAAAAAACCCGGCCTAAGCCGGGTTTTTCTGGTTTAGCACGCTATTAACGTACTTCAACCTCTGCTTCAACTTCAGCTTCAACGCGGCGGTTCATAGAACGACCTTCGTCAGTTGAGTTGTCAGCGATCGGGCGAGCTTCACCGTAACCGGCAGAGCTAACGCGCGAACCATCAACGCCTTCACCGATCAGCGCTTCGCGTACTGCGTTAGCGCGACGCTCGGAAAGGTTCTGGTTGTAGGTATCGCTACCGACGGAGTCAGTGTGACCTTCAACGGTAGTGGTAACCGATGGGTAGGTACGCATGAACTCAGCGAGGCTCTGGATGTCTTGACGGTATTCAGGACGGATAGTGTCCTTATCAAAGTCAAACAACACGTCCAGTTCTACGCGAACAGACTGCATTTCTGGAGCTGGTTCTGGCTGTGCCATTGCCACCGGAGCAGCCGCTGCAACAACAGCTTCTTCTTTCTTGGAGCCAAAGTTCAGACCCAAGCCAACGCCAGCTTGCCATTCAGTGTTGCCATGGTCAAAGCCGTACAGTGCATCAAGACCAGCCTTTACGAAGAAGTTTTCGTTCAGGTAGTTTTTGATACCAACACCGGCCATAGCCATAGTGGTACGGTCATCTTGGCTAGTTCCAACTTGCTCTAGCTCTTGATGAGCCAGGCCAGCAGAGATGTAAGGACGGATGTTGCTTTCGCCGAAGTGGTAAACCGCTTCAACTTGAGCCAGCTTACCGTCGATGTCGGTGTTGGTGGCGTCTGTTTCCAGGCCTTTGTACTTACCCAAACCGATATTCAACAGCACGTCATCAGTCACGAAGTAACCGAGGCTACCACCCACCAGGGTACCGTCGTTCATGTCGTACTTACTGTCACTGAAGTAGCGATCCGCGAAGGCTTCTACTTCCACTGAACCCTGTTGGCTCATGGCCATAGCAGGGATGCTGGACGCAGCAATCACAGAACCAACAACGAGACCCACAGTGTTTTTCAATTTCATTCTTGAATCCCCATCAAATCCATTAGGACGTTAAGCTTACGCAAAACTCGCACGCAGTATAACTGAATTACGCTAATTACTATACAAGCCTTATATAAAAGGACTGTCAATCTGATTGCGCAATTTTTCTAAAGCACGCTTATAGCGCATTTTAGTCGCACTTAAACCCATGTGCATAATATCGGCAATTTCTTGGAACTCAAGTTCCGCAACAAAACGTAATACTAGGATTTCTCTATCGATCGGATTGACGTGAGCGAGCAATAAATTTAGCCCCTGGGACTCACCCACGGGCGCCTCAGGCTCGGACTCATCCTCTTGGCCATCCAGGCTTAAGGCCTCTAGCAAGCGCCTTTTGCGCTTTTCTTTACGGTACTGAGTGATGCATTCATTATAGGTAATGCTGTAAAGCCAGGTCTTGAACTTTGCCTTCCCTTCAAATTGTTTCAAGCCATGTAAAACTTTCAGCATTACTTCCTGGCATACGTCATCCGCATCCCTTTCGTTGCCCAAATAGCGCGCACAGACGTTAAACAACGTGCGTTGATAGCGTCGCATGAGCTCTTCGTAAGCAAGCGTAACGTGAAGCAGTTCACCTTTTGCCACGGTAACTAGCTCTTCATCACTGAGCGTTACCGGGTCATAGCGGCGGCGAGGTTGCTGATTACGACTGGTCAAGGCTGGTCGGTCTTTGCTGAAAAACGGAGTTCGTCACGATCAACGCGACACTTTTTCGTTGACCAAGGTGCTATTGGCCAACGACACCATTTGACCATCATCAGTCAAAATTGAGGTTTTAATCGTACCGATTTCCTCAATGCTACCGACTAGGTCGCCGACCTTTATCCGGTCACCAACCTGATAAAGCTCACGTACATAAATGCCGGCAATGATCTGGCTTACCGTGTGACGACTTCCCAGCCCCAAAGCCAATGCAGCCGCCCCACCGAAAGTGATCAAAACGATACCAATCACCATGTTTAGCAGAGCTGTTTCTATTTGCAGTTGGCCGATGGCGAGCGAAACAGTAATGATAACCAAAAGGCCTTGTACAAACCGACCCAAGCCGCTGGCATACTCTACGCCCATGCTCTCTGCTGCGCCCCGAACCACCCCATTAACCAGGTGGGACAACAGCAAGCCGGCAAGTAGAATCAGTGCCGCTCCAAAGACCTTGGGCAGATAAAGCGTAAATACGTCGAGTGTTGAAGACACCCGCGCCAGCCCCAGCGACTCTGCGGCTGAGACTATAAAGGTCAACACCACAAACCAGTACACTACCTTACCGATGATGACCGACACCGGAGCGTTGATTCCGATGCGAGCCAGCATTTTGTTAACACCAGCTCCGCCCATCAAGCGATCAAGCCCCAGTTTCGCTAACCCCTTGCTCAAGACGGCATCAACTATTTTAGCGATAACAAAACCAAGCAGGATGATGAACAGCGCTGCTATGAGATCCGGCACAAAAGAGGCCACCTTGCTCCACAGGGTAGTCATCGCTGCTACGAAACTCTGACTCCAGACGTCAAATTCCATAATGCCCTCTTATTGATTGTCGTCTTTGGATGGGATGATCGCCGAGACGCGGCTGACTGGCTTGATATGCCGTGCGCCACGCGCACCACCCTCTGACAGCACCCAACCCCAACGGGTAAACAGGTTGATCAAATCAAACGCGCCGCCACGAATATGGGCTTTGTGTAGAACTCGGTCCAGCCGGCGAACGTCACGATCAACCTCAGCGCTTTCTGAAGGATCTTGCATGAGGTTACGCAAACGGCTTTCTAGAGGATCTTCAGACATGGTGGCTCCTGGCAAAAAAGCGAACTCTAGATATACCAAAGGGGAAGGCAACACAGCCTTCCCCTTTGATTTACCCACTACAGAATCTGTTGCTTATTCCGGCATGCGCAGCGCTTTGGGCGATACGATAATGCCGTTATTGTCAGCATAGACGTACTCACCTGGGCGGAAGGTCACACCGGCAAAGCTCACCACCACGTTGAGATCGCCAATACCACGCTTGTCGGTCTTCATCGGATGACTTGCCAGCGCCTGTATGCCCAACGGAGTCTGCGCCAGGACATCCACGTCCCGCACACAACCGTAAACGATGATACCTTCCCAACCGTTCTTGGCTGCTTTCTCTGCCAGCATATCGCCCAGCAGAGCACGACGGAACGACCCGCCGCCATCGACGACCATGACCTTGCCGGTACCATCATTGTCGACCTGCTCCTTCACGATGGAGTTGTCTTCATGGCACTTCACGGTGACGATTTCGCCACCGAAAGAATCATGACCACCGAAGTTGCTGAAAATAGGCTCAACAACATCGACGTCCGGGTAGGCATCGCACAGATCTGGCGTTACATAGTGCATTGCGTTCTCCTCGAAAACTGGGTTGCAATCGCGTTACTTGCCATTCTCGGCCAGGAAGAACCAGGTGTCCATGACCGAATCCGGGTTCAACGAAAGACTCTCAATACCCTGCTCCATCAGCCAACGCGCAAGATCGGGGTGATCCGAAGGTCCCTGACCACAAATACCAATGTATTTGCCTGCGTCACGACAAGCCGAGATCGCCATGCTCAAGAGTTTCTTGACCGCCGCATTACGCTCATCAAACAGGTGAGCAATGATGCCGGAGTCACGATCCAGACCAAGAGTCAGCTGGGTCAGGTCGTTGGAGCCGATAGAGAAGCCGTCGAAATGCTCCAGGAATTCATCGGCCAGCAGCGCATTGGCGGGCAACTCGCACATCATGATCAGGCGCAAGCCATTTTCGCCACGCTTTAAGCCATTCTCGTCCAGCAGCTCGACAACCTGCTTGGCTTCGCCGACGGTGCGCACGAAGGGAATCATAATCTCGACGTTGGTCAGCCCCATCTCGTCGCGCACACGCTTCATCGCCCGGCATTCCAGCTCGAAGCAATCACGGAACGAGTCACTGATGTAGCGCGAGGCGCCCCGGAAACCCAGCATTGGGTTCTCTTCTTCCGGCTCGTATAAGCGGCCGCCGATCAGGTTTGCATACTCGTTGGACTTGAAGTCCGACATCCGCACGATAACCTTTTTCGGCCAGAATGCTGCCGCCAAGGTGCTGATACCTTCAACCAGTTTATCAACGTAGAAACCAACTGGATCGCCGTAACCGGCGATACGCTTCTGTACGCTGTCCTGGACATCACTAGGCAAGCTGTCGAAATTCAATAGCGCCTTGGGGTGAACACCAATCATGCGGTTGATGATGAACTCGAGACGCGCCAGACCTACGCCTTCGTTTGGTAGATTGGCAAAATCAAAAGCGCGATCAGGGTTGCCGACGTTCATCATGATCTTGAACGGGATCGGCGGCATCGCATCAACGCTGTTTTTCTTGATGTCGAATGACAGCTGGCCAGAGTAGATCAGGCCTGTGTCGCCTTCGGCACAAGATACGGTCACTTCCTGGCCTTCCTTCAACTCAGTGGTCGCGTTGCCGCAACCTACCACTGCCGGAATGCCTAATTCGCGCGCGATAATTGCAGCGTGGCAAGTACGACCGCCTCGGTTAGTCACGATAGCGCTAGCGCGCTTCATGACCGGCTCCCAGTCAGGGTCGGTCATGTCGGAAACCAACACATCGCCCGGCTGAACCTTATCCATTTCAGAGACGTCGTTGACGATACGCACAGGGCCAGAACCGATACGCTGGCCAATTGCACGCCCCTCAACCAATACAGTGCCCTTCTCTTTCAGCAGATAGCGTTCCATAACGTTGGCGGTGGTGCGGCTTTTAACGGTCTCGGGACGCGCCTGAACGATATACAACTGGTTATCATCGCCGTCTTTGGCCCACTCAATATCCATCGGGCGGCCATAATGCTGCTCGATGATCACCGCCTGCTTGGCTAGATTGGTGATCTCTTCGTCAGACAAGCAGAAACGGCTGCGGTCAGCCAGATCAACATCAACGGTCTTGACCGAACGACCCGCCTTGGCTTCGTCGCCGTAAATCATTTTGATCGCTTTGCTGCCCAGGTTACGGCGCAAAATTGACGGACGACCAGCGGCAAGCGTGGGCTTGTGCACGTAAAACTCATCAGGATTCACCGCACCCTGCACGACGGTTTCACCCAAGCCGTAAGCACCGGTAATAAAGACCACGTCGCGGAAACCCGATTCTGTATCCAGGGTAAATATGACGCCAGCAGTACCTGTTTCAGAACGCACCATGCGCTGCACGCCAGCAGACAGAGCAACCAGCTTGTGGTCAAAGCCCTGGTGTACGCGGTAAGAGATAGCGCGATCATTGAACAGCGATGCGAACACTTCCTTGGCGGCATAAATGACGTTATCAACGCCACGGATATTAAGGAATGTTTCCTGCTGGCCAGCAAACGACGCATCGGGCAGATCTTCTGCGGTAGCGGAAGACCGAACCGCAACGGCTAGATTAGGGTTGCCGTCGGAAAGCTTGGCGAATTCGTCGCGGATGGCCTTGTCGAGAGCAGGCGGAAAATCAGCTTCCATTACCCACTGACGGATCTGCGAGCCGGCTTGAGCCAAGGCGTTAACGTCATCTACATCAAGCTTATCCAGCACGGCATTAATGCGATCATTCAGGCCACTTTGCTGGAGAAACTCGCGGTAGGCATCTGCCGTGGTAGCAAAGCCACCGGGAACCGAGACACCGGCGTTAGCCAGGTTACTGATCATTTCGCCGAGGGATGCATTTTTGCCCCCGACCCGCTCTACATCGTCGACACCCAGGTGCTCGAAGGACACTACGTACTCTAACAAGGTGATCTCTCCGTCAATCAATGAATTAGTCGGCGACCGCAACGGGGACGACTGGTCTGCCCGTAACAAATGCGCCACAATGCCGTTTTTACGAGTGTGCCGGGCCTGAGCTCACAACCACGCTCTTCATGGAATACGACATCTTAAGGCTTCGCGAATGAAACGCACTGCTTTTTTCATTTCTGATGGCACCGGCATAACCGCCGAAACGCTTGGTCAAAGCCTGCTGGCTCAGTTCGAGAACATACAGTTCACCAAGCTGCTACGGCCCTACGTCGACACCGTTGAAAAAGCGCGAGACATGGTACAACAAATCAATGCCGCTGCCGAGAAGGATGCAGCACGGCCGATCATTTTTGATACCGTGGTCAACCATGACATTCGCCAGGAGCTGGCGAAGTCCAGTGGCTACATGATTGATATTTTCTCGACCTTTCTCGCTCCGCTTGAGCAAGAACTCGGTGACGGATCATCTTACTCCGTCGGCAAAACTCATTCGATTCAGCACAATACCCATTACAAAGACCGTATTGATGCGGTGCACTACGCCATGGATAACGACGATGGCGCCCGGACTCACCACTATAAGCAAGCTGACATCATCCTGGTTGGCGTATCGCGTTGCGGCAAAACGCCGACCTGTCTGTATATGGCATTGCAATACGGTATTCGGGCAGCAAACTACCCGCTGACCGAAGACGATATGGAAAGCCTGCAGCTGCCCAAAGCGTTGAAGGAGAACAAAGCCAAGCTCTTTGGTTTGACCATTGATGCCGAACGGCTCGCTGGCATTCGTAACGAACGCCGCCCCAACAGCCGCTATTCGAGCTTTGCCCAATGTGAGTTCGAGGTGCGGGAGGTAGAGAACCTCTTCCGTAAGGAAAATATTCCTTATATCAACTCCACGCATTTCTCAGTGGAAGAGATTTCAGCCAAAATCTTGATGCAGATGGGTATCGAGCGTCGCTTGAAGTAATCAATGCAATCTGATGATTTAAATGAATTTAGGCACCAAGCCATTGACGTAAATCATTAGGTGACCGACCTGTCAGGCGTTTGAGAAAGCGCCTGAAGTTGGTACGGTCATTGAAACGCAGATAACTGGCAACCGCTTCATTACTAAACCCACGGCATAAATACAAATCCACCGCAATCAATGTTCTGGCACGATCAAGCTGCGCCTGAAAGTGCGTACCCTCACGCTGCAAGCGACGTTTGAAGGTGGCAGTGCTCATGCCAAAATCCGCCGCAACCTGTTCCAGCCCAGCCAGCCGCGGCATATATTCGCAAAGGTAGTCGAACAAGCGGTCGGTCATACTTTCCTCTCCCGCCAGTTGCTCCTGTTGCTGCCTGCTTTGCTGTTCAGCAATCTGCCCTACGACTGCCGAAGCCTGCCTTACTCTGCCAGCCAAATGCTCGCGCGGTAGACACATGAAACTGGCCGGGCTTTGAAAGCGTAAGTGCTCCCCCAAGTGCACCCAATACTGTTCTATATAACTGGGTTCAGCGTATTCCAGATGGTAATGCCAAGGCAGATTCGGACCCGCTAACTGACGGGTGAGCGCGGTGACCGCGGCCATACTGGCCTCAAGTAAAAACTGTCTGTTCTGGCCGGACTCAAAGCTGTCCAGCCAGTATAGGTAAAGCATCTGCTCGTCCATCCGCATCACGGGAGCACACAGTGGGCTTAGTAGCGCCTTGAAACGCTGCAAGTACTGCAAGGCCTGCAACAGGGTATCAGCGTGCAGCAGCACATTGCTGGTAGGACCATAGTGGCCGGGCAACAGCTGTTGGCCGAACAAAAAAGCGCTGTCGTCGGCCGCCAGCAATTGCTTACTGTTATCGATTAATCGATGGAACTGCTGGGCGCTAATGTAGGGTTCATTACTGAGCAGGTCATCGTAAAACAGCCCGGTACCCTTGAGTATGCGGTGGCTATCGATATCCCGGGATAGTGCCAGGTCAATTAGGCAGGCTGGCTGGCCGCGCGCGGCAATAAAGCGCGTTTCACGGTCAAGCCACGGGCGCGCACTCATGCACCCACTCGCTGCAGCTGTGGCGCCTGCTTTGCCCGCGCCATGACAACATTGATTCGTTTGAGCAGCGCATTTGCGTCCTCCTGTCTGGCCATCAGGGCTACCGTGGTAGCGCTAATTCGAAGACGCTCGCCCTGTCCCGCACTTTTCAACGCCAGGTGCGCGACTGAATCTTCAAGCTCCTTGGCCAGTGTCTGTGCCTGCGCCTCCAGGGTGGCCGGCAACAACACGATAAAACGGTCGCCCGCCAGACGGCACAGCAAATCATGGCTGCGCAGGTTAAGCAGTATCTGCTGGGTTACCAATTGCAGCACACGATCACCCTCGCGGTGGCCATGCGCGCGATTGATGGCACTGAACTCGTCAATATCCAGCATTACCAGCGACAGCGGCTCCTGGTTCAACTGCGCCGCAGGGAGCGCCTGCTCTAGCTGACGCCGAAAATAACCTGCATCGCCCAGCGGCGTTACCTTGTCGAAGTGCCGGTGCTCGCGAAAGTGCCTTTCGCGATTAATCATCTGTGCGCTGATCGCGAGCTGTTCACAATGCCAGTGATAGATACCCATAGTCAGCAACACAAAGCCCAGCGGCATGGGCGCCGATTCGAGCCAATGGTCCAGCAGCAGAGTGTCCGGCAGGGCGATGAACTCGTCCAGACTGTCCATCCACAGCGAAAAGAACAGGCAGGCAAGCCCTAGAAACAACAGATTAGTAACCCTGCCCGCTGGCCGCCCTTTGAGCAGCAGTCCGGCCCACACCAGAACCAGCAGCGCGGACCCGCCCTCCCCGGCAATATCCGTCCATGACCAGATTGCCAGCGGTTTGATGTCGCCAAGGCTCAGGTAAAGCAATGCGCCGCCGTTAGCGAGTAACAACAGGCTTAACAACTTGAATCGGTGGAGGGCAAACATGGTCGACATAGGCTGGGTATCCGGTTGCAATATGCAGGCAAGGACAGCAGAACAATATGACGATCAGGTTTCAGGCCACGGGTCATTTCAGCTCAGATCAAATGTACTGGTTTGCTCGCTTTATTGAGAAGAACCTAGCGCGGGCACCATAAAATCAGCCCTCGCGACCTTTCTTAGCCTTTAAAACGGGGTGCTAACAGCTCATTTATCACGGCTTTGATGGCAAATACCACGACACAGACCCTTACGGCCAAACACCGTCACAGAATAGACATAAAGCACGCTTAAGTTCTCTTCACATCAGGGCAAATGCCCGCTTGTCAGCAGAGGACTTTGTAGATGTTAGCCACCCATTCTTTGTGTCGTGCCGGTTTTCGCTGGAGCGCGCTGGCGTTGTCGATTACCACCGCCAGTTACGCCACCGCGCAAACGCAGCCCGAAATTGTCAACGTGATCGGTCAGGGCGCCCAGCTGCAACAGGCATTGGAAGAACAGCGTATGTCCGACAGCGTAGAGAGCGTGGTTCATGCCGATGCGATCGGCCAGCTACCCGACGATAACGCAGCCGAAGCTCTGCAACGCGTTCCAGGCGTATCGGTTGAACGTGATCAAGGCGAAGGTCGTTTCGTGCGTGTCCGTGGCCTGGGAGCTGATCTCAACTCAGTCACCATCAACGGCACCCTGGTCCCTGCACCGGAAGATGACCGCCGCGCGGTGGCCATGGATGTATTGCCGAGCGAGTTGATTCAGTCGCTGTCTGTGGTCAAGACGCTAACCCCGGACATGGACGCCAATTCGTTGGGCGGCACAGTTGAGGTCCAAAGCCTTTCCGGCTTTGACCACCCGGCCGCTTTCTACAGCCTGACAACCGAAGCCAGTTATGACGACAACACCGGTGACACCAGCCCGAAAGTGTCCGGTGCCGTCAGCAATCGCTTTAGCCTCGGTCAGGGAATAGACAATTTTGCAGTAGCGGCGGCGCTCAGCTGGGAAGACCGCAGCTTCGGATCCGACAACGTCGAAACCGGTGGCGCTTGGGACTTCGACGACCCCAGTGGCGCACGCTTGGAAGAGCTAGAGGAGCGTCGCTACGACATCAATCGCGAGCGCACTGGCGCCGGTCTCAACTTCGACTACCGGCCAGATGACGATACCGAACTGTATCTACGCACGCTGTATAGCCGTTATCAGGATAGTGAGACCCGCCAGGCTAACGTGATCGAATTCGCCGACGCGCAACTGCCCGGTGAACGTGGCGACGCTGAGGGCAGCCGTGAACTCAAGGATCGCTCAGAAACTCAGGAAGTGAAGAGTTTGGTCATCGGCGGAAAACGCCGCCTGGGTGACTGGACGCTGAGCAGCCAGTACGGCTACAGCGAAGCCAGTGAAGACAGCCCCCTGCATATTCCGGGAGCCAGCTTTGCGGGCAATGACGACTTTACCGATGCTGGCTACGACAGCAGCCGTAAACCCGATCTGCAGATCAACGATGCTTTTTATCAGGCCAGCAATTTCACGCTGGATGAAATTGAGCGCGAGAAACAGCTAACTACCGATACCGAGCAGAATATTCGCTTGGATCTCGCCCGTGACTACTTTTGGCAAGGGCTGCCGTCACAGCTCAAATTTGGCACCAAATTCAGCACTCGTACAAAAGACAATGACCTTGAGGTTTGGGCCTATGAAGATCTCGGCGATTACGGCTTTACCGATGCTCAGTTAAATATGGCTAATTTCATCGACGGTGACGGTAATCTCGGACCAGAAATCTCCGCCAGCGCACTTGAGCGCCTGATTGCCGGACTGGACGCGAACGATTTCTATGATGACGAGCAATCACGTATCAATGATTTCGAGATGCAAGAAAACATCAACGCTGCCTACATCATGAACACCATCGATATTGATGATCTGCGCATTATCGCTGGCCTGCGTTATGAGGGCACGAAGCTCAAGGCGGAAGGCACCGGGCTTAACGACGGCGCCTATGAAACAGTCAATGAACGCAATGACTATCATCACTGGCTGCCAGGTCTGCACGCGATCTATCAGCTAGGCAATAACAGTCAGTTGCGCGCGGCATGGACCAATACCGTGGTCAGACCTACCTTCGGGCAGCTGTTTCCCGGATTTGTCATTGACGGCGACGAGGCCGAATTCGGTAATCCTCAGCTTAAGGCGCTGGAGTCCAGCAACTTTGATCTGGGTATCGAGCATTACATGGGCAAGGCCGGTGCGGTATCTGCCTTTGTGTTCTACAAGGACATCGAAAACTTCGTTTACAACGCCAACCTGGCTGGCACTGCCCAGTACGCTGCCTTTGACGAAGCCTACACCTACGTGAATGGCGATGAAGCCAGCGTCTACGGCCTGGAGCTGGCTTACT
The DNA here is from genome assembly GCA_011053055.1 of Halopseudomonas sabulinigri. Lineage (GTDB taxonomy): Bacteria > Pseudomonadota > Gammaproteobacteria > Pseudomonadales > Pseudomonadaceae > Halopseudomonas > Halopseudomonas sabulinigri_A. The sequence goes on along the minus strand of DRHT01000011.1, from coordinate 416 downwards.
CCCAGCAGTTCAGCTGGCTACCCTCCCCCTGGAATGGCCTGTTGATGAGCGCCAACGGCACTTTCAGCAAGTCCGACGCCGATATCGAGCAGCTCAATACTGATACCGCCAGCATGACCAAACGCAGCATCAGCCTGCCGGGCCAGTCAGACACCACCGGCAACCTGACCCTGGGCTGGGAAAACAGCAAGTTCGGTATGCGTGTCGCTGCCAACTATCAGTCCGACTACCTCAGCGAAGTAGGCGATGTGCTCGACAAGCGCTACGACTACCGCGTGGACGATCAGTTGTTTATCGACCTAAGGAAGGTCTGAAAAAGACTTCCTGAAAAGGTAAAATGCGTCAGCGCCATTTTCGAGACCACCGCATGAAACAGATGAGCTTTGCAGACGCCGAATACGCTGGTAAACGTAAGC
>DRHT01000010.1 GCA_011053055.1 Halopseudomonas sabulinigri | reverse complement strand
GCTTACGTTTACCAGCGTATTCGGCGTCTGCAAAGCTCATCTGTTTCATGCGGTGGTCTCGAAAATGGCGCTGACGCATTTTACCTTTTCAGGAAGTCTTTTTCAGACCTTCCCTAACGTCGTCAGCACGGTTTCTTCATCGAAGTACGCTGGGATGTTGTCGATGGCGCAAAGTGTGCCAAAGAACTCGCCGTTTGATCTGACGATAGGGACAGAAACGTAGCTTTCTAGTTGGTAAAGTTTTGGAATGGGATGCGTAGCGTAAATGCTATGTTCACTCGCATGCTTGAAGATGACCGGTTGGCGGTTCTGGCGGATCTGGTCACAAAAAGTGGTGTCTATCGCCAATTCACTGCCCGGTTCCAAGCCAAAGTCGATTGAGTCGTTTACCGCGCAGGCTACCCAGTTTGCCTCGGTAACCCTGGCAACCGTAGCAAAGCGCATCCCAGTAGCCTGCTTTACCATGCTTAAAATCAACGGGACGGCGTCAATCTTGGCGATGTTCTTTATATCGCGTTCAAATTGGGAAATATTGGACATCAACGACCCGTACTGGAATGAATAGTTCCGTCGATTTTATGCCCCTTTTTGAGGCTTGCCCACAAACAATTTTGTAGTGACTGTTTTTGCTAGCGCGCATTCGTCGAGTGTTATGGCGTCGAAGTTGAGTGGCCGGTTATACCCGGGCGATATCCATCCCCCGCGTTGCCCAGCAGAATATGAACCCATCTGCGCGCAGAAGAATGCGGCTTTACATACTTATCTTATTACTCGAACGAGGAGGTTATCGTCGTTAGGTTGATTCAATTAAGCGGCTTTCCAACGATCAATGATTTGCTTAACCAGCCCACCTAAATTTGCATCAGCCATGTCTGGCGCCGGCAATTCGGCTAGCGGCAGAACGGCGTTGTGTGGGCGGGTCAGCAATGCGCCATGACAACCTGCCGCTTGCGCGCCTGTGGTATCCCACAGGTGGCACGCTACCAAGATAATATCTGCCATGGGCACGCCTAGCTGTGTTGCTACGAACTGATAGGTCTCTGGCGCGGGTTTGAATTTTTTCACCGCATCCACACTAAAGCTGTGTTCAAAAAAATCAGCCAAACCCGCGCGCTCTAGTGGCGTAGGCGAGGCGCTACTCGCCGAATTGCTCAGCGTTACCAACCGAAACCCAGCCTTGCGCAATGTGGTCAGTGCCGGGGCTGCATCCGGGTGCGCCGGTAGCACGCTCATTAACTGCTTGAACTCATCAATATCGCTCGGCTTGATAGCCACGCCATGAATCGTGCCGAGCATATGTAAGGTGCCTACAGCCAACTCGCCAAAGGGGGCGTAACGACCTCATAGGGTCATTTTTTGCGAGTAAAGAATCAGCTGCGCAAACCACTCGCGTAGAACGGTGCTATCACCAAAGACGCGGGAGAACAGTGGAGCTAAAGTGGTGATATCGAGCAGGGTTTCATTTACATCAAAAACGATAATGGGGGTGCGGCTTTGTTCAGTCATAAAAAACCTCGTTTGCCTGTGGCTGTTGGCTTTGCCTACACAGTGTTTCCACAGAACATTTACAAAAGTGAATGTTGACCTACCGTCAGACGCGTAAAAAGACTATCTGTTCGGTACGCTTTTGCTGATGTTCTTCTTCACGCATCGAGTATTCGTCACCTTGGTTCACCACCACCTGGAAGGGTGTTGGACCACGGGATTAAAAACCCTGTTCGGTCGCTCCCCACGGCGCTAAAAAAGCGAAGCTCAATAGCACGCGCTTACCCCGAGCAATGGTCGAAACGTGGTGATCGTAAAGATCGGGGCGGAAAAGAATCACGCGATTGAAAAAAGAAAAAATGGTCCGTTCCACCTGGAAAATCCCGCCTTCTAATGGCTTTTTCAAAACCAGATTCAATTTGTAATAGCTGCCTCCGCCCATGGGGTCATTATGGCGTGGTACGCGGTGGCCTTCGGGGTAGGTGACCAGGTTGACGCTCAAGCGCCGGGTGGCCAGCAAGCTACGATTGATGACAGCGCCCATGGTGATCGCCTCCTAAAATGGTTTGTTTTGGTATAGGCAAAACTGAACTCTGAAAATCCAACGGCTACAGCTATCAGACTTGCTAGTTGAGTGATCATTCAATAATTAATCAAATGCTAGGCGTAGCCGCAAGGACAGTCAAATTAATTTTGAGCGATCGTTCAGAATAGGTGGTGGGTTTGCCGACAACATAGGCGCCCATTAGGGAGCGAGGTCTATCTCGAGTGGCAGTCAGCGCATGACTTCCCGCTCAAAAGCCGGATAATGGCGGCCAATTCGTCTTGCTCGCAACTCTGGTAATCGCACATGGAAATCAAGGTCAACTTTCTCGACAACCTCCGGCTTGAAGCCAAATTTGATGACTTCACGGTGGTGGCAGACCAGCCCATTCGCTATAAAGGCGACGGTTCGGCGCCGGGGCCGTTTGACTACTTTCTGGCGTCTTCGGCGCTGTGTGCGGCTTACTTCGTAAAGCTGTACTGCGACACGCGCAATATCCCCACTGAAAATATCCGCCTGTCCCAAAACAACATCGTTGACCCTGAAAACCGCTACAACCATATTTTTAAAATTCAGGTTGAGTTGCCAGCCGATATTTCTGCAAAGGACCGCCAGGGCATTCTGCGTTCTATCGACCGCTGTACCGTAAAAAAAGTGGTGCAGAACGGGCCTGAGTTTGTAATCGAAGAAGTGGACAATCTGGATGCCGATGCGCAAGCGTTGCTGATGCCCCAATCGGCCTCAGCAGAGGGTACTCACATCCTCGGCAAGGACTTGCCGTTGGAGCAGACCATCGCCAACATGTCGAGCATTCTCGCCGACCTGGGCATGAAGATCGAGATCGCCTCCTGGCGCAATATTGTTCCCAACGTGTGGTCGTTGCATATCCGTGATGCGCACTCGCCAATGTGTTTTACCAATGGCAAGGGTGCGACCAAAGAGGGCGCGCTAGCCTCCGCGCTGGGCGAGTTTATCGAGCGCCTTAACTGCAACTTCTTCTATAACGATCAGTTCTGGGGCGAGGACATCGCCGATGCCGCGTTCGTGCATTATCCGAACGAACGTTGGTTTCAGCCGGGCCGCAAAGACGCGTTGCCGACGGAGATTCTCGACGAGTACTGCCTGCCGATTTATAACCCCGAGGGCGAGCTGCGTGGTTCGCATCTGTACGACACCAACTCTGGGAACATAGAGCGCGGCATCTGCTCGTTGCCTTACGTGCGGCAGTCAGACGGTGAGGTGGTGTACTTCCCGTCCAACCTGATTGAAAACCTCTACCTCAGCAATGGCATGAGCGCCGGCAATACGCTGGCTGAGGCGCAAGTGCAGTGTCTGTCAGAAATCTTTGAGCGTGCGGTCAAACGCGAGATTCTAGAGGGCGAACTGGCGTTGCCAGATGTGCCGCAGGATGTGTTAGCTAAGTACCCCGGTATCTTGGCCGGTATTCAAGGGCTGGAAGAGCAGGGCTTTCCGGTGCTGGTAAAGGATGCCTCACTGGGTGGTGAATTCCCGGTCATGTGCGTGACCTTGATGAACCCACGTACTGGCGGTGTTTTCGCCTCGTTCGGTGCGCACCCCAGCTTTGAGGTGGCGTTGGAGCGCAGCCTTACCGAGCTGCTGCAAGGTCGGAGCTTCGAAGGCTTGAACGACTTGCCTAGGCCTACCTTTGAAGGCCAGGCAGTGACCGAGCCAAACAACTTTGTTGAGCACTTTATCGATTCCAGCGGTGTGGTGTCGTGGCGCTTCTTCAGTGCCAAATCGGATTACGAGTTTGTGGAATGGGACTTTTCCGGCGAAGGCGAAAGCTCCAACGCGGATGAAGCCGCCACACTGTTTGGCATACTCGCAGACCTTGGCAAAGAAGCGTACATGGCCGTGTACGACGACCTGGGCGCCACCGCCTGCCGCATACTGGTGCCGGGATATTCAGAGATTTACCCAGTCGATGATCTGATTTGGGATAACACCAACAAAGCGTTGTTTTTCCGTGCTGACATTTTGAACCTGCACAGCTTGGACGAAGACGAGCTGCAAGCTTTGGCTGAGCGTTTGGAAGAAAGCGAGCTGGATGATTACACCGATATCACCACCCTGATTGGCATTGAGTTTGACGACAACACCGCTTGGGGGCAGTTAACGATTCTAGAGCTGAAACTGCTGATTTATGTCGCCTTGCAGCAGTTTGAAGAAGCCAGAGAACTGGTCGAAACCTTCTTGCAGTTCAACGACAACACGGTCGAGCGCGGGTTGTTCTATCAGGCCTTGAATGTGGTGCTGGAGGTGCTGCTGGACGATGAGTTGGAACTGGAGGATTACCAGGTCAATTTCCGGCGCATGTTTGGCGATGAGCGCATGGACGCCGTATTGGGCTCAGTCGAGGGTAGCGTGCGTTTCTTTGGCTTAGCACCTACCAGCATGAAGCTCGAAGGTCTTGATCGTCATCAGCGCCTAATCGATAGCTATAAGAAGTTGCACGCCGCACGGGGCAGGGTAGCGGGGCAATAATCTTCGAAGCGATTACATTTTTGCGTGCAAGGAGGTGGGGTGACGCCCTGCCCATTGCGCGAAGTTCAGCGCCCGCGCTAGGGCGTCATCTGTTAGTGAACGTGGCTCAAGGCGCTAAAGGCACCTGACGCTTGTGCTCTGTGGCATCGTAACGCTCAATTATCTTCTTAGCGGCTTCTTCATCGAGTGGTTGGCCCAGCAAAAATGCATCGATTTGCTCATAGCTGAGGCCGTAGGCGTCTTCATCCGGGCGGCCAGGCTTTAGCTCTTCAAGATCTGCGGTAGGTACCTTGTGTACTAGTTGCGCCGGCGCATTCAGCTCCGACGCAATAAGCCGCACCTGGCTTTTGGTTAGCCCGGTCAGCGGGGCCAAGTCGCAAGCGCCGTCGCCAAATTTGGTGAAAAATCCCATTACGGCCTCGGCGGCATGATCGGTACCCACGACCAATCCATTGAAAAAGTTGGCCAGCGTATATTGCGCGATCATGCGGGCGCGCGCTTTGACGTTGCCTTTGACGAAGTCACGTTTGCCGGCTTCAGCCTGCTCTTCGGTAAAACACGCCATCATTCCATCCACTGCGCCTTTGATGTCTACCGTGCGCAAATGATCCGGTTTAATGAAATCTAGCGCTATTTGTGCATCCGCTTCGTCCGCCTGCACGTCATAGGGCAAGCGCATGGCGTGGAAGCTGGCTTCATAGCCGTCCTGGCGCAGCGATTCAACCGCCATTTGGCACAGCCGGCCCGCAGTTGTTGAGTCCACACCGCCGCTGATGCCGAGCACTAACGCCCGGGTATGCGAGGCTTGCACAGTCGCCTTGATAAAGCCGACGCGCCGCTCGATCTCACGCTGGATTTCGGTTGTGCCTTTTAGGTCAGGATTCACCTGTAATGCGGTGCGAATCTGAGCGCCGCGACTGGATACCGTGTTCATACTTTTCTCCTGAGTATTCTATCAACAGCACTTTAGAGGTATTCGTGAGCGGATTCATTCGGAACCCATGGTTGAGTCGCCTAGAAACGCGAACCGGCCTAACGCTGACGTTCATTACGCTAATGTGCAGATAGCCCCTCGGCCATGATTATTTTCCATTCCACGCGGTATAGGCAAGCTACTGACCAGCGCGTTTGGTAGAGCCTCCCCAGCCGCTTTGCAGCCAGATAATCGCTTGCGCGTGGGAGACCATATCAATTTTGATGATGATGCGGCATTTTTCTGGAAACTTCATTATTCTCGGCATGCGCAGAACAAGCGCGTTGGGCTCAAGCTCAATAATAAAAATCATAAGAACAGAACATTGGAGGTTTATGTTGCCAACACATCATTGGTGCCGGTCTGCTGTGCCCATGGCTTTATCCGCGATTATGCTCAGCGGTTGTTTGAGTGGTGGAGGTGGCGGAGGGGATGATGATCAGCCTGCCGCGCAAACGCCGGAAGTAACCCGCTTACATGATGATCGCGTTTTTACCGCCCAACTTCCCGTTACTCTGCCGGCCGCACTGCCAGGTACCCAAATTTATTTCGGTAAATATGACGGCCTGCAAGGCGATGCGCTTTATGGAGTTGAAGTGCCTGATGGCTGGGACGGTGATGGTCTGATCTTGTGGACGCGCGGCTATGGTGGCGACACTTTGGAGGTCAGTCTCCAAATGCCACCGGAGGCTTGGCGGCAAGCGGTAATAGGTGCGGGCTACGCTTGGGCTGTCTCGTCCTACTCTGCTAACTGGTACGACGCGCGTGCAGGCCTGGAAGATACCAACAAACTGGCGCTGAACCTGGTGGAGTATGTCGAACGGGATCACGGCGCGAGACTGTCTACGCCGAACCAATACCTTATTTCGGGCGGCTCTCTGGGCGGCCATATCGCCGCAGCAGCGGTGGATCGGGAGAATATCGAACGCACCCAATTCAAAGTTGAATACGCAGGCGCCGCTCCTTTTTGCCAGTCCGAGCAGAATGAGTTCCAATGGCTGGGCGATTACACCCGCATGATGATGCAGCTGTCGGGGTACGGCGACCAGGAATATTCGGAGTTTCAGAGCCTGGTGGGTACTTTCTACAACGACGGGAGGGTATCAGTGCTAGTTGCCCCGGGACCGATGGTGAATGCGCTGTTTAACCAGAAGGTTGGTGGTAGACCAGATTGGACCTCGCCCAAAGGCTTGGCTGGTCAGCGCTTGATGGCTATTGCCGAGAACTTGTCGGGCGGTGAGCGTCCGATTTTTGAATACGGGTTTGATACCGTTCTACATGACATAGTGTTGGCCACTGGTGGTTCAGCCGGGGACATCAATGGGATCCTGGCGAGCTCCATCTATGACAACCAAAACACGGTATATCGCTGGACCAGCGGTGCAGAGCCAACAACTGAAGAGTTAGAGTTCAACGAAGAGGTTTCCAGAATCAGCGCTGATCCTGAAGCAAACCCGTTGCGCGAGGATGGTGTGCGCTGGATTCCGCTGGTCAAGGGCGACTTTGATGTGCCAGTGCTAACCATGCATACCTTGGGTGACTTTTACGTACCGTTCCGTCACCAGCAACTCTATCGTGAGCGCGCGCAGGAAAATGGCAACGCTGACCTGTTGGTACAGCGTGCGATTCGGGCACCTAGTCACTGTGATTTCTCTGCTGGCGAATACCAAGCAGCGATCAATGATTGGCTGAAATGGGTTAACGACGACATCAAGCCGACCGGTGATGAGGTCTTGAATCCAGCTACCGTATCGAATGCAAACTACGGCTGTAACTTCACTGTGGGTCAGCGCTCGGGCTTACCAGCCTGCACCCCGGAATAGAAAGGCAAGAGGCCATGGCGGAGTACTTTCGCCATGGTCACTCTCCAGTAATCGTCTCAGCTTTCACTCTATTCTGAATATTAATCCGCACCTAGTTCAACCACCCAACCGGTTACCTTGGCTACTGCCGCAATTCATCTGCACTCTGCCATAAAGCTAAGGCCGCTCACGGCGTAATATAGCGCCGTACAATGTGCTCGTAGCTGCCATCGGCCACCAATGCTTGTAATGCCTCGGCATAAGTCTGAACAAACTCCGGGGTATTCGAACGCTTGCTGAAAGCGACTTCGGCAGCTGTATTAGACACCACCACGCTGGTGGCTTTGATCTGCTCGCTCAGACCTAATTGGTTGATCTCATAAGCGCCAGTGTGTTCATCGGCGATGGCTCCGTCGATGCGTCGCTTGTCGATCATGCTCCAGAGGTTAGCGCGGGTGGCGACCAGTGCTACTCGGTCGGCAAAGGCAGGGTCACTCATCAACTGCTCATAGGCCGGCCCGTAGTGCACATCGATCTGTGCTCCGAGGCGAAAGGGTATACGTCGTAACTCAATCAGGCGCGCCACCGGCCAGCGCTCAAAAGCCTCTGTGTGCACAAACAGCAGGTTGCGAGACGGCGGCAATACCTCGCCGGAGAAGTAGGCATAGACCTCACGTTCGGGTCGTCGGAAGGCGCCGGGCAATACATCCAAACGGCCTAGTTCAAGCTCCTTGAGGGCACGCGCCCAGGGCAGTTTCCGCATGGTTACCTCACAGCCCAAACGTTCTAAAGCCGCGCGGTTAACGTCTACATAAATGGCGCCTATAGCGCCATTAACCAATTGCATGCTGAGCGGTGGATCGTCATCCCAGCGCAGGGTTTTTTCGCAGGCGGCTATTGTCAGGCTGGGTAGCCAAGCCATAAACAGAACGACAGTTATCAAGCTGCGGCGCAGAGCGAGGGGTAGACGGTGAGAGGCTACAGACAAATTAGTCACTCATGTGGGCTTGTAGGCTATACCCAGAGTCTAGCAGTGCAGGGCGGGAATCAGTGAGCCCGTTTACCTGCTTAAAGACCGCGTTCATCGCTCTGGTTCCAGAGGTATAGAGCGATCAAGCCTGGGTGTGGCGTTAAGCGCGCAGGTGAAATGCTGGGTTTTCCGCCGGTGAGGACTGGGCGTGATGAGCAGGTAATGGGGTACATCCAGATTTACGGGTGAATTTCCTGGCGCCGGTATATGATTCGCGCCCCATCGCTCACCAGCAAGCCACCATGCCTTCCAACGCCATTTATACCGACCTGTCCGGTTACTACGATTTGATGTGTGCGGATATCGATTACAGCGCACAAAGCCGCAGCGTTCAACGTCTTCAACAGCTATTGGGGAACGGTGGACGAGGGCATCTCGACTTAGCCTGTGGGACAGGAGCGCATATCCGGCATTTTCTGGATGCGGGATTTCAAAGCAGCGGACTCGACATCAACCAACCCATGCTGGACAAGGCGCAGGTGCGTTGTCCGGAAGCGCAGTTTTCGCTGCAGGATATGTGTGATTTCAGAGTAAGTGAGCCGCTCGATCTGATTACCTGCTTCCTCTATTCCATCCACTACAGTGCCAGTATCGAGCGACTGCGGGCCTGTATCGCCAGCGCGCATAGTGCACTGGTCACGGGCGGCCTTTTCTGTTTCAACGCGGTCGATAAGCAGCAGATCGATAATGGCTCTTGGGTATCTCACAACCTAAGACATGCGGATTCGTTGTTCAGCTTTAGCTCTGGTTGGCATTACTCCGGCGAAGGCGAGCAGCAATTGTTAAAGCTACATATTGAAAAAACTGCAGCGAATGAGAAGCACGTGTGGCGCGATGAGCACCCCATGGTAGCAGTGAGTTTTGGCGAGTTGATTGGCCTGCTTGCGCCGTATTTTGAGGTGCAGGTGCTGGAGCATGATTACGAGCGTTTATTACCCTGGGACGGCGTATCGGGGAATGCACTCTTTGCCTGCGTGAAGATATAACCACGGAGAGTTAGGCCTAGACGGTCTTTTAATTAACTGAGGGGTCATTCATACCGCTGCTGAATTTTCTCTAATTCGCCCGAATGACGCAGTCGCTCTAACGCGTTGGCCCAAGCGTCAACCAGCGTGTCGTCACAGTCACGGCTGAAGGCTATGTAGAGCGTTGAGCGATACGTCTCAATAGGGATCTGTCGCAGCGTGCCTGGAGCAATATTTAACTGGCGGCTGTAGTAAGCCACGCCCGCAGCGGTGTCGCCGATGATGATACTCGTACGTCCGGCCAGCAGCATTCGATAAAGCTGCAGGTTCCCGGTTGCGCTCTTGTCCAGGTTGCGAAAGCCCAGCGACGTGAGCAACTCGGGTATGAGACCGGCATGGCGCGTGGTGATCTGGGGAGCGCGCAGCAGTTGCTCGAGGGTATTAATCGGCACAAGCGTATTGACCAGCTGATACGGATGTATGGATTCTTCTACTATGGGGCCAACCCATTTGTATAAATGCTCGCGCTCCGCGGTGCGAAACATCGAGTACATAATGGTTTTGGGCTGGGTATTCAGCGCGTGAGAGCTGCGCATGCTGGGTAGCAGCATTACGTCAAAGTCATCACCGGTCAGCTGCATGATGGCCTGAACGATCTCGGTGGTCATGCCGGTGAGTTGACCATCTTCGAGGTAGTTGTAGGGTGCCCACTCTTCGGTAACTACCTGATATTGCTCCGCCCTGGCGAGGCTGCCGAGCAATAAACAGATAAACGTTGCCGTAGAAGTAAAACCTTTCACGTAGTTTGCCTGGTGGTCTGGGCGGTGCTCAGCGACAAATCTGACCGAGCCAATAAACCCAGTATAGACCCTGACTCATGGCTCACCCACCACTCGGCCCTGCGGAAAGTTATCCCACTATCAAGGTGCGCCGAACTGGGCTGTAGTCCTTGATCAACGCCGCCGCTAGTTGAAGTTATCACCCTAGCGGCGGCACCGCGGTTCAACTCTCGCCGCGAATCGGGTAATCCTTCTTCTGTACAAATGCGATACCGGACTTGAGCATTTTCAGGTCGGGCCGCGAGAAGGGCGCGTTGGAGACGTCCATGATATGCAGCTTGCGGTCCGGGCGAATCAGATAAGTGCCGGGCTCGGCAAAAGGTTGATCTGTTTCCGCGCTGCTCAGTGGGTCGGAAATGAACAAGCCCAGTGCGCGGGCATCGCTGATCGACAAGTCGTAGCCGATGGTCATGCTCAGACCATTATCATCGCGGAATTTTTTGGCCTTGACTTCCGGGTCTGTGGAGATGGCAAGCACATCCACGTTCATCTCATCGAATTCGCTTTTCATTTCTTCTATCTGGCTTAGATAGGTTTTGCAGATAGGGCAATGCAGACCTCGGTAGACCACAACCAGCTGCCAGTTAGCGCTATCTTGTTGACCGAGTTGGACAGTCTGATTATCAAGGGTTTTTACTGTGACATTGGGGAGTGGCTGACCGACTTTCGCTTGCTGAGTCATATTTTCACCTTACATTGCATGGATGAGTCGTATTTTTCCGACTCCCCGAATAACCCGCGGTTCCTTAGCCCCTCTAACTGGATCAGTCTTATTCTGGGGTGCTTTTTTCTTCACGCAACAGTGCTAGGCGTGTGATGCTCTGATTACCGGGTTAGAATCCCCACGCATGACATGCATTCCGAACACGAGAGCCGAGTTGTGCTGAGTGGCAAGATACCGCTGCAGCGGATGCGTGCCGCCATTGTTATGCATAGGTTCTTTTACCCGGAGGTTGCGGAGTGTCATTGAAGGTCGTCGTCGCCGTGCTTGTCGCTGCTGCGCTAGCGAGTGCCTGGTGGTTGTTGCAGGTGCTTGGTATGCCCGCGAGTCTCGCGCCAGAGATGCTGGCTGAGTGGCTTACCAGTCAGGGCGCTGTCGGGCCGTTATTGCTCATGCTGCTGATGGTGATCGCCGTTGTGGTTGGCCCCATACCTACGCTCCCGGTGAGCGCGACTGCGGGCTTGGCCTTTGGCGTGGCCATGGGCACGGCGATTGCCGCCACGGGCGCTCTGATTGGGGCTCTCGCTGCATTCTGGATTGCACGGCTTCTTGGGCGTGAAGCGGTCTGCAAATACTTTCCGGATAACCCCATATTAGCGCGTAACGGCTCGCAACGTTTTTTGACCATCACGATTTTTCTGACTCGGCTCATACCGATCTTCTCGTTCGCTTTGATCAGCTACGCCGCAGGCGTTACTGCTATTCATACCTGGCGTTTTGCTCTCGCGACGCTGGTAGGCATGCTACCCATGACAATGGTGTTCGCCGGCCTTGGCAATACCTTTACATTGCATCCGGCACTTACTGTAATAGCCGCACTGGTGATGCTAGCCGTCATGGTGTGGTTACCTTGGTCTGTGAGTCGCAACCCTAATTCCAGGCTCGGGCGATGGCTGAAATTAAGCAAGCAGGATGCCGCAGGGCCAAAAGTATGACGCAGCGTCGTCAGAGTAATATTTTAATGGGGCCGTGCGCTCTCATCTAACCTTTATTACAGCGGGCGTGCCCGTTGAGTACCTCATTTAATTCAGAGAGAATTTTATGCAAGTGTTGTTCAAAAAATACACAGAATCGTCTCTGATACTTCGCATCACCATTGCCTTGCTGTTAGGCATTGGTGTTGGTCTATTCGCCAGTCAATCGGTTGTAGATTTGTTTGCCCCTCTAGGCGAGCTTCTTTTGAGGCTATTGAAGTTTTTGATTGTCCCCATCGTGCTATTCACCCTGATCATGGGTGTAAACCAAGGGGATGTTGGTGGGGTGGGGCGCCTGGGCAGAAAAACTATAGTTTGGTATTTACTCTCAACCGCCATTGCCATGATCGTCGGCATTGCCGTGGCGACTGTATTAGCGCCGGGCACCGGTATGGAGATCGATAGCGAGGCCGTAGTCGAGGTAAAGAATCAGGCGAGTATTGTGCAGGTGATGCTCAGTATCGTGCCTGACAATTTGTTTGCCGCCTTTGTGCAGATGAACATGCTCGGCATCATATTTACCGCCGTGACCTTTGGCATCGCCCTGCTGAAACTGCGTGAATCACCGGCTTATGGCAACGCAGCCAAACAGGTACTGACGGTCGTGGAAGGGCTTAACGAAGCGACCATGATGATCATGCGTGGCGTGCTGCATTACTTGCCTATCGGCATATTTGCTATCGTGGCCGGCACCGTCGCCAAGCAGGGCACCGACACCATCACGTCGCTGGCGGGGATGGTTTTGGTACTGTATATCGCCTTGTTCGTGCACGCGGGTTTATACGTTGTAGCCATGCTGGTATCGGGCGTCAAAGTCGGCAACTTCATCCGCCACGCAAGAACGCCGATGATCACCGCATTCGCCACTCAAAGCAGCTCCGGCACCTTGCCCATCACCATGAATGCCGCCAGCAGCATGGGGCTGTCTCACCGCGTATCCAGTTTCATGCTGCCCTTGGGCGCAACGATTAACATGGATGGCGCTGCCATCAGAATCGCAATATCAGCCGTCTTTGCCGCCAACGTAATAGGCGTGCCGCTGGACCTGATGCAGATGGTGCAAATTGTAATTGTCGGTACCCTAGCGACCATAGGCACGGCTGGCGTTCCCGGCGCTGGCATCATCATGATCGCCACCGTCTTCGCCCAAGTGGGATTGCCAATTGAAACCGTCGCTCTACTCGCAGCCATTGATGCGCTGGTGGGGATGGGCGCGACTGCGTTGAATGTCACTGGGGATCTGGTGGGGGCAGCGATTATTAATCGGAGTGAGAAAGACGACGGCGTTGAAGCTGATTAAAGCTGGTGCAGTGATTCATCGTTCCCACGCTCCGCGTGGGAATGCAGCCCTAGACGCTCCGCGTCACCTCACTCCCAGCGGTCAATCTCGATTAGCCCGGGCTGCCCTTCGTAGTTCCGCGCGCTGGAATAGCGCCAATGTTCAGGACGATCCACATAACCACGCTTGACTGGGTTCAGGTGAATGTAGTCCAGCTTTTGCCGCACTACCTCGGTACTGCACACCAGTTCCGCATGGCTGCCTTCCTGCCAAAACTGATAATCGCGATCCTGCTTGTGCGCTCGTTTGGCGAAGCTGAGGCGCTCCAGAGTAGAGTGAGCGCCGCGCTGCGTCAGGTGATTCAGCATTTGGCGCGCCTTATAGGACTTGAAGCTGCTGACGCATTAGGCTAGATCAGGCGCCTGGGCCACATAGTGCAGATGGTTTTCCAGCACCACGTAGCCGTAGAGCTTGAGGTTCTGGTTGGCCTGCTGGTAACGCCAGCAGTCGAACAGGATCTCGACCAGGGCAGGGCGGGTGAATAGCGGTAGCCATTCCACTACCGTGCAGGTAAGAAAATGCGGCTTTTCAGGCTCGGTAATGAAGTAGCGGCTGCGGCCCATGGGATTCTTCCGTGAATCGGTCGGCGGGGTTGTACGGCTCTTGGCGTAGCCGAATTGCTGTGCTTTTTTTGGGAGAGTCTAGTCGGAGTTAGCTGGTGATGCCACGGATCTTGCGCACTCGCTATCCTGGGTCTTGACGCAGAGCGTCCGGGGCTGCGTTCCCACGCAGAGCGTGGGAACGATCAACGATCAGAGCGCAAATCCGAGCGCTTTGTGGTTTTGCCGATCGTGATGGTTCCCACGCTCTGCGTGGGAACCCGTCGGGTGATGCTCTGCTTCGCTATAGGGCTAATCTTGCAATGGCGCCTTGGGTGGACGCAGAGCGTCCAGGGATGCATTCCCACGCGGAGCGTGGGAACGATCAAGTGAGCAGGTTCAATCCCAGCTCAGGGCCCCACCAGTCTGATACTCAATCACTCGCGTCTCAAAGAAGTTCTTCTCTTTCTTCAAGTCCATGATTTCGCTCATCCACGGGAACGGATTGCTGGTACCTGGATACTCTTCCTTTAGGCCGATCTGGGTCAGGCGGCGGTTGGCGATGAACTTTAGGTAGTCTTCCATCATCGCGGCGTTCATGCCGAGTACGCCGCGTGGCATGGTGTCGCGGGCGTATTCGATTTCCAGCTGGGTGCCTTGCAGGATCATCTGCGTGGCTTCGTCCTTCATGGCGGCATCCCACAGGTGCGGGTTTTCGATCTTGATCTGGTTGATCACGTCGATGCCGAAGTTCAGGTGCATGGATTCGTCACGCAGGATGTACTGGAACTGCTCAGCCACGCCGGTCAGTTTGTTGCGGCGGCCCATGGAGAGAATCTGGGTGAAGCCGCAGTAGAAGAACACACCTTCCAGTACGCAGTAGTAGGCGATCAGGTTGCGCAACAGTTCTTTGTCGGTCTCGACGGTGCCGGTGTTGAACGTGGGGTCGGAGATCGAGCGGGTGTACTTAAGGCCCCAGGCGGCTTTTTTCGCGACGCTGGGGATCTCGTGGTACATGTTGAAGATCTCGCCTTCATCCATGCCCAGTGACTCGATGCAGTACTGGTAGGCGTGGGTGTGGATGGCTTCTTCAAAGGCCTGGCGCAGAATGTACTGGCGGCACTCGGGGTTGGTGATCAGGCGGTAAACGGCCAGTACCAGGTTGTTGGCAACCAGCGAATCGGCGGTGGAGAAGAAGCCGAGGTTGCGCTTGACGATGCGGCGCTCGTCTTCGGTGAGGCCGTCGTTGCTCTTCCACAGGGCGATGTCGGCAGTCATGTTGACCTCTTGCGGCATCCAGTGGTTGGAGCAGCCATCGAGGTATTTCTGCCAGGCCCATTCGTACTTGAAGGGCACCAGCTGGTTGAGGTCGGCGCGGCAGTTGATCATCTGCTTGGCGTCTACGTTGACGCGTGCGGCGGAACCTTCGAGCTCCTCCAGACCTTCTTCTACATCCAGGCTATCGAGCGCAGCTTTGGCGCGGGCGATGGCGGCGGAGTCGGCATCATCTACGTTGCATGCTTGTTCGATGGAGGCGGCTACCTGTTGTTCTTGCTCGCGGTCTGCCTGCGTAGGCGCTGCTTTGGTAGCGGCTGCCGGGGCAGGTGCGGTGGTGGTGTCTTCGCTATCGAATTCGTCCCAGTTCAACATGGGGTGGCTCCCTTTGGTCGCCAGCTTGAAGCTTGAAGCTTGAAGCTGAAAGTAGTTTGGTGTGGCGGCCCGAGCGATGTTGTCGTCAGCACGGAGCCGCTATTGGTTCGGCTTGATTCCCGCCTGGCGGGAATGATGTTGTTTTTTCTACGGCCGGAGCGCGTAGCTGAGCGAGTGAGCGCTAGGCGCCGGGCTGGCCGAATCCGGGAGCGTACTGATGTACGTGACCGGGTTCGGCTAGCTCGGCAACAACGCGCGCGCCGTTCAGATACGTGCGCTAATTGGCAAGTGCGCTTACTGGCACGCCTCGCAATCGGGCTCATCAATGGCACAGGCCTTCGGCACTGGCGCCGGGCCGGCCGGTGCTGCAGCCGCAGTTGGAGCGTTGCCACTGGACACGGCGTTCAACTTGCCAGTGGTGACGGTCGACTTCTCGGTGCTGGTAGCGGCCAGTGCGCGGAGGTAATAAGTGGTTTTCAGGCCACGGTACCAAGCCATGCGGTAAGTCACGTCCAGCTTCTTGCCGCTGGCGCCGGCAATGTACAGGTTGAGTGACTGCGCCTGGTCGATCCACTTCTGGCGGCGGCTGGCGGCTTCGACAATCCACTTGGTTTCCACTTCAAAGGCAGTGGCGTACATGGCCTTGAGGTCGTCCGGGATGCGATCTATCTGTTGTACCGAGCCATCGTAGTACTTGAGGTCGTTAACCATGACCGGGTCCCACAGGTCACGGGCTTTCAGATCGCGAACCAGATAGGGGTTGATCACGGTGAACTCGCCAGACAGGTTCGATTTAACGTACAGGTTCTGGTACGTGGGTTCGATCGACTGTGATACGCCTGTGATGTTAGCGATGGTCGCGGTCGGCGCGATGGCCATGATGTTGGAGTTGCGGATGCCTTTCTTGGCACGCGCACGGATCGGCTCCCAGTCCAGCGTGGTGCTGCGGTCCACTTCAATGTATTTGGCGCCGCGTTGCTCGGTGAGGATGTCGAGCGAGTCATAGGGCAGGATGCCTTTGGACCAGAGCGAGCCTTCAAAGCTGGAGTAGCTGCCACGCTCGTCCGCCAGATCACAGGAGGCCTGGATGGCGTAGTAACTGATGGCTTCCATCGACTGGTCGGCGAAGGCGACGGCCTCGTTCGAGCCATAGGCGATGTGCTGCAGGTACAGGGCATCCTGAAAGCCCATGATGCCAAGACCAACCGGGCGGTGCTTGAGGTTGGAGTTCTTGGCCTGCGGTACGGAGTAGTAGTTGATGTCGATAACGTTATCGAGCATCCGCACGGCAGTGTTTACGGTGCGCTCCAGCTTGGCGTTATCCAGCTTGCCGTCGGTGATGTGATGCACCAGGTTGATCGAGCCCAGGTTACACACGGCGATCTCGTCGGCAGACGTGTTTAAGGTGATCTCGGTGCACAGGTTGGAGCTGTGAACCACACCGGCGTGCTGCTGCGGGCTGCGCAGGTTGCAGGCGTCTTTGAAGGTCAGCCAAGGGTGGCCGGTTTCAAACAACATGCTGAGCATCTTGCGCCATAGGTCGGCAGCTTTAATGGTTTTGTGCAGCTTGATTTTGCCGTACTCGATCAGCGCTTCGTAGTACTCGTAACGCTCTTCGAAGGCCTTGCCGGTCAGGTCGTGCAGATCGGGTACGTCGGATGGCGAGAACAGGGTCCACTGACCGTCTTCAAATACACGCTTCATGAACAGGTCAGGAATCCAGTTGGCGGTGTTCATGTCGTGCGTGCGGCGGCGGTCGTCACCGGTGTTTTTGCGCAGTTCCAGAAACTCTTCGATATCCAGGTGCCAGGTTTCCAGATAACCGCACACGGCGCCCTTGCGCTTGCCGCCCTGGTTTACCGCAACGGCGGTGTCGTTGACTACCTTAAGGAAGGGCACAACACCCTGCGACTGACCGTTAGTGCCTTTGATGTAGGCACCCATGGCGCGCACTGGCGTCCAGTCGTTGCCCAGACCGCCGGCAAATTTCGACAGCATGGCGTTGTCGTGGATCGCGTGATAAATGCCTGACAGGTTGTCGGGCACTGTGGTCAGGTAGCAGCTAGAGAGTTGCGGACGCAGGGTGCCGGCGTTGAACAAGGTTGGCGTAGAGGCCATGTAGTCAAAGCTGGAGATCAGGTTGTAGAACTCGATGGTGCGTGCGGTTCTGTCCTGCTCTTCAATCGCGAGGCCCATGGCAACGCGCATGAAGAAGATCTGCGGCAGCTCAAGGCGTGTGCCTTCATGGTGGAGGAAGTAACGGTCGTAAAGGGTCTGCAGGCCGAGATAACCGAATAGCTGGTCACGGTTATGGTCGATAGCTGCACCCAGAGCTTCCAGGTCGTAGTCACCGAGCTTGGCGTCGAGCAGTTCGTAACCGATGCCAGCTTTGATGTAGACCGGAAGGGTTTTGGCATACAGCTCGGCCATGTCGCTGTGGGTCGCGCTGGTGGCCACGCCCAGATGGCCCAAGGCTTCTGCGCGCAGGTTGTCGAGCAGCAGGCGGGCAGTAACCTGGCTGTAGTTAGGCTCGCGTTCAACCAGGGTGCGGGCGGTCATGACCATGGCGGTGTTGACGTCGAGCTGGGTCACACCGTCGTAGAGGTTCTTCAGGGTTTCTTGCTCAATGTGATTTGCGTCTACTTCAGCCAGCCCAGCGCAAGCTTCTTTAATCACAGTGCGCAGACGGCCCAGGTCGAGTGGTTGGCGGGTGCCGTCGGACAATGTGACTCGAATACTGGGGTGGGCATCTGCCGGTGCGGTGGCTTGGCGCTCTTGGCGCTGGCGGGCGTGCTCATCACGGTAGAGTACGTAGCTGCGGGCGATCTTCTGCTCGCCTGAGCGCATCAACGCCAGCTCGACCTGATCTTGAATCTCTTCGATGTGCAGGGTGCCGCCGGAGGGCAGGCGGCGCTTAAAAATGGCGCTGATGGTGTCGGTCATTTCATCGACGGTCTGGCGAATGCGCGAGGAGGCCGTTGCCTCAGCGCCTTCCACAGCTAGAAACGCCTTGGTCATGGCTATGCGGATTTTGTCGTCGGTATAGGGGACTAGCGTACCGTTACGCTTGATAACGCGGAGTTGGCCCGGGGCGCTCATGTTCAGGTCGTTCTGGTGATCGCCCTCTGCATGCACGGGGGTGGCGAGGGTGGCGCTGGATGAGGATGAAACGTGCATGACTGGCTCCTTTGTCGTCACTAACACAATATGTAGTAGATGCTTCTGAAGGCTTGTCAGCATGACTTGGCCTTGCAACACCCAAATAAGGCATGGTTTCAGCGCTTGACGCAAGCTTGGTTGCTGTGAGTCATAACCATACATGTGGTTGCGTGAAACGGTATTGGCACAAGATAGTGTGCATTCCGATATGTGGCAAGCCGATTTTTTAACTGTTTTTTTGGCGTAAAGGGTTGACCCGCTTGCGCAACGAGTCAGAGCGCTGCCTGCAGGGTTCTAAGCCAAATCACTAGATGTTGTGATTTATGTGAGCTATGCCACAGGTTGCGGCTTGCTGGTCGCAAAATACTGTTGCAGGACTGCTGTCTGTAGGTTGCCCCGGTGCTGTCTCGCCAGTGTTACAATCGCGCACCAATTGCGGTCAGTAGTCATGGCAAGGTGGTGGGATGGAAACAGATAGTGGCACTATTTTGATTGTCGAAGACGATCAAAAACTGGCGGGCCTGATCAGTGATTTCCTGCAGCAGCAGGGGCTTTCGGTCGAGCATGAAGCAGATGGCGGCTCGGCAGTTCAGCGTATTCTGGATACGCAACCGGCATTGGTAGTACTCGATCTGATGCTCCCGGGTGAAGATGGTTTGTCTATTTGCCAACGGGTGCGCGAAGCGGGCTTTGCGCGGCCGATTCTTATGCTGACGGCCCGTAGCGAAGACCAGGACCATATTCATGGCCTGGAGCTGGGCGCGGATGACTACGTCACCAAGCCGGTGCGCCCGCAGGTGTTGCTCGCGCGTATTCGTGCCTTGCTGCGCCGTTCCGTCGAGCCTGAAGCCAATGGCGCCACGCCAAGGCTGAACTTTGGCAACCTGCTGATCGATAATGATCGGCGTGAAGCCTGGCTGAGCAATAACCTGATCGAGCTGACTGGCGCCGAGTTTGACTTGCTCTGGCTGCTGGCCAGCAATGCCGGCCGCATCCTCAGCCGAGAAGAAATCTTTACCTCGCTGCGCGGCATTGAGTACGACGGCCAGGATCGCTCCATTGATGTACGCATCTCGCGCATCAGACCCAAGATTGGCGACGATCCCGACATACCGCGCATCATCAAAACGGTCCGTAGTAAGGGTTACCTGTTCGTCGCACCGGGCCCAGATCAGCAGTGAACTCCATTTTTATCCGCATTTATGGCGGCATGTTGTTGGTGTTGATTGCGGTATCTTGCCTGGCCTTGATCAGCATTCGTATGGTCAACGATGTGCGCGCAGAGGATTACCGCGAGCGCATGGCCACCGGCACTTTCCGCCTGATGGCCGACAACCTTGAACCTATGGATACCGCCGAGCGCCAAAAAGCGCTGGCGGTGTGGTCGCGGTTAATCGGCGTGCCGTTGGAGCTTAACTCCCTTGATTCCTTGGGCATGGAAGCCAGTAGCTGGTCGCGATTGATTCGCGGCCGCGTGATGGTGCGGGCAAGGGGGCCAGGGGATGTGCGGGTGTTTAGTCTGGTTGATCTGGCGGACGAGGTGGTGTTGACCGCCGACATTCAACGTATATCTGAACAGTTGGGCCGCGCCACCCTGTTTCTGATCGCTGATGAACTGGTGCGCCATCCGGACTCCGAGATGCCGCGCTGGTTGTCTGAGTTAAGGCGTGACAAAGGCTTCGGTTATCCGCTGCGCTTGACCCGGCTGGGCGAGGCCGACCTGGATGCCGACCAGCTTCGCAGGCTAGACGAGTTCGACACAGTGCTGAGTTTAGGCCCGGAAGGCAACTCGGTCATGATGTATATGAAGATCCCTGATACCGAGTGGCTGTTGAGCATGGGTCCGGTTTATCAGATGCAGGATTATCCAACAGAAATGTTGCTGATTACTGGCCTGCTGGCGCTGTCCCTCAGCGGCTTGTTGATTTACCTGCTGGTGCGGCAGTTGGAACAGCGTTTAATGAATCTGGAGTCGGCGGCTTTGCACATTACCCGCGGCAATCTGGATGCCCGTGCCGAGGTGATTGGTAACGATTCGGTAGGCAGTCTGGCGCGTGCTTTTAACGATATGGCGCGACACCTGCAACGGTTGATGAACATTCAGCAAGAGATGATTGGCGCTATCTCTCACGAGCTGCGCACGCCCGTGGCGCGTCTGCGCTTCGGCCTGGAGATGGTGGAGACGGCCGACAACGAAGCGGCGCTGAAGCGTTATCTGGATAGTATGGACGGCGACCTGACCGAGCTCGATAAACTGGTCGATGAAATCCTTACCTACGCACGGCTGGAGCAGGGCGCACCGGCGCTGGTGCTGGAGCCGGTGGATGTGCCGTCTGTGGTTGAGCAAGTGCTGGCGGAGCTGGCGCCGATTAACCCGCAAGTGCGGATTGAGCACAATGATCGGTCACGCGGGCGGGCAGGCTGGGTGGATGCAGAAAAGCGTTATTTGCATCGTGCGATAACTAATCTTGTAAGCAACGCCGCACGACACGCTACCAGCCGGGTGCAAGTCAGTACGCGAGTGCTGGGCGGGCGTTGCCGCATCATAGTAGAAGACGATGGTCCGGGCATTCCCGAAGCCTACCGAGAACGTATCTTTACGCCTTTTCTGCGATTGGATGATAGCCGCACACGAGCGTCCGGTGGTTATGGTTTAGGCCTGTCGATCGTGCGCCGAGTGGCTTATTGGCACCGCGGGCATGCGGGCGTAAAAGCGTCGGAAGGGCTCGGCGGAGCGGCTTTTGAAATCGATTGGCCGCTACGCCGACAGTAGGTCTCACACGCGCTTAACTCAGGCCTGATGACCGTTGACTAACAACCGGAACGCTGTAGCGGCAGGGGTTGGATCAGGTTTGCGGGCGCAAATCAGGTCGCAATAAATCGCACCTTCACCGATTTTGACGATGTATAGCGCCAGGCTTTCGGCATCCATCTCAGGATTGATCTTGCCGGCTTTGATCTGCTCGTCGAACATCTTGCGCCAGGTTTCCATCAGACGCTCGTGCAGGCCTGATACGCGGGAGGTCAGCAGCTGCAGGCCCCACTGCGGTTCAGCCTGGAGGAAGTCATGCATGGGCTTGGCGTTGATCAGCGCAATATTGATATCTGTGTAAATCTGGGTCAGGTAATCGATACCGTCTAGTTCGGGAGTTTGATCGGCACGGGCGATCGCCTCATCATAGATACGCTTGTAAAGCGACCAGAGAATCTCACCCATCAGCAGGTCCTTGTTACCGACCCAGCGCATCAGTGTTGCACGGCCGATGCCCAGCTCTTCGGCGAGCAGCGATAGATTCAAACGGCGCCCCTCAAGCCACCAACTGCGTGCCATGCGAAAAGCGCTAAGCGGAGTGGCACGTTCGTCGGACTTGCGTTTGGATAGTGCCATCGCCAAGGGCGTCTGTTGCGTGCTCATTTTTATACCTGCCTAGCCAGTGTGACTCTTGTTATGAGTCAAGTATGGTAACAATTGCGATACCAAGAAAGAAAGTGTCCCGATGGTGAATCAGACGGTATTCGTGGGTAAATACGACTTTATGCTCATTCTTTGCGCAATTTTTAACTTGATGAGCTGCGGAGGCTGGTAGCAGGTTTTTTGTTTCAGGCTGATTTGTATCGGGGTTGGACAAAGAAGCGAAAGCGATAACCGGCTGGCCGAAGAGGTTTAACTCACCCGCCAGGCTGGCATCACCCTGCCTTCAAGTTTGTCGAGCGGCTATCCCCGACCAATAAACGGCATTTTGGTCGCCATGATGGTCATGAACTGAATATTGCTCTCCAGCGGTAGCTCGGCCATCTGCACCACCGCTTGCGCCACATGCTCTACATCCATCACCGCTTCTACAGCGATGTCACCGTGGGCTTGCGGTACGCCGCGTTGCATGGGTGCTGCCATATCAGTTGCGGCGTTGCCGATGTCGATCTGACCGCAGGCGATGTTGTACTTACGACCGTCGAGTGAGGTGGATTTGGTCAGGCCGGTCATAGCGTGTTTAGACGCCGTGTAAGGCGCGGAGTTGGGGCGTGGCGCGTGGGCTGAGATAGAACCGTTGTTGATGATACGGCCGCCCATCGGGCTTTGGGCCTTCATCAGTTTGAAAGCCTGCTGGGTACAGAGAAAGGCGCCGGTCAGGTTGGTGTCTATGGTCGCACGCCAGTGTTCGAATGCGACATCTTCCAGTGGCACTGGCGGCGCGCCGGTACCCGCGTTGTTGAACAACACATCGAGGCGGCCAAAGTGTTCTCGCGTTTGGGTAAACAGTGCAGCAACTGACTCAGGGTCGCGCACGTCGCACTCGATCAACAAAGCATTGTTTGCCTGAGAACCTGCATCCTCGAGGGACGTCTTTAGAGTGCTCAAGCGGCGCCCGGTCATGACAACCTGATACCCCGCGCGCAGCAGGGCCAGAGCCGTAGCGCGGCCAATACCACTGCCCGCACCGGTAACTAACGCAACCTTATTAACTTGCTCTGTCATTGCAGCACTCCTGTGATTTATTTTGCTGCAAGCATACAACAGGCAATAGTGCTGATCTGTCGCCATTGAGACAGGCGCGGGCATAAAAAAGCGGCGAACTAACAGGTAGTTCGCCGCTGATCTGCTGCTTTCGGGGCTGTTATGTTAGGCCGGTGTTGATACTACTTAGTTGATGCCTTTGCGGCGCACGGTCCAGCTGCGGTCGGAGCACAAATCACAGTTATTGCCGTAGAACGTGTTTTCGGCACCTTGGTCGTCCATCAGCTGATAGCGGAACCAAGCGGTTGAAGGCCCACGGAAGTCACCGGCGTTGCCGATGGGTTCGAAGTGGCTGGCGCCACGTAGCTCACCCCAAAATACTGGTACGTTTGCGCGGTTATAAACCGGCAGTGCATTCAATGTTGGTGCGGCGATGGTATCGAAGCTGCCGGACATCAGGAACATGGGGCCGTTTTGATTACTTTGTGAAGAGCTGCGATGACCTAAACCGATGGTGTATGGCTGAAAAGGTGCAGTCGCTTTAATGCGATTGTTTTGACCAGCCATGATGGTTCCGCCGCCGCCTTGCGAATGTCCGGCTGCGCCTATGCGGTTTACATCAAGCTTGCCGGCATAGGTGCCAGAGCTGCGGTTGTTTTGGTCCACTAGGTAGTCGACGCAATTGAGCATGTCCTGACCGGAACCGGCGTTGGAGGTGTTGGCCGCGATAACCACAAAGCCATGGCTGGCCCAATGGTTTAGTAGCGAGCGGTAGGTCGTCGGTGACGCGCCAGTACCATTACCCCACACGATGATCGGATGCTTGCGGCCACTTGCACCCAGGGTGCTGGGGCGAAATACGGTGCAGCTAAAACCAGCACTACCGCTGGTGGTAGAAAATGAACCGCCAGAACTGAAGTTAGACACGCCAGGGAATCCGGTACCGGTTGGGTTGCTGCTACCACCACCGCCACCTGGGTTGGTTGCCAGGGCGGCAGAAGAGATGGCAAGGCCAAGGGCTACGGCTGCGATTTTGATTGCAGGTGCGTTCATTGGGGAATTCCTTTTTCAGTGCATTTTTTTTGTATTGGGCGGGTCAAGCCTGTTGCGTGGCTCAATCACGCTGAAGAACCACCATAGTTATTCTGTTTGTTGAATAAACTCGCCTATTCGGGGGGGCTGCAAAAAAGTGAAGCGGAATGCGACTGCGAGGTGGTTTGACTGATGTGCTGTAACCTTATGAATCCGCTTGGGTTGCTGGGTGATTGCGGGCTTTGTTGGTCAGTGCCGTATTTGGTGA
This sequence comes from Halopseudomonas sabulinigri, assembly GCA_011053055.1. Lineage (GTDB taxonomy): Bacteria > Pseudomonadota > Gammaproteobacteria > Pseudomonadales > Pseudomonadaceae > Halopseudomonas > Halopseudomonas sabulinigri_A. The sequence goes on along the minus strand of DRHT01000010.1, from coordinate 5,558 downwards.
ATTTCACCCGAATGGGTTTTGCGCCGGTATAAAAAAAGCGGAGCAAACAGGGTTTGCTCCGCCTCCATTACGCTTGCATCTTAATTTCAGTTGATACCTTTGCGGCGAACAGTCCAGTTGCGATCGGAACACAGACCACAGTTGCTGCCATAGAAGGTGCTTTCGGCTGCCTGATCATCCATCAGCTGGTAACGGAACCAGGCAGTGGACGGGCCACGGAAGTCGCCGGCATTACCAACCGGTTCAAAGTGGCTCGCACCGCGTCGCTCACCCCAAAACACGGGCACGTTGGCGCGGTTATACACCGGTAGCGAGTTCAATGTGGGAGTGGCAATGGTGTCGGAGCCGCCAGATATCAGGAACATAGGGCCGTTCTGGTTGCTCTGGGAAGAGCTGTTGTGGCCCAGGCCGATGGTGTAAGGCTGGAAGGGTACAGTGGCTTTGATGCGGTAGTTCTGGCCGGCCATAATGGTGCCGCCGCCGCCCTGCGAGTGACCGGCTGCGCCAATGCGGTTGAGGTCCAGCTTGCCAGCGTAGGTGCCGCTGCTACGGTTGTTCTGGTCTACCAGATAGTCTACGCAGTTGAGCATATCCTGGCCGGTGCCGGCGTTGGAGGTGTTAGCAGCGATGACCACGAAGCCCTGGCTCGCCCAGTGGTTCAGCAGTGCAGAGTAAGTGCTGGGTGACGCACCCGTGCCATTACCCCAGGTAATGATGGGATGCTTGAGTCCGTTAGCGCCGAGCGTACTGGGACGATACACGGTACAGCTAAAACCAGCGCTGCCACTGGTGGTGGAAAAAGAGCCGCTAGAGCTGAAGCTGGAAACGCTGGGGAAGCCGGTGCCGGTTGGATTGCTGCCGCCACCACTACCGCCACCGCCGGGATTCGTTGCTAATGCGGCAGAAGAAATTGCTAAGCCTAGGGCCACCGCTGCGAGCTTGAGTGCAGGTGCTTTCATTGAAGTATTCCTTTTATCGATGCATTATTTTTGTACTGGGCGAGTCAATCCAGTTGACTGGATAAGGCACGCTGGAAATGAACGATAGTTATTATTTTTGCTAAATAAACTCGCCTATTTGGGTGTCAGAAAAAGTTGTAGTTTTATTGGCGGGAGGCTGGTTGCGTGGGAAGTGCGCTGTAACTTTATGATCTTGTTTGTGTTGCTGGTTTTGTTGCGATTTATTAGTAATATCTTTTTGTAGGAATCACCCGCATGGGGATCGTTTTTTTATAAAAAAAGCGGAGCACATGCAGCGTGCTCCGCTTTAGTTATGCTTTCAGCTTTAACTTAGTTAATGCCTTTGCGACGAACTTCCCAATCGTTGTCGGTGCAGAGATCACAGTTACTGCCATAGAACAGCTCGCCAGCCGCAGCGTCATCCATCAGGTGATAGCGAAACCAAGCGGTAGACGGGCCACGGAAATCACCAGCGTTACCGACCGGTTCAAAGTGGCTGGCCCCATCCAGCTCACCCCAAAATACCGGCACGTTGGCGCGGTTATAGACTGGCCGTGAGTTCAGGCTGGGCGTGGCAATAGTGTCGCTGCTGCCGGACATCAGGAACATCGGGCCGCTCTGGTTGCTTTGCGAGGAGGTGTTGTGGCCCAGGCCAATGGTGTAAGGCTGGAAGGGTGCGGTCGCCTTAATGCGCGGATCTTGTCCAGCCATGATGGTGCCGCCGCCGCCTTGTGAATGGCCAGCGGTGCCAACGCGGTTCAGGTCCAGTTTGTTGGCATAGGTGCCGCTGCTGCGGTTGTTTTGCGTGGTGAGATAGTCGAGGCAATCAAGCATCTCTTCGCCGGTGCCGGCGTTAGAGGTATTGGCTGCGATCACCACAAAGCCTTGGCTTGCCCAGTGTTCCAGCAGGTCCGCGTAGGTGCTGGGCGAGGCAGTGGTGCCGTTACCCCAGACGATGATCGGGTGCTTGATGCCATTGGCGCCTAGGGTGCTCGGGCGAAATACGGTGCAGCTCAGACCAGCGCTGCCATCAGTGGTGGCAAACGAGCCGGTAGCGGCAAAGTCGCTTACGCCGGGGAAGCCAGTGCCAGTTGGATCGCTGCTGCCACCGCCGCCGCCACCTGGGTTGGTTGCGAGTGCTGCGGATGAAAGGGCCATGCCCAGAGCGAGGGCAGTCAACTTGAGTGCAGATGCGTTCATGGTAGTTCCCTTGTTATTGATGTTGTTCGTTCAGTGTTATGAGCAAATTTCTAATATGCAGAACTTTGCCCGTGTGAGGACGCTAACTTTCATCGCGTGTTATTGAACTAACCTGAATGGGTGAGGTGGCAGGGTTTCGTGAAGTGGGTCCGCTTTTGTTTTGTAAGTTGTGCGGCGGGTTTGGTTTTGATTTTTAGTTTTGGCATCGAAGTGAGCGCAACTTGATGGCTAACTAGTATCGTTTTTTTGTGTCGGTCGATTAAAGTGTCATATGTTTTTAATTTGTTCCTGTGCTGTTTTTGTTTCAAGTTAGATACCAAATCGCTTATTTTTTCCGTTTTGTTGTGGTTGCGACAAAAGCAGCGAGCAGTTCTGGCTGCTATAGGGTTCGCCTGCGCGCTGCAGGATGAACTTCGGTGGTTGGCGGATGAACCTGGATAGGCTACAAATACGGCTTGTTTTATTCGCCGGGAAACCTTGATGTCTGACGATCAGTACTACTACGAACCCGCGCAGGGGCATGGCCTGCCGCACGACCCGTTTAACGCCATTATCGGGCCACGTCCCATCGGCTGGATTTCCTCGCAGGATGCTGAAGGTCGCTTGAACTTGGCGCCTTACAGCTTTTTCAATGCCTTCAATTACACACCGCCGATCATTGGTTTCGCCAGTGTGGGACGCAAAGATAGCCTCAACAACATTGAGCGGACTGGCGAGTTTGCCTGGAATTTGGTTACTCGGCCGCTGGCCGAGGCCATGAATCAGAGCTGCGCTGCAGTCTCGCCGGAAGTAGATGAATTTGAACTGAGTAACCTGACGCCGGTGGCCTCACGACGGATTGCGGTGCCCCGAGTGGCGCAGAGCCCCGTCAGCTTCGAGTGCAAAGTCACCCAGATTTTGCAGTTGCAAGGTGCCAATGGCGACACAGTCCCAACGTGGCTGGTATTGGGTGAAGTGGTGGCCGTACACATTGCCAAGGCGCTGCTCAAAGACGGTATTTACGATACTGCGGCAGCTGAACCTGTGCTGCGCGGCGGCGGCCCGGCGGACTATTTTCAGCCTGGCCCTGAGTCGCTATTTCGCATGTGGCGCCCTTCAATGAACTGAGTCGAGCACGCCCTCGCTAAAGCCTCATTCGGCATACCCCCCACAAGGGGGGTAATTATTGCGGGGGTGGCTGGCTAGCATCTGAGTCATGTACAGCAAAATAATAAAGAGAACACCATGACTCATTTGACCAAGGGCATCGGCCCTTTGCTGCGTCTGGCCGGCTTGAGCCTGGCCAGCCTTAGCTGGGCGGCTACCGCACAGGCTGCCGAGGTGGATGCCGCCGCGATGCAGGCGCTAGAGACTGACGGCACAGAATGGTTGAGCTACGACCGTACCTGGGCGCAACAGCGCTTCAGCCCTTTGCAGCAGATCAACACCGAGAGCGTCGAAAAACTGGGACTCACCTGGTCGATAGATCTGGACAACAAGCGAGGATTGGAAGCCACACCGCTTTATCACGATGGTGTGCTTTACACTTCACTGTCTTGGAGCCGCGTGATGGCGGTGGATGCGGGTACTGGTCAAATTCTTTGGAGTTTTGACCCTGAGGTAAACAAGGCCAAGGGGCGAGATGCTTGCTGTGACGCGGTTAACCGTGGCGTAGCGCTTTGGGAAGGTAAGGTCTACGTCGGCACACTCGACGGCCGCTTGATTGCTCTGGATGCAAAAACCGGTAAGCCGGTCTGGACTCAACAAACCACCGACAACAGCAAGCCCTACACCATCACCGGTGCGCCACGGGTGCTCAAGGATATGGTGTTGATCGGCAACGGGGGCGCCGAGTTTGGCGTACGGGGTTACTTCTCAGCCTATGACGCAACAACCGGTGAGTTGCGCTGGCGCTTCTACACAGTGCCGCGTGATCCGGCGCAGCCACAGGAGCACCCGGAGCTGACTGCTGCACTGGACACCTGGAGCAAGGACACCGACTGGTCGCTCGGCGGCGGTGGCACCGCTTGGGACAGCATGGCCTACGATCCTGATCTGGATCTGCTGTATGTCGGCACCGGTAATGGTTCGCCCTGGAACCGCGAGGTGCGCAGCCCTGGCGGCGGAGATAACCTGTACCTGTCGTCGATCCTGGCGCTCAAGCCAGAGACCGGCAAACTGGTTTGGCATTATCAAACGACTCCGGGTGACTCGTGGGATTTCACCGCCACTCAACAGCTGACGCTGGCTGAGTTGGAAATTGACGGTAAGGAACGCCAAGTCATCATGCAGGCGCCGAAAAACGGCTTCTTCTATGTGCTCGATCGCGCCAGTGGCGAACTGTTGTCAGCAGAGAAATTCGGTAAGGTGACCTGGGCTGAACGTGTCGATATGGCAACCGGTCGTCCGGTTGAGGCAGCAGATGCGCGTTATCAGAAAGAAACGCTGGTGATGTGGCCAAGCCCGCTAGGCGCGCATAACTGGCATTCGATGTCTTTCAGCCCGCTGACGGGTCTGGTTTATATTCCGTATCAGGAGATACCCGGTACATACTCCAACGAGGCCGGCAGCTTTGTGCGCAAGCGCGCTTTTAATACTGCCGCGGGTTCATCCGAGATCACCGAGTTGCCGCGTGAATATACGTCTGGTGCGTTGCTAGCCTGGGACCCTGTCAAGCAGGAGGCCGCATGGCGGGTTGAGCGTCCGAATCACTGGAATGGTGGCACGCTGGTGACCGGCGGTAACCTGGTCTTTCAGGGGACTTCTGCCGGTCATCTGGAAGCTTACAGTGCCGACAAGGGCCAGCCCCTATGGAAGTTCGATGCACAAACCGGGGTGATCGCTGCGCCTATGACCTATGAACACAAGGGTGAGCAGTATGTTGCTCTGATGGCCGGTTGGGGTGGTTCTGGTGCGCTGATCGGCGGTGACGCTGCAGTTGCGACCGGAGTGCGTAACGTTAGCCGCATGCTGGTATTCAAGTTGGGCGGAGATAAGCAACTGCCAGCCTTGGCCGCTGTGGCTGAGAGCGGGCGCACACCTGAGCCCGTAGTCGCTGCGGCAAAGGATTTGGCTGCTGGCGAGAAAATTTATTCACAATACTGTGCGGTTTGTCACGGCGTGGGCGTAGTGGGCGGCGGTGTGATACCTGACCTGCGTCACAGCACGGATGCGGTACGTGAGGCGTGGGATGCCATTGTGTTGCACGGCGCCTATCAAACCAATGGCATGGCAGCCTTTGGTGACAGCTTGAGCAGCGAAGAGGCCAAGCAAATTCGGCTGTACATCATGCAACGTGAGTACGATACCTGGCTTCAAAGCGCAAAGCAGTAAATCAGAACCGGATTCGGCTTCGGGTCGGAGCGTGACCCGAAGCCGGTCTAGAGTCTTTACTCTAATATCACCAACTCTTATGATGGC
>DRHT01000009.1 GCA_011053055.1 Halopseudomonas sabulinigri | reverse complement strand
GGGTAGCGGTGAAGCGCAGGCTGTTTTTAACGGAATAGTCCGCTTTGCCATCATCGGCAATAAAACCGTAGGGTATGCATACACCGCTTTCATCCGGCACCTCGTAAAGCTCACGTGGCCGAAAACGCGACATCATATCGAGCATGGCTTCTTTGCCCTTGCCCTGAGCGTAGGCTGTACGCATAAAAAAAGCGTAAACGCGATTATTACGGTAGATGTATGCTTCTGCGGGGGCTGAAGCAGAGCCTACGAAGTAGGCATCGGGGATGCCGAGGTCATGGACTGTGGGGAGGGCGATAGCGATTTGCTCTTCAAGCGCCGCTTCCCTTTCCTTCCAGATTTGTACTCCCTCTTTATCATCAGCTACTTCAAGGTCTTTAACTATGCTCCGTGTTGTTTTCAGCTTCTCCTTCAAATAATCTTGATGAAGTACGCTTGTTCCTCTCCGGTAACCATAAACATCGTTAAGCATGGACCTATCCACTTCATCGCTGACGTATATCACTGCGCCGAACTCGCCGTAGGTAGCGTAATCGCCTCGGGCAGCTACCATATCGCTAAAGTCATGCCCGCCACCTTTGGATATTTGCATCGTTCGGTCTGCGTTAAAGGTTGCCCACTCAAGGTCTTCTTGCACATCAAAGATCAGTCGGCCTAGGCACTCTTCGCGTGCTCCCTCAGCGGTAGCACATCCTGAGAGCAGAAAAAGAGTAGAACTAATAAACGGCACTAATGCCTTCATTGAAGGTTGCATCACTAGGCTTGTTCTCTTTGGTTGTTGGTGGCATCAAATGCAGATGGTTGCTTTTTCTGCATGAGCTTTGCCACCGTTTTTAAATTAAGCCCTGAATCGTTGTTTTCGCCTCTGGTCCACTTTGTCGGAAGTTGGCAAATAAACCCTTGTGCACCTATAGGCTTTCCGTAAGCTTCTGGTACCATCTGGCTCTTTGTACGCCAGAACCGCAACTCGTGGGGCATCGGTGCAGCTAACAATCCTCCTAATCGCAAATCTTCGAGGTCGCGATACGCCCATGTTGGCCAAACTGGTGCGGGGAAGCCGTTAGGAAAGCTCCGCATACTCGGCGTTATCTCAATCTGTACTTGGCTTGTATCTTGCGGAATAAAATTGAAAACAGCCTCATAGTATTCAATATTCTTTTTTGCGACGGCTTGGATTTTTTGCCACGTAATCTCCGCCGCAGGAGTGTTCCAACACCCGATCAATTCACTGGCTGGTTGGACTTTTGAGTTACCGGTCAAGCTCAGCCCAAAGTGCTTTTTCCATAAAGCAACTCGTAATTCGTAGACTGCTTTGCTGACTTGAGATGGGGTGACACCGTCGAGCGCGACATTAATTGCGGAGCTGTCTCTTACGACTACAGCCAGCTCAGAGTCTCTAGAGCCAAGCAAGCTGCGATCATTGATATTGGCGCTGCCGAGAATGGCTACTCGATCATCGGCAATTAGCAGTTTGCTATGCACATATATCTGCTCCGTCACCACCTTGCCTGAAAGTTCACCCCAGGTACGCAGGTTCAACAATGTGAGGTATTTGCTCCAATCTTGTTGCTCAAATAGTGGGCGATTGGATCTTGGATCAATATTATTCATGCGCTTGGCTGCAGCTTCTGGGCTATTCCCTCGGTCAATAAAAGCCCGCAATGCCATGTGGCGCTGAATATTCTTGATCAAGCTTTTCTCGCCAAATACCAGGCTCTGCATGGTTAGGTGAATTTGGTGCATGATGTTGGGTGTGTTCAGCGTGCCTTCAGGGTGAACCGGCAAAACCATGTAGACATGAAAAGGATTTCCTTCATCAATTGCCTTGCTTATCCTCGAAGCGAGAGCGCTACCTATGGTGTTAGCTATGTGATTCTGCGGTGTGCTCAGGAAGTCGGTGACCCAGCCTTGGGCATTGACACCGAGCATTGCAAACATTTGCTCGATGAAGCGGTTACTTTCTTCGTCGGTATTGCGAGCGATGGCAAGACCGCCCCCCAGTTTTTTTCGCTAATTATCTCCATCTGCCCAATACCAAAAAGTCCCACCCCAACTGGAATCCTCAATGACAGGGAGGATATCGCCACGCTGGAAATACCGGCGTGAATGCTGTTTGGCGGGGGTAAACCAATAGCCGCTATGGCTGCAAGATTTGCCACCCGCTATGCGGGTGGGCTGAGCCACTGATTCATCCTGGTCAAAGCGAGCGTACCATTGCCGTGTGCTTTCTTCGTCAAAGCAATCACCATAGGGTGAATAACTGTGCAGTTGATCAGGATTGGGGATGCGAACGGGCTTAACGACACGGTTGACTGCCACATAGGCCCTCGGCAAACCGTCTTCTTGAGCACCTAACGCCGGATATTCTCCGGCACGGATAATTAGGCCGTTGTCATAGTTGAAGTACTCGATATTGGGGGCCGCGGCAAGCGACCGGCGAATTATTTCCTCTCCTCCCAATCGATCGACGAAGGTTTGTCCTAACACGGTGTACCAGTTGACCCCCTTGACGTAATCAAGAAGTTCCCTTTTAAAAGAATGTGGCATCGAATCCACTTCAAGACCGGAAAAACGCTCCGCTAGCTGATATTCGATAGGCATGTACTGATCGTAATCATAGGGCATCGCCAAAGAGAGTCCGCCGTAACCATGCTCAACATTCAGCTGTGCACAGAGAAATAGCAGCCATTTATGGTAACAGGTGAAGTCTTCCTGGGTGTTTCTCGAAGAACAGGGAAAGGTAATCTTAATGTAGGACCTTTTCTTATCCCCATGCGCCAAGTATGAGCCCAACACCGATAGTGAATATACACCTGCTTCCTTAGCGTCTCTCGCGCTACTCAGATGCCACTCGCATTGTTCGTTGGGCTCCGAGCAAAGGATCGCATCTCGATGCCTCTCAAATTGTTGCCTGCTCAATTTTTGCGGACGACTCGCTACCTGCCAGTTTAAATGGGTCTCAAATTCCTCATAAAACCTCTCAAAGCACTCGACGATTTTTTCTTTAACAGCGGTGGTATAGCCTTCTCTGAAGTACAGCGTAGCTACCAGGCCAAGCCGAATTACCGGGGTGCCATCAGGCAGCTCAAACTCCAAGCCAGGAGCTTGTTGGGCAAGTTTTTCCAGTGGATCCATGAGCATTCCTGTTGTCCTGTTTAGCTGGCGGCAGCCGCGCCGACAAGGGCGCTAGTGCCAAGAAGACCTACGAGCCAAGCCCAGGCGACCTGGGCCAAGCGAACCAGCACCATTAGACCAGCAACGATTACTGCTGGTACTCCAGCGGAAACAAGAACGCCAGCAACAAGTACAGCGATCACTACGGTCCCGACTACAACGCCTACATTAATAAGCACTTGCACCCAATCTATCTCTCTGAGCATCTCGATGGTCAAGTCCGTATGGTACTGAACTTCACGCCATATGGCCTGAAGTTGTTCGTCGGTCCAACGGAACACTTCCGCACCTGTTTCACTGACCCATTCCCAAGCATTGCCCGCTTGGTCACGTATCCAAGCGCCTTTGCTACTCAGCCAGGTTATAGCTTCTTCAAGCTGACGTTGGACTTCAGCGGAGAGATAGCGAATACCCGAAGCGGCCTCGTCTAGCAGACTGTCAATTACTTCCGTTACTCGCTGAGTCCAGCTTTCCACTCTAGAGGGCTCGGGAAGGGGACTAGGCCCATAAACGGGGACTGGTAAGGGGGCCGGTCTTTGACCATTTTGCGGCCGGGACACCACGGGCGGGACAGGCCAGGTGCGAGGATCATAGTGACCTGTAGGTTGATGTTGTTCATTGGTCCGACGATCCCGTTCACGTTCGCCATCATCTCGACAGTCCCGAACCTCTAAAACCGAAAATCTTGTTGGTCCACCAGCTATATCCAAATAGGCTTCACGTTGGCCTCCCATAAGCAAATCACCAGGAAACTTAACCTCAACGACCCGCTCCAAGTTATCTAGGTGCATTCTGCCTTGATGATCCGCCGTCGCTTGTCCTGGCCATCGAATGGCTCGGTTTTTGACAATAATAACGTCGGGGCGGCGTAATAAACCTCGAGTCAAACCTGCTGGAAACGGAGTTAGCGAGTGCCTGCGATCGGGATCCAGCGCATCGGGTTGTCGCACTAGCGAAGAACTTAGAAAGGGGATCGGCGGCAGATGGGTCATGTCGAAGCATACTTCGGCTTTGTAATCCCAGCGGAAGTCTCTCAAATATTCGTCAGCCCGAATAAGTCCGCTCATTACCAGTTGTTTGAGTTCATATCTAGTTGGCTCATTCCCTGACGGGGTTCTGATCGATAGCCGCGGAAAACGAGAAGCATATTCTGCCTTTGTCATCAGATAAGGCTTATTGCTTGGGTTGGGTAGAGGCGCTTCCGACTCAACCCCTTCAATTCGGGTATTGGTACAGCCCTGTGGGCTAAGAGGTGGTTGTAGGGTTGCCATTTATGCGCCATCCTCATCTGTATCTTTGTAATCCAGAGTGATTTGTGTCGGTGTAGCATCGCCTGCGAGAAAGAAAGGTTCTTCCGGCTCTTTGTGACGCTCGGCAACGAGAAGGTCGACCTTTTCGGGTGTATCACTGCGCACCTCAAAGGTGTTGCCTTTCTCATCGGAATAACCAGCGATTCGGGTGCCATCCGCACTCCGCAAGGTATAGGCCATGCCAGCCAAGGCTTGCCCAGAAGTGTCATCCAGCAATTTGAAGTGCGCTCGATAGCTTCGAGGAGCCCTATTCAATAGCTCCCCTGCAAACGAACTGGCTGCAGCGCTAGGTAGAATCGCTCCGAGAATCTTGACGCCAGAGCCACGCCTTGGCGAGCCACCCGAATTGATCTTGATCCCCGGCCCAACCAGGGTCACGCCGCTGGGATCGAGCTTTAGGAAGGAGCCGCCACCCTTGGCGGTTAGCTCCATGCCAGCATCTATTACAACTTTGTCACCGGCGTAATAATGAATTTCATTGCCGGCTTGGGTTAGCTGCGCAGTGCCGATTTTGACGTGCTGGCTAGTGCCCACGGTGAGGTGGTCGTTAGCTTTGATTTCGCTTTTGCGGTCGGCGTGTGTGGTGTGGTGTTCTTCGGCTTTGAACTCGCTGTAGCTGTTGGCCTCGACGGTGTCATGGCGTTCGTTGCCCACGCGCACCGTCTGGTCGTGTTCGATGTTTTCGTCCCAGTCTTTCTGAGCGCGCAGGTAGATCTGTTCTTCGCCTTTCTTATCCTCAATGCGCAGTTCGTTGTAACCACCGCCGCCGGGGCTGCTGAGGGTTTTGAATACGCTGCGGGTTTTGTGGGCGGGTAGTTCGTACGGCACTTCATGTTCTTTGTGGTACAGGCAGCCGGTGACCAGCGGTTGATCTGGGTCGCCTTCCAGGAAGGTGATGAGCACTTCCATCCCCACTCTGGGGATGGCAACGCCGCCGTAACGGTCGCCGGCCCAGCTGGAGGCGACTCTTAACCAACAGCTGGTTTTGTCGTCGGCTTGACCTTCTCGATCCCAATGGAACTGTACTTTGATGCGGCCGTACTGGTCGCAGTGAATCTCTTCGCCCTGTGGCCCGGTAACCACGGCGCTCTGGCTGCCGAGTACCTTGGGCTTTTTGTGGTTGAGTTGCGGGCGCCAGATAATCTGCCAGGGCGTGGCCTTGAAGTGGTTGCGGTAGCCTTGCGTGAAGCCATCGCTGGCTTGGGTATCGCTGGTAACGCCTTCTTCGAGCACTTGCGGCTGTTTGCCTTCGTGCTGAATCTCGGTCAGTAGCCAAAGGTCATTCCAGTCACCGCGTGGGTGGCCGGTGAGCGGCATAAAGTGGCCCGTGCGCAGTTGCGGTTGGTCGCTTAGGCCATCGGCCAGTTGCTGTTCGGCGCGGTGGCGTTCGAGGTTGATCTGGCTGAGCTGCTTGCCGCGCTCGCGGTCGGTGAAACGGCCGGGGTAGTCGTAGTCTTCCAGATCAGGTTCTGGCTTCTGGTCTTCTTCTGCTGCGTTCTGGCTGGTATGGGCTGCTTCCATCAGCAATCGTGGCTTTTCAAAGTCGTAGTCACGGCGCGTGACGCGGCTGGGCCGGGTTTCGACTCTTAGGCCGAAACGTTTGACCACCGGTTGATCGGCAACCAGGCCGGTGCCCTGGCTGTAGCCAATTTTTTGTAGCTGCGGGAAGGTGGTTTGGTCATCGCCGAAGACGATGATGTGACCTGTTTGGCTGTGTTCAAAGTGGTAGTGAATGCCTTCTTCTTCACATAGACGCTGGATAAAATGCAGGTCGGTCTCGTCGTACTGAGTGCAGTAGTCGCGTTCAGGGTAAGTCGCGTTCAATTGAAAACGGTAGGCGTCGCCCTGAATGCCGTGCTCTTCCAGCAGGCGGCTGATGATCTGTTGCACGCTGAGGTGCTGGAAGATGC
>DRHT01000008.1 GCA_011053055.1 Halopseudomonas sabulinigri | reverse complement strand
TCAGCACGATGACCACATGCTGCGAGGCGGCAGCGAGGACATGAAAATGGCCTGCGTATTCAATCCGCCCATCAGCGGTCGTGAAGTGCACGACAAAGACGGCGTATACCCTGCAGACAGCGATTAAATAATGTCGCTCGGACGGCACACCAAGTAGGCACCCGTAAGCCAATAGCCTCTCTGGTGCAGCCGACGCGGTTTGTTTTCAATCAGCAAGCCGCGTAAGCAATACCCGCACGTAATAGAACCATTTTTATTGCAACAAACCACCAACAGATGCCAGCACCAGCAAGAGTAACGGCATTAGCAAACACCCAGCGGTAGAGTCGCGCCGCAGCAATATCGACAAACGAGGGCATGAGGCCCTCGACCTGCTGGTGGCAGGACAAGATTCACCGACGACAGAAACCAGGACTATGCATACAGTAGAAAAAATCGGCGGCACATCAATGAGTCGCTTTGAGGAAGTACTGAACAACATTTTCATTGGCCAACGTCAGGGTGCAGACCTGTACCAGCGTGTATTCGTTGTCTCTGCCTACAGCGGCATGACCAATATGCTGCTCGAACACAAAAAAACCGGTGAGCCCGGTGTGTACGAGCGCTTTGCTGACGCCCACAGCGAGGATGCCTGGCTGGACGCGCTGGACGTAGTACAAGGCACCATGGTCAGCAAGAATGCCGAGCTGTTCCAAGGCGAGTACGAGCGCCTGGCGGCTGACCGCTTTATTGAAGGCCGCATCAGTGACGTACGTGACTGCATGGTGAGCTTGCAGCAATTGTGTACCTACGGTCACTTTCAGCTCACTGAGCACCTGATGAAAGTACGCGAGATGCTGGCCTCTTTAGGTGAAGCCCATAGTGCTTTCAATACCGTTCTAGCGCTTAAGAAAAGTGGCCTGAACGCCCGCCTGGTCGACTTGACCGGCTGGAATCAGAGTGAGCCAAAGGCCTTTCAAGATATGGTCAAGGACAGCTTTGACGGTATCGACTTAAGCAAAGAGCTGGTCGTAGCTACCGGTTACACCCACTGCAGCGAAGGTTTGATGAACACCTTCGACCGCGGCTACAGCGAAATCACCTTTGCGCAAATTGCCGCCAGCACGGGTGCCCGTGAGGCGATCATTCACAAGGAATATCACCTCTCCAGCGCAGATCCGAATCTAGTCGGCATGGACAAGGTGGTGACTATTGGCCGGACCAACTACGACGTAGCCGACCAGTTGTCTAACTTGGGCATGGAAGCGATTCACCCTAAAGCTGCCCGCACCCTGCGCCGCGCCGGTATCCACTTGCGCATCAAAAATGCTTTTGAGCCGGATCACGGCGGCACCTTGATCAGCCAGGATTACTGTAGTGAGAAGCCTTGCGTTGAAATCATCGCCGGTCGTAAGGATGTCTTCGGTCTTGAGGTGTTTGACCAAGAGATGCTTGGCGATGTGGGCTACGACCTTGAGATCAGCAAGCTGCTGAAAAAGCTCAAGCTGTACGTGGTCAACAAAGATTCAGACGCCAACAGCATCACTTACTACGTTTCAGGTTCGCGCAAGATGATCAATCGTGCGTCACGCCTGATCGAGGAGCAGTACCCGATGGCAGAGGTGAATGTGCACAACATCGCCATTGTCTCGGCAATTGGCTCCGACCTAAAGGTTAAAGGCATTCTGGCCAAGACTGTTGCTGCGTTGGCTGCGGCCGACATTAGCATCCAAGCGATTCACCAGTCGATTCGTCAGGTCGAAATGCAGTGCATCATCAAGGAAGAGAATTACGATGCAGCAGTAGCGGCCCTGCACCAGGCGTTGATTGAGCCAGAGAACCACGGCGACGTGATTGTCGCCGCCTGATTCTCGCTGGCAGCACCTAGCAAGCGGCCCGGCAGGCAACTGTCGGGCCGCTTGCGTTTTAAGCACTTTATTCTCAGCCCTACCGTCTCGGCCCGCGACCTCAGCAGAGCGCATAAAACTTCGTTATAGTCTGCCCAGACTGCCGGCCAATGCCTCACTACAAACAAAGAAGCGCCGGACTACCCAGCACTTTTATGATAACGGGATATACGCGTGATTGAAGCAGTATGGATTGCCTTTGCCTTCATGATGGGTCTTGCCGTGCGCCAGATTGGTCTGCCACCCCTGATCGGCTACCTTGGCGCCGGGTTTGCGTTGTCAGCGCTCGGCTCCCGCGTGGGAATCGGTCCTGAGGACAGCGAGATACTCTCGCACATCGCGCACCTTGGAGTGCTGCTGCTGCTGTTCAGCGTCGGCCTGAAGTTGAAGGTCAAGAATCTTGCTCGCCCCGAGGTGATCGGTGGCAGTCTGCTGCACTTTGGATTATCCACCGCCGTGTTGCTGGCCGGCTTGATGTATGTTCTTGAGTTGCCTTTGGGCGAAGCGCTGCTGCTGTCCATGGCGCTTTCCTTCTCTAGCACCGTGCTCGCCGCCAAGGTGCTGGAAAGCAAGCGCGAGATGCGCGCTTTCCATGGCCGCATCGCTATCGGCGTGCTGATCATGCAAGACCTGATCGCGCTGGTTGCGATCAGCATCGCCAGCGGAAAAAGCCCTTCTGCCTGGGCGCTGATGGTGCTCATCCTGCCGCTGAGTAAACCAATACTGTACAAGCTGCTGGATCTCAGTGGCCACGAAGAATTGATGGTCCTGCTCGGCCTGCTGTTGGCGCTGGTGGTCGGCGGCACAGGCTTTGAAGCGCTGGGGCTCAGCTCCGAACTAGGCGCGCTGGCCTTTGGCGCTTTACTGGCGGGCCACAAACGCGCCGGCGAGCTATCGCAGTCTTTATGGAGCTTGAAGGAAATCTTTCTGGTCGGCTTCTTCCTGCAGATTGGTCTAGGTGGCCTGCCTGACATGCACGCGCTGATATTCGCGCTGGTGCTCACGCTGCTGTTGCCACTCAAGGCCATGCTGTTCTTCTTTCTGTTCGTCGGCTTCAAACTGCGCGCACGCAGCGCTTTCCTTAGTAGCCTGACGCTAACCCAATACAGCGAGTTCGGACTCATTATGGCCAGCCTGGTGCTGCCGCAGTGGCTGATTCCGCTGGCCCTGACTGTGGCTTTCTCTTTCCTGTTGTCTGCGCCACTGAATCGCATAGTGCACCCCTTCTATGAGCGCCTATCGCCCTATCTGCTGCGGTTTGAGCGCAATATTCGCCATCCGGATGAACAGCCAATCACTCTAGGCGACGCGCAGATACTGGTTATGGGTCTTGGCCGCACCGGCCGGGCGGCCTATGACAACCTGTTTGAAAAGGGCTTCAACGTGATAGCGCTGGATTCCGACCCGGTTGCGGTCGATGCCAGCCTGCAAGCCGGGCGGCGTGCGCTTTTCGCAGACGCCGAGGATCAGGTGTTCTGGCAGAACCTCGACATGCCCAATATTAATTCGGTGATACTCGCAATGAATGATGCTGAGGCCAAGACCATCGCGGTACAGAAGCTGCGCTCACGCGGCTTTGATGGCCTGATAGTCTCCCACGCCATGTATGAAGACATCGCCCAACGCATCATTCAGGCCGGTGCCGATCACACTTACCTGACCATGAGCGAAGCCGGCACCGGTCTGGCAGAGCATGTTGCGCGCAGTGTTCGCGAGCGCAGCATGCTGCTCAGCGAAGCGCCTGAACCGGATAACGGCACCAAAAGCTAAATCAGCAACGAGCTAAGAACTTGCTGCGCGGTTGCCTTGGGGTGCTCTAACATGAAGCAATGCCCACCCCCCGTCTTGTGCGCGCTATAAGCATTACCGCTGGCAGCCAAACGCCGTGCACTCGTCCCTACGAAGGGGTAGGTGCGATCACCATAGATTATGTGCGTGGGTGTTTTGACGCGTCGCAGCGAGCGCCACAGCCCTCGCGGCATAGTCAAAAACACCTCAGCCTCGCGGCTGGGACGGCAACATAACTCTACGCCGCGCTCTGGATGGTCGCGCAACGCATGGGCTATGTGCGCGGCAAAAGCGCTCTCGTCCC
Organism: Halopseudomonas sabulinigri; assembly: GCA_011053055.1. GTDB lineage: Bacteria > Pseudomonadota > Gammaproteobacteria > Pseudomonadales > Pseudomonadaceae > Halopseudomonas > Halopseudomonas sabulinigri_A. Next base: position 8,719 of record DRHT01000008.1, on the reverse strand, counting down.
AGCCGCGGAACATGCCGCGATTATGCAAACTGGCATGTGCCCCGGCCCGATCAGGCCAACTGTCGCGACGTAATCTCGCCCGCTGGGCCACCGGATTCCTCTGTATCCCAAACAAACCAAGGCCGCGTCGCAGGGTAATCAGACCAGGTGGGAAGAACACCGGATCGAGCAACACAGCGCGGGCGAACAGCTCCGGGCGGGCGGCCAAAATCAAACCGGTTAGCACGCCGCCAAAACTATGTCCGCAAGCAAAATAGGCTACATCGCCAAAAACAGCCCGCCCTGCTTCAAAGGCTTCAATCGCCAGTTCGGCGTTGCGGTTCCAGCCAACGAATTTGTCGCCATGATCGCTCTGGCCATGTCCCTGCAAATCACACAACCAGAGATCAAAGTCCTTCGCCAGCAGCGCCAACAAGGGCTCATAACTGCGAGTACAAAAACCGTTGCCATGCAAAAAATGCAACACCGGTTTGCCACTCGCCGGGCTGTGCCAGCCGCGCAACGTAAAGCCGGCGCTGGTGTCATGCGCCCAGGGTAACAACTCCATACAATCAACCCCTGAAAAAGCATCCAGTTTAAACGGCGTCGACGAAACTGTCAGTGCTATTAGCACCTGTTAAGCTGCCACATCTATTTTGGGAATGGCGGCTTATGCTTCAAGTCAAAATATCCGGCAGCGGCTCGACGCTGGTCTGGGGGCATGGTTTGCTGGGCAGCATGGCGCAAGAAGAAGCTACTGGCTGGTTTTATCGCGCGGGTATGCCCGTACGGCTGGTTCACTACGATGCATGCGGCCATGGCCACTCAGAGCGTCCACTGGATGCCATGCGCTACCGCTGGCCAGCTCTGGCTGCGGATATGTTGGCGATTGCACGCCAGCACGCCGGCAATCGCTTTGCATTAGGTGGCCAATCTATGGGGTGCGCCAGCGCGCTTATCGCAGCGCTACAAGCACCCACTAGCGTCAACAAGCTGGTCTTGGCAACGCCACCCACCTTCTGGTCGACTCGCGCAGCTCAGGTCGAGCGTTATCAACAAATGATTCGACTACTGCGCGCACGCGGTATGCCGTCTTTTATTCAGCTGTCGCGCCAATACCCTGCCCTGCCTGAATGGTTGCAGCAGGCGCGTCCGGAAGATGCATTGCCGCAATTGGAAAGCTTGGGCGGTTTCTCCCGCGAATTGCTGACTGCGGTGATTCAGGGCGCAATCGCCTCAGACCTGCCAGCTCCAGAGCAACTGCACAGACTTCAGCAACCTGCACTGATCCTGGCCTGGCGCGATGACCCCATTCATCCGCTAAGCAGCGCAGAGCAACTGGCCAGTCACTTGCCCAACGCTGAACTCAGGGTCATCAACAAGATCAGCGAGCTAGCTGACTGGCCGCAGCAGATCGCTGATTTCATCAATAGCTAAGCAGTGGCAGAACCCCTTTAATCCAAACTGTAATCAATATTGGTTACCACCCGTACCCGCTTGGTTTCCGGGGTGAAAGGGTCCACATCCTCAATTGAGAAATAGCCTTGCGAAGCACGGCGAATGCTACCCACCTCAGCCCCCGCATCACGCGCAAACTGGTCCGCAGCCGCACGCGCATCCCGGGTGGCGTCTGCAATCATGTCTGGTTTAATGCTGTCCAGTTGGGTGAATAGAAAACTGGGTTGAAACTCGTAACTCTGGGTCAAGGCCACCCCTGATTTGACCAACTCACCTACTGACTGCATACCTTGTTTGACGCTATCTACATCCTCGGTACGCACCAATACGGTGACTTCTGCCCGGTAGCGATCCGGCGGCAAGTTATTACCGTAAGCATTGGCATGTTGATCGGCAATCTTGGGCACCGACAACTGAATCTCGGGCTCTTTAAACCCTTTCAGCAGCAGAAAAGAGCGGACCAGGCCCTGCTGGGTGTCTATATCATTCTGTAACTGGTCTAAACTGTTTCCGGTAACGGTGAAGTTAACCGGCCAAAGCGCCAGATCTGCTGCGACTTCGCGCTCAGCCAGGCCTTTAACGCTGACGACTCGATCGGCACCACGAAATTGCAGCAGACCGGTTTTCAGGCTAACAGCCATGAATGCCAGCGCAATAGCGATCAATGCAGCAGCCACTATCGAACCCCAGGCAACACGAGAAACAGACGACATAGATATCTCCAATCAAAGAACTCAAATCAAACATGAGAAAGCCAGAACCTACGTGTAGCATTTGACATGCGGGCATTCGATCATAGAATAGCGCCCCCCTGTCATCACCCCTAACTTTCTTTGCCGTACTCCATCGCAAAAAATCAAGGAGCACTAGTGGATCTCGCGACACTTATTGGTCTGATCGGCGCTATCGGCATCATTGCCGCATCCATTTTGCTAGGCAGTGGGGCACAGGTATTCTTCAACGTGCCTTCGCTGTTGATTGTGATTGGCGGTAGTCTTTTTGTGGTGCTGGCGAAGTTCAACGTCAGCCAGTTCATCGGCGCCATCAAAGTGGCTGGCCGCGCCTTCCGCTTCAAATTGCCGGACGTAGAAGAAAGCATCACTGAGCTGGTAGAGCTGGCAACAGTGGCACGCAAACAAGGTTTATTAGCGCTGGAAGATAAGGAGATCTCGGCGGATTTCCTGAAAAGCGGCATTCAGCTTTTGATCGATGGCCATCCGCAAGAAACGGTAAAGGCTATTCTCGATAAAGAGCGCCTGCTCACCTTGGATCGAAATCGGTGGGGCGCCAAGGTATTTACCGCTCTGGGTGACGTCGGTCCAGCCATGGGTATGATTGGCACGCTGATTGGCTTGGTGCAGATGCTCTCGAACATGGAAGATCCTAAGTCCATTGGCCCAGCCATGGCCGTGGCGCTCCTCACCACACTGTACGGTGCCATGCTGGCGACCATGATCTGCATCCCGATTGCCGATAAGCTTGCGCTACGCATGACCGAAGAGGCGCGTATGCAGGAGCTTTGGATAGACGCAATACTGGCGATCCAGGAAGGAACCAACCCGCGGGTTATTGAACAATTACTGGCTAGTTACATGCCCCGCGGTAAAGCCGCTAAACCCACCGGCGAAGCGGAAGACGCTTGATGGAAGGCGATGACGACAAGCCGAGCATACCCGCGTGGGTCATGACCTTCGCCGATCTGATGTCGCTGCTGATGTGCTTCTTCGTGTTGCTACTGTCGTTTTCCGAGATAGACGCACAGAAGTTCAAGCAGATCGCCGGCGAGATGTCTAAAGCATTCGGCGTGCAACGCGAAATACCAGCACTGGATATTCCCATGGGAACCAGCCCGATCTTCGACAAGTTCTCGCCAGGTAAGCCCGAACCAACGCCAGTAGACAGCGTACGCCAGCAAACCACCGAGCAATCCCCTCAGCTGGAAACGCTGAGCGCCGAGCTGGAAAGCCAGTTACAACAGCAAGTGCAAGACACCACCCAACAGCAGGTAGCGACCAGCGTAGAAGCGCTGCGTGATGTGCTGGAAAACGAACTGCAAGAGGGTCGCATCCAGCTCGAACATGACCGCAAACGGGTGATTATTCGCGTCGAAGAGAAAGGTTCATTCCCATCTGGCTCGGCTGACATGACCGCGGATTTTGAAGACATGCTGGATAAGGTTGCCGAGGTAATTGCGCGTTTACCAGGCGAAATCACCATTGAAGGTCACACCGACAACATACCGATTAACACAAGCCGTTTTCAGTCTAACTGGGACCTTTCCGCTGCTCGCGCATCGTCCGTCGCCAATGCGCTGCTTATCGGGGACGCCGTCCAGCCAGAACGCCTCAAGGTGCAGGGCTACGCCGAAACGCGTCCGCGTGCCAGCAATGAATGGCCAGAAACCCGGTCGCTGAATCGCCGAGTAGAAATCATCATTGATCTATCAGGTTCGATTGAAGAGTACGAAGCGCAACTACGCCAATTGATGGAGCAAGACCTAGGCGATTTGGTCAAAGATCTAGAGCTGCACGACAGCCCAGCCCCTTCGCCCTGAAGCGCTCCTACTTTTTCAGATCGTCCGGAATCGGCGGTTCCGGCATTGGCCCTGGCCGCTTGCCCTGCCCCGCCCGGTGCTGACGTAACTGGAATACGTACGCAAGCACTTGCGCTACTGCCAGGTAGAGCCCAGCCGGGATCTCCTGATCCAGTTCGGTGCTGTAATACACCGCCCGCGCCAGCGGCGGTGACTCCAACACCACAATCTCATTCTCGTTGGCTACCTCGCGAATTTTCTGCGCCATAAAGTCCGCGCCCTTAGCCAACACCACGGGTGCGCCGCCGTTCAAGGGGTCGTATTTCAGCGCTACCGCAAAGTGCGTAGGGTTGGTGATGACAACATCTGCTTGCGGTACCTTCTCCATCATCCTGCGTTCGGCCATCTCACGCTGCATCTGCCGAATTTTCGCTTTAACCTCGGGCTTACCTTCGGAGTCCTTGAACTCGTCACGGATCTCCTGTTTGGTCATCATCAGCTTCTGCTTGTTGTCCCACAGCTGAAAGGGCACATCCACTGCAGCGATCAAGATCAGCGAAGCCGCCAGTATCAACAAGCCCGTGGCCAGCGCCCAAGCGCAATGCACTATGGCTTGTTCCAGAGGCTCCTGGCCCAGCGAAAGAAAGTCGTTAGTGCGTAAATGGAGTACCAGCAACGCCGTGCTCAAAACGACCAAAAACTTAGCCAGCGCCTTGAATAATTCGACCAGCGCCTTTAAAGAAAACATGCGCTTAATGCCCGCCAGAGGGTTCATACGCTCAAACTTGGGCGCCAGCGACTTGGCACTGAACAGCCAGCCGCCCAGCATAATAGGCCCGACAATGGAGGCTACCAGCAGCATCGCGAATAGGGGCGCGAGCACCATCAAGCCTTCCTGAACCGATTCAAAGAGGTGCAACGCCATGGTGTCGGTATTGAATAGCGCTTCGCGTTCGAAGGAGAAATTGAAGGTCATAATGTTCATCAACTTACGCGCCATTTCAGGCCCGACCATCAACAGCGCCACCGCAGCCACCATGACGACCGCCAGCGTGTTCAACTCCTTGGAGCGCGCCACCTGGCCTTTGTCGCGCGACTCTTTGAGGCGTTTTGCCGTGGGGTCTTCTGTTTTTTCCTGACCGCTTTCGGATTCAGACATCAGTTCGCCCTCACCAGTGCACGCAGCCAGATCAAAGCGTTGGAGGCCAATTCCTGATACTGAGCTGTCACGTTATTCAGCAAGACCCAGAGAATAAATAGACCGAATATCAGCGTCATCGGAAAGCCGATGGAAAAAATATTCAGCTGCGGGGCGGCGCGCATCATCACACCGAAAGACATGTTAACAATCAACAACGCCGCAATCGCTGGCAACCCAATCAGAATCGCGGAGGCCATAACCCATGAAAAACGATACACCAGCGCCTCAAAATCAGTGACCGCCAAGGTTTCGCCGATAGGCAGGGTATTGAAGCTTTCAACCAAAACTTCAATCACTACCAAGTGCCCATTCATGGCGAGAAACAGCAAAGTCACCAGCATGGTGAATACCTGCGCTACCACCGCAACAGAAATACCCATACTGGGGTCGTTCATGGAGGCAAAACCCAGACCCATCTGCATGGCAATAATCTGCCCAGCCAACACATGAATCTGAAACAGTAACTGCATTGAAAAGCCCATCGCAGCGCCAATCAATATCTGCTCAGCAATGATGGTCCAGGTGCTCAACGAGAGCGCATCAAGGGTAGGTACTTGAGGTATTTGCGGGGCGACCAGCAAGGTGAGCGCCAACGCAAAATAAAGACGAATACGAGCCGGTATCAGCTGAGTGCCAAACACCGGCATGGTCATCAGCACACTGGCGATACGAAAAAACACCCAGAGATAGCTTGAGACCCAGCGGCTGAGATCCGCGCTGGATAACTCCAGCATTAGCCGATCAACCCTGGAATCTGTCGATACAGGGTATCGGTGAACTCGATCAGCTGGGTCGTCAGCCATGGGCCTAATACGATCAAGGTAATAAAGGTCACTAACAAGCGCGGCAAAAAGCTGAGGGTTTGCTCGTTGATCTGCGTTGCCGCCTGAAACACGGCCACCAGCAAGCCAACCAACAAGCCAGGCATCACTACGATGCCGACCATCACAGTGGTCAACCAGAGCGCCTGACGGAACAGGTCAACAGCTACTTCGGGCGTCATTGGCAGGTCTCCCCTATCTCACCGCAAAGCTGGCAGCCAGGGTACCGATAATCAGCGCCCAACCATCCACCAATACGAAAAGCATGATTTTGAATGGCAACGAGATGATCAGAGGCGACAACATCATCATACCCATCGCCATGAGCACGCTGGCCACCACCAGATCAATCACCAGAAAAGGAATGAAGATCATAAAACCAATCTGGAAAGCCGTTTTCAGCTCAGAGGTGACAAAGGCCGGCACCAGAATATGAAAAGGGACTTCGTCCGGCCCAGCCAGATCAGTGCGTTTAGCTAGTCGCACAAAGAGTTCAAGGTCCGTTTCACGGGTCTGCGCCAACATAAACTCACGCATCGGTCCACTGGCAACCTCGATGGCCTCCTGCGCCTGCATCTCTTCGTTAATGTAGGGCTGCAATGCGGATTCGTTGATCTCGTCGAACACCGGCGCCATGATAAACAGCGTCAAAAAAAGCGCCAAACCCACCATGATTTGGCTCGATGGGGTCTGCTGCAAACCTAACGCCTGACGCAAAATCGCGAATACTATAATAATGCGAGTGAAGCTCGTCATCATCATCACGAAGGCCGGGATGAAGGTCAGCGCCGACATCAGCGCAAGCACCTGCAGGCTAACCGAATAGGTCTGCCCGCCGTCAGCGTCTGTGCTCAAGGTTACCGCCGGCAAGCTAAGCGGATCTGCTGCGGTTTGCGCCCATACGGAGGGCGCTGCCAGCATTAACAACAGCCATATCCAGCGCATCATGAATCAGCCCCCCGCTTCAACATGGCCTGCAACTTGCGCGCGAAATCACCATTACCACTCGCGGCGGCAGCTAAATCTGCGACCGGCTGCTCAAACACGTGCAGCGTGTTGATGCGGCCTGGCGAGGTGCCTAACAACATCTGGGTGCCGCCAACGTCGACCAGCAACAGCCGATCGCGCGGCCCCAGTGGCAGACTACTGACCAGCTTGATGTGCTGGCCACCCTGCGGCGCCAACGGACCAACACGGCGCATCAAGTAACCCAGCAGGAAGATCAGGCCCACCACTACCGCCAGCCCTAGCCCCAACTGCAGCAACTGACCAGCCAACGAGCCACCTGACGCACCCACTGCGGCAACCGCAGGCTCCTCCGCAGCCCAGCTTGCACCCGAAGCAAGTGCAACAGATAAAAGCAGTAGAAAACGGGGCATAAGCATGTTCAACGCAGTTTCTTGATACGTTCGGTGGGGCTGATCACGTCCGTCAAACGGATGCCGAATTTTTCATTCACTACCACCACCTCACCGTGAGCAATCAGCGTGCCATTTACCTTGACGTCAAGCGGCTCGCCGGCCAAACGATCCAGCTCAACAACTGATCCTTGGTTGAGTTGCAGCAAGTTGCGGATAGTTATGTCGGTGTTGCCCACTTCCATGGAAATGGTCACCGAGATATCCAGGATCACATCCAGGTTAGGACTGTCACTCGGATCAAATCCGTCCTCCAGCATTTTTGCCGGTGCATTAAACTCTTCCATCGGCATACGCGGCTGAGCATCGTTCTGCGCCAGCATGGCATCTATATCATCCTGACTGGCATCATCACCCGACTCGTCCAGTGCTGCCGCCCATTCGTCGGCCAGCGCCTGCTCCTCTGGAGTGACCTCATCCGGGTTTTTGTCATCAGCCATCGTGCAATTCCTCTGTTATTAATACTTGTTAGGTCGCTGATTGCAGCCTGCTCAACTCAACGCGGCCGTATCAGCGGGCCCAGAATTTGCAAAGCCAGATTGCCTTTCACTGACCCCAGCTTGGCTTTAAAGGTAGGCACGCCATTGGCGCATAAGACCATGTGATCGGGCAGCTCTACCGGAATCACATCACCCGGCTGCATAGTCAGCAGGTCATTAAGCTTCAACTGGGTTTTCACCACAGTCGCGCTCAGCGGCACTTTCACGCAGGTAATCTCTTCACGCAGAGCACGTACCCAGCGTTCATCATGCTCATCCACGTCGGACTGCACACCCGAATCCAGCACTTCACGCAGCGGTTCAATCATCGAATAGGGAAAGGTCACGTGCAGATCACCGCCGCCACCATCCAATTCGATATGGAAAGTAGAGACCACCACTACTTCGCTGGGACTAACGATGTTCGCCAGAGCAGGATTAACTTCCGAGTTAACGTACTCGAACGTCACATCATGTACGGCTTGCCAGGCTTCCTTCAGATCGATAAACGCCTGATCAAGCACCATGCGCACTACCCGCAACTCGGTAGGCGTAAACTCACGACCCTCGATCTTGGCGTGTCGTCCATCACCACCGAAGAAATTGTCGACCAGCTTAAACACCAGCTTGGCATCAAGAATGAACAAAGCCGTGCCGCGGAGCGGCTTCATCTTCACCAGATTAAGGCTAGTTGGCACATAGAGTGAGTGGACGTATTCGCCGAACTTCATCACCTGCACGCCACCTACAGCCACATCCGCAGAACGGCGCATAAGGTTGAACATGCTGATGCGGGTGTAGCGCGCAAAGCGCTCGTTGATCATTTCCAG
>DRHT01000007.1 GCA_011053055.1 Halopseudomonas sabulinigri | reverse complement strand
TCCAACTTAGCAACCTCGGAATAAAAGTAGTCTCTAAATAGAGATAGATGTGAAATATAGTTCGTGAACTTTGCCGTTCTCTCCGAAGCGAGGTAACTTAACAGAGCAACAAATAACACCCCTATTGTCCCGACCACAGCAAAGATACCAAGAAGCCCCTGAAAAACCATACGAACAGAACTCATGCGTTTAAAGAAGAACTGAAAACACTCATTCGTAAAACAAAAAGAACTGGTTAAAAGCTGATCACTAATAAGAATTACCAAGAAAATAGATAGCACCACGAACGCCGAAAACAACGAAAAATAGAAGAGAATCAAAAAAAGGATAGATAATCCTCGATTTTCGTCGGGAATACTAAATAGGCTTAAGACCTTTGAGTTCAACTCTAAATTCATAAGAAACATGTTTATATGTCCGCTGGAGAACAATCAAGCGTTCTAAGACTTTATGATACCGGGTTTTATACCAATGAGTGTGAGCACGAGAAGTATGATCCGAACGGAGTCTATCAATCATACCTTTCGCTCGCGCTATATCTCTAAAGGATGGAAGAGGGCGTATTCTTTCCAGCCGACTAGCAAGTGAAGGATGCTGAGAATGCTCCACTCGAAGAAGCTTATTGACGCGCCCCATGCACCTATTGAACTCGTGTCTATAAGCGTGAGTAGTCCTATAGTTACTCTCTGTAGCTAGAGATTCAATATTTCGCACTGCTGCTCGAATCCTCCGAACCTCATCAGCAGGCAACCTGGGAGTGGAAAAACCGATTCGCAGACCATGAACAGATAAGGGGACAGTAGAAACCCTATGCACTTTGGTTTTACTTTCATTAACAGGAAGATCTTTCCCTTCAAGCATTGAAACTACTGTATTTCTAGCAAACGTAAAATCCACATTCAATTTCTTTGACGATACTGTTACATCATCAACAAGTCTAGTATAAACAAATCCTTTCCTACGCAACCTTTCAGCAACTGCTCCTTCGAGATCATACAGGCATAGCGAAGCCAAGTAACTTGAGGTCAAAGCACCTTGAACAAGATGTTCTCCCTTACAACATAATCGTGAAAGGATATCTGACACATCAGAACTACACTTCAAGAAATCAGAAAATACAGCATAAACGACATCGTAATGAATGTTGTCAAAAAAGTTCTCTACATCCAACTTTAGAAGGCTGCGTGCTCCGCAATGACGAGCAGCGCAAGAGACATAATCTTTCCTTGAATAAATCTCCAAACCATCCTCATAGTTTTGATTAGGAATAGAACCATACAGATAGCAAGGCCAGCTTATGACGTCAGAATTTGAGAATATTTGTTCGTTGATTTTTTTTTGAAGGCGACGAAGAAGTCGATGCGGATTATAGACCACACGCTGTTTCCCACCAGCTTTGGAAATGCGGATTTCAGTATACAACTGGTCAGGCGGGATATTTAGAACAGAGGTTATTTCGGATTCAGTGCAGCCAAGCGTATTGTAAAGTGAATTTAAAGACGCTATTGCACCGGTTGAGATTTTTCTTGGTATATCTAAATTATTGCCAACAAGGTTCATCCGTTAACCTTTGAGTTAAATGTAGGTAATGCCATCCATAATAAAGGATTACATAAATTGGTGCTGTCTTCATCGACAAGTCTTTGAGTACAGCCACCACTCTACTGGCATACCCACCTTCAAATACTCCTGCAGGCGGGGGTCGGACGGTGCCGAGGTCCCCTCCCAATTGCTCAATACAAATGCAAATGCAAATGCATTAAGTGCCCGAATTAACGAGCCAAGCAAAGACTTTAAAACATCGACTGCGACAGGTAGGCGGTTCGCCCACGCTCTCATCAGAATACACAAAAAATATTAAATGGCAACCAATTAAGGGGAGAAGCAACTCGAAAGATATTATGTGGACCATCTAGAAAAAATCTAATGCATCACTATGAAGCAACAGTGTTAAAGGCTATGTAATAAGGGGAAAAGAGAAGTACTGAGGCCAACATCACTCCATTCATAATGCTGGGGTCCCTGGTTCAAGTCCAGGTGTAGCCACCAACCTTTTCAAGGGCTTAGCTTCGGCTAGGCCTTTTTTTATTCCTTCTAACTTACTCTAACGCCAGCTGGATACGCGACAGCACGCCCGCAGCCACGCGTTGGGTAGTGTGAGTACCGAAGCCCACTCCGTGTGATTCCCTGAGAAAAGCCTCCACGGCATTTTCCAAACAAGCGGCCTCATCTCGTAGCTCCCAGTGATAACGCAGCAAAAGCGCAGCGCTCAGTAATGCGGCAATGGGATTAGCTCTGCCGGTTCCAGCAATATCCGGCGCGCTGCCATGCACCGGCTCCGCCAGTGCAATACCCTCTCCCCAGTTTAACGAGGGTGCCGTGGCTAGGCCGCCCGACCAGTAGCTCGCCAGATCAGACAACACATCGCCAAACAGGTTAGTGGTTACTACGAGATCAAAAGCCTCTGGCTGCTCTACCAACTGCAGCGCTGCAACATCGACCAAGCGCTCATCTACCAGAGCCCCCATCCCCTCGTGTTCCAACACCGTGCGGCAGCTGTCGCGAAACAAGCCGCAGGTCAGCGGCAGGACATTGGCTTTGTGTACCAGCGTTATACGCTTTGTCTCGCGCTGTCGTGCGACTTGCGCTGTGCGCTGCGCCAACAGTTCGCACGCCTGCCGGCTGATATGCCGTTCGGCGACAGCGTGATCGCTGGACACCATATGCTCGCGACCAACGTACAAACCTTCGCTGTTCTCCCGCAACACCATCAGATCAATTCCGGGCTTGGGTGAAATTGCTGGCCAACTACGAACCGGGCGCAAGTTCACTGAGAGTCCCAATTGCTGCCTTAGGGTTAGTATCGCACTGCGATAACCCGCTACAGCGCGCGCAGGGGACTGCACTGCACCAAAGAGCCCCGCACCGCATTCACGCATAAGCTCTAGTGTAGACTCGGGCACCGCACAGCCTTGCTGCAAGAAACAGTTCCAGCCCGCTTGAGCTTCAAATATCTGCAGATTCGGGATCAAAAGTCGCAGGGCATCTACGGCAACCGGAGTGACCTCGGGGCCAATACCGTCTCCGGCAATCACGCAGAGCCTCTTCATGCCTTGCTCCCGGTGCGAGTGGCCATCAGGAGGCCACAGAAGGTCAGTATGCCGCCCAAAAGGTGATACCAATGCAGCTGCTCGCCCAAAATCATAACGCTGAGCAACGCGGCAAAAACGGGCATCAGGTAGCTGAACAACGAGGCCGTCGCCGGACCCAATACACGTACGCCATTATTCCAGGCAAGGTAAGCCACCAGCGAAGCCATTACGGCCGTGTAGCCCACCGCGCTAACCGTTACTAACGTCAGCGGCATAGCGCCTGTCTGGCTGTATTCCCATAAATAGAACGGCAACAACAGCGGCACACCGAAGAGCAACATGGCAGCTAGTAGCGTCAACCCCGGCACTGGCACCATCCAACGCCGTAAAAGCACAGAGTAAAGCCCCCAGGTCATCACCGCGGCTAGCATAATCAGATCGCCCGGATTGAACGCCAGCTGTGCTAACCGACTCAGCTGGCCTGTGCTGAGGATCACCATCAGGCCACTGAAAGACAGCAGTGTGCCCCCCAGGGTTTGCAGCGTTGGCCATTGGCGAAGCAATACAATCGACCAGATAAAGGCGGCGACGGGCAGCCCGGTATTAACCAAGGTGATATTAATCGCAGTGGTACTTTGGGCCGCCATGTACAACAGCGTGTTATAGGACGAAATACTCAACGCTGCTAGCGCTGCGATCTGTCGCCAATGGGCGAGTACCACCGCACGCTGCCGCCATAAACCGCTGAGCGTAAACGGCAACAACAGCATTAACGCAGTTGTCCAACGCCAGAACGACAACCCTATCGGCGGCAGCTGGCCCGCTGTTGCTCGCGCAACCAACGCGTTGCCAGCCCAAACCAGCGCACAAATAACCAAACCAGTGATCGCCCAGCCCCTTTCGGAGAGCCTCATCCCGGTACTCGGATTGCGTCAATCATTGGGTTTTCCTTGTGCAGGATAGTGTGTGTATGGGGCGAGGCGGCGGTGCTTAATCAACCAGAGAGTAGGCCATGACCAACGCATCTTCGCGGCCAACAGTGGCAGGATAGTAATTGCGACGACGGCCGATCTCATTGAAGCCAAAACTTTCGTATAAACCTGCTGCATTGCGATTTGATTCGCGCACTTCCAAAAAAGTGACTTCCGCATCACGCGTTTTGGCCTGATCCATCAAGTGCTCGAGTAACCTATGACCGAAACCTTTACCCTGACTCTCGGGCTTGATGGTGATATTCAATAGATGTGACTCCCCCGCCGCAGCCGAGAGAACACCATGGCCCACCTGTTGGTGATCATCGAATGCCAGCCAGCATTCATGACCAGACTTAATACAATCGAGAAAAATGGCGCGAGTCCATGGGTGGCTGAAAGCCGAAAATTCAATCGTCAGCACCGTATCCAGGTCAGCCTCCTGCATACGACGGAAAGTCAAAACGCTCATACCTTACCCTGCCAGCGGGTCTTAATTCGCCGCAATTGAGCCCAGAGTTCAGCCTTGCGCTGTGGCTCCCGCATCAAGAGCTCGAGGTCAGCAGCAAACCAGGCTGCGGGGAGATGGTCCAGAGCCACCTCACGCCCTTGCAATTGATCCACCTTGGCAAGGTCGGTCTCAACCAGCAAGCCAGTGGCAGGACCAAAGCAACCCAAGGAGACGGGCTCGTGTTCTTCCAGCCGCCCTTGCATGAAGGCGAGCAAGCCCCGGTTAGCCGCTTCCGCACTGCGGTCCAGCTGAGGATTACGGCTTAGCGGCCAGCGGAAGTCGGCCAACAAGCGCGGCCGCGGCGGCAGACCAACGGCGCGTAGAATATCCTGCAGCAATAGAAAGGCGGGCGTAGCACTTTCTAGACCCGGCTCTGGCGCTTCAGTCAGCAACGCACAGGGGCCAGCCAGCCAGAGCTGTAGGTAGAATGGCTCAATTGGCGCGACGTTAAGTGCCGGAGGCCCAATCGGCGCTTCAGCTGCAGGCGCGAGTTTCGGCTGCACAGTATCAGCACGAAGCTGTTTGACCGCACCTACTGGATCAACGGCCAGCTTGTTAATCGGTGCGACTACAGAGCTTTGCAACTCAGCCTGTAAACTTGCTACCGGTATTTTTACCGCTGCTACCGGCAAGGTATAAGGCATTCGGGGAGGTATGCCGGCCAACGCTTGGCGTGGCATCCAGTTGATGACGCCTAGGGCCTCTAAATAGGCAAGTCGTGTTTGTTCTTGCATCAGACCCCAGCCGTTTGCGGGTGAGCGCGATAGGCGTCTTCACGCATTAAATTTAGCGCGTTGATGTACGCTTTGGCAGATGCCACGATGATGTCGGTGTCAGCCCCATTACCATTCACAATACGTCCACCTCTCTCTAGCCTCACCGTAACCTCACCCTGTGAGTCTGTACCCTGAGTGATGGCATTGACCGAATAAAGTTGCAAACTAGCATTGGAGCTAATGATCTTTTCTATCGCTTTGAACGTCGCATCTACCGGACCAGAGCCCTCGGCTTCCGCTTCTTGCTCTGCACCATCAATGCTTAGCTGCACCACAGCATGCGGTACCTCACCCATGCAAGACGCCACGTCGAGGTGCACCAGGCGGATACGCTCGACCACCTCAGTTAAGGTATCGGTAACCAATGCCTGAAGGTCTTCGTCAAATATTTCGTGTTTACGATCAGCCAGTTGCTTAAAGCGAACAAAAGCCGCGTTCAACGCTTCACCACTCAGTTCAATACCCAATTCCACCAACCGAGAGCGAAAGGCATTGCGCCCGGACAACTTACCCAACGACAGCTTATTGGTGTGCCAACCAACTGATTGCGCACTCATTATCTCGTAGGTCTCACGATGCTTGAGCACGCCGTCCTGATGAATACCAGACTCATGCGCAAACGCGTTGGCACCGACAATAGCTTTGTTCGGCTGCACTGCAAAACCGGTGATTCCGGATACCAATCGCGAAGCGGGCAAAATATTTTCGGTCACAACGCCGGTATACACGCCCAGTAAGTCTTGCCGCGTCTTGATCGCCATAACGATCTCTTCCAAGGCAGCGTTACCGGCACGTTCGCCCAAACCATTGATGGTGCATTCAACCTGACGCGCTCCCGCTGTCACTGCCGCCAGCGAGTTGGCGACCGCGAGGCCTAGGTCGTTATGGCAGTGCACCGAAAAGACCGCCTTATCCGCATTGGGTACGCGGGTGATTATCTGCCGGATAGTTTCGGCGAACTGATGCGGTATGGCATAACCCACCGTATCGGGGATATTAATAGTCCGTGCGCCCGCGTCGATCGCTGCCTCGATGATGCGACAGAGAAAATCGATTTCAGAGCGCCCCGCGTCCTCGCAAGAAAATTCAACGTCAGCGCATAGGTTGCGGGCGCGCTTAACCGCACGTACCGCCTGCTCAACAACCTGGTCCGGCGCTAAGCGCAGCTTATGTTGCATATGAATCGGGCTAGTCGCGATAAAGGTGTGGATCCGCCCGGCGTTGGCACCAGCCAGCGCTTCGGCGGCACGATCAATATCGGCATCAACGGCGCGCGACAAGCTGCACACGATGCTGTCCTGAATACTATTGGCGATCGCCTTTACCGCTTCAAAATCACCGGGACTGCCAATCGCAAAGCCGGCTTCGATAACATCCACCTGCAGCTTTTCAAGTGCCCGCGCAATACGCAGTTTTTCGTCCTTGGTCATGGACGCGCCAGGGCTCTGCTCGCCATCTCGCAGCGTGGTATCAAAGATAAATACCCGGTCCTGATTCATATGTAAGGTCCTCTTGCAAATAACACTGCATACAACCGTCGGCTAGACGCGCACAGGCGTCTGGATCAGCCCAATACTATACCCCATCAGGCCCCATGACTGGGACAGACGACTCGTGTGAACTCACCGTGGCTTATGACGTAACAACAGCACAACAAAAGTATCCTTCCTTAGTCTCACGCTGAGACTTATTCTGTTGCCTTGCCCTAATAATAGGACCGTCCTGCTGAAGTTTCGCAGTGAATGGTTCGTCTGATTTGCACAACAAGCAGGAGATTGGATGTATGTTTGACCGTCACTTCCCCGTGTGGCCCAATCAGGTTCCCAAGCAGCTAGAGCTCCCCGCCACAAACCTGTTCCACAACATAACCGTCTCCGCGTTACGCTATCCGGATCACCCTGCCATTCACTACTACGGCAGCAATATCAGCTACAGCGAGCTCAAGTCTGAAGCAGAGCGCTTGGCTGGTTACCTACAAAAGGCAGGCGTGCAGGCAGGCGACCGCGTACTGCTTTATATGCAGAATAGCCCACAGTACATCATTGGTTTTTTTGCCATTCTGCGTGCTAACGCTGTGGTTGTGCCGGTCAACCCGATGAATCGAGCTTCTGAGTTGGCTTACCTCATCGAGGATACCCAGGCGCCCGTTGCCCTGTGTGCCCAAGAGTTGAGCGAGTTCGTTGCACCCCATATCGGTAACAGTGCTTTAAAAGAAGTGATAGTCACTGCCTACAGCGAATATGTAGTCGAACCCACTGATCTCACGCTTCCAGAGGTAGTGACAACACCTGTAGAGCCCGTGACGCAAGCAGGCATGACCTCGTGGCAGAGCGTGCTGGCAGCCGATATCCAGCCAGGACCGATGACTGCCGGTCCACAAGACCTATGCGTTATCCCATACAGCTCTGGCACTACCGGCAATCCAAAGGGGTGCGTGCATACGCATCACAGCGCGATGGCCACTACTGTCTATGGCGCTGCTTGGGTGAATACGCAGCATAGCTGTATCCACTTGGTCTCTGTACCCATGTTTCATGTAACTGGCATGCAGTCATGCATGAACTCAACTCTTTACGCAGGTGGAACGCTGGTTGTAATGACCCGCTGGGATCGCAAAGTCGCGGCAAAGTTGATCGAAACCCTAAAGATCAACACTTGGCGCAACATCTCTACCATGGTGGTCGACATGTTGTCGGATCCTGACATAGACCAATATGACATAAGCTCCCTGACCGGCATCGGCGGTGGCGGAGCAGCCATGCCTGCCGCAGTATCTGCCAAACTGCAGCAAAAGACCGGTTTGATCTACATGGAAGGTTACGGGTTGTCAGAAACCATAGCTGCGACCCACGCCAACCCACCAAACGCCTGCAAGCCCCAATGCCTGGGCATTCCATTCATTGGGGTAGACTCTCGAGTTATTGACGTTGAAACTTTGAAAGAAGTTGAGTGCGGCGTAACTGGTGAGATCATCATGCGGGGTGAGCAGATTTTCCAGGGGTACTGGAATCGCCCTGAGGCAACCGAAGAGGCTTTCGTCGTCGTAGATGGCGAGCGCTTCTTCCGTTCTGGCGACCTTGGTTACTACGACGAAGAGGGTTACTTCTTCTTGGTAGACCGTGTGAAACGCATGATCAATGCCTCTGGCTTTAAGGTATGGCCAGCCGAAGTCGAATCGCTGATGTACGCACACCCATCCATACAAGAAGTCTGTATTATCTCGGTACCGCACGAGCGCCGTGGCGAAACGGTAAAAGCTGTGGTGGTCTTAGCCGCGGGGCAACAAAGCACCTCAGAGCAGGACATCATAAACTGGTGTCAGGAAAACATGGCCGCGTACAAGTGCCCACAAATAGTGGCGTTTGCTGAGAGCATTCCTAAGTCACCCGCCGGCAAGATCATGTGGCGGCACCTTCAGGATGTGGAATGGGGCCGCGCTGAAGCTTAACGCACCTCTACAGCGACACGGGAGCGCCTAAGGGCGCTCTTTTTTGTTGCACACTCTGCACGTCAGTACTGTTTATAGGGCAAAAACTTACCTGACATTACCACTTTCACGCGATCGCCCTTTGGGTCTATCTCGCGTTGGATATCCATTGAAAAGTCGATAGCGCTCATGATGCCATCCCCAAACTCTTCATGGATCAACTCCTTCAACGTTACCCCATAGACACTTACCAGCTCATACCAACGGTAGATCAACGGGTCAGTCGGCACGCTGGTCGGCAAAGAGCCCTTATAGGGCACGATCTGCAGCCAGGCTATCGCCTCATCGGCAAGCCCGAACATCTCGCCAACGGTTTCTGCCTGCGCTTTGCTTAGCGCCATCTGCCCCAAGCAAGCAGCTGTGACCCACTCCTTACTCAAGCCAAGCGCTCCAGCCACCTCTGCCCACTTGAGGCCTTTGCTGACCTTCGCGGCCAGAATCATCTGCGTCACCTGCTCACGATTGCTAATCATCACGGCACCTTCCTGATTTAAGTAAGGTTTATTCCATGCAGTTAACATTCCAGAGTCACGAAGCAAGGGCTTAAAAGTGGATACAGGCAGCCACAAAACAACTGAAGAGAGGCCGCATTGTTTTCCGAGCGCACAAAGTAAAACCCCGGTCATCTTTCGATAACCGGGGTTTTGGTGTAAGCGCTTGACGATGATTTGGCCGGCACTCCGGTGGCCGGCACTCCGGTACTCTCACCGCTGTGGTTTATTACGCGCAAAAAAATACCCTGATCATTGCTGATCAGGGTATTCGGTATAAGC
>DRHT01000006.1 GCA_011053055.1 Halopseudomonas sabulinigri | reverse complement strand
TGGCCGATCCATATATATGGGGCATGGTCGCGTTTTTAGAGCAACTGCCAGAAATGGATCAAACCCAATACCAAACCCTTGTTGCATCTAGCAGCGGCCATCAACATGGTGGCGGTGAAACTGCTATGCATAAGGATGAAGGGCAGGGTAATAGTCCTGGTGGGCACCATTCAGCTGCTCCATCAAGTAATTCGGATCATCACGCTTCTGGCATGCCTCAAGCTGGCAGCATGCCGAACCATCATGCTGGTGAGGCAACGGATACAGATCATCATTCGAGCGATTTGAAGGTAGAGCAGGACAAGCCTGAACTAGCTCCGAAAACACACATGCATGAAAACGACGAACAGCATGTTCATTGAATAGCTCTGGGGCAGCATTCACCTCCTGGCCTTATAACAAGGACACTCAGGAGGTCCGATGCACAACTCACGTCACACCGGAAAATTCGAAACCAAAGCAGTTAAATAGGTGTTAGAGCGAAGTCATTCTACTGTCGATGTCCGGCCGGGCCCATCGGGGCAAAATGTGTATCAGTGGGTCAAGCGCTACGCCAAGCCAACCGATCAACGTCAGGATAAAGACGATCGGTTGGCGGCAGAAGCTAATTTATTGACTGCAACTCTTGTCAGCAGAATTCAATGAAGTTATTCGGGGGCCACTAGAGCTGTTATAAGATAAGATTTTATCAAGATTGGTTTTTCACTGACGTCCAATAGCAGAAAGATTCTTGCTCTTTCTTGGCGCGGCCCACTTTGAGTTAAAACATTCGTAAGGTAATTCCCCATTCTTAACACTCGCCAAGAGTAGAGGTTAGGTCGCAAGGGACAATTTCTATTTTGGGAGCAATCGCCTTACGGCCATGTCTGGCCGTTCGCGACTGTATGTCTAGATCCATCGAGTTACATGTTCCTGCACTTCGGCAGGTAACTCGAATGGATACTGTACTAGCCGACGGTGGTAGCTCACGGAGCGGATGCGGTGTTCGATATAGGTGTTCTGATACGGATTGCCTACTTGGATGTGCTTTAAAGCGAATAGCGTGCTTTTCCGCCCATAGTGCTAGCTTGCTGGTGATGTACTGCAGGCAGTTATCGCTGTGAATTCCCCCGCCGAGGTCGAGCAGGTTCGGTTTAACAGACATACAAATCCGATACCAAGAGCCTGGTATCGGATTTTCTAGGAAGCCCAGCGTGAGTTCAAACTATTAAGTGAGCAGTAATTAGATTGTAGTTTGGCTTTTTTGCTTGAATCATGAATATTAATTAATCTTTACCGCGTCTCAATTATCCGCCTGACCTGAACTGTCCTGACGCTGACCTTGCTGTGCTTCGACGGCATCTAGCTTCTGATGGCCTGAGTGTTCCTCCTCAAATGAGAGAGTTTGTTTTTCACGGGCATTTTCATGAAATCGCTTCGACCTATCCAAACCCTCCTCGGCATTGGTCATGCCTACAAAAAATAGTAGAGTGCTGCTGATAGCGATAGATTTTAAGAGTTTCATTTTTATCCTCAGTGCTTTTTAAACTCGCCTATTAGATGGCGGTCTTTCACGGTTTTTAGTATAAGACTTTAAACCTGACAGAAAGGTGAGCCCAGGATTACAAAATTGTAATCCTGGCATTGGGCGTGTAATTGTGTTTGCAGTAAGTTTCGCACGCCTAAGAGAAAGTTGATCTGTTAGTCTGTTGTGCTGATTATCTAATAAGGCGTTCATGGTCTTCAAAGATGGATTTTTAAGCGGGAGAGAGTTTCATTCATATGTTTGGAAGTTGTACAGGTGCGCAGGATTTTATTTTATATTGCTGTTTTGCCTTAATTTTTTCAATGATTGATGGTGTTGGGTCGGTGCATATTAAGTCGCATGTGTCAGGCTAAACATTTTGGCTCTTTTGTTTGCAGGAGCAAAGTCGATTTTCTCACCGTGGTTCGTAGGAAACTGATCAGGATATTTCGAGTTGTCCCGCAAGATTAACTGGTTGATTATTAATCTGGTATGTTTTATGTGAGCCTTCGCCGACGTGTTTCGACCGGCTTACCTGGAACTGCACGAAGTCACCGACGATAGTTATGACCTGACCTGGAGGCTTCCTTTGGTTAATGGTCGCCCTGCGCAACTCGAGCTGGTCTATCCAGAAGGCACTGAGCTGCTGGGTGAGGTGAGGCGTTTGCAGTTGCCCAATGGCCTGGTTGAGCAGCTCCGTATTCAACGCCACGAGGGGCTGATTGGGCAGCGATTGGGTCTCCGTGGTGGTGCTACGGGCGATAGCGCGTATTGAGTATCGAAACGGCGGTAGTCAGGTCGAACGGCTTCCTCCGGGCACGGGCTGGTGTGAGATTAAGCCACCGCTCGACACGTACTCTATGCCGTTCCTCTGGGGTGGGTACTGGGCATTCTGTTGAAGCTATTGCTACCTAATCCTGTCTGGCTGGCGCCGCTGGCGCTTATTTCGCTAGGTGGTTTGGTCGCGTGGAGGCTGAGGTTGCAGGGTAGTGTCTTCATTTTGATCGCGGTGCTTGGGGGTGTGCTGATTGGCCTGAGTCAAGAGGCTGCGATGAGCCCTGTGGCGTTGCTGGGCATTGCACTTTGCCAGTTCATGCTGCTGTCTTTGCTCAGTGCAATTGTGCTGATTTTCGATAAGGATTGGACTAGCATTCTATGGCGCACGTTGGGTAGCTGGATCGCGGCAAGTGGTCTGTTGCTGGGTGGCTGGGTTTTAAGTGGAAAGCTGCCGCCGCTTTAATCCCTCGGCGTTAACATACGGCAACTCCCCGGCAGTCTTTTACCTTGGTGCTAAGCCGATAAACGCGGATTCAAGTCGGGGTCCAGTGTGCGGGGGAATGACTCAAGCGGGCAGGGTGGTGAGATCAGAAAGCCCTGAACCTCATGACAGTTTGCGGCACAAACTATCTGTAGCTGCTCCAGGGTTTCTACACCTTCACAGACGGTGCGTTTGCCAAGCTCGTTGGCTAGATCGGTAATCATTTTAACGATAGCTCTGGCATCGGGCTTGGTCAGTAGTTCGGTAACGAAGGATCGATCTATTTTCAGTGTGTCGAACGGGAACCGGCGCAGGTAGGATAGAGACGAATAACCGGTGCCAAAGTCATCCAGCGCCAATCGCACGCCGGTGCTGCGGATAGCGTTGAGGATAGTGACCGCTTTGTCTGCATCCTCAATCAACACCGATTCGGTCAGCTCAAGTTCAAGTTTTTCGGGTGTCATGCCGGATGTACGCAACACATCTTTGAGGCCGTTTAGGTAGTCACCGAATTGCAGCTGAGAAGCTGATACGTTGACTGCGATAGTGAGCCCAGCCAGCTCATGGGTGCCTGCACGACAGGCCTCAGTCAGTGCCCATACGCCAAGCTTGTCTATTATTCCGCATTGCTCTGCAATGGGAATGAATTCCATGGGACTAATTTCGCCCAGATCGGGGTGCCGCCAGCGCAGGAGTGCCTCAGCGCCAGTGACCTGCCAGGTCTGCAAGTCGACCTTGGGCTGCCAGTGCAGGCATATTTCATCATTGTCGATGGCGTTGCGTAATCCGTGCTCAATGCTCAATCGGCGGTGGCTGATTTCACCCAAGAGAGGTGAATACTCGACCCAGCGTCCGCGGCCCGCCTCTTTGGCTGCATACATGGCGATATCTGCTTGTACCAACAGGTCGTCCAGACCACAGAGTGTTTCATTGCGAACGGTGAAGCCCACGCTGGCGCCGACGCGGAACTGACGTTCGTCGATCGTGATGGGGTCTGACACGCTGTTGACTACCCTGCGGGCCGTGTCGGGCTTCTTTGGACCAGAGCACGATAGCAAACTCGTCGCCGCCTAGTCGGGCAATGAGGGATTTTGTGCCAGCACAGGAGCGCAACCGCGCTGCGACCACTCTAAGAATGGTATCGCCCACGCTGTGGCCGTAATTGTCGTTCACTGCCTTGAAACGATCGAGGTCGATAAACAGTAGAGCTAAAGGTTCATCCTGTTCGATAGCGCTACTTAAAGCGGCACGGAGATGGAAGCGATTGGCAAGGGAGGTGAGCGAGTCGGTATGGGCAAGTTCACGTAGCTTATGATCACTTTTTACTTTCTCGGTAACATCCGTGAGCACACCACGCCAGCCCAAAAAAATATTGGTTTCTGTGAACAGGCATTTACCTGTCATTGCCAAGTGCATGTCGCCTTTGCGCGAGGTCATCGTCAGCCGGATATCTCTGAATGGATTACCTTCGCCGTTCAATACTTGCAATTGGGTAAGGTCATTGGGACACCGGGTGGTGAGCAATTGCTGGAATGTCTGGGCGTGATGCTCGTTTTCTTGCAGCCTCAAGACTTCAGTTAACCTTGATGAAACATGGTTTAGGTGGCCTTCGCTGTCGGTCTCCCAGAGAGCATCGCCGGCATTGTGCTCAAAGTCCTGCAGCAGCACGGCCATAAGCTGCTCCTGTCGTTCCGACTGGGCCTTGGCCGCTATTAAATCGGTGGCCTGTCGCCAGCCGAACAAAGATCCGATTAACACCATGGGCGAGTACAACAGGACCAGAATCGCAACGGCTAGATAGACTGTTTGTCCAGATAACCAGAGCGCGCCTATCGCTGCGAAGGAATAAATCATGGCGTAACTGATACTGGCGTATGGCAGTGGACTGAGTACAAAGCTCCCAGCGCTGATCATGCCAGTAACAATGGTGGCGATGGCCATTTGTTGGCCGCGAGAAGCGTCAGGAAACCAGGTCAGTATCATCCAGGCCCAAATAATGGCCAAGATAGATGCGTGCAGAGTTGCCCTGTGAGCACTTTTGGATGAGGCATGCACAATCGGACGCTTGCGTGTTTTTTGCCAGCCAAGGCTGGAAAAAGCGCAGACCGCAGTCAGCAACGATAGCCAAACCCATAGGCTGGGGGGTATGTTCGGCGCAAATGCGATGAGAACACAGGTGCCGCTGCCGACATTGGCCAGCATCATGGGCAAGGATACGCGGGTAACCGAACTTACCTGGATGCCTCGAAGGCGAGCCATCTCTGTATCGTCGGATGAATACATCGTCGATATATCGGAGAACAGTTTACGAATATTGGTTATTCGGTCTTTCAACTACTGGCACCCGTCTGACAGGTAAAAGGCAGGTTTAATGGCCATGACTCTAGCAGAGGTATGCGCACCAACGCTTCAGAAATCAATGTTTTAAGAGTAAAAAGCAAATTCGAGCAGGGTGATAGATAATCGACGCCCCTCGGGGCGCCGATCTATTGCTGTTTAAACCTGAGAAGGAAAGTCGCTTGCGGCGTGACGTTCAGCCAGTTGCTCGGAGGCTTCGCCCCATACGCGGTTGACCATGCGCCCACGCTTGACCGCGGGACGGGCAGCAATTGCTGCAGCCCAGCGCTGTACGTGGGTATATTCCTGCACCGAGAGGAATTCACCGGCGCTATAAAGGCTGCCTTCGGCCATCAGGCCATACCAAGGGTAGATGGCAATGTCGGCGATGCTGTAGTCGTCGCCTGCCATGAACTCACGTTCTGCCAGGTTGCGGTTCAGCACGTCGAGCTGGCGTTTGACTTCCATGGCGAATCGGTTGATCGGGTACTCAAACTTTTCCGGAGCGTACGCATAAAAGTGGCCGAAACCGCCGCCCAAATAGGGTGCTGAGCCCATTTGCCAGAATAGCCAGTTCATCGCCTCGGTACGTTGTGCGTGATGGGTGGGTATCAGAGCGCCAAACTTTTCCGCCAGGTAAAGCAGGATGGAGCCTGATTCAAACACGCGGGTCGGCGTTTCAGTGCTGTGATCTACCAGCGCAGGAATCTTTGAGTTGGGATTGGCCGCGACGAAGCCGCTGGAGAATTGATCGCCTTCGCCGATTTTGATTAGCCAAGCGTCGTATTCAGCCTCGCTATAGCCAAGCTCAAGCAGCTCTTCAAACATGACAGTGGCTTTGACGCCATTGGGCGTGGCTAGCGAGTACAGTTGATGGGGATGTTTGCCGATCGGCAGATCCTTGTCATGCGTGGGGCCAGCGATAGGGCGGTTTATATTCGCAAACTTGCCGCCACTTTCGGCGTCCCAGGTCCAGACTTTAGGTGGTTCATACTGTTTGTCGTTGCTCATATTGCGGTTTCCTGAACAGTGGATGACAGACGTGGCTGGGCACCACTGACTGATTTTTGTCGTGGTAAAGACTAGCACGCCGGCTCAACCATTTAGCGAGCTGATTCATACTTTAACGGAGTCGACCTGCCACCAGCCTGGCAGCAACGCCTGCACGGCGCGTTGTCCAAAACGGTCATCCAACAGATAGACCACGCCGCTATCATCGGTACTGCGGATCACCCTGCCGGCGGCCTGCACCACTTTCTGCAAGCCAGGATAGAGGTAGGCGTAGTCGTAACCATTGCCGCCGCTGTCGGCAAACATCGCCTGCATGCGCTCCTTCATTTCCTCGTTGACCGGATTAATCTGTGGCAGCCCAAGGGTCGCAATAAAGGCGCCTATCAGGCGTTTGCCCGGCAAGTCTATTCCCTCACCAAAGGCGCCGCCCAGCACGGCAAAACCGACGCCGCTGCTGTGCTCAGAGAAGCGCGCAAGAAAACCGTGGCGTTCTGCTTCATTCATACTGCGTGATTGAGACCAGGTCGGGATGCTGGGGTAGTCGGCCTGGAACTGGTCCAGTGCTTGTTGCAGGTAGGCGTAACTACTGAAGAACGCCAGGTAATTGCCGGGTGCGCGTTCAAACTGCTCGGCGATCAGCTTACAAATAGGCCGCAGACTAGCGCTGCGATGCTGATAGCGCGTGGACAGGTTACGCACCACGGATACGCTTAGCTGCTCGGCTTTGAAGGGAGACTCGACGTTGATCCATTCAGCCTCTTCTGGCAAGCCGAGCAAGTCGGAATAGTACTGCGCCGGGCTCAAGGTCGCCGAAAACAGCGTAGTGCTGTGCGCCGTGAGAAAGCGTTGTTTTAGAAAAGGAGCCGGCACTATGTTGCGTAAGCATAAGATAGATAGCGTCTTGCGCCCGGCAAACTCCTCGTGGCGAGTAATATCGAACAAAGAGTGCGGGCCGTAAGCTTCGGCTAGGCGGCAGAACAGCATGGCGTCCAGATAAAAGCGCAGTAGGCCGGCATCGTTGCCGGTGGGTTGATCGGTCAGGTGATCGGTGATGGCGCTGACCGCCTTCTGCAGGCTGGCAATGAACAGATCGGCGATGGTCGGGTAGATCTGATAGTCGTCGGTTTGATCCTGATGCAGGGTTTTCCAGTGGCGAGCAACCCGGTCTAGCGGGGTTTTCAGCGCCTTGGGTGCGCTACGTCGCAGTACATTAAACACCTGCTGATCAAGCTCTGCGGTATACATGCCGCGCGCGCGGTCGATTAGGTTGTGCGCTTCATCCACCAGCAAGGTGACGCGCCAATCGTTGAGCACCGTGAGGCCGTGGAGCAGGGCGGTCATGTCGAAGTAATAGTTGTAGTCGCCAACCACCACATCGCTCCAGCGGCATAATTCCTGACTCAGGTAATAGGGACAAATCTGATGGTTCAGCGCGATTGTGCGAACGCTGGACTGATCCAGCCATTTGGCTTGCACGGCAGCGGCGCGGGCAGCTGGCAGCCGGTCATAAAAACCTTGAGCGAGTGGGCAAGAGTCGCCGTGACAGGCTTTGTCCGGGTGCTCGCAGGCTTTGTCGCGAGCAGTATGTTCGAGCACGCGCAGGGGCATGTCGGTTTGTTGGCTGCGTAAGGTAGATAGGGCTTCGAGCGCAAGTTGTCGCCCCGGAGTCTTAGCAGTGAGAAAGAACAGCCGATCGAGTTGCTGCTCCGGGAATGCCTTTAATTGCGGAAACAAGGTGCCAAGTGTCTTGCCGATACCGGTGGTCGCCTGCGCCATGATGGTTTCGCCATCGCGGGCGGCGCGGTATACAGCTTTGGCCAATTGCCGCTGACCTGTGCGGAAACTGGCGTGCGGAAAGCGCAGCTCCTGCAGACACAGGTCACGTTCGCCGCGGTGCTGGGTTTCCTGTCGGGCCCAGGCAATGAAACGGTCGCATTGCAGTGCAAAAAAACGGCGCAGATCGTCTGCCTTGAACGTTTCGCGGTAGGGCGTCTCTTGCTGGGTGATGAGGTTGAAGTACACCACCGCCAGATCCATCTCTTCAAGCTCCAGTTCGGCGCACAGCAGCCAGCCGTATACCTTGACCTGTGCCCAATGCAGGCTGCGATGGTTAGCGGGAATGCGGCTGACGTCGCCTCTGTGGGTCTTTATTTCCTCCAGCAGGTTCTGGCTGGGATCAAAACCATCCGCGCGACCGGCAACGAGCAGCCCTGGATAACTACCGGCTAAGGCAAGCTCGCTGACATAGTCGGGGCCGCGCCTGCTAACCACAGTCTGATGCCCGGAGATGCCTTCCTGCGCGGTGGGGGCAGGGGTGAAGCGCAGGTCCAGGTCACCCTCCTTGGCGGTGAACTCACAGAGCGCCCGCACGGCAACGCGATAAGTCATGCGCCGCACACCTCGTCAGTCCATTGCACATAGCAAACCTCCACTGGCATGTCGTGTTTTGCACAAAACGCTAACCAGCGACGCTGGTTGTCCTGCAAGCGGTCACCGGGGCCTTTCACTTCGATCATGCGGTAGCGTTGCTCGGCGGGCCAGAACTGGATCAAATCAGGCATGCCCGCCCGATTGGCTTTGATATCAAGCAGCAAGCGTTGGGACCAGAGTTTCAGGTGCGCGGCGGGAATGCAGCGCAATGCATCCTCTAGCAAGGCGGCGTTGAGTAGCGGCCAGCACACGAAAGGAGATTGAATGCCCTGCTTTTGCTGGAACGTGTCGCGTATTTGGTGCGCGTAATTATCACCGTCCAGCTTTGCTAGACACATCTCAAATAGCTCACGACGACGCTGGAAAAAATCAGGGCTATGCAAGTCGGCCGGAGCACTGTGAAACGGATGAAAAAAGGCTCCCGGTAGCGGTGCGAAAACGGCGTCCCAGCAGAGTAGCCCGAACAGGCTGCAAACTAGGGTGTTCTCGACGTAATACACCGGAGCT
This sequence comes from Halopseudomonas sabulinigri, assembly GCA_011053055.1. Classification (GTDB taxonomy): domain Bacteria; phylum Pseudomonadota; class Gammaproteobacteria; order Pseudomonadales; family Pseudomonadaceae; genus Halopseudomonas; species Halopseudomonas sabulinigri_A. Next base: position 56,685 of record DRHT01000006.1, on the reverse strand, counting down.
TCATCCTGGCTTAGGTGCATAACAACGGCTTGCTCAACGCCCACGTCGAGTGAAGGCGGCAATAACAGGTGCTGTTCGGTGATCACTGCGACGGCTTGCTGCACAGGTAGCGGCCGCTTCAATTTGCGCGCTAATCGCTTTAACGCCCGCTCAACCAGTTGCCTTTCAGCTTCGCTTTCAGGATTAGCTGTGGCTTCTAACGCCAGCTGATAGGCCTCGGTGTGCCGTTGGGTTTGTTCCAAAATGCGCACACGTCTTTGGCGGGCGCCGATGTAATCGCATTGCTCATACAGCCGCAGTGCATGGGCCTGCTCACCGTCACGCTCCAACTGTCTGCCTAATTGAAATAGCAGGCGCTGATGACGCTGTTCGATCCACGGGTTATTGCTGTGGAACCTACCCAGTTGGTGCAAGGTATCGGTTACGCTCGCGTGGTCGGAAAAGGTCTCGCGACAGCGACGCAAGTGCAGGTAATCGTCGATATCGCAGCGGTTGTTAAAACCGCGTGAGTCGAGCGAGAAAGCGACGGACTCATAGCGAAAGACGCCTAGGTCGGTGAGTACAAACTCAGACCAGCTCTGTGCCAAATTGCCAAAAAATAACAGCCGAAGTCGTTCACATAACGAGTGAATGGTCAGGCTATATATGTGCTCATCTGGTAGGGCTGGCCATTCGTGGTAGGGCATTTCCCCAGGGTAGCGTTCGCACAAAAGCGCTAGCATTTCGGTCTTGCCCAAGCCTTTGGCGCAGACGTTATGCGGGAGTAGCGTCGCCAGTTCGCTTTTGAGTAATAGCCTGGAAAGGTCGTCGACCATTAGCGCTGCGTCACTTACTAGCCAGCCACGTTGTAGCAGCGGCGAGGCAGCTAAGGCGATATCGCCAATCTCTGCATAAGTGAGCTTGCTGCAACGAAAGTGCGGTCCTTTACGCATCACCAAGCGCACCAACAATGCTTGTGACAACTGAGGCAGTGCGCTGAAATCTTGAGCGAACGCCAGCTCCTCTGCGGTGAGCAAGTCAGCGTAACGCTCGCGCACCCAGTCGAGCACGGTCTGGAAGTTCGTCAGATAGTAAAAGTCGGCGGCGAGCGGTGTAGGCATAGAACAAGTATACTGGTTGAGTATCCAGCATTGTGCTTTTATATTTCGATCGATACAAGGCGCAAACTGTGCCGTTCATCGCTGCTACTCTCGCGGGCAAGGTGTAGACTGCGTAAAAGCGACTGCGGTATTGCCCGCACGTGACTGAGGCTGATTGATGCTGTTGGGTCTTTCCATATTACTGTTATTTCTGGGTAGCGTTTGGGTGCTGCTGGCGATGTGGTTTCATCGCCCTGACTCCAAGCGGCTGCGTTATATGCCAATCGCCAGCTGGTCGCTCTGGCTGGTCGTTGTATTGTTTTTGGCGGCGATCGGGCGTTATCCCCCAGCGTTAGGGCTAATTCTGTTTGCGGTGATATTGATAGTGCTTTGGTGGCGCGGCTTGCGTGCTCAAGGCATTAGCGATTGGGCAGATGATATGGCCATGACTACCACGGGTCGTATTGTGGGTGAGCGTCTGGAGCTGCAACAGGTACGCAACTTCAACTGGCGCAGCGAAACCGATTATGACGTTCGCTGGGATGAGCGAGTATACGATCTCGCAAAGCTGCAAACGGTTGATATGATCTCTTCTTACTGGGGCCCACGGGCCATCGCCCACATCCTGGTATCTTTTGGTTTTGAAGATGGTCGCTACCTGACTTTTTCGGTTGAAATACGCCGTGCGCGCACGGAAGAGTTTTCAGCGCTGGGCGGTTTTTTCAAGCATTTTGAGCTGAATATTGTCGCTAGTGACGAACATGACATAGTGCGTGTACGTACCAATATTCGCCATGAGGATGCTTATCTGTACCGCACTCGTCTTAGTGCCGATGATGGGCGAGAGCTGCTGGAGGCCTATGTGGCGGCAGCCAATGAATTGGCTGCTAGGCCGCGTTATTACCATACGTTGACCGCCAATTGCACCACAGTCGTGTTTCGTCTTTTACGGCGCATACATCCTAATTTGCCGTTGGATTATCGACTTTGGCTGAGTGGCTATCTAGATGAATATGTCTATGCCCTTGATGGTTTGCAGCCGAACTATTCGATGACCGAATTGCGCCAGCGGGGACGAATTACACAACGCGCCAGACAGGTTTGCGATGGCGATGATTTTTCGCACTGTATTCGCGACGGTGTGCCCGGATACGATCATTCGCCAGGGCCCGTTGGGCAGTGAAAGACCCACAGAAACAGGTAAGGAAGACAACGATGAAAAAGCTGTTTTTGTTTGCCGCCATGGCATTTATGCCCATGCTGGTCAGCGCGCAAGATACGCCAGAGGTGTCCGTCAGCGTTGAGGCGATAGTCGGTGATGCCCGAATGGCGCCGGATGTACGTATCAAGCGCAGCTTGGCATTGCTGCAGGAGCGTTCGACAGTGGAACGTGAGCAGGGCAACGCCGTAGCAGCCGATCGCCTGCAGCAATCGCTGACCTATCTACTGCAAGCGCCCACCAATGCTGAGGCGGCTGAGCTGGCTGCGCAAGCCGCTGAAGCCGCTGGTGCGGGCGACAGTGAAACCGCGCTGGTATTGGCCGAAAGTGCCGCCGAGCTGGCCGGGGCTAATGAGGCGCTCGAACCGCCGGTCTTGGAGTAAATCTCAGGCGCGGGAGAGCTCCTGGTGATTCGCTGAGCCATCGCTTCTCTTAATTCATGAATGAGCGGGTATGCAATGAAAGTTGGGTTGTTGCAGTGTGATGATGTGCGAGAAAGCCTGCAGGTTCTGCATGGTAATTATCCCGAGATGTTTGAAACGCTTTTACGCCAACGGTTACCGGAAATGGACTATCGCGTTTACCGTGCCCTGGATGGAGAGCTGCCCGGGGGCGTTGATGAATGCGACGTTTATCTCACCACAGGCAGCAAATCGGGCGTTAACGATGGCCAGCTCTGGATCAACGAGTTGCAAGCGTTTGTTGCCAAGCTGTGGGAAGCAGGCATGCCACTGGTGGGGATATGTTTCGGACATCAGTTGATGGCCAAAGCCTTGGGCGGTGAGGTGCATAAATCACCCAAGGGCTGGGGCGTAGGCATGTCGTTCAATGACGTGCTGATTAACAAACCCTGGATGCAACCCACTCGCGAAAGCCTGGACTTGATTGTCAGCCATCAGGACCAGGTAGTGCGACTCCCGCCGCATGCAGAGATTCTCGCGCGGAGCGATTTTTGTCCTTACTATTTACTGCAATACGGCCAACACTTCATGAGCGTGCAGGGCCATCCGGAGTTTTGCAAAGCCTATTCGGCCGACTTGATGGATGCACGTCGTGACGTGATTCCAGCGACGCGATACCGGGCAGGGCAGGCGTCCTTGAGCGCTGTAGTGGACGACAGTCTGATGCTCGACTGGATTGTTAACTTCCTGCAGCAGGCGCGCTGACGTCACCTGTTTTTGCCCATATTTGAGCATCAGCGTATCCTTGGGCTAGGCCGGAACGATTTCCGGCATTGTCTTTCTGCTCTGGAGTTAGCCGCATGATTGTTTTGTCCAACGAAGTACAGCTGGGAGATTGGGAGGTTGAGATTTCTGCCGTCCGCTCTCAGGGTGCGGGTGGTCAGAACGTGAATAAGGTGGCCAGTGCCATTCATCTACGCTTCGATATCCGCCGCTCCAGCTTGCCGCCGTTCTATAAAGAACGTTTGCTGCAGCTGTCTGATCAACGGATTACCAAGGATGGCGTGATTGTCATCAAGGCGCAGCAGTTCCGCACCCAAGACATGAACCGTGATGATGCCTTTGAACGCCTTCGTGAGTTAATCAACGGTGCGGTGGTCGTGCAGAAAAAGCGGCGTGCGACACGACCCACGCGTGGGTCGCAGGTGCGCCGGGTAGATAGCAAGGTGAAACGCGGATATTCCAAGCAGTTGCGTGGCAAGGTTGATCTCTAAGCAGCAGTGCTCCTTGCCTGCATTAATTGCTTAAATTTGCCTGATTTAGGCGAATAATACCTACTCAGTCGTCGCGGCCTTCCAGCATGGTGCGTTTGAGCAATACATAAACCGAGCCGGTACCGCCGTGGCGCGGGATGCAGGAAGCAAAGGCTAATACGCTGTTGTGTTGTCTCAGCCAGGTATTCACGTGGCTCTTCAGTATGGGCATACGGCCGTCTTTTCGTTGGGCTTTGCCATGGGTCACGCGTACACAACGGATTTCCTGCTTTACCGCTTCGGCAAGAAACGCCCAAAGGTCTTCGCGAGCGCGCTCAACCGTCATGCCATGCAGGTCAATTGAACCATCAAAGGGAATCTGCGCGCTTTTCAATTTGCGTAACTGGCTGAGCTGCACACCATTGGTGCCCCACATCAGCTCTTCTTCCGGCGCGACATCGATTACGAACTGGTCGGACAAGCCGTCAATGACGATGCTGGTAGCGCTGTTTGTTGCGCGTGCGCGACTGGCGGCAATACGCGCACGGTCAGCCTTGGGTTTGCCGGTGTCGGCTTGCTGTTGCTTGAGCGGTTTGACACCCTTGATGACCTGTTGGAACAGGTGTTCGTCATCGGGGCCAACGTTATCCTGAGACATTTTCCTGAATCTGCTGCTAAAAAACCGAAGTGTACCAGTAGTCGTCAGCACGCGGCAGCGTAGAATGGGCGGCTGATTGGACAAGGATTTACATCATGAGTGAATACGCCGCACTGAAAAGTGTGCAGGACTTGATACGTTGGGGCGTCAGCCGTTTTCATCAAACTGAGCTGTACTTCGGCCATGGGACTGACAACGCCTGGGATGAGTCGCGCTTGCTGGTGCTGCATGCACTGCATTTACCCTGGGAGACGCCGGAGAGCTACTTGCATTGCCGGGTGACAGAAGAGGAGCGCGAAGCGGCGGTTGGCTTGTTGCTGGAGCGCGTGCGCCTGCGTATTCCTGCAGCCTACCTGACGGGGTACGCGCGCTTTGCCGGTCTGCAGTTCATCGTCGACGACCGTGTACTGGTGCCGCGATCACCGATTGCCGAGCTGATCGACTCACGTTTTGAGCCTTGGCTGGAACGCGATCCAGTGCGTATTCTAGACCTATGCACCGGCAGCGGCTGCATAGGTATCGCCTGCGCTTTCGCGTTCGACGAGTCAGAAGTGGTGTTGGCCGATCTCTCCGCTGATGCCCTGGCCGTTGCAGAAGCCAATATTGAGCTACATGGCCTTGCTGAACGGGTCGAGGCGCGCTGGTCAGATGGGTTTGACGGCTTGGCGGGCGAGCGTTTTGATTTGATCGTCAGTAATCCGCCTTATGTCGATTCCGAAGATATGGATAGCCTGCCGGACGAATACCATCACGAGCCGGAGATAGGGTTGGCTGCGGGTGATGACGGCCTTGATTTGGTGCGCCGGATGCTGGCTGAGGTCGCAGACTACCTCAGCGAAGACGGCGTACTGGTAATTGAAGTAGGTAACAGCATGGTGCACGTGATGGCTGAGTGGCCCGAGGTGGATTTTGAGTGGGTCAAATTTGCTAACGGCGGGCACGGTGTTTTTGTGCTCAGTGCAGAACAGTGCCGTCACTTTCAGCCGTTGTTCGCCGAAAGTCTTTAACGCAGTACAACCCAGAGCAGCATCAACGCCTGGAATATTGAGAATACGATCAGGCAACCAATCGCAAAGCGGTTGCCGATATCGGTTCGTTTGTAGCTGGCTATCAAATTTTGTAGCTTGTTCATCTGAGCAGCCTGCTTCTGGTTAAGCGATTCATGCTCGCGTAGCTGATCTAACAGGCTGCCGATTTGTAGTGGCTGAATTTTTTCGGTATTCCAGCTGCCGATTAGGTCGTTGACGCGATTCGCCTGAGCAGCACCGTTGCCGCTGCCTTCTTCAAGCGTACTGATGGTGAAACCGGCACGGCTAAGAATATTTTCAAAGGCTGCGCGGGCGTCGGCGTTCTTGAAGTCGTCGGCGCGTAGGTTGATTGGAGTGATCGCATAGTCGCCGCAATAGCGTTGGCACCAATGAATCAGCTGCGCCAACATGAAGGTACCTAGTCCGCGCTGCGCTGGCTGGATACTTACGCCGCTGATGGGGCCGAAGCGCACGCGTTGTCGCTGGTGATCCACTAACACTTCCAGACGATTTCCTATGTCTGGTAGTGCTTCCCCTTCAAAGCGAAACTGCAGGCGTAATAGCTCAAGGCTACCGGCCTTTTCTTGAGTGACGGCAATTTGAGCGAGTTTTTCTGTATGCACCAGAACCCGAGCTTTGAAAACGGGTTTTAGCTGTACCCAATAAAAATCGGATGGTTTAGCGCGCACGAACGGATCGCGTATCACGGTGGGTTCCGGGCTTAGCTCCGGTACCAAAGTGTCTGTTTCGCTCATGGCTTGCCCTACGCGCTCTGGGGAATGTTGCTGCTGCTCCTTAGACGTTTATCGGCGTTGGCAGCAATTTCTGTAATTTATCTGCCTGATTGGCAAAAGTCATGCGTACCAGCTGGTAATGGCCTGCCAGGCCAGACGTATGGCGAGCAGGGTCAGAACTACATTGAATAGCCTGGTGAAATGCCGATCACTGATTCGCGAGAGAATATTAAGGCCTAACCAAGTGCCGGCGGCGCCTGCCAAGATCATGCAGGCGATCAGCGGTAGCCAGTCATGAAAGACAAAGCCTGCGGCACCGAATGCCAATGCTTTAGGCGCATGTTGCAGGGTCATGGCCGCGGCAAAGGTAGCAACCGTTTGCATGCGCTGGCTGCTTTGCTGCTGCTTGATAAATGCGGCCACCAGCGGGCCAGTGGCGCCAACAAACAGGCTGAGAAAACTGGTCAGCGTTGAAGCCAGTAACGTGCCGACTGGGCCGGTGGCGACCTTGGGTATGGCAGGCCCCCAGCAAAGTAACAGGATGAAAAAAGCGATACTGAGCTGAATGCTGGCCAGCGGCAGGTTCACCAGCAAGCGGCTAGCCAGCCAGGCGCCGACAATCACACCAGGCAGAAACCAGGCGATAACCCGTAAATTGATATACCGCCAGGTCATCAGCGCGCGGTTAGCGTTGGAGCCGAGCTGAACCATGCCATGCACCGGGATTATTGCCGCCGTCGGCATGCTTAGAGCCATGATTGCCAATAGCATCACTCCGCCACCGGCACCCAGCGCAGCAGTAATCATTGAGGTGATCGCCGAGCACAGGATCAATACTAGCGCTAATAGCGGAGAAAATTGCTCGGGCAGCAAATGCGCCAAAAAACTCGGCATACTGGAACCTGTCAGGTGAGTAGGCCTAGCCTAGCGGGTTGATTTCAAGCTGTCACGCATACGGGTCGGGCGGTATACTGCGGCACCGCCTTCGCTTATATCAGGTTGAGTTTATGTCTGGAAACACCCTTGGAACGCTGTTTACTGTTACCACCGCTGGCGAGAGTCATGGTCCTGCTTTGGTCGCCATTGTCGATGGTTGCCCGCCTGGCCTAGCGCTGTCGAGCGAGGATCTGCAGCGTGACCTGGATCGCCGCAAGCCGGGTACTAGCAGGCATACCACCCAGCGCCAGGAAGCGGATGAGGTGGAGATTCTGTCGGGCGTTTTTGAAGGTCTGACCACCGGCTGTCCGATTGGCTTGCTGATCCGCAACACCGATCAGAAGTCCAAGGACTACTCGGCCATCAAGGATGTTTTCCGACCTGCGCACGCAGATTACACCTATCACCACAAATACGGCGTGCGCGACTACCGCGGCGGCGGACGCTCTTCCGCGCGGGAAACCGCTATGCGCGTTGCCGCAGGTGCGATTGCCAAAAAGTACCTGGCAGCGCAGGGTATTCAGGTACGCGGTTATATGAGTCAGCTGGGCCCCATCGAGATACCGTTCAAAAGTTGGGATGGCGTGAATGACAATGCCTTCTTCAGCGCTGATCCAGACAAGATCGCTGAGCTGGAAGCCTATATGGATCAGCTGCGTCGTGATCAAGACTCCGTGGGCGCCAAGATCACCGTGGTTGCCGAGGGCGTACCGCCGGGTTGGGGCGAACCGATTTTTGATCGTTTGGATGCCGAATTAGCCTATGCGCTCATGGGGATTAACGCGGTAAAAGGGGTGGAAGTGGGCGCTGGCTTTGCATCCGTCGCGCAACGCGGTACCGAGCACCGTGACGAGATGACTCCCGCAGGTTTTGTCAGCAATCACGCAGGCGGTGTGTTGGGCGGTATCTCTTCCGGCCAACCGATTGTTGCCAGTTTGGCGCTAAAGCCTACCTCCAGCATTACCACTCCTGGCCGCTCTATTGATGTGCACGGTAATGCGGTAGATGTAATAACCAAGGGCCGCCATGATCCTTGTGTCGGCATTCGCGCCACGCCCATCGCCGAGGCCATGATGGCGTTGGTGTTGATGGATCACCTGCTGCGTCATCGCGCGCAAAATGCAGATGTGAAAGTCGATACGCCGGTGCTGGGCCAGCTTTGAGCTCAGCGGGCGAAAGGGCAGAGGCAACGAATACGCCTTTGCCCTACTGGCGCCTATCTGGCTTCTACTTCAGTTACTTTGCCCTGCTTGGCGGGGTAGCACCCTTTCTCGCGTTGTATTTTGAATCACTGGGTTTTTCCGCTGCGCGTATTGGTGAGTTAGTCGCCATCCCCATGTTGATGCGCTGCCTGGCACCCAATCTATGGGGCTGGCTGGGCGACGCCACGGGTCAGCGTTTGCTGATCGTGCGGTTCGGTGCTCTCTGCACTGCGTTTAGTTTTGCCGCCATTTTCTATCGTCAGGACTACTGGTGGCTGGCAGGCGTCATGGCACTGCACAGCTTCTTTTGGCATGCAATCTTGCCGCAATTTGAGGCTATTACCCTGGCGCATTTGCGTGAGCAGGCCTCGCGGTACAGTCAGGTGCGGCTATGGGGTTCAGTCGGTTTTATCGCGACTGTGGTGCTGCTTGGCGAGGTGCTGGAAAGGTTCGGCATGATGGCTTATCCGCGTGTGCTGCTGGTGGTTATGTGCGCCATCGTCTGTTGCAGTCTGATTATCCCACCGCCACCGCGCATCACCATTCAACGTACGCCGGGCGATGGCCTCTGGCAGCAGTTGCGGCGTCCCGGCGTAATGGCTTTTTTCCTTTGCGTTGCCCTGATGCAGTTGTCGCACGGCCCTTACTACACTTTTCTGACTATTCACCTGGAAGACTTGGGCTACAGCCGCGGCTTTATCGGCTTACTTTGGGCATTGGGCGTGCTAGCGGAGATAGTGCTGTTTTTACTGATGCGTCCGCTACTGGCGCGTTGCAGTCTGAAAACATTGCTAGTGGTCAGTTTTGCGCTGGCGTCGTTGCGCTGGGTGTTGCTGGGTAGCCTTGCGGACTCGTTACTGACCTTGCTATTTGCCCAGTGCTTGCACGCAGCGACCTTTGGCGCATTTCATGTGTCGGCCATCCATTTTGTGCAGCACAACTTCAGCGCGCGTCTGCAAGGGCAGGGGCAAGCCTTATATGCGACCTTGGCAGGCGTTGGAGGCGCTTTGGGTGCACTCTACTCTGGCTATGTCTGGGATAGCCTTGGCGCAGCCTGGACCTTTGGCATAGCCGCGCTCGCGGCATTGGCCGGGGCAATCATCCTAGCGTTGCGTTTGCAGCGAGACTAAGGAGCAAAATATGAGCATTCTGGCTATGTATGAAGGCGGGCAATGGCATTGTCCTGCGCGGGTTCTGACCCATCTGGATGACATTACGACAGTGCTGGCTGAGCGAGGCGTTGAGCTGATGAAGCTTTCGCGCCCACTGCCTGAAGACTCTGCTGAACTGATGAGCCAGTGTGCGACCTTAATCGCAGCCAAGGGCATGCCAGAGCCGCAGTTTGCCAAGTGGGATGAGCGCAAGGGTGAGCCTGGCTATGCGCAAGTGCCAACTCGGCTCAAAGCCGAAGAGGTGAAAGCCTCTGCCGGAAAGTGGCTGGCGCTCTGCATTGGCCAAGCCAGGCTTTGTATGGGTGGCAAGGATGATCTTAGCGCCTTGGTGCTGGCTTTTCATGGCGGCGACCTGTTGTGGATTCCGGCAGGCATGCAGTGGGCGCTGTCAGCGGCGCCCAGCAGTCGCTGTCAGTGGTTGAGTATGGCGTGCGATGAACTCTCGCTGAACGACTCTCATATTGAACAGTCGAACTTGAGTGAGCTGCAGCTACTGGATATTTGATTGGGTAGCTAAGCTGTGGAGCTCGACTTATAGTGAAAACACCAAAAAGCATCAGGAGAGTGCGATGAATTTTAATACCGGTGGGGGAGTTTTGGGATTGTTGATTCTGATCGCAGATATCTGGGCGATCATCAACATCCTGCAAAGTGGTGCAAGCATGGGCAGTAAGCTACTGTGGATACTGCTGGTTGTGCTGTTGCCTGTACTGGGTCTGATTATCTGGTTCTTCGCAGGACCGCGTGGCGGCAGGGCTTAGTTAGCGATAAGCCAATATCAGTAGTACGGAAATAGAGAAGGCCCGATGCGTTAGACGCACCGGGCCTTTTTCATTGGCGCCGCTTCAATTACTTTTCGACGAAGGCGCGCTCAATGACATAGTGGCCTTGGTCACCATGGCGAGCCTCTTTGAAGCCCTCTGCATCGAGGATTTCACAGAAGTCTTTTAACATGCTTGGGCTTCCGCAAAGCATGAATCTATCTTGTTCCAGGTCAAACTTGGGCAGACCAATGTCTTCAAACAACTTGCCATTGGTCATCAAGTCGGTGAGACGGCCCTCATTGCGGAACGGCTCGCGCGTCACAGTGGGGTAATAAATCAGCTTGTCACGCACCATATCACCCAGGTACTCGTGGTTAGGCAGGATGTCGGTGATCAAGTCCTGATAAGCCAACTCTTCCACGTGACGGCAACCGTGAGTCAGGATGACCTTGTCGTACTGCTCGTAGGTTTCCGGGTCTTGAATGATGCTGATGAACGGTGCCAGGCCGGTGCCGGTGCTCAACAGGTACAGGTTGCGCCCCGGCAGTAAGTGATCAAGCACCAGGGTACCTGTGGGCTTACGGCTAATCATGATCTGCGAGCCAGGCTGGATATTCTGTAGGCGAGAGGTCAATGGGCCATCCGGTACTTTGATGCTGAAGAACTCCAGGGTTTCTTCGTGGTTTGGACTGGCAATACTGTAAGCACGCATCAGCGGGCGACCTTCAACTTCCAGACCAATCATAATGAAATGACCGTTCTTGAAGCGGAAACCTGGATCGCGGGTGGTCTTGAAGCTGAACAGGTTGTCTGTCCAATGATGAACGCTGAGTACATTCTCGGTGTTGAAGCCTGCCATGTCGCCTCCCGGCACTAATGAGTTCTTGGCGTGAAGTCTACAGACCGTTAACCTATCGGATAAGTGACTTATTGTTATTACTGTATTCGGGAAAACCGATTATGAAGTATACCCTGCGACAACTTGAAGTATTTCTCGCAACGGCCTTTTACGAAAACCTTACCCGTGCGGCGGGCAGTTTGGCGATGTCTCAGTCTGCTGCGAGCAGCGCACTGAAAGATCTGGAGAGTCAGTTCGATGTGCAATTGTTTGATCGCGTCGGTAAGCGTCTGCAGCTTAACGGGCTGGGGCACAGCATCCGGCCGCGTGCGCAGGCTTTGTTAGAGCAGGCCAAGGGATTGGAGAGTGCTTTGGCGCGGCATCAAGATATAGGTAACCTTAAGGTGGGAGCCACCTTGAGTATCGGTAACTATTTGGCTGTTGAGATTATGGCGCGCTATATGGGCGAGCAGGATGGCGCGCGAGTGGAGCTGGAAGTTGCCAATACCGAAAGCATTGTGCGCAAGGTGGTTAATTTCGAACTCGATATTGGTTTGATTGAAGGGGAGACGAGGCACCCGGAACTGGATTTGTTGCATTGGCGCGACGACGAGCTGATGGTGTTTTGCGCACCGGACCATCCTTGGGCCGGGCGGCCTTGGCTAAGTGACGAAGAATTGCTGCAAGCGCAGTGGATAGTCCGTGAACAAGGCTCGGGAACGCGTCAGCACTTTGAATGGGCGATGCAGGGCCTGTTGCCGGGGCTGCAGATCAAGTTGGAGTTACAGCATACTGAAGCGATCAAGCGCGCGGTGGAGGCTGGTCTGGGTATCGGCTGCCTGTCGGAGATCACCTTGGTCGACGCGTTTAAGCGCGGCAGCCTGGTGCCATTGCCAGTACCGCAGCGGAACTTTCATCGCCGCTTCTACTTTGCCCTGCATCGGCAGAAGTTTCGTAGTGCCGGAATAGAGCGCTGGCTGGAGTTGTGCAAAAGCAGTTTGGAGGAGTGACCCCGGTAAGCTGCGATTAATAAAAAAGGGCATTCGTCGCAGCGGATGTCCTTTTTTCATTTGCGATATAGATTACTGGTTGCTGCCCAGCACCAATTCGCCGTCCTTAAGTGGGATGCTTCCACCTGGATCATGATCCATGCGCACTGAACCGGTCTTCTCGCCAATCTGGTACTCCACCTGATAACCCACCACTTCATCGTGCTTGTCGTAGGCGGTATCACAGCGACGTTCGGTAGTGGTGTAAGTATCGCCAGCTTGCATTCTTTCCTGCGTTTTGTTGCCAGCATAACCACCCGCTGCAGCACCCGCTACGGTGGCAATTTTCTTGCCGTTGCCGCCGCCAACTTGGTTGCCTAGCACGCCGCCGATTACTGCACCCGCTACGGAGCCAAGTACCTGATGTTGGTCTTGTACCGGTTTTTGTCGGGTTACTGCGACGTCGTTACAGACTTCACGTGGGGTACTTTTGGTTTCCTTGATCTCGCGTACATCAAGAACCTCAGCCTGGTTAGGTGTTTTGTCAGCAAAAGCGGTATAACCCGCGATGGCACCACCTGCGGTAGCTACGGCTGCGCCAATCAGAACACCGGTCAACATAGACTTGTTCATGATGAATACTCCCTGGTCTATGACTTGTCTTCCACGACACATGCCGTGGTCCATGCAGGGTAGACACGTAAAGGATCAACTGGTTCCGTCTGCAGCCCTCGGGTGATGGGTGTTTGGAGAAAACGTGACCTGGTTTGCGCTATGAGTGTGGATTTGAATTCTGGCCATCAAGGTTTTAGCCCTGCTGTCGAGAGACCAGCAGTAGCCGAAATGCTTGTTCATCTACCGGTGGGCTGAACAGGTAGCCTTGGTATTGATCACACCCCAGCTCGTGCAGGAAATTTAGCTGCTCTATCGTTTCAACGCCTTCGGCTATCAATTCGAGATGCAAGTTGGAGGCGATAGCAATGATGGCGCGGATGATCTCAGCATCATTGGAGTTGCTGGTGCAGTCGCGGACGAAAGACTGATCGATTTTGAGCAGATCTACCGGTAGCTGCTTGAGATAGCTGAGTGAGGAATAGCCTGTACCAAAGTCGTCTATCGCAAAATGTACGCCGCGCTGGCGCAGAATATTCATCTTTTCGATGGTGTCTTCCACGTTCTGGATGACTATGCCCTCGGTGATTTCGAGTTTGATGCACTGGGCCGGAATGCTGTAGGTGGTTATGGCATGTAAGACGTCGTCGACAAAGCTGTTTTGGTGAAACTGGCGCGGGCTTATATTGATGCTCAGGCTGAAGCTGTTGGCGTCAATAGCGCCATCGAGTAGCAGGCGCGAAAGGAAGCTGCAGGCAGCGAGCAGTACCCACTTTCCAGCCGGCAATATGAGGCCGCTTTCTTCCAGTACATCGATGAAGCCAGCCGGTCCTATGAGGCCCTTGTGGGGATGCTGCCAGCGCAATAATGCCTCCGCGCCCTCTATTGCCTGGGTGCGGTGATTGATCTGGGGCTGATAATGCAGCACGAACTGCTTCTTCAATAGTGCGCGTCGCAATTCGGACTCTATGGCGAGCCGCTCGCTTGCGGCCACCTGCATGGACTGCTCAAAGAAGGCAATGCCATTGCGGCCGTGCGCTTTAACCCGGTACAGCGCAATATCTGCGCGTTTGAGCAGGTCATCGGGAGTGTTGCCGTGGTCGGGCAGCAGGGCGATGCCGATGCTGGTACTCAGCTGCAGTGCATGACCTTCTACTTGCATGGGCGCAGATACCGCCTCAAGCAGTTTTCGGGCGCTGTGTTCTACCTCTTTTTCCAGCTGTTTTCCGCTGGATTGGAGACCGCTGAGTAGCACCACAAACTCATCGCCACCAAGCCGCGCAACGGTATCTTCCTTGCGCACCAGTGCCAGTAGTCTTGAGGTGACTTCCTGCAATACAGCATCACCGCAAGAATGCCCGAGCGAGTCGTTAATGTGCTTGAAATGGTCCAGATCGAAGAACAACAAAGCACCCCGTAGGCCGTGGCGTTTATACAGCGCACTCAACTGGTTGAGGCGATCACTCAGCAGCAGTCGGTTGGGCAGGTCGGTAAGGGCGTCGTGGTAAGCAAGATGCTTGACTCGGGCTTCAATTTGCTTTTGCTCGGTGATGTCTCTTGAGGTCAGCAGAATGCATTCCAAACCATCAATATTCAGTGGTTGAATGGATACTGCGACCAATATCTGTGTGCCAAATCGAGTATTGACCGTCATTTCGTGGTGATGCACGCGGCCATGGCGGTCTAGCTCATCTATTAGCTTTTGTCGGTCGGCATAGTTGGCCCAGATGTTTAGCTCCAAGGATGTTTTGCCGTTCACTTCCTGCGCGCTGTAACCCGTCAGACGGGTGAACCCGTCGTTGACCTCCAAGTGTTTGCCGGTGCTCTTTTCGGTAATGCTGATGGCATCTGGGCTGCCTTTAAATGCACGGGCAAATTTGTCCTCGGAGGCACGTAATGCAGCCTCAGCCTGTTTTCGAGCGGTAATGTCGCGGAAACTAAAAAGCACGCAAGGTTGGCGGTTAATGCTCAAGTTAGAGGTGGATACTTCGCAGATCAACAACCTGCCTTGATAGGTGGAAAACGTTTCGATCAGACCGTTCAGTACGCGTTTTCCGCGTATCGCTTCTTCGAGCGGAGCATGCATTTCGGTGTTGCTCCACACGCCAACTTCGGTGGCGGTATGCCCAACAACGCTCTGCGGCGAGTGGCCGAAGGTGTTGGTGAAACTCAGATTAACCTCAACAATACGCTGGCTCTGGCTGTGGATCAGGCAATATGGATCGGGTGCACCTTGGAACAGCGCTGCGAACTTGGCCTCGCTATCGATCAGTGCCTTTTCATTTTTGCGCTGCTCAGTGATGTTGAGCAATGTGCCAACCAGCCGCATTGGCTTGCCCGTTGGATCGCGATGCAGCGTGGCCGTCGCTTCGAGCCAGCGTTCTTTGTTGTCGCTGTTGAGCACTCGATAAGTCAGCTTGTGGTGCTCTCCTTGGCTGCGGCAGATGGCGATAAAGGCACGCCGCAGACTGCGCAGGTCTGCGGGCAGTATGTGTTGTGTGAAATGACGAATACTGTTTTCTAACGCCTGCTCGGCCAGCCCGTTGAGCTGAGCGCTGCGGGGCGAGCTATGCAGCACGCCACTGTTAATTTGCCAGTCCCAAATACCCATCTCGCTGGCATCTAGCGCCCGGTTTAAGCGTTCCTGGCTTTCGGTTAATGCGCTCTCGCTCAGTTTTTGAGCGGTAACGTTGCGGGCGGTCACGACCAGGCAGGTGCGCCCGGCTAGTTGGATGGTTTCAGCGTGGACCAGCACATCGTAAATGGCGTTGCTATCTCCGAGCCGGACCTGGATCTGTTCGTCGTTAAGGCGGCCGCGCACTTTGAGTTCTGCCATCAGCCGAGCAGCCGTTTCGCTATCGAGTATCTTCAGGTCGCTTAATTTCTGATTAACGCATTGGCTATTGCTGAGACCGCTGATGCGCTCGAAACAGCTATTCACTTCCAGCACGCAGCCATTGCTGATATCAATCAGTAGCAGTGCTTCGCCTGTGGCGTTAAAGATTTTTAGGTGGCGTTCATCAATACCTGCTGTGGCAGGGGCAGAGGGCTGCTCGGGTTGCAGGGTAATCAATAAACAGGGTGAGCCCTGGTTGATGAGATCGACATTCAAGCTGCAGGTTTGCGTGCTGCCATTGCGGCTGCATATCTCATAGCGCAGGTCCCGCAATGTTTGCTGGGGCTCCAGTCTGCGCAGCAGCTGCTCCCAGCGCTCGCTGCCACACCACAACGGAAAGTGACTGGAGAGCTGCCCGACGATGCGATCTGCCTGCCAGCCAAACTGGTTTGAAAATGCTTGATTGACTTGAACAACCCGCTGACTACGGGCATCAATTAGCATGCCAGCGGCGGGCATGGTCAGAAATAGGGTGCCGAATGCAGTGCCCGCATTGGCCATTGAATCGGTCGGAAAGGCACCGGTAGTGCTTGGCATAGTTTCTCCGCGGGCTTTACTAGTCCTTTAGATCAAGACTGCTCGCATGGTCTGGCGTCTGCCTATCCATGCAAACGTTCCTGGCCTCTTTACTGCAGTGGCCTAGGTGCGCACTTTGCCCACGTCCTGCGATCTATGCATGACGACAACTGGCTTTTTATACGGTAGTCAAAGCGCCCCGTTAGCTTTCAAGATAGTCGCTGCATCAACGCGCAACAAGGTAGGAGGTCAGGCTTTTTTATTATTTATGTTGCCGGCTCGTTGCAGTAACTGGATGAGCGCTAGCGCTGCATTGGAGCGAGTGCGCCCGCTGTGCCAGATACAACCCAGGTCTCGTTGCATGTTGATGCCGGGGATTGCGAGTGCCTTAACCTGATCGTCCAGCATGCTGCGCGGCAACACGCTCCAGGCCAGCCCGATGGAAACCATCATCTTGATGGTTTCCATATAGTTAGTGCTCATGCTGATGTGCGGCGTAATCTGGTGCTGCTCAAACAGGGCGCTGACAATTTTGTGGGTGAAGGTGTTGGCGCCGGGAAATACGGCGGGGTAGGCAGCTAGCTGGGCAAGATCGACATGGCTTGAATGCGCTAGCGGGTGCTCGGGGGCAATCACCAGGTCCAGCGGATCGTGCCAGATCAGTTCAGACACCACCGGAGGTTCAACTTCAGGTGCCAGAGTAATGACCGCTAATTCGATTTCGCCGTGCAGAACTTTTTCGTAGGCCACCTCAGAGTCGAGGAACTGGATATCCAGCGCTACATCCGGATAGGCGCGCGTGAACTCGCGTAACACGGGAGGCAGGCGATGCAGGCCGATATGATGACTGGTTGCCATGCTTAGGCGGCCTTGTACGTTGTCGGATAGATTGCTCAACGCACGGCGCGTATCATTGAGTAATCCCAATACCTCCTGCGCCCTGGGTTTAAGCGCACGCCCGGCCTCGGTCAACGCCACTTTGCGGCCAATCCGATCAAACAGGCGCGTATTTAGTTGCTGTTCGAGCATGGCAATGCGCTTGCTGATCGCCGGTTGCGTTAAATGCAGCTGTTCAGCCGCGCGGGAAAACGAACCGGTGGTTGCTACGGCAAGAAAGGCTGCGAGGTTTGCGGTATCCACTTCGTATTCCTTTTGGTTATCTATTTAATAAATAATATTCCTTTGTTTTATCTTTGGCTAAATTTTATCCTTTGCTGGTCATAGAATCGCTGCGGTCCGGTTATCTCCGGCCTTATTTGACAGCGGTCATAGTCTGATTTCAGGAGTTCCGAATGTCTGCGAAAACGCTTTACGACAAGCTGTGGGACAACCATCTCGTCAAACAGCGCGATGATGGTTCAGCATTGATCTACATAGATCGCCAGTTGCTGCACGAAGTGACCTCACCGCAGGCATTTGAAGGTCTGCGTCTGGCCGGTCGTAAGCCGTGGCGGATTGACGCCAACCTGGCAACGCCGGATCACAACGTGCCCACGACCAATCGTGCTGCCGGCGTTTCCGGTATTGATGATGCGGTGTCCAAGCTGCAAGTGGTTACGCTCGACGACAACTGCAATGAGTTTGGTATTGTCGAATTCCAGATGACCGATCGCCGCCAAGGGATCGTTCACGTGGTTGGGCCGGAGCAGGGCGCAACGCTGCCGGGCATGACTATCGTCTGTGGCGATTCGCATACGGCTACCCACGGCGCTTTCGCTGCGCTGGCGCACGGTATCGGTACGTCTGAAGTTGAGCACGTGTTGGCTACCCAGTGCCTGGTCGCCAAGAAGATGAAGAACATGCTGGTCAATGTTGAAGGCAAACTCGGCTTCGGTGTGACCGCTAAAGACGTTGTACTAGCGGTCATCGGCAAGATCGGCACCGCAGGCGGTAACGAGCACGCCATCGAGTTCGCCGGTTCAGCCATTCGTGATCTTTCGGTTGAAGGCCGTATGACCATCTGCAACATGGCTATTGAAGCCGGCGCTCGGGTGGGTCTGGTTGCTTGCGACCAGAAGACCATTGATTACGTCAAGGGTCGCCCTTACTCGCCCAAAGGTGCTGATTGGGATGCGGCGGTCAGCACGTGGCAGGATTTGGTGTCTGACGCTAACGCGCATTTTGACACCGTGGTTGAACTCGACGCTGCCGCGATCAAGCCACAGGTATCCTGGGGCACGTCGCCGGAAATGGTTGTGGCCGTTGATGCCTTGGTACCGGATCCTCAGCAGGAAGTCGACGCGGTCAAACGCAGCGGCTATCAGCGCGCGTTGCAATACATGGGCCTGGAAGCCAATCAGCCGATTACTTCTATCAAGCTGGATCGCGTATTCATTGGCTCCTGTACTAACTCGCGCATTGAAGACTTGCGCGCGGCCGCGGTGGTTGCCAAGGGTCGCAGTGTATCGCCAAGTATCAAACAGGCGATGGTGGTGCCGGGCTCCGGGCTGGTGAAAGAACAAGCTGAACAGGAAGGTCTGGATGTGATCTTCAAAGAAGCGGGCTTTGAGTGGCGTGACCCTGGTTGCTCCATGTGCTTGGCGATGAATCCCGACAAGCTGCTGTCAGGCGAGCATTGCGCCTCCACCTCAAACCGTAACTTTGAAGGGCGCCAGGGTAACGGCGGGCGGACCCATTTGGTCAGCCCGGCGATGGCCGCCGCTGCCGCTATTGCCGGCCATTTTGTTGATGTACGCGAGATGATGAATCAGGAGGTGAGCGCATGAAGGCCTTTACACAACACACCGGCTTGGTCGCGCCGTTGGATCGCGCCAACGTGGATACCGATCAGATCATTCCCAAGCAGTTTCTCAAGTCGATTAAGCGCACCGGTTTTGGTCAGAACCTGTTTGATGAATGGCGTTACCTCGATGAGGGTTTGCCCGGCGTGGATTGCGCTGAGCGCCCGTTGAACACCGATTTTGTGCTGAATCAGCCGCGCTACCAAGGCGCAAGTGTGCTGCTGGCGCGCAAGAATTTTGGCTGCGGTTCAAGTCGAGAGCACGCACCTTGGGCACTTGAAGAGTACGGTTTTCGTACCATTCTGGCGCCAAGCTATGCCGATATTTTCTACAACAACAGCTTTAAGAACGGGTTGTTACCCCTTGTTTTGGCTGAAGAAGATATTGATGAGTTGTTCGCTCAGGCTGAAGCGGAAGAGGGCTATCAGTTGACTGTCGATCTGCAAGCTCAGCTCGTTACTCGCCCGGACGGCAAGACTTACAGCTTCGAGGTGGATGCCTTCCGCAAGCATTGCCTGTTGAACGGTTTGGATGACATCGGCCTGACGCTGGAAGATGCCGATTCGATCAAGGCGTTCGAGCAGAAGCACCAACAGAGTCAATCCTGGTTGTTTGGTGCCATTCAGTAAGAATCTGGATTGCACGGGAGAAAAATCATGGCGACAGAGCACAACGCAGTAGTGGAGCGGCAGTTCGGCGAGCAGGCTAATGCTTACCTCACGAGTGCGGTACATAGCAGCGGCGAAGAGTTTGCAGCGCTAGATGAGGCTGTAGCCGGACAGCCGCACGCTAAGGCGCTGGATCTTGGCTGCGGCGCTGGCCACGTCAGCTTTCGTATCGCCGCGCAGCTTGCTGAGGTGGTCGCCTATGATTTGTCGCAGTCGATGCTCGCTACGGTGCAATCTGCAGCAGCCGACCGTGGACTGAGTAATATCCGCGTTCAGCAGGGCGTTGCTGAGTATCTGCCGTTCGACGACGCCAGCTTTGATTTTGTCTTCAGCCGCTACTCAGCGCATCACTGGCAGGACTTGGGTCGTGCGTTGCGCGAGGTAAATCGGGTGTTGAAGCCGGGTGGCAAAGTAGTTTTTGTCGATGTGATGTCCCCTGGCGTGCCGCAGCTGGATACCTACCTGCAGGCGGCGGAATTACTGCGCGACACCAGTCATGTGCGTGATTACTCCGCGGCCGAGTGGCTGCAGGAGATGAGTCAGGCCGGACTGCAGGTCGAACGTCAGCGGCGGCAGCGCCTACGTCTGGAGTTCGCCTCCTGGGTGGAGCGCATGCGTACCCCAGCGCCGCTGCAACAAGCCATCCGTATGCTGCAGCAGGCGATGGGTGACGAAGTACGACATTATTTTGAAATTACGGCCGACGGTTCCTTCAGTACAGATGTCATCGTGCTCTGGGGCGGTCGCTGAACCAATATCAGCAGCGCCTCAAGGGCGCTCTATGGAGAGAAGTGCATGAGTAAACAGATTCTGATTTTGCAGGGCGACGGTATTGGTCCTGAGATCATGGCTGAAGCGGTTAAAGTGCTGAACCTGGCCAATGAGAAGTATGAGCTAGGTTTCGAGCTCTCGTCTGGCGAACTGGGCGGTGCTTCTTACGATAAGTACGGCGTACCACTGGCTGATGAAACATTGGAGCGTGCGCGCAAGGCTGATGCCGTGCTGTTGGGTGCCGTGGGCGGCCCCAAGTGGGACACGATTGATCCGTCGCTGCGCCCTGAGCGCGGCCTGCTGAAAATTCGCTCGGAGCTAGGTCTGTTCGGTAACCTGCGGCCGGCCATTCTGTATCCGCAGCTGGCCGAGTCATCCACGCTCAAGCCAGAAGTGGTCTCAGGTCTGGACATTCTGATCGTGCGCGAGCTGACCGGCGGTATCTACTTTGGTCAGCCACGAGAGAGGCGCGTACTGGCCAACGGCGAGCGCCAGGCCTACGACACCTTGCCCTACAGTGAGAGTGAGATTCGCCGCATCGCCAAGGTAGGTTTCGACATGGCCATGGTGCGCAATAAAAAGCTCTGTTCGGTCGACAAAGCCAACGTGCTGGCCTCCAGCCAGTTGTGGCGTGAGGTGGTTGAAGAGGTGGCCAAGGATTACCCCGAGGTTGAGCTGTCGCACATGTACGTCGATAACTGCGCTATGCAGCTAGTGCGTGCACCCAAGCAGTTTGACGTGATTGTGACCGACAATATGTTTGGCGACATTCTCTCAGACCAGGCCTCCATGCTGACGGGCTCGATTGGCATGCTGCCCTCGGCTTCGCTGGACGTAAATGGTAAGGGCATGTACGAGCCTTGCCACGGGAGTGCGCCAGATATCGCGGGTAAAGGCATTGCCAATCCGCTAGCGACCATCCTTTCGGTCTCGATGATGCTGCGTTACAGCTTTGGCCAGACGCAAGCCGCTGATGCGATCGAGCAAGCGGTCAGTCTTGTGCTGGATCAAGGGCTACGTACCGGCGACATTTATTCCGAGGGATGCCGCAAGGTTGGCACTGCTGAAATGGGTGATGCCGTGGCCGAGGCCCTGAAAAACCTGTAATCTGTCTGATTATTCGAAAACGCCCGGCTTAGCTCGGGCGTTATTGTCTTTGAATTTGTTACCCCACGGGGGTGTTGTTATGAAGCGAGTTGGTCTGGTTGGTTGGCGTGGCATGGTTGGTTCCGTGCTGATGCAGCGTATGCGTGATGAAAATGATTTCGCCGAGATCGATCCGGTGTTCTTCACTACCTCCAACGTGGGTGGCAAAGGGCCGGATATTGGCAAGGATGTTCCCGCGCTCAAGGATGCCTTCGACCTAGAAGCTCTCAAGCCCATGGACGTGATCATCACCTGTCAGGGTGGTGACTACACCAAGGAAGTTTACGCCAAGCTGCGCGCCGAGGGCTGGAACGGCTATTGGATTGATGCGGCCTCCACACTGCGCATGGAAGACGACGCGATCATTGTGCTTGACCCGGTCAACCGCCGTAACATTGATCAAGCGCTACGTGATGGTGTTAAAACCTACGTGGGCGGTAACTGCACTGTCAGCCTCATGCTGATGGGTCTGGGCGGCCTGTTTGAGCATGGGCTGGTCGAGTGGATGAGCGCCATGACTTATCAGGCGGCTAGTGGCTCGGGCGCACAGAACATGCGTGAGCTTATTAACCAAATGGGCGTTATTCATGGTTCGGTTGCTGAGCAGTTGGCTGATCCGGCCAGCGCGATTCTGGAAATCGACCGCAAAGTAGCTGCAACCCTGCGAAATGACGCTTTTCCGGCTGAGCACTTTGGCGTGCCGCTGGCGGGCAGCTTGATCCCATGGATCGATAAGCAGCTGCCTAATGGACAGAGCCGCGAAGAGTGGAAGGCACAGGCTGAGACCAATAAGATCATCGGTCGCAGTGCGCGCCCGATCCCGGTCGATGGTATCTGCGTGCGTGTCGGCGCCATGCGTTGCCACAGTCAGGCACTGACCATCAAGTTGAATAAAGATGTGCCGCTGGCAGATATCGAAGGCCTGCTCGCTGCGCATAACCCTTGGTCGCAAGTAATACCCAATACCAAGGAAGCTACCTTGGCGGGTCTGACTCCAACAGCGGTGACTGGCACTCTTAATGTGCCGGTGGGTCGTCTGCGTAAACTCAATATGGGTTCGCAGTACCTGTCTGCCTTTACCGTAGGTGATCAGTTGCTCTGGGGCGCGGCTGAACCGCTGCGTCGCATGTTGCGTATTCTGCAGGAAGGTTGAGGCGTTAACGCCGTTCGGTTCGATAAGAACTGATATGGGGCACCCCTGACTAGGTTGGGGGTGCCCTTTGTCTTTTTAGTGAATTCAAATACTGGTTGGTAATTATGAGTAAGAAAGTAGGCGTTGCGGTTGTTGGTGTGAGCGGATTAGCGGGAGATATGCTGGTCAGCGTACTGGAAGACGACACCTTCGCCTTCACTGACCTCTACCTTGTAGAGGCTGACGACGATGCTGGCGAGCGCCGCATGATCAAAGGCCAAAGCATGCGGGTGGAGCCCATCTCGCGTTTCGATTTTAGTAAGGTTGCTGTGGTGGTGATGGCTGGCGATGCAGCCTTTGCGCAGCAGTGGGCGCCTGCTATCCGCGCCACCGGCGCAGTTATAGTTGACGCCACTGGCGGTTTGGGCGGCAAGCCGATAGTGGCCGAAGTTAATCCACAAGCGTTGGCGTCTGCAAAGGAAGCGGGCGTTGTCAGTTCGCCAGATAGTCAGGTAGTGCAAAGTGCAATAGTGCTCAAAGCGCTCGCCGACCTGGCACCACTGCAGCGCGTAAGTATCTCCACTTACCAATCCATGTCTACCCACAGCCGTGGTGCGGTCGAAGCGTTGGCGATGCAAACAGGCAAGCTGCTCAACGGACAGCCTGCTGAAAAAAGCCTGCTCGATAAGCAAGTAGCCTTTAATCTTCTGCCTTGCGTCAGCGAGTTGGACGAGGCGGGCGCAAGTCGCGAAGAGCGTGCTCTGACGGCGGGTGTGCAAGCCTGCCTGGATGCACCAAGCCTTCCGGTATTGGTTAACGCTGTATTGGTGCCGGTTTTTTACGGGACTGCGCAGATGATGCAAGTGACCTTCGCTGCCGCTCCTGATGTAAAGCGGATTGGTAACATGCTGCGTCGTGTGAAGGGTATTAAAGTGCTGGATAAGCCAACTGCGGGAGGATTTCCTACCCCGGTAACCGACGCAACGGGCAGCGATGTTGTTTGGGTTGGTCGTATTCGAGCGGACGCAGCCGAACCGAACACTATTCATTTATGGATTGTGTCTGATAATCTTCGGAAAGGTGTCGCAATTAACAGTCTTATGGTCGCCGAGTTATTGATAAAAGACTATTTGTAATCGATACTTGCTAGTGTTTTTGGATTAAGCGGTTTAGGTTTGTCCATGCAAACCCTGTTTGGATTCAGCGGTTGCTGGTTGCCTCAGACTGGATGGGGGATTTTTGTTGTAAGCCAGTCTGAGCACGGCAGGGTATGTTGAGGCGTGAAAAAACGATAAAAGCAAAGGATTTTCGCTATGGTTCGCAAACTGGTTATAGCTGTCGCCGCAGCAAGTGCCTTGATGTCCACAGGAATGGTGCAAGCATTGGGAGTAGGCGACATCAACCTGCGCTCATCGTTAAATCAGCCCCTGGATGCTGAAATAGATCTGCTCCAAGTTCGAGATCTATCCAGCCAAGAAATTCGCTCGATGCTGGCCTCGCCAGACGACTTTGGTCGTGCAGGTATAGAACGAAGCTTCTTCCTGACCGATCTCAAGTTTACGCCGGTAGTTAAGCCTAACGGTAAATCGGTCATTCGAGTTACTTCAAGCCGACCAGTCAACGAACCCTATTTGAACTTCCTTATGGAAGTACGCTGGCCCTCTGGCAAAGTACTGCGTGAATTCACCGTGTTACTTGATCCGCCGTTGTACCAGCCTGCCACCGTTATCAGTAGCCCGGTGACGGCGCCTTCCAGTTCTTCAGCTCGAATTACCCCGCCTCAGCCGACCATTGCTCCAGCGCAGCCACGCGGTAGTAGCCCCTATCAGCAGCCAGCTGCACAGCAGGCCGCCGCACCTCAACGCAGTTCCACAGAATGGCGCACCAATCGCGCTGACACCCTGTGGGAAGTCGCGCTGAAATCACGACCCTCCGGTGCCAATGTGCACCAAACGATGTTGGCCATCCAGGATCTGAATCCAGACGCCTTCATCAATGGCAACATCAACCAGTTAAAGTCTGGTCAAACTCTTAAGTTACCGACCAGCGAGCAAGCGCTTAGCCGCAGTGGCAGTGCTGCCGTTGCAGAAGTTGCAGCGCAAAATCGTGCCTGGAAGGAAGGTCGGTCAGCTCCGGTCAGTGCGGCGGCTAGCGAGCCGAGCGCTCCTCAGCTTGACGCACGTCAGCGCGAAAGCGCGGGCAACGCTCCTGAGCAGGTAACGGGTGAAGACTCTTTGCGTCTAGTTTCCGGGGAAGATGAAAAGACTGGTGATGGCACAGGTGATGGCTCGGCCGACAGCGATAACTCTGCCCAGTTGCGCGACTCGCTGGATCGCACTAAAGAGCAGCTTGATGCTGCTGAGCGTGAAAAGACCGAAATGGGTGAGCGCTTAGGTGACGTGCAGGGCCAGCTGGAAACGTTGCAGCGTCTGCTTGAACTGAAAGATGCCCAGCTTGCAGCATTGCAGCAGGAAATCAGCACCAGTGGCCAAAACAGTGAGCTTACAGCTGAACCGCAAGCTGATCTTGAAGAAATCGCAGCATTGGAACAACAACAGGTCGATACTGCTGGTGATATGGCGTCTCCGGAAGCAAACGCTCAACCTGATGACGGCGCGCCAATTGCTGATGGCGAAGCTAGCGACGCAGCGGATGCGGACAACGAAGCCGAGATGGTTTCTGAGCCCGAGACCGCTGCAATGGCTGACGCTGAAGCTGAGTCAGCGATAGATTCTGAAGCGGACGAAGTTGTTGCTCCCGCGCCGGAAATGGCAGAAGTGGAGACTGAAGCGCCTGCCACGGTAGAGACCGCTGAGCCCGAGGCAACCGCAAAGGCGGAATCCTTGCTCGAGCGTATGATGCAAAATCAAATGCTGTTGATCGGTGGCGGTATTGTTTCGATTCTGCTGCTGTTGATGGTGTTGATGGCAGTGTCCCGCCGTAATGCTCGTCGTGAAACCGAGATGGCAGATAACTTCATTGCTAATGCCGCGGATAACCATAACGGGAATCTGGCAGCTGACGAATCTGATGATTTTAACGTCGCATTGGCTGCTGAGCTGGATGACGCAGGCATTGCGGCTGATCCGCTGACTGAGGCCGACGGTCTGTTGGCTTACGGTAAGCCGCAGGAAGCTCACGCTGTGCTGTTAGCAGCGCTAGAGAGCGAGCCAGAACGTACTGACTTGCGCCTTAAACTGCTCGAAGTAGAAGGCATGCTGGAGAACGCAGAAGGTTATCGCGCTCAGCATGAGGCGCTGCGCGCTGCAGGCACCGTAGATAATCAGGTCGACGCCATGGATGCGCGCTTCCCCTTGATGGCTGCTGCAGTAGCAGGTGCAGCAGCGGGTATGGCATACGGCGCGAGCGAAGAGGACGATATCTCTTTCGATGTCCAAGATGTGCAATCGCAGCCCCCGTTCCAAGCCGATGTAGTCGAAGAAGAAGATATGGACTTCGATTTCAGTGAGTTTGAAATGGGAGAGGCTGAGGCATCTACTGCTCAGCCAGACGTTACCGCGAAAGCTGACTCAGACGCTGACTTTGATCTTGATTTCGATTTGGACGATACCCTTGCCGCTCAGGATCTGCAGGGCGCTACCGAGCCCAACTCAAATGTTGAGAGTGCTGCTGTCGAGCTCGACGCATCACTGGATTTTACTGAGTTTGAAAATCTGGGTACGGCAACCGAAGCACAAGCAGGTGAAAGCGCGCTGGATGATGACTTTGACTTGTCGCTGACAGACGAGCTACAGACCGAGAGTCTCAAGGCCGATTTTGATGCTATCGACTCTAAAGAAGAACTCGCGGCCGACGATTTCAGCTTGTCAGAAGATGATCTTGCTGACTTTGAGGTGGAACTGGACGAAGTGGCAGGCGATGCGGAGCAAGCCGATGTAACGCTCCCTCTGGATACGCTGGAGCTTACAGAGGACAACACTGCGGCAACTGAAGATGATGACTTTCTGTCGCTTGATAGCTTGACGGAGGAGCCGGTGGCGGGTGACCTGGACGAAGACGACGAGTTTGATTTCCTCTCGGGGACGGATGAAAGTGCGACCAAGCTTGACCTGGCCCGTGCTTACATCGATATGGGTGATAGTGAAGGTGCTCGCGACATCCTTAACGAGGTGGTCGAAGAAGGTAATGAGCAGCAAAAGACCGAAGCCCGCGAAATGATGGAGCGTTTGACGGATTGATGGATGTTGACCAGATCGAATCAGCGGCCGCCCCTGGGGCGGCCGCTGTTGTTTCAAGGGTGGCTGCTTGCGTGGAATATCGCGGCACTGCTTACCGTGGCTGGCAGCGTCAGAAGTCCGGGGTGCCCAGCGTCCAGGAAGCAGTTGAAAAAGCACTGAGCAGAGTCGCGAATCATCCTGTCCAGGTTTTCTGCGCTGGGCGTACGGATGCTGGCGTGCATGCCTCTGGGCAAATCATTCACTTTGATAGCGACGCCGTGCGTACATCACGCAACTGGATTCATGGCGCTAACGCGAATCTGCCTGCAGATATCTCGCTGAGTTGGGTGCAGCCCATGGGTATGGATTTTCATGCGCGGTTCTCTGCCATGGCACGTCGTTATCGTTACGTTATCTATAACGATCCGATTCGTCCTGCGCACTTGGCTCATGAAGTTACCTGGAATTACCGGCCACTGGATTTAGCCGCCATGCGCCAGGCCGCAAGTGTATTGCTGGGCACCCATGACTTTACTTCTTACCGTGCAGTGGGTTGTCAGGCTAAGTCGCCGATCAAGACCATTCACCATTTGGAGTTGCTGCAGTACGGCCGGTTTATCGTGCTGGACATCCGTGCCAGTGCTTTCTTGCATCACATGGTACGTAATATTGCCGGAGTGCTGATGCAAATCGGGTGTGCTGAGCGTCCGGTGAAATGGGCGCAGCAGGTGCTTGATGCGCGCGACCGCGCCGCAGGAGGGCTGACAGCGCCTGCCTACGGGTTATATCTGGTTGATGTTACTTACCCTGAGCAATTCGACTTGCCGCATCGCTATCTGGGGCCACACTTCCTGTCGGCGCTGCCGGATGTGGCGAACTGACGCCTGCGGTGCTATCTGCTACTATCGTTCCCTTGTCGAATTAAGGTACCAACGCTCATATGGCGCGTATTAAAGTCTGCGGTATTACCCGGGTTGAAGATGCTTTGGCTGCTGCGCATGCTGGCGCGGATGCGATTGGCTTGGTGTTTTATACGCCCAGCCCGCGCGCTGTAACGCCCGCTCAGGCGGCTGCTATCGTGGCTGCCTTACCGCCGTTTATTACCAGTGTTGGGCTTTTTGTCGACGCTGATGCAGCCTATGTGCGTGAGGTGCTTGCACAGGTGCCGCTGGATCTGCTGCAGTTTCATGGTGACGAAGATGCCGATTACTGCGATCAGTTTGAGCGACCGTACCTGAAAGCGGTCAGAGTGCGCGCGGATCAGAATTTAGCAACGGTTGCAGCAGCATGGCCAAAGGCCCAAGGTATTTTGCTGGATAGTTATAAAGCAGGTGTTCCTGGCGGCACCGGTGAAGTATTTGACTGGACTCTGGTGCCACGCGAGCGCCGATGGAATTTAGTTCTAGCCGGCGGCTTGACGGCAGACAATGTTGCTCAGGCGATTGCTGGGGTCGAGCCTTGGGCGGTGGACGTCAGTGGTGGCGTTGAGCTTGCCAAGGGCATCAAGGATGTCGAGAAACTTAATGCTTTTGTTCGAGAGGTGAGGCGTGTCTGAGTTCAGTAAAACTGATTTTTCTGCGGTCCCCGATGCGCGTGGGCATTTTGGCCCCTATGGCGGCCGCTTTGTCTCCGAAACGCTAATGGAAGCGCTGGATGACCTGGAAAAACTCTACCGAAAACTATCCCAGGATCCCGCATTTCAGGCCGAATTTGATTATGACTTAGCGCACTATGTTGGTCGCCCATCGCCGCTCTATTTAGCTGAGCGCCTTACTGCCAAAGTAGGTGGGGCGCAAATCTACCTCAAACGTGAAGACCTTAATCACACGGGCGCGCACAAGGTAAACAACACCATCGGACAAGCTTTGTTGGCCAAGCACATGGGCAAGCCTCGGGTGATTGCTGAAACCGGTGCTGGGCAACATGGTGTTGCGACTGCCACGGTCGCAGCGCGGCTGGGGTTGAAATGCCAGGTTTACATGGGGGCAGAAGACGTCAAGCGCCAATCACTCAATGTGTATCGTATGAAGTTGCTTGGCGCGGAGGTGATTCCAGTCACCTCCGGTTCTAAGACACTAAAAGATGCAATGAACGAGGCGATGCGTGACTGGGTAACTAATATCGACGATACCTTTTATATCATCGGTACCGTGGCGGGTCCGCACCCCTATCCGGAGCTGGTTCGTGATTTTCAGTGCGTGATTGGGCGCGAAGCGCGTGCACAATGTCTGGCTCAGGCTGGTCGCCTGCCTGACGCACTGGTGGCGTGTGTCGGCGGTGGCTCCAACGCCATCGGCTTGTTCCATCCCTTCCTGAATGACGACAGCGTAAAAATGTACGGGGTTGAAGCAGGTGGTCACGGCATATCAACCGGCCAACACGCGGCGCCGCTAAGCGCGGGTCAGCCTGGCGTATTGCACGGCAATCGCACGTATCTGATGTCGGATGAAGCGGGCCAGATAATTGAAACTCATTCGGTTTCTGCCGGTTTGGATTATCCCGGTGTTGGCCCTGAACATAGCTGGTTGAAAGATCTCGGCCGAGTGGACTACGTTGATGCGACCGATGAAGAAGCGCTGACTGCTTTCCGTGAACTGACTAAAGTTGAGGGCATCATGCCAGCGCTTGAGTCCAGCCATGCCGTCGCCTATGCGATGAAACTGGCAGCCACTATGCGTCCCGATGAGATTGTGGTCGTCAACCTGTCCGGTCGCGGTGACAAAGATATTCATACTGTCGCCGGGATTGACGGCATCAGCATTTAACGAGATTTACATGAGCCGAATCAAAGATTGTTTTACTTCCTTGCAGGCCGAAGGTCGCAAGGCGTTGATACCCTATATCACCGCTGGCGACCCTACACCCGAGGTCACATTGCCGTTGATGCACGACATGGTTGCGGCCGGCGCGAACATTATTGAGCTGGGCATTCCATTCTCTGATCCGATGGCTGACGGTCCGGTCATTCAGTTGGCGATGGAGCGCGCATTGGCGCATCACGTCAGCCTCCAGCAGGTGCTGGACATGGTGCGACGCTTCCGCGAGGATGACGACATAACACCGGTCGTATTAATGGGATATTTGAATCCCGTTGAGCGCATGGGTTACGCCGTATTTGCCGAAGCAGCAGCCAAGGCGGGCGTTGATGGTGTGTTGACGGTAGACCTGCCGCCCGAAGAGGCACGCGATGTATTGCCAGTATTCAAGGCGCATGGATTGGACAGTATTTTTCTGCTGTCACCGACGACAACCAAAGAACGTGCTCGGCTCATTTGTGAGCAGGCTAGCGGTTATATCTATTATGTTTCATTAAAAGGTGTGACTGGGTCCAGTGCTTTGAACGTCACCGAAGTAGCAAGCAGGTTAGAAATGCTGCGCACGGTGACCGATTTGCCGATTGGTGTTGGCTTCGGTATTCGCGATGGCGCCTCAGCGGCGGCAGTAGCAGCAGTGGCGGATGGCGTTGTGGTTGGCTCGGTACTGGTTAACCAGATTGCCAGTCACGCTGATCAGCCAGAGCTAGCACGCAAAGGTATTGCAACGATCATCGGCGACATGCGCAGCGCAATGGACCGGTAAAGATTGAATCATTTAGCCCTAGGGCTGATTGACCAGAATAAACAGATTAAGGAATGACGATGAGCAATTGGCTGGTGGACAAACTGATTCCTTCCATCGTGCGCTCTGAAGCACAAAAGAGTAGCGTGCCTGAGGGGTTGTGGCGCAAATGCCCCTCATGTGAGGCGGTGCTTTATCGCCCTGAGCTGGAAAAGAACCTGGATGTCTGCCCCAAGTGCAGTCATCACTTACGCATCAACGCCCGTCGTCGCCTGGATATCTTTCTGGATGAAGGCGAACGCAGCGAAATTGGAGCTGAGCTAGAGCCAGTCGATCGCCTCAAGTTTCGTGACAGCAAAAAGTACAAAGACCGTCTGACTGCTGCACAGAAAGATACTGGCGAGAAAGACGCATTGGTCGTTATGCAAGGCAAACTTAAAGGGTCGCCCATCGTTGCCAGCGCCTTTGAATTTAACTTCATGGGCGGCTCAATGGGCAGCGTGGTTGGCGCACGCTTTGTTCGCGGCGCGGAAGTTGCGTTGGGTGAGCGTATTCCTTATGTCTGTTTTTCTGCTTCCGGCGGCGCCCGTATGCAAGAAGCGCTGTTTTCTTTGATGCAGATGGCCAAGACGAGTGCCGCGTTGGCTCGCCTAAAAGAAGAGGGTATTCCCTTTATCTCGGTGATGACTGACCCTGTTTACGGTGGTGTGTCTGCCAGCTTGGCGATGCTTGGCGACCTGAACGTAGCTGAGCCAAATGCACTGATTGGCTTCGCTGGTCCAAGAGTTATCGAGCAGACCGTGCGTGAAAAACTGCCAGCAGGTTTTCAACGCAGTGAGTTTCTGCTGGCCCATGGTGCGCTCGATATGATCGTCGCCCGCAGCGAAATGCGCGATCGCTTGGCTAGCATGCTGTCCATTTTCACCAACTCACCTGCACCCGCCGTCGAAGACGAAGCAGAGCAAAGCGAGGTCTGATGTCGCAGCGCAGTCTTTCCGAGTGGCTGACCCGGCTCGAAGGGCTGCACCCGAGCGAAATCGATATGGGCCTGGCGCGCGTGCGCCAGGTTGCCGATCAGCTTGACCTGCTACAGCCCGCGCCTTTGGTTTTTACGGTTACCGGCACCAACGGCAAGGGTTCTACCTGCGCTGGCCTGGAGTCGCTGCTGAGAGCAGCCGGCCAAACCACTGGCTGTTACACCTCACCACACCTTTTGCGGTACAACGAACGGGTACGCATCAATGGCGAAATGGTCAGCGATGATGCCTTGTGCGATGCTTTTGCGGCTGTGGATCAGGCCCGCGGCAGTGTTTCTCTCACTTACTTCGAGTTCGGCACCTTGGCGGCCCTCTGGTTGTTTAAAGCGGCTCAGCTTGATGCGGTGGTTCTTGAGGTGGGTCTGGGCGGCAGGTTAGACGCCGTTAACGTAGTCGATGCCAATGTTGCTGTGGTGACTAGCATCGGCCTGGATCATCAGGAATACCTAGGCGACACGCTAGAGTCGGTGGGCTTCGAAAAAGCCGGAATTTTGCGCGCTGGGCGCCCGGTGATCAGCGGCGAGCTGGATCTGCCTGTTAGCTTTATGCAACGAGTCAACGAGCTTGGCTGCCCACTTTTGCAGCGCGGCAGAGATTTCGGCTGGCGGGCGCAAGACGAGGGCGTGTGGGATGTGTTTGCAATGGTCGACTCACAACCTGTGGAATACCTTGGAATGCCATCAGTATCTTTGCCGCGCGACAACCTGAGTGTGGCGCTTCAGGCCTTCCTGCAAGCGGGTTTGTATTTGCCTGAGACTGAACTCAGACGCGCGTTGACTCAAGCCAAGGCGCCTGGCCGCCTCGAGTTTCGGCAGATCACTTGGCGCGGCCAAGCAAGGCGGCTTTACCTTGATGTTGGCCACAACCCGCATGCCGCGCGTTTTATGGCAAAAGCGCTGGCAGCGCAAAACGTTGCGCGTGTTGCGGTGTTTGGTTTGCTGGCAGATAAAGACCTTGCCGGCGTGCATGAGCCGCTCATATCACTGTTTGAATCCTGGTATGTGACGCCGCTCGAGAGTCCGCGCAGTCGTCCGGCTGCACAGCTTGCCGGCTATCTGGCGGGGCAGGGCGAACGAGTCCATGAGTGCAACTCGATAGCTGAAGCCATAGCGCGCGCACTGGATGACTCTGACGTTGATACTGAAATTGTTATTTTCGGGTCGTTTTTCTCCGTCGCTGCCGCCATACTCTGGTTGTCTGAAACGTCCGGAGTACTGATTGATGGATGAAGGTCTGAAACAGCGCATCATCGGTGCCCTGGTACTGGTTGTTGCCGCCGTGGTGTTTTTGCCGATGCTGCTGTCCGGGCAAGACGAAACCGTGGAGGTGGTGGTCGATGTGCCGGAAGAGCCGACTCTAGATCAACAACCGATAGCATCGGCTGAGCCGGTTGAACTACCCGCAACGCCTCAGGTAGCGAGTATTCCTGCGGCAGGTTCTGGCGAGGCTGCACCTCAGCCGGAAGATCAGCCAGCGCTGGTCACTGCGCCTGAGGCGGCGGACGAGGTCGAGCCTGAAGTCCCGCAAGCGGCTGAGCCCGTGGCGGCTCCTGAGCCCAAAGCCGCGGCAACGGGAGACTGGGTAATTCAGTTGGGTAGTTTCTCCAGCAACAGCAACGCTGAAGGCTTGAGCGAGACTTTGCGTACACAAGGCTACAACTCGTACACGCACTCGGTCACAGTCCAGGGTAAATCTATTACCCGGGTCTACGTTGGCCCTCTGGCAAGCCGTGATGCGGCTAGCCGCTTGCGCGATGAGTTAGCCAGTAAGCGCGGTAGCAAAGGCTTGGTCGTCGCTTATGACGCTGACAGCGGCCGAGGCTAATGGGTGACGGCAGGGTTAAATTGGCGTTCTCGTTTCTCAACAGAGACTAAAAGAAGGTCGCGGCAAGTTTGCTGTTTCGATGCCCTTTGCTGCTCTGCTAGAATACCGCTCTTTGCGTAACAGGGTGCCGTGACCGTGTCGTTTACCTGGGTTGATTGGGCTATCATCGCCACCATTGTAATATCGGCCCTGATCAGTTTGACCAGAGGCTTCGTCAAAGAGGCTCTGTCGCTGGTAACCTGGATTCTTGCAGGTCTGGTTGCTTGGTTGTTTGGCGGTGCGCTGGCTGAATTGCTGGCTCCCTACATAGATACGCCGTCGCTGCGAGTGATCGCAGCCTGCTCTATCCTTTTCATACTGACATTGCTGCTGGGTGGCTTGATCAATTATTTGATCGGTCAACTGGTTAAAGCGACCGGCCTGAGTGGTACTGATCGCTTTCTGGGCATGGTATTTGGTGCCGCGCGGGGCGGGCTGCTGGTAGTGGTCATCGTTGGTCTATTGAGTCTGGCCCCGGTCGAAGCGGATACCTGGTGGCGTGAGTCAGTGATGATTCCTCATTTCTTATTAGTGGCGGACTGGTCGAAGAATTTTATTCTGCAACTGGCTGGCCGCTAACCCGGCGTTGGCGCCGGACGTTTTTCACATACTCAACGAAAAAGGTGTTTAGGCATGTGTGGCATTGTTGGCATAGTGGGCAAATCGAACGTCAATCAGGCGCTCTATGATGCCTTGACTGTCCTGCAGCATCGCGGCCAGGACGCCGCCGGCATTGTGACCTGTGACCGGGGACGGTTGTTTCTGCGCAAGGATAACGGTCTGGTTCGTGACGTTTTTCATCAGCGCCACATGCAACGCTTGGTTGGCAACATGGGTATTGGCCATGTGCGATACCCTACTGCTGGTTCGTCCAGTTCTGCCGAGGCACAACCCTTTTACGTCAACTCGCCATACGGCATCACGCTGGCGCATAACGGTAACCTAACCAACGTAGAGCAATTGTCTCGCGAAATTTACGAGTCTGATTTACGCCATGTGAACACCACCTCTGACTCCGAAGTGCTGCTCAACGTATTCGCCCACGAGTTAGCCCGTGGCGGCAAGCTGCAGCCTAGCGAAGAAGATATCTTCAATGCCGTGCGTGCAGTGCATGCGCGTTGCCGTGGCGGCTACGCCGCAGTAGCCATGGTTACTGGTTACGGCATCGTCGGCTTCCGCGACCCTAATGCCATTCGTCCTATCGTTTTCGGCAAGCGCGAGACTGAGAACGGTGTGGAGTACATGATTGCTTCTGAAAGCGTATCGCTGGATGTACTTGGCTTTGATTTGATCCGCGACCTGGGCCCAGGCGAAGCGGTCTATATCACCGAGAAGGGCGAACTTTTCACCCGCCAGTGTTCTACCCATCAAGAGTATTCGCCGTGCATTTTCGAGCACGTGTATCTGGCGCGTCCAGACTCGATGATCGACAAGGTGCTGGTATATAAGGCTCGTCTGCGCATGGGCGAGAAGCTGGCCGAGAAGATCGAGCGTGAGCGGCCTAATCACGGTATCGACGTGGTCATCCCGATTCCCGATACCAGTCGCACCTCGGCGGTTGAATTGGCTAACCATTTGGGCGTGAAATTCCGCGAGGGTTTTGTCAAAAACCGCTACATTGGTCGCACCTTCATCATGCCCGGGCAAGCTGCGCGCAAAAAGTCCGTGCGACAGAAGCTAAATGCAATTGATCTGGAGTTTCGGGGCAAGAACGTGATGCTAGTAGATGACTCAATTGTCCGCGGCACCACCTGCAAGCAGATCATTCAAATGGCCCGCGAGGCAGGTGCTGCGAATGTCTACTTCTGTTCGGCTGCTCCTGCTGTGCGTTACCCCAATGTATACGGGATTGACATGCCAACCGCGCATGAGTTGATCGCCCATGGCCGTACCACGGAAGAAGTGGCTGAATTGATTGGCGCCGACTGGTTGATCTATCAGGATCTTGAAGACCTTATTGACGCAGTGTCCGAGGGCAATCCGGATATCAAACGCTATGATTGCTCAGTATTTAATGGCGAATACGTTACGGGCGACGTCAGTGACGTTTATCTCGGCAAGATTGAGCAGGCGCGCAATGACTCAGCCAAGTTTACTGCCGAGAGCGACAACGAGATCATGGGTCTGCACAACAATTGATAGTAACGGCTCCGCCTAGATAGCTTGGGCGCAGGACGCGAGGCTTTGAGAATGACGCAAGAATGGGAAGCAGGCCGGCTCGACAGTGATCTGGAAGGCGTCGGATTCGATACGCTGGCGGTACGCGGCGGACATCGCCGTACTCCCGAGGCAGAGCACGGTGAGGCATTGTTTTTGACGTCTAGCTACGTGTTTCGTAGCGCGGCAGAGGCTGCGGCCTGTTTTGCCGGTGAGTCAGAAGGTAATGTTTACTCACGCTACATGAACCCCACAGTACGCACCTTTGAGGAGCGTATTGCGCTGATGGAAGAAGCCGAGCAGGCGGTAGCGACTGCCTCTGGCATGGCCGCCATTCTGGCCACGGTCATGAGCTTGTGTTCCGGTGGCGACCATATTCTCGTGTCGCGCAGCGTATTTGGCTCGACTGTTAGCCTGTGCGAGAAGTACCTGAAGCGCTTCGGCGTGGAGGTGGATTACGTGCCTCTCTCGGATATCAGCGCGTGGCGTTCAGCGTGCAAGCCCAATACACGGATGATGTTTCTTGAGTCGCCCTCCAATCCGTTGGCCGAATTAGTAGATATTCGTGCCCTCAGCGAGGTGGCCAAGCAACAGGGTGCTTTGCTGGTGGTGGATAATTGTTTCTGTACCCCCGCGCTGCAAAAACCCTTGTTGCTAGGTGCAGACATAGTCGTGCACTCGGCAACCAAGTACATCGATGGTCAAGGTCGTTGTCTTGGTGGCGTCGTTGCGGGGCGCAAAGAGCACATGCAGGAGTTGGTCGGTTTTCTGCGCACGGCAGGGCCCACGCTTAGCCCTTTCAACGCTTGGGTCTTTCTTAAAGGACTGGAGACGTTGCGCCTGCGGATGCGTGCCCATTGTGAGGCTGCGCAGGTCTTGGCCGAATGGCTTGATCAGCAGCCAGAAGTAGAACATGTGTATTACGCTGGTTTGCCGAGCCACCCTCAGCACGAGCTGGCGAAGTCGCAGCAATCTGCTTTTGGCGCGGTTGTCAGCTTTGAGCTCAAGGGTGGGCGCGAGGCCGCTTGGCGCTTCATTGATGCCACGCGATTGCTGTCGATTACTGCGAATTTGGGTGACAGCAAATCGACTATCACTCATCCGGCAACCACTACGCATGGTCGGCTAACGCCAGAAGCGCGTGCGGCTGCTGGGATTCGCGACGGCTTGATTCGGCTGGCGATTGGCCTGGAGGAGGTTGTCGATCTTAGGGCTGACCTGCAGCTTGGTCTGGACGCGCAGCGTTGAACTAATCATCTAGACAAATGCGATTGGCTTCACATTCAAGGCCGGCCGGGTTTTTATCCCGCCGGCCTTTGTTTTAGGGTTGTCTGTGCCGCAGGGATGGCGGTCCAGTGCTGCTGAAGTGAGTTCCTTCAGTGCGGCAAGAGGTACTGATAAAACAAGCCCCCTAATGATAAGGAGAGTCACATGCGTAAACTCGTTACTGCTTTCTGTTTGATCATGTCCTGCTATTGCATGGCCCCCGCATTCGCCGACGAAGTTAATCCTAGCCCGGCTGCACCTATGGTCAGCGTGAATATCAATACCGCCAGCGCAGATGAAATTGCCGAGGTATTGCAGGGTGTAGGCGCCGCCAAGGCGCAGGCGATAGTGGATTATCGCGAACAAAACGGTGATTTTACTTCAGTAGATGCCGTCTCCGCCGTTAAAGGTATTGGTCCAAGTACCTTAGCCAAGAATGGTGATCGCATCACATTGCAATAAGCGGTCTGGCATGCATGAAACGGCCCTACGGGGCCGTTTTTAGTTCACGCCTTGAGTTGACTGACTGAAAGCTTCAGCTGATGCGCCAACTTCGCAAGTTGATCGCTGGTTGCTGCGCTCTGCATGGTCTGATCAACCGTGCGCTCGGTCACATCGCGAATCTCCACAATACTCTGAGTAATGGCATCTGCTACCTGGCTTTGCTGCTCTATAGCTGAGGCAATCTCACCGTTTCCGCGGTTGATCTGGCTGACTGCGCTGGCGATTTCGTGCAGTGAATCGCCAGCCTTGGCTACTTGGGCCACCGAGTCGTGGGTCAGGCCGGCACTGGCCTGCATATCTTGTACGGCCGCCTGGGTGCCGCTTTGCAGCGTTTGGATCATGCGTTGAATATCGTCAGTCGAACTTTGTACCCGCTGCGCTAATGCCCTTACCTCATCGGCTACCACAGCAAAACCACGACCGGATTCACCCGCACGGGCTGCTTCGATTGCGGCGTTTAGTGCTAGCAGGTTGGTTTGTTCGGCAATACTGCGAATCACCTGTACTACGCCGCTAATGTCTTCACTATTGGCTGCCAAGGTCTGCATATGCTGGGTGCAACGTTCGATGCTAGTGGCCAGCCCGGTTATCGTTTTGCGCACCTGTTCTACCTGATCGCGGCCGCCGCTCGCCAGCGTGTCGGCTTGTCTCGATTGGTCGCGCGTCGCAGAGGTGCTGCCAGCGATATCTTGCACAGTGGCGCTCATTTCATTCACCGCAGCGGCAACCTGATCGGTTTCTCCCTGTTGTTGCACCATGCCGTCGCGTACCTGGCTCATGAGGCCAGCCAGACTGCTTGCGCCTTGATCTAGCTCAAGTGAGGCTTGGCGAACTGCCGCAACCACTTGCTGCTGTGCCTGTTGCATAGCGTTGAATGCGGAAGCCATTGAGCCGACTTCATCTTGGGTCGTGACTTTTGCTCTTAACGTCAGGTCACCGGTTTGCTGCACCTGGATCATACTGTCACGCAAACTGAGAATGTGGCGGGTGATGAATAGAATCAGCAACTGAGACACCATGAGGACCAACAACATCAACCCCATGACCGCCAGCGCGTAAACTGGCGACCGTTCCAGGAGTAGGTCAAGATAGTTTTGATGTTCTACTGCCAGAGCGCGTCCTCCCTGTAGCCAAACGCCTTGCACGCCAGCGGCTTGAGTTGCATGCAGGTCATTGGCTGCACGCCAGACTGGCGTCAAACTCTTGGTGCCTAGTTCAGCGGTGTCGTTTTTTAGCCAGTGCAGCCCCGGAAGCGAAGGGTTGGCGCCTGACTCGTCAGCAATCAACGCTTCGCCCAGCTCCATACGTTGAACCTGTATGCTGCCTTGCTCAACCCACACTGCCACCAGCACCAGCAACAAGGAGGCGATGAAGGCCACGCTGTTAACCGCCCAAAATTTGTACTTAAGTGGCAGGTGCTGAAGAAATCGCATGCGTGCTCCAAGTTTGCAGGGAAATCGGCGGTTATTTGCAGCACGGGCGTGCGGCAACGCCAAGTATGTCAAATACGCTCTCCTTATCGATTGATCCTGATCAAACTTGATCGCTCTATTCAGTGAAAGGAGGCCGGGGCAGCGCAGTTTTAGATCAGTTATACTCACGGCAATTTATCGAAAAGGCTTCCCATGACTAGCCCGCTGGTTCCACCGCTGATGATCGACCGCAACGCTGACTTGGCATCCTGGTGCGCACATTGGCTGACGTTGCCCTATGTTGCTGTTGATACTGAGTTTGTCCGCACCGAGACCTTTTACCCGATCGCTGGGCTTATCCAGATCGGTGACGGTAAGCGTGCTTATCTGATTGACCCCCTGGAAATAACTGACTGGGCGCCGTTAGTCGAGTTGCTACAAGCGCCGGATGTAGTCAAGGTTTTGCACGCATGCAGTGAGGACCTGGAGGTTTTCTCCCGCTTGTGTGGCGCCTATCCCTTACCGTTGTTTGATACACAGCTGGCCGCCGCTTTTTTGGGTATGGACTTTTCCATGGGGTATTCGCGGCTGGTCAGTGCGCAGTTGAACATTGACCTGCCTAAAGAAGAAACCCGCTCTGACTGGTTACAGCGGCCCCTGAGCGACGCGCAAATTGAGTATGCGGCGCGTGATGCGCAGCACCTGGCTGAGCTGTATGAGCTGTTGGCGCCGCGCATAGCCGAGGCCGGCGTTGAAGAGTGGTTATTCGCTGACACGGCTGAACAGGTCGCAGGCAGTGGCCAAGTGATTGACCCAGAGTTGGCTTATCAACAAGTGAAACAGGCTTGGCGGCTGAATCCGGCGCAATTGGCGATTCTGCAACGTTTGGCTTTTTGGCGTGAAACCGAGTCGCGTGAGCGTGATCAAGCGCGTAATCGCTTGGTACGCGAACGCGCGCTATGCCCATTGGCGCAGCAACAGCCCGATAACTTGCAAGCCTTGTCCCGTATAGAAGACATGCATCCGCGCACGGTGCGTCATGATGGCGAGACCTTGCTGCAGCTTATTCGCGAGGGCCAGGCCGCCGATCCACAAGATTATCCCGAACGTTTGCCAGAGCCCTTGCCAGCGGCGGCTAACCGATTGCTTAAACTCATGCGCAAGATAGGTTCGGCTGAAGCGGAGCGGTTAAATATTGCGCCTGAAATAATGCTGCGCAAAAAGGTGATCGAAGCTATGTTGCGCACCGGTTACCCAAACGGGCCTTATCACTTGCCGGCGGAGCTCGTTGGTTGGCGTCGGGAGTTGCTGGGTGAAGCGCTGCTGAAAGTGGCTAACGCTGAAGCAGAGGAGCCAGTATGAAAGTGCTGTGTTCGATTTATCGCAGCACTAAAAAAATGGGTATGTACCTCTATGTGCCGCGCGAGAAAGGTTTGTCTGAGGTGCCTCCTGAGCTAATGAAATTGATTGGTCGGGCCGAGCATGCGATGGACATGATATTGACCGAAGAACGTAAGCTGGCGCAGGAAGATATCCTCAAGGTTTTGGCCAATTTGCGCGAGCAGGGCTACCATGTGCAAATGCCGCCGCAGGAGGATGACTACATCATGCATCTTCCGGATGAGCTTTTAACCCGCAACGATCCAATCTAAAGCCGCATCTCCCCTAAAAACGGCTTTTTTATATCCTGCTGTGCCAATTGGCCGCAGCAGGGTATCCAATCTGTAATTGACCCCAGCAAAACGCCAGACATATAGTACGCCTTACTTACTATATGTATTCGGTGCTTTTTGTGGATAAATCCTGGTTGCCCATCATCGTTGCCGATGTGAACCGCTTGGTGCGTAAAACCTTTATTGCCAATCGTGAAGCGGATGGCTTGACGCAAGAGCAGTTCCGCACGCTGGTTCATCTTTCTCTGCGCGAGGGTATTCGTCAGGTTGAGTTGGCGGAAATCCTGGAGATCAAGCCGATTACTCTCACAAGGGTGCTAGACCAACTTGGCCAGGCGGGCTTGATCGAGCGCCGTCCTGCACCGAGCGACCGACGGGCTTATCAGCTGTTCTTGACGGATGCCGCTAAACCGCACCTGCAGAGCTTTGAGGTGCTCAACGACGAAATATCCCAGCGCATGACCGTCGGCTTGAGTGACGCCGACGCCGAGCAGTTGCTACGGCTGTTGCGGCATGTGCATGCGCAGATGGGTCAGTGACTTTTCTTTGTATAAATTGAAACGGAAGCCGTATTCATGACCGACTCTGCAGCAAGTCCAGACGCGCCAGCGCGCAGTAAGCGTGGTCGCCGTTTGGTTTTACTGGTGGTGGTGCCGCTGGTATTGCTGGCGACTATAGTAGCTGTCTATCTGCATGGTGGGCGTTACGTTACAACCGACAATGCTTATGTGCGAGCCGACAAAGTGCCGGTCAGTGCTGAAGTTTCCGGTCGTGTTGAGCAGGTGCTGGTGGCGGAAAACCAACATGTTGCTGTGGGTGCCCCGTTGTTTCGTATTGACTCTGCGCCATTTGACATCGAGGTGGCCAAGTCTGAGGCGAATCTTGGTCAAGTCCGCGCTGATTTGGCTGCTTTACAGGCCAGTTACCATGAAACCCAGGCTCAGATGGTGTTGCGTCAGAGCCGCTCGGCCTTTAGTCAGAAAGAAGAGCATCGTCAGTCGAGGTTGCTGGATAAGCAGTACATTTCGGCAGCCACCTTTGATACCGCCAGACAGGCGAGTGACGTCGCAGCGCAGGAAGTGAAAGTGTTGGAGCAGGAGCTCAAACGCATGACTGAGATGCTAGGCGGCAGCGTTGACGCGCCCGTGGAGGTGCATCCCAGTTTCAGGGCGGCTCAGGCCGAATTGGATGATGCCTTGTTGAATCAGCAGCGTACTTTGGTCCGCGCATCCATTCCGGGCGTAGTGAGCAATTTACCTAAGCCAGGCCAGTACGTTTCTGCTGGCAGCATGGCATTAGCGCTGGTGGGATCAGATGCGCCCTGGGTTGAGGCCAATTTTCCGGAAACTGATCTGACTTATGTACAACCGGGGCAGGAGGTTGAAGTACGTATTGATATCTATCCTGACCGGGTTTGGCACGCGACAGTGGAAAGCCTCAGTCCGGCGACTGGTTCCGAGTTCTCGGTAATACCGGCGCAGAACGCAACAGGCAACTGGGTAAAAATAGTGCAGCGGGTGCCCGTACGTATTAAGTTGCAGATGGAGGAGGGTGGCCCACCGCTTTTGGCCGGGCTGAGTACCGAGGTCGAGATCGACACCGGGCATCGCCGCCAGCTATCCGATTTGCTGTGACAAGCATGTCATGAGTGCCGAAACC
This sequence comes from Halopseudomonas sabulinigri, assembly GCA_011053055.1. GTDB lineage: Bacteria > Pseudomonadota > Gammaproteobacteria > Pseudomonadales > Pseudomonadaceae > Halopseudomonas > Halopseudomonas sabulinigri_A. Next base: position 14,623 of record DRHT01000006.1, on the reverse strand, counting down.
ACGCCCAGTGCGAGCGCTGCTCAGCGTTTACTGATTACCCTGTCAGTGATGCTGGCGACCATCATGCAGGCGCTCGACACCACCATTGCCAACGTGGCGTTGCCGCATATGCAGGGCGCCATGGGAGCTACTCAGGATCAGATATCCTGGGTACTCACCTCCTATATTGTGGCAGCCGCTATCTGTATGCCGCTTACCGGGATTCTGAGCGCTCGCCTGGGCCGTAAACGCTTGTTCATGGGTGCGGTAATCGGGTTTACCTTGTCTTCGATGCTTTGTGGTGCAGCGCAAAGCCTGGAGCAGATTGTCATGTTTCGCTTGTTGCAGGGTGTTTTTGGCGCCTGCCTGGTCCCGTTATCGCAGTCGGTGTTGCTGGATACTTATCCGCCCGAAAAACACGGCTCGGCGATGGCGCTCTGGGGCGTCGGCGTAATGGTTGGCCCTATTCTCGGTCCTTCGCTCGGAGGGTTGCTGACCGAGTATTACAGTTGGCGCTGGGTGTTCTATATCAATCTTCCGCTGGGAATATTGGCCTGGTTTGGATTGGTGGCATTCCTGCCGGAAACTGAGACCAATAATACCCGCCGTTTTGATCTGCTCGGTTTTTTGCTTTTGGCGCTGGGTATTGGTGCGTTGCAGATGATGCTGGACCGAGGTCAATCTCTTGATTGGTTTGCCAGTCGTGAAGTCATTCTTGAAGCACTGTTAGCCGGGCTGGGCTTCTATCTATTCATTAGCCATATTCTCACTAGCAGGCAGCCCTTCATGGAGCCCGCGATGTTTCGAAATCGCAACTTCAGCGTTGGGCTTATCTTTATTTTCATCGTCGGTATTATTCTGTTGGCTACCATGGCGTTATTACCGCCGTTTCTACAAAACCTGTTGGGTTATCCGGTGGTTGATGTCGGCATGCTGCTGGCTCCGCGTGGGGCGGGAACCATGGTCGGTATGCTATTGGTAGGGCGTCTGTCAGGGCGTGTTGATGAACGGCTAATGATAGGCGCAGGCCTGCTGCTGACTTGTGGCTCGCTCTGGGAAATGAGCGGTTTCAACCTGAATATTGCCGCCTTCGATGTGGTGCGCACAGGGGTTGTTCAAGGCCTGGGGCTGGGTTTGATCTTTGTGCCGCTGTCTACCTTGACCTTTTCTACTCTGGCACCGAGGTATCGTAACGACGGTACCGCGCTTTTTAGTCTGGTGCGCAATATTGGCAGCAGTATCGGCATTTCTGTCGTAGTGACTTATCTAGCCCAGCGAACCCAGATCAATCACGCAGCTTTTGCCGACTATATAAACCCATTCAGCCTCGCACTGCGGCACGCAACGGAGCTGGGCGCGTACGATATTCAATCTACTGCTGGCCTGGCAGGATTGAGTCGAGAGCTTAATCGACAAGCGGCTACTTTGGGATACTTGCAGGATTTCCGCTTGATGATGTGGATCGCGCTCTGTGCTTTCCCGCTGCTGTTCTTGTTACAGCCGAGCAACCGGCAGCTGCGGAACGCTGCGGTTGTCACGGAGTAAATTAGTTCTGTGCTTACCAATCGCGCTGCATATTTTTCACCGAAATTTGCTCGTTTAGCGTCCAGTAGTCATAAAGGATGCCAATACCAAACAAGCCAACAGTGAAGAAGTAGATGATGGCGCTGATCCATTTGCCCATGTAGAGGCGGTGAGCGCCAAAAATACCGAGAAAGGTCAGCAGAATCCAGGTCAGGTTAAAGTTGATTGGACCGGTGCGGAACCGTCGATCAGCGGTACGGTCCATCGAAGGGATGAGGAAAAGGTCGACAATCCAACCGATGAAAAAAAAGCCCAGCGTGAAAAACCAAAGTGTGCCAGTAACAGGTTTGCCATAGTAAAAACGATGAGCCCCCATGAAGCCGAATATCCAAAGTAGATATCCGATTGCCTTGCTGTGTGTGTCCGAATAGGCCATTGGGTGTGCTCCTCCGCTCCATCAGTTGGTTGTGTAATACTCGTCATAGACCATAAATGATTCAGGGAGTGCCTGCTACGTGGCAAATAAAAGTGCGAACTGGTTCAAGCAAACGGCAACGACTGCCAATCCATTACGGCGCCAGCGCCTGCGGGTGGGCGTAACGGGGCTCAGTGGCGCGGGCAAAACCACCTTTATTACCAGTTTGATCAACCAGCTGGAGAACCATCAAAAAGGCCTGCTGGCCCAGCGTTCCCCCTTTGATCGTCTTGACTCAGTGCGCTGGCGTCGGGATGACATCAAGCGACCCTTCCCTTATTTGGAATCCCTAGCTGCGTTATCCGCAGATCCGGCAGCGTGGCCTGAGTCTACCGCTGACTTATCGCGGGTCTTGTTGGATCTGCGCTTCAAGCCGCGGGGGCTGCTGGGTAAACTGCAGGGGGCTAAAGAAGTCAGCATCGAAATTCTCGACTATCCAGGCGAATGGTTGTTGGATTTACCCTTGCTGAATATGAGCTACGGCCAATGGTGTGAGCAGATGGCGCAGTGGCTAGGCCAACCGCCACGGGCTGAGCTGGCCTCGACGCTACATGAGCGCTTGCAAGCCATCGATCCCACAGCTGACGCAGACACGCAGGAGCTCGCTACACTGGCCGATCATTGGGCAAAATTTCTGCAGCGCTGCCGCAGCGAGGCAGGGTTGTCTCGTAACCAGCCTGCGCGCTTCCTGCAGCCGGGCAGTGACGTAGCCGCCGAGATGTTGCATTTTGTGCCTCTGTTGCAAGCCAACCAGCATACGACTGCGCCAACCGGCAGCTGGTGGGCGGTGTGCGAGGCTCGGTTCAATTATTATCGCGATTTCATAGTGCGCGGCTTTTACGATGAGCATTTCCGGCATCTTGATCAACAGGTGCTGTTGGTCGATATGCTCAGCCCTATGGATGCCGGTCAAGCTGCTCTAGCGGATTTGAAGGACGCCATGGAGGCAGTGCTTGAGAGCTTTCATTACGGCCAAAACGGTTTTCTTGCCCGGTTACTGCGCTTCCGCCCGCGGATTCGTCGGCTGGCGTTGTGTGCCACCAAGGTCGACAAAGTAGGCCCGCGGCAACAGCGAGCGGTACAGCAGTGCCTTGAGGATTTGATGGTTGATCGGCTAGCTGACGTTCGTCACGGCGGCGTTGAAATAAAGGGCCTTCCGTTGTCGGCAATCCGTGCAACTCGGCAGGAGGGCGAAGCCTTGGTGGCGGGTCTGCAGGGGAAAACTGGCTGGGTGCGTTATCAGCCAGGTGACATCCCCGAGCATTTGCCGCAGTCACTTGAGGTCAATAGTCCTGAGCTGCTGCCGTTAAGACCGCCACCGGGATTGCATCGTAATGAGCCCTTTCCACATTACCGTATGGATGATCTGGTGGCCTGGATGCTAAAAGGGCAAAGACTGTGAAAGGCGATAGCAAAACCCGCATCCTCGACAGTTGGGAGTTGCCCAAAGAGGCCAGTGATGCCCGCATAACCGAGCTACTGGGAGACGTAGACGAGTTGCAGCTAAACGCCTCTGCAGCAACCGAGGCACCGCTGCCCGGTACCTTAAATGCGCCGCCACAAAGCCGTTGGCCAGGGCGGCTGCTGAAGCTCGCCGTGCTAGTTGCGTTGGGCGGTGCCGGCTTGGAATGGGGTCAGTGGGCCTGGTCTAGTTGGCAATGGCATCCGCTTGCGGGTGGGTTGGTCGCCGGTGCCGGTGCGCTGCTTGGTGGGGTTGGTTTGTTTGCCCTGCGTGATTTGCGCCGTCAGCGTCATCGCCTCAGTGAGCTTGAACAGTTGCGTAGTGAAATGCAGGCAGCTTTACGTGATCCGCGCCAACGTTTGGCGGTCGATTGGCTCGATCGGTTGGCTGAGGTCTACGCAGATACGCCACTGGCGCCTAGGCTGCGCGCAGTCTGCGGCGATTTGGACGCCGCTCACGAAGCAGAGGAGGTGTCCCGGCGGCTCAACGTGCAGTTTTACCAAGCCATCGATCAACAGGCACGGCAAATAGTGCGCAATGAATCGATTGGCACCGGTGTGCTGGTGGCGTCGAGTCCTTGGGTGTCGGTCGATTTATTGCTTGTAGTGTGGCGTAACATCCGCATGATGCAGCGCGTTGCGGTCTGTTACGGACTGCCGATTGGCCGCGTTAGCCGCTGGCGTCTGGCTCGCCATGTGTTGCGTAATATCGCTCTGGCGGGCGGCACCGAAATGGCCATGGGCGCATTTAGTGACTCACTCCTGTCGGGGCTACTGGAAAAACTGGCAGCGCGTATAGGGCAGGGCATGGGTATTGGTTTGTATAGTGCTCGTCTTGGGCATTTCACGCTAGATTTATGCCGCGCGGTGCCACTGTCTGAAACAGGCGCATTGTTGGAAGACAACAAAGGCATTATTAGAGCCATGAAGGAACGGTTGGGACGTACAACGGATGACAAGTTATAAATCACGGCGACGTTGGCTAGCGGAACGCTGGCTTGCCGAGCGACAAACAGTATTGAGTGAGAAGTGGCAGGTTTTTCAACAGCAGTTTGTGCCCGCTAGCTGGCCAGAACGCATGGCTGCCGTTGCCTCAATCGCCGATGGAGACGTCAGTGGCTGGCAGCCAAGGGCTGGGTCCAGTAGCGCGGAGCTGCGCATTTGGGTTGATCAGCTGCCGTTGTTTCAGCGTCAGTGGTTGGCTTCTTTACTCGGGGCTTCGAGAGCGGGCAGCAATACACTGGTCGATGCTATCGAACGGCAGCAGCTTGATTGGCGCAGCCAGCTGAATCCACTGAAAAGCCATCGGGAATACGCTGCACAACTGGTCGTCCTGGCGGCTGAAATGGATTGCGAGGTGGCCGCAGAAACCGCCTATCTCGACAATGAACGGCGTATTTTTATTGCCCTTGATGAGCAGCTTTTTGCCTCATTGCCTATGCGCTTGCGTAGCCAACTGGCCAATGAGCACCGCAGCGGACATGGCTATTACGTGGTGTGGTGGTACGAACGGCTAATGGCACGCGCGGGCATGCCTGATTTTGAGCTAACGGATTTAAGCGAAGCAGACTGGCCGGATATGCCCCCTGCGTGGCTGGCTATCGGTTGGCTCTGTGGCCTGCGCTTACAGACCAAAGTCTGATATGGCCCTGTATACAGGCCGGCTATGTTGCTGCGCCACACTAGGGCCACCCTCCGGCGTTCGTTTACTATGCAGGGCTGTTTTTCTCAGGATACCGACATGAATTTTGCTGAAATCTTGGAGGCCTTCGCGGTCTCCGCCGACAATAGCGTCACCATTCCTACCGATTGGGGGCAGGGTCGTGCAGGTTATGGCGGCCTGGTGGCTGCTTTGGTCGTCGCCGGGATGCGCGCCAAGGTTGCCGATGGCCGCCCGGTACGTTCGTTAGCAATCACCTTTGTGGGCCCGGTAAAACCGGGCGAAAGTATGTCAGTCGAGGCTGAGGTACTACGCGAAGGTAAGGCGGTAAGCCAGCTACTTGGCCGCGCAGTGCAGAATGGCCAGACCATGTGCATTATTCAGGGCAGTTTTGGCGCCGGGCGTGAATCAAGCGTTGATGTTGCAGCCGAGCCGGCTCCCGCAGCGCCTAACCCAGAAACTTGCCAGCGCATGCCCTTTATCGAGGGTATGAACCCTCCTTTTATTCGTTATTTTGATGTGCGTTGGACCTTCGGCGATTACCCCTGCACAAATAGTCGCAAGCGAGAAATGGGTGGCTGGATGCGTTTTGATGAAAAGTTTGACGCCTTTGACTCAGTACATTTGGTTGGCTTGGTTGATGTATGGCCACCTGCGGTGCTGCCCCACCTCAAAGAGCGTGCGCCTGCGAGCTCAATAACCTGGACCATCGAGTTCGTGCAGCCGCAACCAGTATTAGGTGAAGAAGGCTGGCTGCTATATAACGCCAAAATTGAGTACGCACGTGACGGTTATGGCGACATTGCAGCCATGGTTTGGAGTCAGGCAGGCGAGCTGGTTGCTATCAGCAGACAAACAGTCGCTGTATTCGGCTGAACAGGCGTACCGGGCGAGCTATCAGCCCCCCGGTTTCACCGCAACCAAGGTAGCCCGCATTGGCGCCGGGTGGCCTTCCAGGGTTTTGCTCAAGTCATCAGGCTGCAGAAAGTCTGGCAGCGACTGAAACTGCATCCACTCGGTACTGCGCTGCTCCTCCACGCTAGTACGATTCAGGTCTACACAGCGGATGTTGACGAACCCAGCGCGGGCAAGGAATCGCTCCAGCATGGCTACTGATGGCAGAAACCAGACATTACGCATCTGCGCGTAGCGGTCCTCTGGCATCAAGCATTGATTTACATCACCTTCGATCACCAAGGTCTCGAGTACCAGCTCACCGCCGGGGCGCAAACATGCTTTTAGCTGCAGCAGATGATCAATAGGCGCGCGTCGGTGGTACAGCACGCCCATGGAAAACACGGTATCAAAAGCATTGCTGGGCTCCGGTAGAGCCTCTAGGGTGAAGGGCAGTTGCCAGACTGGAGCGTCAGGCAAATAACGCTTAACTGCTTCAAACTGATTGAGAAATAGCAGATTTGGGTCCACGCCAATAACCATGCTGGCACCGGCTTGCCACATGCGCCACATGTAATAGCCGTTGCCGCAGCCGATATCCAGTACCCGGCGTCCGCGCAAATCGATATGCGGTGATACCCGTTGCCATTTCCAGTCCGAACGCCATTCAGTGTCTATGTGCACACCAAACAGATTGAACGGGCCTTTGCGCCAGGGATGTAAGCCGTGCAGGCCTTCTTGCAACTGAACCTGTGCTTCCTCGCTGATTGCCTCGTTGCTATGCAAGCAAACACTCTCAGTCAAGTTTGCATCGACGCGGCTTAAGCTGGGTAGTTTGGCTAAACTGGCTTGCCAGCGCGCCAGATCGCCATGCTGTTGGCTATCTAGCAGGCGCTGCTCTAGCCCTGAAGCAATAGGCTGCCGCCATTTAGCCAGCGGCCCGTCTTCAAGGCAGTCGAGAAATGTAGAATAATCAATCATGTGTGAGCAATCATTGAACAAAAGTTGAGACATTGAAACCAAGTGTGACTGTGCGAAAAGCCGGCCTCTCGCAAGCGTTGCTGATGCTGCTCCAGTGTATCGGGCAGCATAACATTCTCAATAGCACTGCGTTTTTGAGCAATCTCCAGCTCGCTGTAGCCATTGGCGCGTTTAAACGCATAGTGCAGTTCTTCAAGGCTTTTTTGCGTATTGGTGTCTGCGAAGTTGAGCTTTTCCGACAGAATTAACACGCCGCCTGGCAACAGTGCCTGCCGAATCAAGCTTAGGAGTTTGAGGCGCTCTTCTGGCTTGACGAACTGCAACGTAAAGTTGAGCACCACTACCGAGCAAGCTTGCAGGGGGTAACCAACGATGTCACCGGTGACCACCTGCGCAGGAAGGGCCTCTTCAATCATGGCGTCCTGAGCAATCAGGTATTCCCGGCAACGCTCAACCATAGCTTCAGCGTTGTCGATGGCAATAATGTGGCAACCCTCGCTGCTGACATGTCGCCGCATGGACTGGGTAGCTGCGCCGAGGGAGCAACCCAGGTCATATATTATCGAGCCGGGTTGAGCATATTGGCTCGCGATCAGCCCGATGCTCTCTATAATGGTGGGGTAGCCGGGTACCGAGCGTTTAATCATGTCGGGAAAAACCCGCGCGACTTTCTCGTCGAAGGCGAAGTCGGCCACCTGACTGAATGGGGTGGCGAAAAGGTTGTCTACGTCGGTCATGCGTGGATCCAGAAGGCAGAAACGAGCGGGATATTCTATCGTAACTCGGGCTCCTTGACAGGGACCGTAAATGATTGCTTGACTGACAGATATATGTCGCCTGTTGAATTGAAGTCAAAGTTATGACTTTGCTCTATCATGTTGACGTTTTATCGCGTATTTTTTGGCAGAATACTGCGACAGGGTTCTTTTTATAGCTGTCGTGGTGGCATAATGATCGCAGTGAAAATCCCTTATGGTCAGCAAATTGGTCGTTCGGGCAGTGCAAAAAAATCAAGCAACGGATAGCGGAGTTTCGCTCTTGAAAAAGTGCTGTCGAAGCTCACAGGAAAATGAGGAAAGGGTATGGCTGTTAAGCGCCAAATAGTCATGGGAGCTGCATCATTGGCAGCTCTCTACGTCGGAGTCACCAATGCGCTGGGGCTAGGCGAGATGCAACTCGACTCGGCGCTGAACCAGCCACTGAGTGCAATCATTGTTTTGCAAGGCGCAGAAGGACTTTCGCCGGAGGATGTACTGGTTTCTCTAGCGGATAGTGCCGCCTTCGACGAGGCCGGCATCGAACGCCCCTACTTCCTTACTGACCTGCGCTTCAAGCCAGTTATGCAGGGCAATAAGCTCGCCATTCAGGTCGACTCCAGTCAACCGGTGCGCGAACCTTATCTGAACTTCCTGGTGGAGCTGCGTCGTCCTAGTGGTCGTCTGCTGCGCGAGTACACTCTGCTGCTGGATCCGCCGTTGTATGGCAATAATGCGCCGGCGCCAGTCCAAAGCATGGCGCAGTCCGCGCCGCCAGCCAGGGTGCAGTCTACTAACCGTGCCCCGGCACCGGTTGCGGCACCAGACGCGCAACCCTTGCCAACGCTGGCGCCGCAAAGTGGCGCTAAGCAGTACGTTACCGTGTCAGGCGACACGCTGTGGGATATCGCCCACCGTACACGCCCGGCCGACAGCGCCAGCATTCCCGATACCATGGCCGCTATCCACGCACTGAACACGTCTGCTTTCGTTAATGGTGACCGCGACCGTCTCAAGCTCGGCCAGACTTTGACGCTACCGACTGCAAATCAGTTGGGTGTTATTGAAACTGAGCCTACAGCTGCGCAAAGCTCTCCAGAAAATGTGCCCACGCCAAACGCGGCTGCGGACAGCCAATCGCTGCCCAATGAAAGCACACAGATGCCTCTGACTGACGCTGAAATGGCGGCGGCAGCCACTGCTGAGGCTGATGATGAACGCGGTCAGCCGGGTAACGTTCAAGCGACTGACGATGCAAGCGCGCAGGATCAGCAAGCGCGTTTACGTATCGAAGAAAGCGAAGTCACTGCCACTCAGGCTAATTCCGCCGAGTTACTTAGCCGACTGACTGATCTGGAAGGCCGTTTTAACGCGCTACTCAGTGAACTGGATGATCGTGATCGTCAGATTGCCAGCTTGCAAGCCGAGCTCGAAGTCTTACGTGCAGCGCGCGAGGCGGAAGGTGAGGCGGCCATCGCCAGCGCGGCTGCGACAGGCACATTGGGTGCTGGTGCCGGTGGCGCGAATGCGTCGGCCAGCGGCAGCGACAGTCCAACTGCCGGCTCAATCTCAGCTGAGGTACTGCCTACGGACACAGCCGAGCAACCGCAAGAGTCCTCTTCTTGGTTCAGCTGGTGGTATTTGGCGATTGCAGGTTTGGCATTTGTATTCGGTTGGTTGATTTCAAAGCTGCGTACGACCGGTAAATCTGATGTCGGTGCTCCCGCACCTAACGAACCCGTGATTGGCGCGGCGGGCATGGCTTCACCGCGCGATCAAGCGAATGTAAAAGCAGCCACTGTGGTAGCCGCTCCTGAAGCGCCAGTTGATCCTTTGGACGACATGGATGGTGTAGAGCTGTACATCACTTATGGCCGCTTTCCTGAAGCCCGCACCATGCTGGACAAGTCAATTGCCGAAGAGCCAGAGCGCCTGGAGTTGCGTTATAAGCAAGCGCGTGTAATGGGTGAACTTGGCGACGCTGAAGGTTTTGCTGAGCAGGCGCAGGCGATTGAATCTCTGGGTGGAGACATGGGCCGGGTTGATCAACTTAAGGCACGTTTCCCGCAACTGGAAACAGGTATGGCCAGTGCTGCCGCTCTAGATACGGTCGATGATGTGTTGGCGGATGATGAGACGCTGGCCGACACTCGCCTCAATCTGAATGACTTTACCCTTGACCCTGACTGGGAGCTGATTGAAGGTCTTTCCCCAGCACCTTCGCGTAAATCAACGAGCAAGAAAGAAGCTGAAGTTGAAGAGCCTGAAGACGACGACTTTGAAAGCAGTTTGCATGAGTTTCCTGAAGTCGAAGAGTTGGACGAAGACCATCGCTTTAGTGTGACCTCTGATGATCGGCGCGGTGACCGCGATAACTGATCAACGACTACAAGTGTAACCATGGCTTCTTGGCCATCAGCAAAAAAGGGCGACGCGAGTCGCCCTTTTTTGTGCTTGCTAATCGGTGTTAGTCAAAGAGTTGCTTTGCAACGTCACGGAAGTGGCTGGCGAAGTGCATCTGCATACCTTCCTTGAGATAGTCCGGTAGCTCCTGGTAATCGCCTCGGTTGGCTTCGGGTACAATCAGCTCATAGATGCCTTGCCGGCGTGCGGCAATAACTTTCTCGCGGATACCGCCGACGGGCAGCACATGCCCCGTAAGAGTGATTTCGCCAGTCATCGCAATGCCTGAGCGTGGTGCCTGTTGACGCGCCAGAGAGAGCAGGGCACTGGCAATAGTCACGCCGGCGGAAGGACCATCTTTTGGCGTGGCACCTGCGGGCACATGCAGATGCACAAAGGCCTCGTCAAAAAAGCCTTGGTCTGCTCGGTAGGTCTTGAGGTTTGCGCACAGATAGCTGTAGGCGATTTCTGCGGACTCTTTCATAACGTCGCCTAGCTGCCCAGTCAGTTTGAAGCCACGGTTCAGGGTATGAATGCGTGTCGCTTCAATCGGCAGGGTCGCGCCACCCATGGAGGTCCAGGCTAGCCCAGTGATAATACCGGTTCCTTTGAGTCGCTTTTCGGTTTTAAAGGCGGGACTACCCAACAGTGATTGCAGATCCGCAGGCTTGATACTCAGCTTCTGTTGCGGGTCTTCCAACAGCTGCATTACGGATTTTCGCACCAGCTTTGCTAGTTGCTTCTCGAGGGTGCGTACACCTGCTTCGCGCGCGTAGTCGTCTATGACCTGGCGCAGAGCTTTGTCGGTAATCCGCAGTTGGCTTTTACGCAAGCCAGCGCGCTCAAGCTGCCTGGGCCATAAGTGGTGCTTGGCGATAGCCAGTTTTTCTTCAGCGATGTAACCGGAAAGCCGAATTACATCCATGCGGTCGAGCAAGGCAGCTGGAATGCTGTCCAGGGTATTCGCGGTGCATACAAACAATACCTTGGAGAGGTCTACACGCAGGTCGAGGTAATGGTCCAGAAACTGGCTATTTTGTTCCGGGTCGAGGGTTTCCAGTAGCGCAGAAGCCGGATCGCCCTGATGGCTGCTGCCCAGCTTGTCGATTTCATCCAGCATGATCACTGGATTCATTACGCCTACGTCTTTCAGCGCCTGCACAAATTTCCCAGGCATGGCGCCGATATAGGTGCGCCTGTGGCCTTTGATTTCTGCTTCATCGCGCATACCGCCAACACTGAAGCGATAGAAAGGTCGGCCGAGGCTTTCGGCGATTGAATGACCGATGCTGGTTTTGCCGACGCCAGGAGGGCCTACCAGCAGGATGATTGAACCGGAGACGCTGCCTTTGAACGTGCCTACCGCGAGAAACTCGAGAATCCGTTGTTTAACGTCATCTAACCCGTCGTGATCACGGTCCAGTACTTGTTTCGCGTGTTTGATGTCGAGCCTGTCTGGATGAGTGAGGCCCCAGGGCATTGCCGTCGCCCAGTCCAGATAGTTGCGCGTGACCGCGTACTCGGGTGAGCCGGTCTCCAGAACCGATAACTTGTTGAGCTCGTCGTCGATTTTCTTCTGCGCGGCTTCCGGAACCTGCTTTCCTGTGAGGCGCTCGCGGAACTGCTCAATGTCTGCGGTACGATCATCTTTAGATAGGCCCAGTTCTTTCTGAATGACCTTCAGCTGTTCCTTCAGAAAGAAGGTGCGTTGATGTGCACTGATACTGCGATTGACCTCGGCGCTGATCTCGCCTTGTAGGCGGGCAACATCGATTTCTTTTTTCAGGAGCACCAGCACCTTTTCCATGCGACGCAGCACCGGCACGGTATTCAGTACATCTTGCAGTTCACTGCCTTTGGCTGAGGTCAGCGCAGCGGCAAAGTCGGACAGCGGTGAAGGCTGGTTCGGGCTGAAGCGATTTAGATAGTTTTTTAGTTCTTCGCTGTACAGCGGGTTGAGTGGTAGCAATTCCTTGATCGCATTAATCAGTGCCATGGCATAAGCGCGTACCTCGTCACGCTCGTCGTCAGCGGTAGTGGGGTACTCCACTTCGACTAAGTATGGCGGTTTACGGCTTAACCATTTAGTGATGCGCACTCGGGTAAGGCCCTGAGCGATAAACTGGATCTTGCCGTCTTCACGCACTGCATGGCGGATATGCACAGCACAGCCTGTCTCAGGCAAGAGTTCGGTAGATAGCTCACCATTGGCCGGTGCGGGTTGATCTAGATAAAACAGCGACAGCGCTTTGTGCTCGGTATTGGCGACCAGATCGATGGTTTCAGCCCAGGGTTTTTCATTGACCACTACGGGCATTACCTGAGCGGGGAAAAAGGGGCGATTATTGATTGGCAGTAGATACAGCCGGTTTGGCAGTCGCTGATTGGGTAGCGCCAAACTGGTACCCGAAGGCTCGTCCTGATCTCGCTCGATAAAGTCTGAAGTTGCGGATTCCTGTTCTGTCATCGGGTCTACCTTACGGCTGCGTAAAGGATATTTATCTATCGGTTGGTTAAAAGGTGGAGTCGCTCGAGGCAAATTTCAATGGCGGGTAATTTTTACCTGACTGTGGCAAGATCTTTAAATGATCAAAACCCGCATCCTCGACTTGCCAACTCAATCGGCCACCCATGCGCACCCTGAGCACCAGTTGGTTATTGGTTTGCAAGGTTGTGCCGATTTCGAAGTTATGGGGCAGGGCGGAGCAGTTAATCGATTACATGCGTGTTTGGTTCCGGGCGGTGAGGCGCATGCCTTTTCCGGGCGCGGGCAAAATCATATGCTAATCATGGACCTGCCTACGCAAGCGTCGGGTTTGGCAGATTATGCTGATGAACGACTCGAGGCCTTGTTCGAGCGCCCACGTTTTATCCAGCTTGACCACCATCTGCAGGGCCTTCTGGATTTTGCTGACCACAGCTTGAATCAGCCACTCACGGCAGCGGGGCTGAATTGGCATCTAGGTGGTGTGTTGCTGCATGCACTGCACGAGCGATTATTGGCGCCTGAGCAGACCCGTTCCCGCGGCCTGGACGCCGCTGAGTTGCAACATATAGACGATTTTGTGCAACAGCATCTGGATCAGGGCGTCAGTGTCGCCGCCTTGGCTGGCCGGGTTCACGTCAGCCCAAGCCACTTTCATTCGTTGTTTCGTGAAGCTACGGGCAAAACACCTCATCAACACGTACTTGAGCTGCGTTTGCGTGAGGCTGCAAAGCTGTTGCGTGAAACCAGCTTGCCGGTTGCGCAGCTAGCCAGCCGCTGCGGATTTTCCAGCCAGAGTGCGCTAAATCACGCTATGCGTCGCCAGTTCGGTCTTACGCCAAGGCAGCTACGCTTAGGTCGATTGCACTAGCCGCAGGGTTGCTCCCTAGTTTTTTGCAAAAAATCCGTAGTTTTCAACAATATTTTTCCCTGAGCTGCTTCTAGAGTCGATGGTTGGCCGATTCTATGCGTAAGCGCGTCCGCTGTTTCGGCCGTATTGGTTTCAATAACAACGGATGATTCGTTCTATTACCAACCATGGTCTAGGGTTAGGAGACAGGCGAACTCATTCATCTGTCGTTTTCGTGGCTGACGACGATAGGCGATTCCAGGAGCATGCCAGGATGTTTAAAGCGAGCACAGTGTTGCAGGGCGATTTTTTGGGCAGTAGTCCTGATGAGTTTCTACATGAGGTAAGTGAAAATTATTCGGTTGATGAATCGGCTTATCTGCAGGAGCTATTGGAACTCGCGCGCGCGCGCGACCTTACTGCATTGACCGAGCAAGCACGCCAACTGATTCTGGATGTACGTAAGCGCGATAATGCAATAGACAGTATTGACGCCCTGTTACAGCAATACAGCCTGGATACGCAGGAAGGCATCATGCTGATGTGTCTGGCCGAAGCACTGCTGCGCGTGCCGGATGCCGATACAGCTGATGCGTTGATTCGCGACAAGTTGAATGCCGCACAGTGGGATCGCCACGTTGGGCAAAGCGATAACACCCTGGTCAATGCCGCCGCCTGGGGCTTGGTTATGACCGGCAAGGTGGTTAATCTCGATAAGCGCCATGACGGTACGCCAGGTACTGTGCTCGGGCGCTTGGTCAAGAGCAGCGGCGAGCCGGTTATCCGCGCCGCTATGATGCAGGCGATGAAAATAATGGGCCGTCAGTTTGTGCTTGGCCGTACCATTAAAGAAGCACTGAAGAACGGTAAGTCGCAGCGCGACAATGGGTATACCTACTCCTTCGATATGCTCGGCGAAGCCGCATTGACTCACGCTGATGCCGCCAAATATTTGAAAGACTACAGCGATGCCATCACAGCCCTGGTAGACGACAAGTACAAGGGCACGAGCCCCAAACCGACTATCTCGATCAAGCTCTCCGCATTGCATCCGCACTACGAAACGTCGCGCGAAGAGCAGGTGCTGACCGAGCTGAGCGAGACCGTTTTGCAGCTAGTACGCCAAGCGCGCATAGGCAACGTGGGCATCACCATC
>DRHT01000005.1 GCA_011053055.1 Halopseudomonas sabulinigri | reverse complement strand
TCCAGCAGAAAGCGCTCACGGCGGGTCTGCTTACGTTTACCAGCGTATTCGGCGTCTGCAAAGCTCATCTGTTTCATGCGGTGGTCTCGAAAATGGCGCTGACGCATTTTACCTTTTCAGGAAGTCTTTTTCAGACCTTCCCTAACTGTAGCCCTAGGTAGCGTTGTTTTGATTGTCTTGCGAGCAGTTCAATCGCATCAATCAATTTTTGTCCATCAACGGGTAAGTCAGGTCGCGTGAGACTGATCGGATCAATGCCAGCGTCGCTTAGAAATACGTCAGAATTACTGCCATATTTTTCAATTAGAAAATCCAGTCCGGTCATTGCAATGCTGGGTACAAAATGCAAGTTTTTCATACGTATTCCAGATGAAGGCTCTACCTCAACGAGAGTGGATTTTTGTGCATCTCGGCTGTCCTCTAACGGGAGGATTTCAGTATGGCTATCAAATTGCTGTGGGCACTTCTCGTTGCTCCCGAATGGCAGGTAGCCAATAAGTGAGCGCCCACATCTATAACCCGTTGTATGAGATAGATTTTCTTTGCTCTGGTTGACGTAAGAGTGAAAATCTAAAGGGGGATTCTATAAAAATTAGGTTGCGCCAATAGTCAAATATATTGCGCTCATAATCAAGTCTTATTGCTGCAATGTTGCTAGCTTGATCGTGCTGATTCGTGTGTTAGCACCAAGCTGAGTCACGCTAGGCTTTGACTCGAATAAAATACGCCTCTGACATGTGCGGAGTGCTTAATAATAAGAAAGTGGGGCGGTGAGCATGCAATACGATATATTAATTAAATCCGCACGATATTTTGACGGCACAGCCGATTCTGACGGTAGTGTTCGTGATATTGCCATCAAGGATGGCAACATTGCGAAAGTTAGCCAGTCACCCATTCTCCAGGAAGCCAAAGAAGTCATTGATGCCGATGGCAAGTGGGTAATGCCCGGTTTTATTGATGTTCATACTCACTATGATGCGGAAGTTATGATAAATCCGGCTCTGGATGAATCGTTGAGACATGGCGTCACTACGGTTTTTCTAGGTGGCTGTTCGTTAAGCATGATTTACTCAGATCCGGACGATTGCAGTGACTTGTTTACCCGAGTCGAAGGTTTTCCGAGAGAAATAATTCTTCCCGTTCTCCAAAAAGAGAAAACGTGGAAAACCCCAAAAGAGTACATCAGTTACTTGAGTGGAATTGGGCTCGGACCTAATGTCAGTTTTTTTGTTGGGCATTCCGATATACGTGTAGCGGGTCTTGGCTTTGAACGCGCCGTAGATGCGAGTGCAGAATTAACAGCTGCGGAAACGCGAAAAATGACCGACATGCTTAAAGAAAGTCTCGATGCGGGAGCATTGGGCATGTCATTTATGATGTCAAAGGGCGACAAGATCGACGGTACACGTTTTCGCTCCCTGCCATTGCCTTCGACTTTTGCAAAAAATCCGGAATATGCTGCTTTCAACACAGTGCTGCGTGAATATGGCCGGGTACACCAAGGTGCCCCCAATATTTATTCGCCACTGAAAAGCATGAGCTGGCTCTTTGGGCAGAGCATGGGGCTATTTCGCAAGAATCTCAAAATGACTCTCATTGTCTTGGCGGATGTAGTAGGGGTTCCCGCCGCGCATATGTTCAGCCGCTTTGGCGCGCGCATGGCAAATCTGTTCTCAGGCAACTTTCGTTGGCAGTTTCTTCCTTCGGTTTTTACGCTGTATGTCGATGGCATGAACTTCGTGAACGTTGAAGAGCTTCCATCAGGGCTGGATGTGATTCACGAAATGAGTAAGAAAAATAGACAGAAAATGGTCATGGAGCCGCTTTACCGGGCCAGATTCAAAGAGGAAATCAAGCAAAAGGCCGGTCCAGTCACGTTATGGAATCGCCAGTTCGGGGACATGATTGTTGTTCAATGTGAGGACAAGAGCCTAGAAGGCAAAAGCTTCCTGCAAATCGCTAACGAAACGGGCAAGCATCCAGTTGATGCCTTCCTCGATTTGATGGGCCAGTACGGCGAAGATATTCGTTGGCGCCAGACAGTGGCGAATCAACGACCCGATGTGCTTAAAAAGCTGTGCAATAGTTCATCAAGTCAGATTGGCTTTTCAGACGCAGGGGCCCATTTGAGGAATATCTGCTTTTATAACCTGCCTCTCAGAATGCTTAAAATGGTCAACGATGCTCAATCTGACGCCAAGCCCTTTATGTCCGTTGGTAAAGCTGTTTGGAAGCTTACTGGCGAGCTGGCAGATTGGTTCAATATCGACGCGGGCAGAATACGAGAAGGTGATCGGGCTGACCTGATAATTGTCGATCCTGCCAAACTGGATGATCGGATTTACGAATATCATGAAGCAGACTTCAAAGGCGTGAGCCGTATCGTTAATCGTAATGATGAGACCGTGCCTGCGGTGATCTTAAACGGCAAGATGGCTGCCAGGAATGGTCAAGTAGAAAGTAATGTTGGCCAAAGCTGCGAGTTCGGACGCTTTCTGCCTGTAAAAGGGTGAAGTGCCCCGTCATGTTGTACGCGGTAATGAGTTCTTTGCGTGCTTATCGGACAAGGCGGCGTTGAGCCGTCTTTTTCGTATCACTAACAGCATCATAAGCTGTTAGCTCCTTTTGCAGGCTCTCCCGCCCGAGCTCTAACAAAGCAAGCAAAATGGGCGGACTGTCAGCCCCAGGGCTTTCCGAGTGCATGATTGTTAGCAGTGCTAATTGCCCGGTATCTGAAGGAAAAACCCTTATTCGGGTTTATGCGCAATTGGCAGTCGCCAAGTTGCAATTAAACACAGCGTGAGACAGCAGCACATCAAACCTATCAATACCGAAGCTCCGGCTTGCTCCAAAACAAATGCCGCCGCGATTGGGCCACATGCTTGCGCAACAAGAACGGGTCTTGCAAGCAGGCCCATGCGTGCGCCATAACCATGGGTACCAAACAACGCAAGCGGAAGTGTGCCACGGGCGATGGTGAGAATGCCGTTGCCAGCGCCATAAAGCGCAATCGCTACGAAGGCTAACCACGGTAGGCCAGGGATCAGCAGTCCAAGTCCGATCAAACACAGCAATACTCCCGCTCTTGCTGACCACGTTGGGTGAAGGTTTTTACCTACAGAAAACTCAGCTGCTCGCGCTACGACTTGTGCGGGACCAATCACCATACCGATAGCCAAAGCTGTGGCGGCCGTGATCCCTACTTGCTTGAGTATATTGAGAAGGTGCACTGAGATACCCGAGACCACCAATGCCTGCATGGTCAGCATGGCACCCATTAGCAAGAAAAGGTGATGTGATGCTTTTGATCTAGGTTCAGATTTCTCCCGTGGTTCCGGCACTGGTGGTTTTGTTTTGCTTCCGGGAATAAACAGCAGATGAATAGGCAGACCAACCAAAAGGTGAGCGGTGGCTAGAACAAAACAGGCGTTTCTCCAACCGCCCAAGCTCTCCAGCCCTGCTATCAAAGGCCAGGCGATGGTGCTGGCGAATCCGCCCAATAAGGTCAGCATGGTAATCGACGGTCGTGCTCCTTCGCCGAACAGTCTGCCCAGCGTTGAAAAGGCTGCATCATATAAACCTGCTGCCATCGCGACGCCAATTAGGGTCCATGCGAGGTAGTAAATGGCAAGGGTGCTTGCTAGCCCCATCAGTAGCAGGCCGAGCGCTAGCAGCAGGGAGCTCGTGGCTAAAACAGAGCGTCCGCCATGCCGGTCAATCTGCCGACCAATAGCAGGTGATGAGCCTCCCGCGACGAGTAACCCCCAAGACAATCCGCCCACCACACTGGTAATAGACCATCCTGTTTCGGTGGCTATGGGAGCGGCAAGCACTGCTGGCAAGTAATAGGTGGTCCCCCAAGCAAGAATTTGGGTGAATCCCATGCTCCATACGAGTCTGGAGTGATTGATCGGAGGCTGGATCTGTTCTGGAGACGTCACGACTAGCGCGCTCATTTTATGTTGTTAGTAACAACAATCTAGCGTCTTGCGTTGATACCCGTCAACACCATAAACAGCCTTGACGATTTCGTAGCATTGAGATTACTGTTGCAACTGACAACTATATTGTAGCTATCATGACGAAACGAAAAACTGATCAGTTGACTCGGGATTCCGAGGATTTGTATGAGGCGATTAATCAATTGGTCCGCGTCCACCAGTTTCGTGATCGTGATCGAATTTGCGGTTATGACGTATCTGTAACCCAGTGCTATGCCGTTGAAACGCTGGTTAAAAAGGGTCCGTTACGTCTCCAGGTTATGGCCGAAGAAATGTTCCTGGACAAGAGCACCGCGAGTCGAGTGGTCGATACTCTGGAACGCAAGGGGTATGTATCTAGGGTCGAAGACGAAGAAGATCGACGTGCGGTCCGCATTCAGGCAACTGACGCCGGGTGCGAGCTTTATGCCAGGATCAGAGCTGACCTAATTGCTGAGGAGCGAGCTATGATCGAAGACCTATCGATCGAAGCCAGGCAAGGGGCACTTAGCTTGCTAAGACAGATCACGCGCGCCACAGAAGTTCGCTGCGGGCTGGTAGATGAGTCTTGTGCAACCATTTGTAGTAAGGATTAAAAGGGAGGGTTTCCCTTTTTTTGCTCAAATTGTTGTTACTGCCAACATAATTAGGCTCTCACAAAGCAAATTGTGTTTGCTGCTGACCAACAAACTAGAAAGGAGTTACTCATGGAAAAACATCAGTTGCCCATTGCTATTATCGGTGCAGGTCCAGTGGGCCTTGTCACTGCGGCGCACTTATTAGCCAAGGGCATGACGCCACTGATTTTTGAATCAGGCTCCAAGGCTGGCGCCAACGTTGAACTGTGGGCACATGTGAAGATGTTCTCTCCCTGGCAATCCAACGTGGACGGCTTAGCGGCACAACTGCTGAGTGCAGAGGGTTGGATATCACCACCAGAAAACGAGTATCCGAACGGTCGGCAACTATTGGATGGTTTTGTTCAGCCACTCGCGAATTCGGCGCAAATACATTCTCACTTGCGGCTCAATACGCGTGTTCTGGCAGCCACCCGTTTCGGTCACGACGCTATGAAAACACAAGGTAGATCACAAGCGCCTTTCTTGCTGCGTGTTGCCGGGCCAGCCGGGAATGAGGATGTGTTGGCCTGCGCGGTCATTGATGCCTCGGGGACTTATCAAACACCGAATTGGATGGGCGCGCATGGCATACCAGCCCTGGGCGAGGCCGAGCATGCAGCGCATATCGCTTATAGCACCCCGGCGGTGCTAGGTCGTGATCGGAATCGCTATGCGAATAAGAGGGTGCTGGTAGTGGGTGGGGGGCATTCTGCCCTCAATGCCCTGCAAGATATGGTGCGGCTAGCTCAAGACGCATCGCAAACCAAAGTCTTATGGGCGATCCGAGGTGATTCAGCTGAAGGCTCTTTGGGTAGCGCTAATGATCCGTTAGAACAACGCGGAAAACTTGGACTGAGAATCCGCCAGTTCTTGGATGAAGGTAGAATCGAACTGTTCACAAATGTAGCCATCGATCAGGTTATCGGTAATTCAAAAGGTTTAACTGTGAAAGCGGGTGAGCAGGTCTTGCCAACAATCGATGAGCTCATTGTTGCTACTGGCTTTCGTCCTGACCTGAGCGTGTTAACCGAATTGCGTACTGCAGTTGATCCTGCAACCCAAAGCGCTATGTTGCTAGCGCCACTGATTGACCCTAATCAGCACAGCTGCGGCACGGTCAGACTTCATGGGGCTGAAGAGCTAGTCCATCCTGAGGAGAACTTTTTCATTGTCGGAATGAAGAGCTATGGCCGTGCGCCAACGTTCTTATTAAAGACCGGCTATGAGCAAGTGCGCTCCGTGGTCGAAGCGCTGGAGCACAGCTTGAATGTCACTAAGAGAGCAGAGCTTACTCTCCCAGAGAGCGACTTATGCAACGTCGATTAGCGGGTGCGAGCAACTGGTCACTGGCTTGGACTGGCTCGGGCTGTGCTGAAAAGCATATAAAAATACGGAAGCGCCTACCTTCTTATTGTCAAGGCAAGCGTTTCACCGGTGAGTATGTTTAACGCTGCGTACTCCCAACGCCGCTTGCTCTGGCAGAGGTGCTGCGCAGCGCAGACTGCACCACGCTGGATATGGCGCTAGATTGTTTCTGATTCGGTTCTTTTACATGGGCTGGATTGGTCGGTACTCGCCGCGCCCTGTATGCATCGCTGCCGTCGGGTTATCCTTGCGCCATGTACAGTCTTGCTCAACCCGTCACCAGTAATCTGGAAATCCGCAAAAGCCGTTTCCTTGCCTGCGTCGAACCCATCGCCGACCGCGCCGCCGCCCAGGCGCGGGTGAACGAGTTGCGCGTGCATCATCCGGGTTGCGCCCATGTGTGCTGGGCGCTGTTAGCTGGCGGCCATAGCGCTGCAGTAGACGATGGTGAGCCATCCGGTACCGCAGGCCGCCCCATGCTGGAGGTACTACGCCATCAACAACTGGACGGCGTACTGGCCACCGTGGTGCGCTACTTCGGCGGCGTTAAGCTGGGTGCCGGTGGGTTGGTGCGTGCTTATACCGACGCCGTCGCCCAGGCGCTGCTGCAGGCCGAAAAAATCGAACACATCGCTACCCAAATACTCTGCTGCGAACTGGCTTACGCCCACGAGGGCGTTGCCCGCAACTTGATTGCGGAGCTCGGCGGCGAGCTGCTTGAGGTCAGCCACGGGCAGGCAGTGCGAATGCAAGTCAGCTTGCCCGCTAACGCAGCTGACGCGTTGCAGGAACAGCTTTTATCGATCACACGGGGCGAACTCAGGTGGGAGGTCGTCGTTTCCTCAGACGGCTGAATCAGCGGTTTTTCCGATATGGCGCCGCCCTGATGATACCTCACCATTTCCTTCATGGATTGGCGCTAGGTCACCAGTATGGCTGTTCAGCTCGCGAGCCAAGGCATTCGGCTGGTGCGCTGTTATGGCAGGCGTTGTGCTGATATGACCTGTCACAAAGAGATAACAATTCTGTGCGACACCGGTTCCACTATGTCGATATGCTGGTGGAGCTCGTGAGCGAATAATATCAGCGCGTGACTTCAGTCCGCGTCTACTAATAACAATGTACTCAGAAGGGAGTTATCCATGGGAGCCATCGTTGGCGGAGAAGGGGGAACCCAAGGCCATTTGGTAGGCTACGGGTCCAAGGCGTACCGCAATTATGTACTCTTCGCACTGACCCTTATTTACATCCTGAATTTCGTCGACCGCGCCCTGCTAGCGGTCGTCGGTCCCGATCTGATACCGGACCTCGGCATTTCCGACACGCAGTTCGGGCTTCTCACTGGTTTCGGTTTTGCCTTGCTCTATACAGCCGTCGGCATCCCGCTAGCGCGTTTTGCCGATGTCGCCAATCGCGTGTGGATAATGACCATCTGCGTGGCCCTGTGGTCGCTGATGACCGCAGCCTGTGGTCTGGCAACGGAAGTCACCATCGGCTCGGTCACCATCGGCGCGTTCTGGATTCTGCTGATGTGTCGCGTCGGGGTGGGTATCGGCGAGGCGGGTTGTACGCCGCCGGCCAATTCCCTGATCGCTGATTATTTCATCCCACGTGAACGCTCCCAAGCGCTGGGCTTCTACGCCATGGGCGTCACACTCGGCACCATGTTCGCCAACCTGATCGGCGGCTGGGTTACCGACACCTTCGACTGGCGTACCGCCTTTTTCGTCGTCGGTTTACCGGGCTTGCTAGTCGCCCTCGTTTTCAAGTTCACGGTCAAGGAGCCGCCGCGCGGCTACACCGATCCGCCGCAAGCCGAGAGAAAAGAGCGAGCCAGTCTGGGCGAGGCTATCCAGGAGCTGATGGGCAAGCCTGCTTTCTGGCTGATGACCGCCGGCGCCACCATTGCCGCGTTCTGCGGTTACGGTATCTCCTCGTTCCAGTCGATCTTTCTGGTCCGCACCTACGAAATCACCGCCGGCCAGGCAGCAATCTGGATCAACACGCCGGTCGCCCTGTCTGCGGCCATCGGCACCTTCGCCACCGGTTGGCTAGCGACCAGGATTTACAAGAAGCACCCGGGCGCCATCGCCTGGGTACCGGCGGCGGGCCTGACACTGTCGGTTCCCTGTTACATTTTTGCCTTCACGACCGACAATTTGCTCTACGCAGCAATCGGTCTGGTCATCGGCGGCTTTGTGAAGTACGGCTATCTGGCCGCCCAGTACGCGATCGGTCAGGGTGTGGTAAGCATGCGTGTGCGCGCCATGGCCACGGCTGTAATGCTGCTGCTCGTCAACTTGATTGGCTACGGCTTCGGCCCACTATTCATTGGCGCAGTCTCCGACATCTTCTTCAAGTCCGGCATCGCCGAGCTCGGGGTCGCGGCTGGCGAACTGGCGCGAAACCAGTGTCACCCCGCCGTGGTCGGTCAGCTGAACGAGAACCTGCAGGAAGTCTGTGGGCAGGTTTACGCGCAAAGCCTTCAAACCTCCATGGTCATAATGGCCTGCTTGTACGTCTCGAGCGCTCTGTGCTTTTTGTTGACCTGGCGCCGGCTGGGCAAGGATATGGTGGACAGACAGGTTTAAAAACCGACCACCCCATAAGTGACTATCCAGAGGGCGCATTGCGCCCTCTTTTTTTGCGTTTAAAAGAGTCATTGGGGAGTCATGATCCGGCCACCAATTTTGTGCATTGCCATTGAAGTGGTTGGGGTCTATTGACTCAGTCTGTTTTAAGCCCAAGCTGCGTAAAAACGCAGAAGCCTTTTTATCTCCGCGCTTCTACGTTAAATCGGTAAGCGGCTCGGTTAGCGAATAGGTCTAGATTTTATGCAGGGATGCGATATTCGCGTCTATTTTGGCTGGAAGAGGTGAGAAAAGTGTTTTTACTCAGCCTAGGCCATTAGCGGTCATCGAGCGGTAACAAAACAGGAACGACTTAAACAACAGCCGCGAGGGACGAAATTACACCCTCGCTAACCGAAGCGCAGTAGGCTGAGTTAAGTAATACCTTGAGGGGACTCTGCAGTTCGCTTATCAGCCCTGAAAGCAACTTTGGCCTCTGCATAACTGATCAATGGCCGACGACCAAAACTTTGTCTTCACTTGTTTGTGTCAGAGGTCTCTTGCGATCTAGATAACCGCTCCAGGTTGTCAGCGCGTATGCCACCAGCACCACCAGTGCACCAATCCAAGCTGTATGGATCAACCCCAGATTCTCCACGATCAGCCCGCCACCCCAAGCACCACCTGCAATGCCAAGATTAAATGCGGCGATGTTCAGCCCTGACGCTACGTCGACGGCGTGGGGGGTGTGATGCTCTGCCTGACGCACCACATACACCTGCAAACCCGGGACATTACCGAAGGCCACCGCACCCCAGAGAAGCACGGTAAGCAGTGCCAACCACGGATTGTGGGCTGTGAAAGTGAGCATAAACAGCACGGCGGCGAGCAGTAAAAAGATTATTTTCAGCGCGCTGATGGGCCCGCGTTTATCAGCTAGCTTTCCGCCCCAGATATTGCCAAAAGCTACGGACACGCCATACACCAGCAGTACCAGGCTTACGCTCGCGGCGCTGAAGCCTGCGATCTCTTGCAGGATCGGTGCTAAAAAGGTGAAAGCAGTGAATGAGCCACCGTAACCGATGGCGGTCATCGCATACACAAGTAACAACCGAGGCTGCTTGAGCACTTGCAGTTGCTGCAGTACGGAGGCTGGTTTATTGTGCTGAATGTTCTTCGGTACATAAAGCAGGCTGCCGATAAAAGCGATTACGCCCAGCGCAGATACCGCGAGGAATGTTTCACGCCAGCCGAAATGCTGACCGATAAAAGTGCCCAGTGGCACGCCAGTGACCAGCGCTACAGTCAGGCCGGTGAACATGATGGCAATTGCGCTGGCGGCTTTCTCTTTGGAAACCAGGCTGGTGGCGATGGTCGAGCCGATTGAGAAGAATACCCCATGTGCCAGGCCAGTGATGACCCGCGCTATTATCAAAGATTCATAACTCGGTGCTTGCCAAGCCAGTAGATTTCCTGCGGTGAACAACACCATCAGGCCCAGCAGCAAGGCTTTACGCGGCACCTTCCCAGTCATTGCGGTAAGCAGTGGCGCGCCGATGGCTACGCCAAGGGCATACAGGCTTATCAACAAGCCTGCAGAGGGCAAGCTGACACCTAGATCGGCGGCGATGGTAGGAAGAAGACCAACGATAACGAACTCGGTGGTACCGATGGCAAAAGCGCTCAGGGTCAGCGCCAGTAGAGCGATAGGCATTGTATTAACTCCGGTGAAGGTTCTTTTTTAAAACGACAAGGCGAGGCTTTGTATAGAACCTGTTGATTGTGTGACGTGCAGTCTCACCGGATTATTCATGCAGAAAAATAGTGTTCTAAGCATAAGATATTTGACTATAGTGCACGAATGAAGACGACACTCGATGAAATGCTGGCCTTCGTCCACGTGGTGGACAGCGGCTCAATCAGCGCTGCGGCCGAACAACTGACTCAGACGCCTTCCGGCGTCAGCCGAGCGCTCAGTCGTTTGGAAGATAAGCTAGATGTCACCTTGTTACGCCGCACAACGCGCCGCCTAGAACTGACCGAAGAGGGGCAGGCCTTTCTCGTTCAGGCGCGCAGAATTGTCGATGCGGTGGAAGACGCCGAAGAGCAGATGAAAGTCCGCCGACAGAAACCCGCAGGCCGTTTAAGGATCAACGCTGCCGCGCCGTTCATGCTGCATAAGGTGGTGCCTCTGGTAGAGGGCTTCCGTGCTCAATACCCACAAATCCAGCTGGAATTACACAGCAGCGAGCAGATCATCGACCTGCTTGAGCAGCGTACCGATGTCGCCATTCGAATCGGTACGCTGCGGGATTCAACCCTGCATGCGCGGCCATTATGCACCAGTCGTCTTCGCATCCTCGCTAGCCCGACCTATCTCAAGGCCCAAGGAATACCGCAAAGCGTCAAGGAACTGAGCAGCCATAGTCTGCTCGGCTTTACTCAACCCGATAGCCTCAACCAATGGCCACTGCGCCACGCTCTTGGGGACTCGTTAAGCATCACCCCAAGTGTCAGCGCTTCTAGTGGGGAAACCCTGCGTCAACTCTCCTTGGCCGGCGCAGGGATTGTCTGCCTCGCTGACTTTATGACGGATGCAGACCGAGCCCATGGTGATTTGGTGCAATTACTGCTGCGCGATACCGTCGAGGTGCGCCAACCGGTGCATGCGGTTTACTACCGCAACACCGTGCTAGCTTCACGCATCACCTGCTTTCTCGACTATCTGAGCAAGAATATAGCCGAGCAGGTATAACCTGAGTGATCAGTATTCGGCTCCAGCCAAGTGGAGAGGAAAGTGCTCGACTTATCTTCAGCGGACTGAAGTATGTAATTCAGTGAGCAGGCGCAGCAGTTCGATTGTTAGTCGCATCTATTAGCGTAAAAGCGAGTGAATAGCGTCACGCTCATGGACACTTCGAATGGCCGCGCCGGTCCAGGCTGTGTAAAACACTTTTGCTTACCTCTCCCAGTGAAAATAGGCGCGAATAGCACATCCCTACACAAAATCTAGGCCTGTTCGCTAACCGAGCCGCTTACCGATTTAACGTAGAAGCGCGGAGATAAGAAGGGCTGCTGCGTTTTTACACAGCCTGGGCATAAAGCAGACAACTGCTTCCCCCGAATTAAAAACATGTGACTGTTGTCTAGACTGAAATCTTGATACTGAGCACTTCGGTCAGGGCCGAACTGACTAAAAATGCCCATCTGAGCGGGCGAGTAACGCAGAGCTGCCGGGAAAAAGATGCTTACGGTGTCTGAGCGAAGCAAGTTTGTGGGCGGCTGGCTAGGCGCGTTCCCGGCAGATCAAGCAACGCACCGAACCCGAAGAGCCGATTAGCTGGGTGCCCATGGGGGCTTTTAGAGGGGAATGGGCTAGCATTCCCCTCCAACTCGCCAGCAAGGCGAAATGCAAGCACGAGCCAGTACAAAAATACATAGCGAAAAACAACTATCTAACCCACCACCCGCCGAAACGTCAGGTTATACCTAACCGCCCCCGTAACCGAATGCACCGCCTTCTTACCCAACGGCGCAACCCCATGAAAATACAACCGACTAACCCCACCCCAAACCACCACATCCCCATGCTCCAACAACCACCGCCCAGGCTTATCCGCCCGCAGCAACCCACCAAACAAAAACGTAATAGGCGCCCCCAAGGTCACTGACACAATAGGCGCAGCTAAATCCTGCTCATCTTTATCTTGATGCAACCCCATACCTGCACCCGTCTGGTACCGATTGATCAAACAGGACTGCGGATCAAACCCATCAAAACCAACCTCAGTAGCAGCGCGAGCCGCCAGCTCACAAAACGAAGCGGGCATGGCAGGCCAGAGCTTGTCGGTCAAAGGATCTTCAGTGGTGTAGCGATAACCGCGCTTGTCGGTAACCCAGCCGTAGGTGCCGCAGCTGGTCTGGGCTGATGACATGGCATGCCCACCGGGCGTGATTTGATGACGAAAGGCGGCCTGTTGTTCTATCTGGCCGATCCGCGCCAGCAGGTTATCAGCTTGCGCATGGGCAAAGCCTTTCAGCAACCTGGCATCCGGCCCAATGGCGATGGGCTCAGGGGCGGGCGGAGCGAAGAGGTCAAGACTGTTCTGCAAACGCGGCCTCCCTGCGTAATAGTTCACGCTTGCGTGCTACGCCCCAGCGGTAGCCGGAAATGTCGCCATCGCTCCGCAGCACGCGGTGACAGGGCACTGCGATGGCGAGTGGGTTGGCGGCGCAGGCACTGGCGACCGCGCGGGTTGCCTTGGTTTTGCCAATGCGTGCAGCCAGCTCGCTGTAGCTAATGGTTTTGCCGTTGCTTACCTGCTGTAGTTCTTCCCACACGTGCTGTTGAAATGCGGTGCCGACGGCGTTGAGCGGCATGCTCAGCTTAAGCGACTGGCGTGGGCGCTCGATAAAGGCGAGGAGCTGCTGCATATCGGATCGCAGGCGTTCAGGGTTGGCTTGCAAATTGGCGCCGGTAAAGCGGCCCTGCAGGTCGCACAGAAGGCTTTCGTCATCGTCGCCAAGCAGTATGCTGCAGATGCCCAGTTCACTGGCGCCCAGCAGCAGGCCGCCGAGGGAGCAGTGGCCGGTGATGTAATCGATCGCGAGGGGTTGGGTAGCCATGCTGTTGTACGCTGCTGTTGGGTTGATCAGCGTTCAGTGTCCGACTTCCAGCGGCTGGCAGCAAGTGCTGCCGACAAGTCAAAAAGAGTTAGCAGACGGTTGAAAAGCGTAGGCGAGGCAGGCAGCGCAAGGACTCGACGTCCCCGCAAAAACAGGCTAAAAAGCGGAGTTTACACGTTGTAAATGAGCTTTTTCAGCCTGTTTTTAACGCCGCGATGGCCACGCAGGTAGCTTTGTGGTTAGAACTTCATGCCTGGCAGGTTCAGCGACGCCGTATTGCCGCCATCGACCGGCAGGGCCTGACCGGTGACATAGCTAGCATCGTCGCTGGCCAGGAAGGCAATGGCACTGGCAATCTCTTCCGGGCGGCCATAGCGGCGCAGCTCGCAGCGTGAACCGAGTTTCTCTTCCTTGTTGTTGCTGCGGGCATAGTCGAATACGGGCGCTGTCATACCGGTTTCGATCAGACCGGGGCAAACCGCGTTAACCCGGATGCCGGAGCCGCCGAGGTCGCAGGCCGAGGTCATGGTGAAGTTGATTACACCGGCCTTGGATGCGCTGTAGGCGTTGCCGCCGGCACCGGAGCGAATACCCGCAACCGAGGCGGTATTCACGATGGCGCCTTTGCCC
The DNA here is from genome assembly GCA_011053055.1 of Halopseudomonas sabulinigri. Lineage (GTDB taxonomy): Bacteria > Pseudomonadota > Gammaproteobacteria > Pseudomonadales > Pseudomonadaceae > Halopseudomonas > Halopseudomonas sabulinigri_A. The sequence goes on along the minus strand of DRHT01000005.1, from coordinate 14,312 downwards.
TGTTTCAGCATCTGCTGCGAGGCGTATTTAGTGAACAGCATGACGCCATACAGGTTGACGGCGATGATCTGCTGCCAGGTTTCCAGGCTTTGCTCGGGGGCGCCGCTGTAGTCACCACCGGCAATGCCGGCGTTGTTGCACAGCACGTCCAGGCTGCCGTAGTGGCTGACGGTGTCGGCTACGCACTTTTCGACTTCGGCTTCTTGGGACACATCCAGGGTGCGATGCTGCACTTCGGTGCCGGATGGTAGTTCGCTGAGTGTCTGCTGCAGACCTTCGGCGTTGCGGTCTACCAACATGAGTTTGGCGCCTTCACTGGCCAGACGTTTGGCGGTCGCGCGGCCAATACCGCTGCCGGCGCCGGTGATCAGGGCAATCTTGTTGTCAAAGCGTTGCATGGTTCCTGTCCTCTGCTGTGCTGCGTTGTAAGCGGGTGCGGCGACAGCCACACCCCGGTTAATTAGTGATCGATACTGACGTCTTCACCAAGCGGCTTGCGGCCTGCTTGGGTTACGTCGATACCGAGGGTGCTGGCCATGGCGGTGGTATCGACTTGCCAGCTGCTGGCTATATCACGTTCGATGCGCACGGGTGACATGCTGATCATGCCTTCACGCAGTGCGCCGACGTCGGACTGCATGCCGGTAACCTTTTCGGTCTGTCGCTGGAAGCCGAGCCAGTAATAGGGCACGCCACGGGTGTCTTCACGGCGCTCGATATTCACGCCGCCAATGCTGCCGCGCTGTGGGCGGCAAATAGCAACGCCACGTACTTCCTTGGGCGGTAGCGCTGGGAAGTTGATATTCATGGCGCAGTCTTCCGGCCAGCCTTCGGCCAGAAGTTCACGTACCAGCTTGCCGCCGTACTCGCGGGCGGTATCCCATTCGGTGGGCACGCCAGCATGGTAGGCCTGACTCAGGGCAATCGCCGGGATGCCGAGCAAGGTGCCGGTCAGTGCGCCGCCGATGGTGCCGGAATACGCGACTGAGTCGCTGATGTTGGCGCCGTGGTTGACGCCGGATAGCACCAGATCGGGCTTCTCGGGCATCAGCTCGGCCACACCCAATAGCACGCAGTCACTGGGCGTCCCGCTGACGCTAAAACGGCGTTCTTCAAAGTGATGTACGCGAAGCGGGTGGTGAACCGAGATGGACATGGAAACGCCGCTCTGGTCCAGGTCTGGAGAGACGATCCAGACTTCTTCGGCGATCTGTGCGGCAATCTCTTCCAGCACTTTCAGGCCGGGGCCGCGCCAGCCGTCATCGTTGGTCAGCAACACGCGCTTGATTGGCTTGGACATAGAGATTCCTTTGCGATGTTTGGTATTCGGAGGTTTCGGTAGGCGAAAGCGTCTTTGGGTAAAAACAATGCGGGGCACCTGATGAGGTGCCCCGCGAGGGTGTTGCCGAGTTACTTGCTCTGGGCTATTTCCCAGCCGCGATCAGCTAGCAGGCTTGCGCGTTTGCCGACTTCCAGTGCATCCGCGTTGCTGGCGTTGCCTTGCAGCGCGCGGTGGTAAACACCTTGCACGATGGCGGCCAAACGGAACAGCGAGAAGGCTACATAAAAGTTCCAGTCTGGCACACCGCTGCGGCCGGTGTGTTGGCAGTACCAGTCCAGCACTTGCTGCTCTTCTGGCAGGCCAAGGGCTTTCAGATCGGCACCAACCAAACCTTTGGCGCCATCGACGTTTACTGGCATGTGGTAGGGCAGGCAGCAGTAGGCTAGGTCAGACAGCGGATGGCCCAGGGTCGCCAGTTCCCAGTCGAGAATAGACACGACCTTGGATTCAGTTGGGTGCAGCATCAGGTTGCCGATGCGGAAGTCGCCGTGGGCGATGGTGGTGCTGTCGTCCGCAGGGATGTTTTCCGGCAGCCACTTCATCAGGGCATCCATGGAGGGCATGTCGTCGGTACGGCTGGCTTCAAACTGGCCGCCCCAGCGCTTGAGCTGACGGGCGATGTAGTTGTCGGGCTTGCCGTAGCCTTCCAGGCCAATGGCTTTCCAGTCGGCATTGTGCAGCTGACCCATGGTCTGGATCATCGATTGGTAGATCGGCATGCGTTCTTCTTGCGCTACTTCGGCCAGCTGTGGCTGCGAGTAAACGCGACCGTCAACGTAGTCCATCACATAGAAAGCGGTGCCGATGATCTCGGGGTCTTCACACAACAGGTGGACGCCGGGAACCGGCACATCAGTCTTACCCAGTGCATTGATCACTTGGTACTCACGCTCGACCATGTGTGCAGAAGGCAGCAGTTTGCCCGGTGGCTTCTTGCGCAAAACGTAACGCTTTTCGCCGATTTCCAGCAGGAAAGTCGGGTTGGACTGGCCGCCCTGGAACTGCTGGACTTTCATGCCCTGGTTGGCTCCGGGGAGGTAATCCTGCAGGTATTTGGCCAGCTTGGCTTGGTCAAACTGGTGTGCAGGCAATACTTCAATCAGGGTGGCTCCGCTCATCTTATGGTCCTGTAGTGAATGGGTCTGTGCAGAAAGTAACACGCCAGGCGGCCGCCTGGCGTGTAGAAAAGCCTTATGAATCAGACGTTATCAGGCAATGGTATCGCCGCCATCGGCAACGATGGTCTGGCCAGTGACGTAAGCGCCTGCTTTGGAGGCCAGGAACAGCGCCACCCCGGCGATATCGACAGGTTCACCAACGCGGCGTAGCGGCAGTTTTTCTTCTACTCGCTTGAGGCGTTCAGGGTCTTCGATCAGAGCTTGGGCGAAGTCGGTACGGATCAGGCCAGGAGCGATGGAGTTAACGCGAATATTCTGCGGACCCCATTCCAGCGAGAGGTTGCGTGCCAGACCGGCTTCGGCTGCCTTGGACATGCCGTATACGCCGATGTTGGCGCTGGCCCGTAGGCCGGCGATGCTCGACAGCAGCACGATAGAGCCGCCACCTTGCTTGACCATGTGCGGAATCGCCATGTTGCACAGCCAGAACGTACCCTTGACGTTGGTGCCCATGATCTTGTCGAAGGCCTCGTCGCTGACGTTGTGCGTGGGGCCATAAACCGGGTTGGTGGCAGCGTTGCACACCAGAATGTCGATCTTGCCCCAAGCCGCTAGCGTCTGGTCGACCAGGTTCTGCAACTGCGCTTTATCGCCTACATGGCAAGCAATGGGCATAGCGTCGAAACCCTGCTCACGCAGTTCGCTTGCAACCTGTTCGCAGACGTCCGCCTTGCGGCTGGAAATGACAACTTTGGCACCCGCCTTGGCGTATTCCTCGGCAATGGCTTTGCCGATGCCCTTGGTCGAACCGGTGATGATCGCGACCTTGCCGGTTAAATCAAATAATGAACTCATAGTGCAGGCCTCAAAAACATTCAGGCTCTACCCGTAAACCGGCAGAGCCTGGACGAGATTATAGATATTGGCTCATTTCCAACTTGGCGATGGTGCCGAAATGGACTTCGTCTGGGCCGTCGGCCAGGCGCAAGGTACGAGCCTTGGCGTAAGCAGAAGCCAGGAAGGTGTCTTGGCATACGCCCTTGGCGCCAAATACCTGGATCGCGCGGTCAATCACGTTGCAGGCCATGGTAGGTGCAACGGCTTTGATCATGGCGATTTGCTGACGGGCAACCTTGTTGCCGTGCAGGTCCATGTAGCGTGCAGCGTGCAGGGTCAGCAGGCGAGCCTGATCGATCTCACAGCGTGACTTGGCGATGGCTTCAGAGGTGCTGCCGTGCTGGTACAGCGGCTTACCAAAAGCGACCCGCTCGGCGGCGCGGCGGCACATGGCGGCCAGTGCACGTTCGGCGATGCCGATGCTGCGCATGCAATGGTGAATACGGCCTGGCCCGAGGCGACCTTGAGCAATTTCAAATCCGCGGCCTTCGCCCAGCAGAATATTGGAAACCGGAACGCGAACGTTCTCGTAGGTGATCTCGGCGTGGCCATGCGGTGCGTGGTCGTAACCGAACACGTGCAGTTCACGAACGATGGTCACGCCGGGGGTGTCGAGTGGCACCAGAATCATGCTCTGCTGCAAATGCTTGGGCGCATCGGGATCGGTCTTGCCCATTACAATGGCGATCTTGCAATGCTCGTTCAGAGCTCCGGAAGACCACCACTTGGTACCGTTGATCACGTACTCATCGCCTTCGCGGCGAATTTCGCACTGGATGTTGGTGGCGTCGGAGGAGGCGACGTCGGGTTCGGTCATGGAGAAGCAAGAACGGATTTCGCCAGCCAGCAACGGCTTGAGCCACTGCTCTTTTTGCTCTTCGTTACCGTAGCGCTCGATGGTTTCCATGTTGCCGGTATCCGGGGCGCTGCAGTTGAAGACTTCACCCGCGAAGGAAACACGACCCATGATTTCACAGAGGTGCGCGTATTCTTCGTTGTTCAGGCCCGCGCCACGCTCGGAGTGGGGCAGAAACATGTTCCACAGGCCCTGGCTGCGCGCCTTTGCTTTGAGCTCTTCCAGGATCGGCGGATGGCCCCACTTGTTATCTTTGACTTGCTCGTAAAACAGCGCTTCATTCGGGTAGATGTACTCATCCATAAAAGCTTCGACTTGCTGTTTTACTTCTTCTACGCGGGGGCTTAGTTCAAACATGTTAGATCCTTGGCATGGGTGGTCGTGGGGTGATTTCACGGGTGATGCAATGCCAGTGACCATATAGTCAGCGAGACGGAATATGAACAATGTCCTGCCGCTGGAATGAAGCTCGATAAAAAATAGTGATTAAGGGGTGGTTGTATTATCAGCGTTAACGAGACCGGTGCTGTCTAGCGTGCGCTCTAAGCAGCGCCCGCTATCTCCGGTCGTAGTTCTGGTGGTAGGCGCATTAGATCGCTTGGTTCATCGAGGTCCCACAGGGTGGCACCTTCCCACAGGCTTTGTTCCGCCGCCTGGAGTCGTTTGCGGGTCTCATGCATAACCCGGCTATGGCTCCAATGCATGTTAGTGAAAGGGACCGCATCGGGACGCCGTTGGCCTATCAGCACATACCCGCCATCCTCGCTGGGTATCACCGCAGCATCGTGAGTCGCCAATGCAGTATTGGCTTGCTGCAACACGGCGGTATTCATATCCGGGCAGTCGCTGCCAATTAACAGGGCGCCACCGGTGAATTCTGCCAGTGCGTTAGCCATACGTTCACCCAAGTCAGCGCCTACCTGAAGTCGCAGGATAAGGTCATGTTCTTTGGCCAGTTGTTGCAACAATGGGTGATCGATCTGCGGCGCATAAAGATAGCGTTGCGCTGGCCAATCGATGGTCTGTTGCAGGCTATGGCGCAGTAGCTGCGTGTAAAGCTCGCAGGCACCTTTGGCGCCCAGCGCGGGAATCAGGCGGGTTTTGACTTGGCCAGGAATCGGAGCCTTGGCGAAAATCAATAGCGGGCGAGGGCGGTTGGGCATGTAAGCCTCCGTCAGGTTCTGAAAAATCCTACCAAGTTAGTACCACAGGGCCAGGCGATGGGGTGGTACGCCCAGCCAGTAGAGCATGCGCAGCCACCACATCAGGACTATGGTGCGCAGGGTGCCGTGCTGTTGCCAGCGGCGGCTGGAGGTAATCAGAGCTGGCTGCAAGCAGACTGGTTTGCCATGCTGGCGCAGCCGCTTGCTTAGCTCTATGTCCTCCATAAGTGGGAGGTCTGCGTAGCCACCAAGTTCCGCAAATAGTCGCTGCTGCACAAAAATGCCCTGATCCCCGGTGCAGACTCCGGTTAAGCGCGAGCGCCAGTTCATCATCGAAGCAACCAAGCGCAGCAGAGCACCGCTTGGTTCGAGCTTTACATCGAAGCGGCCCCAGGGTTCTTGCGCATTCACCTTCAAGCTAATCAAGTGCAAGAAGCCCGCCGGCAGCTGCGTATCGGCGTGCAAAAATAGCAGGGTCTCGCCGCTGGCTACGGTGGCGCCGGCATTCATTTGCCGAGCGCGGCCGGGAGGGCTGTGCAGCACCTGATCGCACAGCGGTTCAGCCAACGCTACTGTGCTATCGCTGCTGCCGCCATCGACCAGGATGACCTCCAGCTCGCCGCGCAATGACTGCAGCGGCAACAGACTGGCAACTATATGCTTAGCCTCGTTGCGCGCTGGCATGATGATGCTCAGGCGCGGTGAGCCAGCGTTCAGCATCAGTGCTTTAACCGCCAGCGGTGCCAGCGCTGCACCCAACCGAGCAGTTTTTCAGGTGCATGCGCGCGCTTCCATTCACCTGCGGCGTACTTGTTGGCCTCGGACATGGTGGGGTAGCTGTGTATAGTTCCCAGCACCTTGTTCAGACCCAAACCATGCTTCATGGCCAGAACGTATTCGGCTATCAGCTCGCCAGAATGGGCACCCACGATGGTGACGCCCAGGATGCGGTCTTTGCCGGGTACGGTCAGCACTTTCACATAGCCCTCAGCCGCTTCATCGGCGATGGCACGATCCAGGTCATCAATACCGTAGCGAGTGACTTCAACCTCGACGTCTTGCTCGCGTGCCTCTGTTTCAGAGAGACCCACGCGGGCAACCTCGGGTTCGGTAAAGGTGACGTGGGGGAGCACGCGGTAGTCGACCTTGAAGCGCTTGAAGCCACCAAACAACGCGTTAACTGCGGCGTACCAGGCTTGATGCGCGGCGGCATGGGTAAACTGGTACGGCCCGGTCACATCGCCGACTGCGTAAATGTTAGGGAAACGCGTGGCCAGAAATTCGTTGGTGTCCAGCGTGCCGTTGTCGCGCAGCTTTAATTCCAGATCTTCGACGCCATAGCCTTTGGTATTGGCTTGCCTGCCAACGGCTACTAGCACCGCGTCAAAGCCAATGGAAACCAGCTCGTCTGTGTCCATTTTCTTTGCGATAACCACATGACCTTCGGCGTTCTGCTCGAAACGCTCAGCCTGGTGACTTAACCGCAAGTCGACGCCTTCGCTGCGCATGGCGAGGCTAACCAGCTCACTGGCGTCGCTATCTTCACGTGGTAGCAAGCGTTCGCCGCGTTCCATCTGAATCACTTGCGAACCCAGGCGTTGGAAGGCTTGTGCCAGCTCACAGCCGATCGGGCCGCCCCCTAATACCAACAGGCGACGAGGTTGTTCGCGTAGCCCCCACAGGGTGTCAGAGGTATACGCCGGCGCAGCGTCCAAGCCGGGGATCGGCGGCATTATTGGGCGACCACCCGCAGCGATGATGATATTGCGGGTGGTCAGAGTGCGGCCTTCTACTTCAACGCTCCAGGGTGAGCTGATACGCGCTGCACCTTGAATGACATCAACGCCGAGTTCGCTGTAGCGATCAACTGAATCGTGCGGCTCGATGTCTTTGATCACCCGCTGCACGCGGTCCATCACGCGAGCGAAGTCTACGGTCGCGCTGGCGTTGGTAAAGCCAAGCGCGGCAGCGCGTTTGATTTCAGCCGCCAGCCGCGCTGAGCGAATCAGCGCTTTGGAGGGTACACAGCCGGTGTTGAGACAGTCGCCGCCCATGGCGTGCTTTTCGATCAGGCTGACTTCGGCTTTAACCGCTGCCGCTATATACGCACTGACCAAGCCACCGCTACCGGCGCCGATAACCACTAGATTGCGATCAAAGGATTTTGGCTTCTCCCAGCCTTTGTACACGCGGCGAGCTTTGATGTAATCGAGGATCTTACGCGCGATCAGCGGGAACAGGCCGAGCAGTACAAAGGCGCCAATCAGGCCTGGAGACAGGATGCCGCCGAGGGATTCCAGCTGGCTCAGTTCGCGGCCAGCGTTCACGTAAACAAAGGTGCCCGGCAGCATGCCCAGCTGGCTTACCCACCAGAAGGTGCGCGCCTTGATGCGGGTGAGGCCCATGGCGAGGTTGATCATGAAGAACGGGAAAGCCGGTACTAGACGCAGGGCGAATAGATAGAAGGCGCCTTCTCGCTCAATGCCGTCGTTCAGAGGCTTCAGACGACGACCAAAGCGTTTCTGAACCCAGTCTTGCAGCAGAAAACGGCTGATCAGCATGGCTAGCGTTGCACCCAGGCTGGATGCGAAGGACACCAGCAACAAACCCCAGCCGAGCCCAAAAAGCGCTCCGCCGGCTAGCGTCATCAGCGCCGCACCGGGTAATGACAGTGCTGTCACTAGAACGTAAGCCGCAAAGAACAGCCCGCCAGCGATCAGAGGGTTGGCGACCACCTGCGCATTCAAGGCGGTTTGCTGCGCCTTGATCGCGTCCAGGCTAAAGTATTGGTTAAGGTCAAAAACAAAGAACGCGACTACTAGCGCGATGATTGCCAGCAGTACTGCCAGCTTCTTGATATTCATACGAAATGGGCCTCCAGGGCGCAAAGGGTACTGGCCAGGGTAAAGCCCCCGAGTAATGCATCCAGCGGTTGATCTGTGGTGCCGTCGGTGATTCGCGCACGGTAAGACAGGGCAGCAGGGCTGCCTGTTGGCCATTGGCGATCAAATTCGGCGATAAAGGATGGGTGATCGTAATTAAGCGGTATGGCTTCGATATACAAAGCGCCGACCTGTGCACGATAAAGCGCCGCGAGGCTGGGTTGTGAAGCGATACGCGTGACCAGGCCGTAGCTGCCATTGTTGAAATTAGGCAGGCCAGCAGCGCCGTTATTGATTACTGCCCAGCGCTCCGTGGCCAGTGCGGCGGGTGAGCAAGTATGACTGGTCGCGAGCACACTGATTCGGTTGTTGTCGCACCACTTGGCCAATTGCTGTTGACGCTCAGGGCGACTTAGCGTTTGACGGTCACATTGCCAGCCGGCCAGAGATTGTTCGTCACCGTGGGTGATGGCCACGCGTTGCCCAGCGATTTCAACCACAGCTGTTGCTGCCCGCTGCGCCAAAGAATCAGCCATGCCGGGTAACTGATCTACACAAGCGCTTAGCTGTGCATGGATGGCGTTTGACCAGTCCACCGTTTGCTCGGGTACGTCTGACGGGTAGGCGCAGCCGCAACCGTTGTCCGAATGCTCCTTACGCCCTAGCTCTGTCTCGACGTTACCGCGCAGCAGAGTGTGCGGTGCAATCTGCTCTTCGATGCGCTTGAACATGTCTGGCTCACAATCAAACCAATGAGCGTCGCCGTTGAACACCACGCGTGCCTCGGGTTCACGCTGGAGCCGTTTGGTCAGTGCCGTGAGTGCTTGTTCGTTGCCGTAAAGCCCACCCACCACGTAGAGAGAGTCGCAGGCGAACAGCGCCTCGGCGGTAAAGTTATCGGTCGGCAGCTGATAGTCCAGCGGACAACTGCGTCCAGGCGTCATGCTGTTCTCCGCATACCGCAGAGCAGGTAGGCCGCAGTGCATAGCAGGAGGCCGTACAAGTTAACGCCCAACAGCAACGCGTAGCGGCCATCGCCAATGGCCCAGCTGGCGGGAATCCAGTTTAGGATCAATGCAACGCCGAGCAGCAGGCCACACCAAAAGCTCAGGTGAAAGCCCAGCCGAGTAGGACGCACAACACCGTGCAGGATAAACACCGGGGCCAAGCCAATCACCATGGTGCCGCTGATGGTGGTGGCTTTGAGAATGTCTGTGCCGGCTAGCATGGGTAAGTTGCCGAATATGGCAAACAGCACCATGGCGAGCATGCCCACAGCTATCGCCTTTTGCCCCAGGTTGCGCCCAGCCAGCGCTGGTAATTCACGGCCGGTGAGGCGAGCCAGACTTGAGAAAGTGGAATCCAGCGTTGAGCCAGCAGCAGAAATCATCACCAAGGTCATTACGATTAGCGCGCCGATACCCATGGTTTTGGCCAGCTCTGCGGGAACGTTGCCGCTGGCTTCGATGCCGCTGAGGCTGGCGTGTACGCCGATCAAACTGAACGCCAATATCGCGAAAAACCCCAGTACCCCGGCCAGCGTAAAGGCGCGCAACATGGTTTTTTCTTCGGTGATAAATCCGCGATCAGTTAGTACAGGATCATGGAATGGGTAGCTGAACAGCTGTAAACACGCGACCAGAAAGAGGTCTACCCCGGCATTCATCGCCCAGCTGCTGGTGCTGCTTAACTCGCTCACCGAGTGGTTAGGTAATACCAGGCCCAGCACCCACACCAATGCGACGACGAAAATTGCTGCTTGAGCTGCGTCAGTCAGAATTGAGCTGCGCAAACCGCCGCGTAGGCTGTAGGCCAGTGTCACTGCAGTGAACAGCAACGCAGCGAGAATGAAAGGTGTGCTACCACTTTCGCCGTAGTAGCCGCCAACCACCGCAGTGTTGCTCCATATTTCATTGAACAGGCGAATAAGAATGGCGGCAGAAAACGCGAGTGCGGCGCCGCGACCATAGTTGCTGGTCAAAAAGCTAACCATGCTGGTGGCGCCGAATTGACGACGCAAACGGTAGATCACATAGCCGCACAGCGGGATCGACAGCCAGTAAGTGGCGTAAGCCAAGCCACCAACCAAACCAAACTCCGCACCTAGGTTTGCCGCGTTGGTAACCGATTTGGCAAAAATCCAGCTGATGAAAATACTGATGGTGAGTAGCAATGGCGAGGCTGGGCGGCCAGCGTTATCTTCACCGTTAAAAAAGCCGCCAAGAGTAACGCTACGGGGCGACAGCGCGAACATGATTGCGCCGTACGCGAGCAGAAAACCCCAGAAAAAAATGCCGGTCATACTACTGATGGCCATGCAGTGGTACCTGTCAGTGGATTGATGTGAGTTAGAGATTCAACCCGTTTTAGCTGATCACGCCGCCACAGCTAGAGCCTTGGCCAGCGGTGCAGGCAAAGCAATGGTCGCGAGTGGCGATGGGGTTGTCTTGCAGTGTTTGGTCGGCCAGTTGGTTCAGATGTGGGCGATCACTGGCGATGAGTGGCAGCGGCAGTTCCAGCATTTGATTGAAGTCGCAATCGTATAAATAACCGCGCCAGTCGACGCTGATGGTATTGCGGCACATTAGCCCCGGCAGGTTGTCGGCACTGAAATTGTCGCGCAGTAACTGCATGTAGTCGTTGAATTGGCCACGACTTGCCAAGGTGCTGCCAAAGCGCGCAATGGGCTGATTAGTGATAGTGAATAGCTGGCTGAACGCGATGCCAAAATCTTCACTCAGATGCTCTTTGTATTCGCTCTGGAGCGCAGCTTGGGGCGGTGGCAGGCTCGGGCCCTGTGGGTTGTACACCAGATTCAATTCAAGGCCACTTCCGGCTACGCCGTAACCCAGGCGGTTGAGCTGCAACAAGCCTTGAATGCTGCGCTCAAACACACCATCGCCGCGTTGCTTGTCTACATTGTCGCGCGAGTAGCAAGGTAGTGAGGCAGATATCTGAACGTGATTAGCAGCCAAAAACTCAGCCAGGTCTTTATAACCCGGCTCGGAAAGGATGGTGAGATTGCAGCGGTCAATAACTTCAATACCCTCGGCCCGTGCATGGCGCACTATGTCGCGAAAGCGCGGGTGCATCTCGGGTGCGCCGCCAGTCAAATCCAGTGTTTTTACCGAATGCGCGTCTATTACCCGATATAAGTCCTCGATTACCTCATCACTCATGGCTTCTGTGCGAGTAGGGCCGGCGTTCACGTGGCAATGCAAGCAGCGCTGGTTGCATTCGTAGGTCAGGTTGACCTGTAAAGTGTCCAGCGCCCGACGTTTGATAGGCGGGAAATCGAGACGGTTCAACAGGGGCAGGGTATCCAGCACAGAGTGGTCCTCGTAATTGGCTATATAAAGAGTAGAGCATTGGCCGTCTGCTTTGTTACAAATTACCCGCGATGTTTTGCTTTGCGGGCACCATTTCTCAAGGGTCTTGTCACAAGACGTGTCATCAAGGCGGTCAGGGTCTAGTCTTGTGACGTTTGGTTTTTCAGTCAGGTAAGGGGAGGTATTGGGATGAATCGGTTTTTGGTGGCTGCTAACGCGTTACTTTTATCGGGTGCGGTACTGGCGCAGGATACGGCGGTTTCGCCGCCGCAAGTTACGCAAGCGCAGCAGGAGGCATTGCGCGATGCAACATCCGGCAGCGTGCGTAATATCCAAAATGTCATGCGCGATGCCTATCGCAACCCCGAACATACCTTGGCTTTTTTCGGTGTAACGCCGGAGCAAACGGTCATCGAAGTCTGGCCCGGCGGCGGCTGGTATACCGAAATCCTGGCGCCTTTGCTGCACGATGACGGCAAGTTGATTGCTGCGCATTTTGATCCTGAGTCGGATGTGGCTTTTTTCCGTCGCTCGCGTTCCGAGTTTGAAGCCAAATTAGCTGACGCCCCCGAACTTTACGGCAAGGTAGAACTAGCCACGCTGAACTACGACCCAGAGCTACCCATCACTGAACCTGGCACTGCGGACCGCGTACTGACTTTCCGCAATGTACACAACTGGTTATCTGCTGGTGAAGATCAGGCCGGGCAAATGTTTGGCAAGTTCTACGCTGCGCTGAAACCCGGTGGCATGTTGGGGGTCGTGGAGCATCGCGCACGTGCCGGTACCAGCATGGAGCAGATGATCAAAACAGGCTATGTGACCGAGACCAAGGTACGGGAACTGGCCGAAGCCGCAGGGTTTGAACTGGTGTCGGTGAGCCCGGTTAATCAGAACGTGCAGGATTCAACGGATCACCCGGAAGGCGTCTGGACGTTGCCGCCAACGCTGCGTTTGGGCGACAAGGATCGGGCGCGTTACCTTGCCATTGGTGAAAGTGATCGCATGACGCTGTTGTTCATTAAACCTGAATAAGGCGTGACAACCCTTCCAGTTGTTTAGCTGGAAGGGTTGGCTTTTTTGCTGAGCTGGCGACGGTAGGCCGTTGGGCTCATATCGGTCCAGCGGCGGAAAGCGCGGGTAAAACTGCTCGGGTCTAAAAAGCCCAGTTCATAAGCAATGCTGGTTAACGACAATTGCCCATCGGCAATCATACGCAGCGCCGCTTCACGCCGAACCTCATCGGCTAACTGCTCGTAAGACGTTCCTTCCTGACTCAATTTACGGCGCAGGTGTCGCTGGCTGATATTCATGGGCCCGGCAACCCGCTCGGCGCTGATGTCACCAGACCCCAAGAGTAAATGGATTCGACGCTTCACCTGCTCGGACAGGGCGCTGCTGGGTAAAGTGGCCAGCATGTGTTGCAGGATTTCAGTCAGTTTGGGCAAGAGGACGCTAGATGCGGTAGCTAGGGGCTTGTCCAGCAACTGGCGTTTGAGCGACAACGAGTAAGAGTCTGCAAAGCTGACCAGTTGATTTTTCAGCAAGAGGCGGCAACTGCTCTCGTGCGCATGATGATGGTCAGCCAGCTGAATGCCGTAAAGTAGCCCATCTGCGTCAAGGTCTATGCGGGTGAAGTAACGTGCCAAGTAGCCAACAATAGAAGCCAGGTGCTGCGGGTGAGTATGGCCTATTGGTTTGAGCTCCAGGTGCACCGATTCTTCTCGCATTTCTACTTTCAAAGTCAGCTGGGTGCTGACGATCGGAAAGTATCTCGTGAGGATATTCAGCGCATCCTCTATCGTCGGTGAGGCTGAAGCAGCTAGAGCGAGCATATTGAATGCGGTAGGGCTGAAGACCCGATGCATGCGCAAGCCGAGCAAAGGATCATCCGCTATACGCGTTGCTTCGCTCCAAACCAGAGAGCAAAACTGCTGGTCAATAAAGCCTTCGGCTTCAAACTGGTCGCTGAACAGGCAAGCGGCTGCGCTGGAGTTGCGCAATGAGAGGTCATACTGCCTGAGTGTTTGCTCTACGGCCGTAGCCCAGAATGCACTTTCACGTACACGTATAAAGGAGCGTGAACTCGACTGTTCGAACATCATCCCCAGCCTGTTTTACTTTGTAGGTGACAAAAACGGTGTTTGTCTTGTTGGCGGATTATAACGATAAAAAATACGTGGAAAAGCCTGGAATTTAGTTTCGCAGAGCAGAATATTGTTACCAGCAATGTTGGATTCTTCTGAAGCCCTTGGCAGCCGCTAGGTGTACCCTTTTAATGGGCAGGTCAAAGCTTATTAAGAATGCATTAAAAAAAGTAAATGAGCTCAGGTTTGACTAGCGGTTGCTCAGCCCAGAGGCGTTGGCGTGTGATTTTGGTTGGGTTATAAACCAGCTTTGCTGAGTGGCTTTTCGCCTTCTTGGGTGCCTTTAGTAATATTGCATAATGCTAATTCATTGCGTGAATGTCCTTTTGAGACAAATATATTGGCCGACTTGGGCAGGTTATTTGTACTGGCCTCATGACAGACTGCGTTCGTCCTGAACGTGTCCCTCGATACACAGGTTCATGTCACCCAAACGGAGCAGCACAATGACAAAAAAAATGCATGCTTGGTCCTTAGCCGCATTGCCTTTGGCAATCGGAATGGCCAGCTTTTCTGGATCTGCTAACGCAGTCAATTTCAATCTCGGTGAAGTGCAGGGTCAATTCGACTCACAGCTT
>DRHT01000004.1 GCA_011053055.1 Halopseudomonas sabulinigri | reverse complement strand
TCATTTATCTGCACAGGTCACTTCCGAGTTGGGTGGGCAACGCCTAGACCAGGTGGCGGCGCAATTGTTCCCCGACCATTCACGCTCGCGTCTGCAGGGCTGGATAAAGGATGGCAGCCTGTTAGTAGATGGTGAACCTAAGCGTACCCGCGATCCGGTTTATGGTGGGGAGCAATTGATCCTGGACGCTGAGCGTGAAGTACAGGGCGACTGGCAGCCAGAAGCTATTGCACTGGACATCATTTACGAAGATGACTCTTTGATGGTGATTAACAAGCCGGCAGGCTTGGTGGTGCATCCTGCCGCTGGGCATCAAGACGGTACACTGCTGAATGCCTTGCTGCACCACTCGCCACAGCTGGCCAAGGTGCCGCGCGCTGGTATTGTGCACCGTCTCGACAAGGACACCACAGGGCTGATGGTCGTGGCCAAAACCAGTGAAGCGCAGACTGACTTGGTTGGACAGCTGCAGGCCCGCACCGTGAGCCGTGAATACGAATGCGTTGTGGTGGGGGTAATGACAGCTGGCGGTAAAGTTGATCAGCCGATTGCTCGCCACGGCACGCAACGGCAAAAGATGGCTGTGGTTGCTGGCGGCAAACAGGCTATTAGCCATTATCGGGTAATTCAGCGCTTCCGCGCGCATACCCACGTTAAGGTCAAACTGGAGACCGGGCGTACGCACCAGATTCGTGTGCATATGAGCCATATCTACTTCCCGTTGATCGGTGACACTACCTACGGCGGTCGTTTGCGCATTCCACCGGGCGCCAGTCCCGAGCTGATAAGTGAGCTGCGTGAGTTTCCTCGGCAAGCGCTGCACGCGCGCCGACTAGAGCTGGAGCACCCATTGGACGGCCGCATTATGCGCTGGCAAGTGCCACTGCCAGCGGATATGCAGCATTTGCTGGCATTGCTCAAAGAGGATGGTGAGATAGCCGAATGAGTCCGTTGTGGATCAGTGCCGAATGGCCGGCGCCCGCGAATGTTCGTACTTGCATTACCACACGTCGCGGCGGCTGCAGCCAAGGCCCCTGGAAAGGTTTCAATCTGGGCGTACACGTTGGCGATGAGCTAACCCATGTTGCGGCTAACCGAGCGGAGCTGCAGCGTGTGCTGGGCTGCGCTCCAGCCTGGTTGAACCAGACTCACAGCACAGAAGTTTGCAAGGCAGATCCTGCCTTGGTATTGGATGCTGACGCCAGTTGGACCAATGAGCGCAATATCGCGTGTACGGTGATGACGGCAGATTGCTTGCCGGTACTGCTGTGCAATAAAGATGGCACGCGTGTTGCCGCCGCTCATGCGGGCTGGCGGGGCTTGCTCGATGGCGTGCTGGAGCAGACCGTGAGCAAGATGGGCAGCCCTGGTTATGCACTGATGGCCTGGCTGGGGCCAGCGATAGGCCCGCAACAGTTCGAAGTGGGGCCCGAGGTGCGCGAAGCCTTTATTGCTGCTGATACGCAGGCCGAAGCCGCATTTTTGCCTTCCAGCCGTGAAGGGCATTATCTGGCGGATATTTATCTGTTGGCCCGCCAGCGCCTTGGGCAAGCTGGCGTGACCGCCGTTTTCGGCGGTGATCTGTGTACCGTTAGCGAGCCTGCTCGCTACTTTTCCTATCGCCGTGACGGTCAAACCGGTCGCTTCGCGTCATTGATCTGGTTGAGTTAGGCGACAAAAAATTGACCCTTGTCAGGGTCTTCAGCCTTGAAAGCGCGATAATCGTCCTTATTAATCTGTCATGAATAATGACTTTGCCCGTCTCGCTGCGTCGACCCGGGCCCTTTGATACAGGACGAACGCTATGCGTATTGACCGTATGACCAGCAAGCTACAGGTCGCCTTGTCCGACGCGCAATCACTCGCCGTTGGCCGCGACCACACGCAAATCGACACACTGCACTTATTAGTGGCGCTACTTGAACAACAGCAGGGCTCTATAAAGCCACTGTTGATGCAGGTGGGATTTGATATCAACACGTTGCGCAGTGAGTTGGGTGGTGCGCTTGATAAGCTCGCTACCGTGAGTAATCCCACGGGTGATGTGAGCATGTCGACTGACTTGGCGCGCTTACTTAATCAGGCTGACCGGCTTGCGCAGCAGCACGCTGATCAGTTCATTTCCAGTGAGCTGGTGTTACTCGCGGCAATGGACGAGAAAACCGCTGCCGGTAAGATCCTGCTGGGTCAGGGGGTATCCAAGAAAGCGTTGGAAAATGCCATCAGCAATCTGCGTGGCGGCGAAGCGGTGAACGACCCGAATGCTGAAGAGTCCCGCCAGGCGTTGGATAAATATACGGTTGATCTGACCACCAAAGCTGAGCAGGGCAAGCTAGATCCGGTTATTGGTCGCGATGATGAAATCCGCCGTACTATTCAGGTGCTGCAGCGTCGCACTAAGAATAACCCGGTGCTTATTGGTGAGCCGGGCGTAGGTAAGACTGCCATCGTAGAAGGGTTAGCGCAGCGCATCATCAACGGCGAAGTGCCAGACGGTCTCAAGGACAAGCGTTTATTGTCCCTGGATATGGGCTCGCTGATTGCCGGCGCCAAGTTCCGCGGCGAGTTTGAAGAGCGCTTAAAAGCAGTGCTCAATGAGTTGTCTAAACAGGAAGGCCGGGTAATTCTGTTTATCGATGAATTGCACACCATGGTCGGCGCCGGTAAGGCCGAAGGCTCTATGGATGCCGGTAACATGCTTAAGCCCGCGCTGGCGCGTGGCGAGCTGCACTGCGTGGGCGCAACCACGCTGGATGAATATCGCAAATATATCGAGAAAGATGCAGCGCTTGAGCGTCGATTCCAGAAGGTATTGGTAGACGAGCCTTCCGAGGAAGATACCATCGCGATCTTGCGCGGCCTGAAAGAACGCTATGAGCTACATCACAAAATCACCATTACCGATGGCGCCATCATTGCAGCGGCCAAGCTGTCTCATCGCTATATAACCGATCGTCAGCTGCCGGATAAAGCTATCGACCTGATCGATGAAGCCGCCAGCCGTATTCGCATGGAAATCGACTCCAAGCCGGAGGCTCTGGACCGTCTGGAGCGTCGACTGATTCAGCTCAAGGTGGAACGCGAAGCCTTGAAGAAGGAAGACGACGATGCTGCGCTCAAGCGGCTGGAAAAGTTGAAA
The DNA here is from genome assembly GCA_011053055.1 of Halopseudomonas sabulinigri. Lineage (GTDB taxonomy): Bacteria > Pseudomonadota > Gammaproteobacteria > Pseudomonadales > Pseudomonadaceae > Halopseudomonas > Halopseudomonas sabulinigri_A. The sequence goes on along the minus strand of DRHT01000004.1, from coordinate 42,787 downwards.
GAAGAGATCGCCAAGCTCGAGCTTGAATACGCGGACCTGGAAGAAATCTGGAAGGCGGAAAAAGCCGAAGTGCAGGGCTCAGCGCAAATTCAAGAGCGCATCGAACAGGCCAGGCAGGAGCTCGAAGCGGCAAGGCGTAAGGGCGAGCTGGCACGTATGGCCGAGCTGCAGTACGGCATCATTCCGGATCTAGAGCGCAGCCAACAAATGGCTGAGCAACATGGCAAAACAGAGAATCAGTTACTGCGTAACAAGGTGACTGACGAAGAGATCGCTGAGGTGGTTTCCAAGTGGACCGGTATTCCGGTGTCCAAGATGCTAGAAGGTGAGCGCGACAAGCTGCTGCGTATGGAAGATGCGTTGCACACGCGGGTGATAGGTCAGCACGAGGCGGTGGTGGCGGTCTCGAACGCGGTGCGTCGTTCGCGCGCTGGTTTGTCTGATCCGAATCGCCCGAGCGGCTCCTTTATGTTCCTTGGGCCAACCGGTGTGGGTAAGACAGAGCTGTGCAAGGCGTTGGCCGAATTTCTCTTTGATACTGAAGAGGCCATGGTGCGTATCGACATGTCTGAGTTCATGGAAAAGCACTCGGTTGCTCGTTTGATCGGTGCGCCTCCGGGTTATGTCGGCTACGAAGAAGGTGGCTATCTGACCGAGGCAGTGCGTCGCAAGCCTTACTCGGTGATCCTGCTGGATGAGGTTGAGAAGGCGCATCCTGATGTATTCAACGTGCTATTGCAGGTGCTGGAGGACGGTCGTTTGACCGACAGCCAAGGCCGTACCGTGGATTTCCGCAACACCGTGATTGTGATGACGTCAAACCTTGGATCTACGCAGATTCAGGAATTGGTCGGCGACCCAGAAGCACAGCACGCGGCAGTGATGGATGCACTTGGGCAGCACTTTCGTCCTGAATTCATTAACCGGGTCGACGAAGTTGTGGTGTTTGAGCCATTGGGTCGGGAGCAGATTGCCGGTATTGCCGAAATTCAAATGGGACGTTTGCGTGAGCGTCTGGCTGAACGCGAGCTGGATCTGCAATTGACCGACGAGGCGCTGCAGAAACTGGTAGCCGTGGGTTACGACCCGGTTTACGGCGCACGGCCGCTCAAGCGAGCAATCCAGCGCTGGATCGAAAACCCGTTAGCGCAGCGTATTTTGGCAGGTGATTTCGCGCACGGCGAAACTATTCTCGGCAAGATAGAAGATGACAAGTTTGTGTTCGGTCACCAGTTAAAACAATGATGGCGAGTTAAAGTGCTACTGTTAACAGTAGCACTGGTCTGCCCGCTTTGTTGAAAGTGAGTGAGCTAAAGAGGGGGGCTGCAAACAGCCCTATTTTTTGCAGATAAGTATTAGGTAAGTGTAAAAATTACTACAGGGTGGGCTGGATTGAAGTTATTTTTTTGCAAATCTAATCTGGCGGGCTCGCATAGTGGGAGCCCGCCAGTTACTTTCTGCTATTAAATAGCTTTTTTGAACTTAACTGCGTGCACGCTCTGCATCGCGTAACGATTTAATTTGATCGTGGTTACGCAAAACACCCTCGTACTGTCGCTGCACTAGCTGACGCACATCTTCTGGCAGCCCTTTCTCAAGTGCTTCTTTGTAGTTCTTTTTAGCCACATCTTCGCCGCGCTCACATTCGTTGAGTACGGCTTTGTCATCTTTGCCAGTAATCATAGACTTAAGGTCTACCCAGCGGCGATGCATGTCACCACCAATGCTGGTTGAATCTTCTGGCTTGCCCCCTAAGCGAACAACCACTGCCTGCAGTTCTTGAGCAGCTTTGCCGCACTCTAACGACCGCTGACCAAATAAGGTCTTCAGGTCCGCACGCTTGGTATCTTCAGCGCATACACGGAAACCTTCTTCTCCGTCTTTGCTGGTTTCAATCAAATCGTTCAGGGTGGAAATCACTTCTTTCGTATCAATCGTATTCATGAAGTAGCTCCTACTGGTAACACGAGTGGGTGGTATATGAACTGACCTGAGGTAATTAAAAATGGTTCAAATAAATTTTTAGCGCCCGATGAGATAAATGGCTGGAACGCTTTTTGGCTTGCTTGGTCACAATTTAGTGTCACCTACCCTGAATGAGGTTAGCCGAGATGAATGCAATTGAACTGTTAAAAAAAGATCATAAAACAGTAAAGAGCCTGCTTGCCAAGCTTATGGATACCACTGAGCGTGCAATAAAAACGCGATCGGAATTGCTGGAGAAAATACGCACTGAAGTTTCAATTCATACGACGCTGGAAGAAGAGTTGTTCTATCCAGCTTTTCACAAAGCGGGTGCTAAAGACGAAGCGAAGATGGTAGCCGAGGCGAAGGAAGAGCATCGTGCAGTGGAAGAGTTAGTGTTACCTGATCTGTTCAAAACTGAACCAGGTAGTATCAACTTCTCTGGGCGCATGAAGGTGCTCAAAGAACTGCTAGAACATCACATCGAAGAGGAAGAGGAAGAGATGTTCAAGGATGCCGCTAAGCTGATGAGCAAAGATCAATTGCTGGAGCTGGGTAAGCAAATGGAAGAGAAACAACGCCAGCTTAAGGCAGATATGTAAACCAGGTACGCTGACAGGCCTTTGAGGCAAGCGATTGAGTTAATCGTCTGTGTCATCCAACCGGTAGTCAAGGGTAAGCAGGCGGGGAGAGGTCTCCCCGCCTGCTTTGCTTACAGCAGCATAGAGCGTATATCACCCAGCAGCTCACCGAGCCGTTTGGTGAACTGTGCAGCTGCCGCGCCATTAATCGCACGGTGATCGTAGGAAAGCGAAAGCGGCAACATCAGTTGCGGCTGGAAAGCCTTGCCGTCCCACACCGGCTGCATGGTTGCCTTTGATACGCCAAGAATCGCCACCTCCGGGCTGTTCACAATCGGCGTGAAGTAAGTGCCGCCGATGTGTCCTAAGCTGGAAATGGTGAAACAGGCGCCTTGCATCGCGTCAGCCCCGAGCTTCTTGTTGCGCGCCTTGTCGGCGAGCTCGGCTGCTTCACCTGCCAGTTGCAGCAGACTCTTCTTGTCGACATCGCGGATGACCGGTACCAGCAGGCCATCCGGCGTATCAACTGCAAAGCCGATATGCACGTACTTTTTCTGGATCAGTTGCTTGCCATTGGGCGCCAGCGCAACGTTGAAGCCAGTTTGCTCGTTTAGTACGTGCGCGCAGGCCTTGAGCAAGAAGGGCAGAATAGTCAGTTTGACGCCAGCCTTCTCCGCGACGGCCTTTTGATCCTTGCGGAAGACCTCCAGCCCGCTGATGTCAGCCAGATCAAACTGGGTAACATGCGGCACATTCAGCCAGCTGCGATGAATGTTGGTGGCGCCAACCTGCTGCAGGCGCGTCATGTCTTTGGTTTCGATTTCGCCAAAGCGCGAGAAATCGACCTCGGGTACGGCAGGAATGCCTGAGCCGCCTGCGGTAGCAGGTGCGGACTTCTGCTGTTTCATCACTGCCTGTACGTGCTTCTGCACATCCTCCTTGAGAATACGATCACGCGGGCCTGTGGACTTCACATCGACTAGGTCAATGCCGAATTCGCGGGCCAGCATGCGCACCGCTGGGCCGGCGTGTACTTTGGCGCCTTCACGGCTTGGGCCGCCAACCGGAGGTGGCGTTTCGGCCGCTGGGGCTTTGCTCTCTGTTGGTTCGGCTTTCTCTTCCTTGTCTGGTTCGCTGTCGTTCTTGGCAGTCTCTTCGGCGGCCTCCGGCTCGGCGTCGTCCGTCTCGCCCTGAACCTGCATGTGCATGATCAGATCGCCGGTTTTAACGTCTTGCTCAAGCTTGACTTCGATTGACTCGATGACTCCAGCGAAAGGTGCCGGCAGTTCCATGCTGGCCTTGTCAGATTCCAGTACCAGTAGTGATTGGTCGGCCTCTACCTTATCGCCTTTGCTGACCAGAATTTCGATCACTTTGGCGCCAGCATCGGAGCCCAGGTCTGGCACTTTGACGGCTTGGCTTTTGCTCGCGGCCTTCTTCGGTGCAGCTTTAGGCTCGGGCTTTTTCTCCTGCGCCTGTTCCTTGTCCTTAGGCTCTTCCTGCTTTGGCTGTTTCTCCTTGGCAGGTTTGTCTTCGGATTCGGGCTGCTTGTCGCTATCGCCGCTGGCGACTTCCAGCTCAATCAGCGAGTCACCCTCTTTCAGGTTGTCGCCCAGTTTGGTCTTGATGGACTTGACCACGCCGCCCTTGGGGGAGGGCACCTCCATGCTGGCCTTGTCGGATTCGAGCACAATCAGCGACTGTTCCGCCTCGACCGTGTCGCCTTCCTTGACCAGAATTTCGATTACTTCACCCTCACCACCGCCGATGTCGGGTACTTTAATGAGTTCACTCATACCGTCGCTCCTCAGCAGTCCAGTGGGTTGATCTTGTCGGGGTTGATGCCGAAGGTTTTGAGTGCATCAGTTAGCACCTTAGGCTTCAGTTTGCCTTCCTCTACCAGCGCACTCAGCGCACTGTAAGCAACCCAGTGACGATCTACCTCAAAGAACTGGCGAAGTTTGCGGCGGCTGTCGCTACGGCCAAAACCATCTGTGCCCAATACCTTGTAGGTGCCGGGTACCCACTGACGGATCTGGTCAGCGAACAGCTTCATATAGTCTGTTGAAGCGATGACCGGGCCAACGCGTTTCGCCAAGCACTGCTCGACAAACGTGAGCTGTTTTTTGCGGGTTGGATGCAGGCGATTGTCGCGCTCGACAGCCAAACCTTCGCGACGTAGTTCGTTGAAGCTGGTAACGCTCCAGATATCGGCAGTGACGTCGAAGTCCTCCTTAAGAATCTTCGCCGCTTCACGTACTTCGCGCAGAATAGTGCCGCTACCCATAAGCTGAACGTGCAGGTCACCTGGCTTGCCGGTTGAATCGAGCAGGTACATGCCGCGCATGATGCCTTCGTGTACTTCCTTGCCCTTGGGCATGGCTGGCTGTTCGTAGGCTTCGTTCATCACCGTGAGATAGAAGTAAACATTCTCTTGCTCTTCCATCATACGGCGCGCGCCTTCGCGGATGATAACCGCCAGTTCGTAGCCATACGTCGGGTCATAGCTGCGGCAGTTGGGGATCGTACTAGCCAGAATGTGGCTATGACCGTCCTCGTGCTGCAGGCCTTCCCCGTTCAATGTGGTGCGGCCGGCGGTGCCGCCGATCAGGAAGCCCTTGGCACGGCTGTCGCCAGCGGCCCAAGCGAGGTCGCCAATACGCTGAAAGCCGAACATGGAGTAGAAGGTGTAGAACGGCAGCATCGGTTGGTTGTGCGTGCTATACGCCGTACCAGCAGCGATCCAGCTGGACATGGCGCCAGCTTCGTTGATGCCTTCCTCAAGAATTTGGCCCTTCTTGTCCTCTCGGTAAAACATCACCTGATTCTTGTCGACGGGCTCGTACAACTGACCAACTGAAGAGTAAATACCGAGCTGACGGAACATGCCCTCCATGCCGAAGGTGCGTGCTTCATCCGGTACGATGGGCACGATACGCGGACCTAGTTCCTTGTCCTTGACCAGTTGCGACAGAATGCGCACGAAGGCCATGGTGGTAGAAATTTCACGGTCGCCGCTGCCGTCCAAAATGGCTTTCAGGGTCTCCAGTGGTGGTACCGGCACTTTGCTGCTCTCGACGCGGCGCTGTGGCATGTAGCCGCCCAGTGCTTCACGGCGCGAGTGCAGGTATTTGTACTCAGCGCTGCCTTCTTCGGGCTTATAAAAGGGCAATTTCTCCAGGTCGTCATCGTTGACCGGAATGTCGAAGCGGTCGCGGAATTTCTTCAAACTGTCGATATCGACTTTCTTGGTGTTGTGCGCGGTGTTCTGGCCCTGACCGGCGCCGGTCCCGTAACCTTTGATGGTCTTGGCTAGGATGACGCTCGGCTGGCCTTCGTGGTTCACCGCATTGTGGTACGCGGCATACACCTTGTAAGGGTCGTGGCCGCCTCGGTTGAGCTTCCAGATCTCCTCGTCGGACAGGTCCTTGACCATGTCCTGCAGCTCGGGACGCGTGCCGAAGAAATGCTCGCGCACATAGGCGCCATCGTTGGCTTTGTAGTTTTGGTAGTCGCCGTCGACGGCGTCTTCCATACGCTGTTGCAGCAAGCCATTATCATCCTTGGCGAAAAGGGGATCCCACATACGGCCCCAGATGACCTTGATAACGTTCCAGTCAGCGCCCCGGAAGCTACCTTCCAGCTCTTGAATAATCTTGCCGTTGCCGCGTACCGGACCATCAAGGCGCTGCAGGTTGCAGTTGATTACGAAGATCAGGTTGTCGAGCTTCTCGCGGCCAGCCAGAGCGATAGCGCCCAAGGATTCTGGCTCGTCGGTTTCCCCGTCGCCAACGAAGCACCAGACCTTCTGCTTGCCCGGCTCGATAAAGCCGCGGTGCTCCAGATACTTCATGAAGCGTGCTTGATAAATGGCTTGGATGGGGCCAAGGCCCATAGATACCGTCGGGAACTGCCAAAACTCGGGCATCAGCCAAGGGTGTGGGTAGGAGGAGAGCCCTTCGCCATCGACTTCCTGACGGAAATTGTTCATCTGCTCTTCGCTGATGCGGCCTTCCATAAAGGCGCGGGCGTAAATACCCGGGGAGGCGTGGCCCTGGAAAAACACCAAATCGCCGCCGTGTTCTTCGGTCGGCGCTTTGAAAAAGTAGTTAAAGCCAATGTCATACAGGGTGGCGCTGGAGGCAAAGGTGGAAATGTGGCCGCCCAGGTCCGGATCCTGCTGATTGGTGCGCATCACCATAGCTAAGGCGTTCCAACGCACCATCGAACGGATGCGGCGTTCCATAAACAGATCGCCGGGCATGCGGGTTTCGTGGGTGACTGGAATGGTGTTGCGGTAAGGCGTGGTGATTGCATAGGGCAGTGGTGTGCCGGTGCGGCTGGCTAGTTCACCAAGGCGCGTCATCAAGTAGTGCGCGCGGTCCTCGCCTTCGTTGTCGAGTACAGACTCCAGGGCGTCGAGCCATTCCTGGGTTTCGAGCGGATCGATATCGTCTTGCTTCATTATGGTCTCCAGACCTTGTGGGTCTTGCAAGTGCCGGAAAACGCCGAACTGTCGCGAGCGAACGGGCTGGCAACATGGCCGTGCGTAGATTTCGCTAACACCTGTGGGTGTTGTGACACGGGTTGACTGAAATTGTTCTTGTAGTTTTACTACAAAAAAGCAGGTTATTCCACTCTTCGTTAGTCGCATATGTAGCTTTGCTACATTCTGACCAGTTGGTCGCAGTCTCCTGTGCTTTCCTGCTGACGACCATCATGGCAAGCTGCTGTTTCGGTTTTTGTACAGGATAGACCATGCCTAATTCTTTGCCGCTGTTGCCCGACACGCTGCGTCCTACACTTGATCATCATCTTGCGCAATGGCGTGCCGCAGTGGATGCAGCGGGGCTGGCGTCGCGACTCGATGAGCTCGATGACAAGTTTCAGCAGCAGTTACCGCAGGTACTGGCCGGTAGCGACTACGTTGCCGAGCAACTACGACGTGATCCTCTAATGGCGTGGCACCTGTTGGAAGACGAGCGCTTACTGCGCCCGCTGGTTGAAGGCGAGATGCGCGAGATGCTGCAGCATGAGTTGCAGGAGCTAAATAGTGAGGAGGAGTTGGCGCAGCGCCTGCGCCGTTTTCGGCAGGCGCAACAGGTGCGCATTATCTGGCGTGACCTCACGCGCATGGCGGCCTTGTTGGAAACCACCCGCGATCTATCCGATATGGCGGATACCTGTATCGATGAGGCCTATCAATGGCTGTATTTGCAGAGCTGCGCGTCGCTTGGCGAGCCGCGTAGCGCCGCCGGCGAGCGGCAGCACATGGTAGTACTGGGCATGGGCAAACTCGGTGCTTTCGAGCTCAACTTATCCTCGGATATTGACCTTATATTTGCCTATCCTGAGCCGGGCGAAACCCATGGCGGGCGCCGTAGCCTGTCCAATCAAGAGTTCTTTATTCGTGTTGGACAAAAACTGATCAAAGCGCTGGACGCACCCACCGTAGATGGTTTTGTGTTCCGCGTGGATATGCGATTGCGGCCTTACGGCGACAGCGGTGCCTTGGTCTTTAGCTTCGACGCGCTTGAACAGTATTACCAGAGCCAGGGGCGCGACTGGGAGCGTTACGCGATGATTAAGGCGCGGGTTGTGGCAGGCGATCAGGCTTCCGGTGCCAATCTACAGGCCATGCTCAAGCCCTTTGTTTACCGGCGCTATCTGGATTTCGCGGCCATCGATGCGCTGCGCAGCCTAAAGCAGATGATTCAACGCGAAGTGCAGCGCAAAGGGTTGCAAGATAACGTTAAATTGGGCTCCGGCGGTATTCGTGAAGTGGAGTTCATTGGTCAGGCCTTTCAGTTAATTCACGGCGGCCGTGATCGTGCACTACAACAAAGACCCATTCTTGCTGTGCTGAAAACTTTGGCCGCCAATGATTATCTGCCGGCCCAAGCGGTGGACGAACTCAGCACCGCTTATTGTTTTTTGCGTGACACCGAGCACGCGTTGCAGGCGGTCGATGACCGGCAAACCCAAATGCTGCCGACTGATGCGCTGGGTCAGGCGCGCATCGCATTCATGCTGGGCTTTGCCGACTGGTCAGCCTTTCGCGAGCGGCTTGATTTTGAGCGGGGTACGGTCGCGCGGCACTTCGCCGGGGTCATTGCCGATCCGGATGAGGACGAAGCCGAGCCCATAGCACCGCATGCCGATTGGATACCGTTGTGGGAAGGCACGCTGGACGAGGAGCAAGCCCTAGAGCAACTTGATGCGGCCGGCTTCCACGATGCACCTGCTGCTTGGCGGCGGCTTGGGGCACTGCAGGCATCTGGCCGCGTCAGGGCCATGCAGCGGCTAGGGCGCGAGCGGCTCGATGTTTTCATGCCGCGTCTGTTGGCAATGGCTTGCGAGCAGGATAATACCGACCTAGCGTTGGAGCGGGTTTTGCCATTGATTGAAGCGGTGGCCCGCCGGTCGGCTTATTTAGTGCTGCTGACCGAGAACCCCGGCGCATTGCGTGAGTTGCTGGTGCTGTGTGCTGCCAGCCCGTGGATCGCCGAGCAAATCACCCGTTATCCGGTGGTGCTGGATGAGTTGCTGAACGCCGGACGGCTTTACCGTCCGCCGGAGCCGGACGAGCTGGCGGACGAGTTGCGCCAGCAGTTGCTGCGCATCCCCGAGGATGATCTAGAACAGCAGATGGAAACGCTGCGCTATTTCAAACGCGCTCATGTATTGCGGGTCGCCGCTTCGGAGATCGCTGGTACCTTGCCGCTGATGAAAGTCAGTGATTATCTGACCTGGATTGCCGAGGCGATTTTGCAGCAGGTACTCAAGTTGGCATGGCGCGAAATGGTCTCGCGCCACGGTCAGCCCGCGCAAGCTGACGGCTCACGCTGTGAGCTGGACTTTATCGTGGTGGGCTACGGGAAGGTCGGTGGCATTGAGCTTGGCCACGGCTCTGATTTGGATCTGGTGTTTGTGCACGACGGTGATCCGCAATCAGAAACGGACGGTGCCAGGCCCATTGATGGCAGCAAGTTTTTTACCCGCTTGGGGCAGCGTATTATTCATATGCTCAATACCCAGACTGTTTCAGGGGCGCTTTATGAGGTGGATATGCGCTTGCGTCCCTCGGGTGACTCGGGGCTGCTGGTCAGCTCGCTGACTTCCTTCGCGCGTTATCAGCGTGATGGTGCCTGGACTTGGGAACATCAGGCGCTAGTGCGCGCGCGTCCCTTGGTCGGTTGCCCGCGTTTGGTGGAGGGTTTTGCTGCGCTGCGGGCGGAAGTACTCGGCAGCCCGCGTGATGAAAAGGCACTGGCGCGGGAGGTGGCGTCGATGCGGCAAAAAATGCGCGATAACCTGGGAACGTCCTCGACCGCTGCCGGCACCAGCGCAGATGCCTTCACCGATAAGCGCCTGTTTGATCTCAAGCAAGATGCTGGAGGTATCGTTGATATCGAATTTATGGTGCAATATGCGGTTCTAGCCTGGTCGTGCCGGTACCCCGAATTACTACGCTACACCGATAACATCAGGATTCTTGATGAGCTGCAGAACGCTGGCCTGATCGCCGGTGAAGACGTACTCCGCTTGCAGGAGGCTTACAAAGCCTACCGCGCAGCGGCTCATCGCCTGGCTTTGCAAAAGCAGCCGGGCAAAGTAAGCGGCGACCAGTTTCATGATTTCCGTCATGGAGTCATCAAGCTTTGGCAGCAGATGCTGTCGTCCCCAGAGCCTGACCCCGTCGCGTGAGGGGCAGGCGTGCTGGACCGCTCAGGCAGAACCAAGAACGCAAGACTGAGAGAACAAAGAATATGGAGCTGGCTGTTATGTCGATGGCGGATCGTGATGGTGTTATCTGGTTTGATGGTGAAATGGTTCCATGGCGCGAAGCCAACGTGCATGTGCTGACGCATTCGCTGCACTACGGCATGGGTGTATTTGAGGGTGTTCGTGCTTATAACACGCCAGACGGCACCTCGATTTTCCGCTTGCAGGCTCACACTGACCGCCTGTTTGATTCTGCCCATATCATGGGTATGAAGATTCCCTTTACCAAGGAGCAGCTGAACGAAGCACAGCGCGCCGTGGTACGTGAGAATGGTCTTGAAACCGCCTACATTCGCCCGTTGGTATTCTACGGCTCTGAAGGCATGGGTATCCGCGCTGACAACCTTAAGGTGCACGTGGTTATCGCGGCTTGGCATTGGGGCGCCTATATGGGCGAAGAAGCATTGGAGCGCGGGATCAAAATTCGCACCAGTTCCTTTACCCGTCATCACGTCAACATCACCATGACCCGTGCCAAGGCCACAGGAGCCTACATGAACTCCATGTTGGCTCTGCAAGAGGCGGTATCTGCCGGTGCGGATGAAGCGTTGTTACTTGATCCGGAAGGTTACGTGGCGGAAGGTTCTGGCGAGAACGTGTTCATCGTCAAAAATGGCACTATCTATACGCCTGAAGTGACCGCCTGCCTGAACGGTATTACCCGTGCAACCGTGCTGGCGCTGGCTAATCAGTTTGGCATCCCGGTTGTTGAAAAACGCCTCACTCGCGATGAAGTCTATATTGCCGATGAAGCTTTCTTCACTGGTACTGCTGCAGAGGTTACGCCGATTCGTGAGCTCGATTGCCGCCAGATCGGCGAAGGGCGCCGCGGTCCAGTGACTGAGAAATTGCAAAAGGCTTATTTTGACCTGGTTACTGGTCAGAATGCGGATCACGCCGAGTGGCGGACGTTGGTCAAATGAGCGGCAAGCGACAAGCTGTAAGCGGCAAGCAGTCAGGAATTGCTTTTCGACTTGCAGCTTGAAGCTTGCAGCTTGAAACTGCCCTTATGAATATTCTGATCGTAGGACCGAGCTGGGTTGGCGACATGGTTATGGCGCAAACCCTGTTCGTCTGCCTGAAACAACGACATGGCGAAGATTGTCAGATCGACGTGCTGGCGCCGGACTGGAGTCGCCCGATTCTGGAACGTATGCCTGAAGTACGTCAGGCGCTCAGTTTTCCGCTGGGTCACGGCGCACTGGAGCTGACAACGCGTCGGCGTATCGGCCGCGAGCTGGCTGGCCACTACGATCAGGCGATTTTGCTACCCAATTCCCTCAAGTCGGCCTTAGTGCCTTTCTTCGCTGGCATCCCGGTGCGGACCGGCTGGCGTGGTGAAATGCGCTATGGCCTGCTTAACGATGTGCGGGTGCTCGATAAAGGGCGTTATCCGCTGATGATTGAGCGCTTTATGGCGTTGGCTTATCCGGCTGGCGCTGAGTTACCGCAACCCTATCCCAATCCGGCTTTGCAGATCGAAGACAGCTCTCGTGCTACCGCTGTGTCGCGCTTCTCGCTGGAATTGGATCGCCCGGTGTTGGCGTTGTGCCCCGGCGCTGAGTTTGGCGAAGCCAAGCGCTGGCCAAGTGAGCACTACGCCAAGGTCGCGGAGGAGAAGATTCGGCAGGGCTGGCAGGTTTGGTTGTTTGGCTCTAAGAGTGATCACCCGGTGGGGGAGCAGATTCGCGCGCGCTTGATTCCCGGCTTGCGCGAAGAGGCGGTGAATCTGGCCGGCGAGACCAGCCTGGCCGAAGCAATCGATTTGCTCTCCTGCGCCGAGGCTGTTGTGAGCAACGACTCTGGTTTGATGCACGTGGCGGCCGCTTTGAATCGGCCCTTAGTGGCGGTATACGGGTCTACCTCTCCAGGCTTTACACCGCCCTTGGCTGAGCAAGTTGCCACCGTGCAGCTAGGCCTTGAGTGTAGCCCTTGCTTTGACCGCACTTGCCGGTTCGGTCACTACAACTGCTTGCGCGATTTGCCGCCGGCTCAGGTGATTACCGCGTTGGATCACCTGGTCGGTGATCTGCTGGCCGATCCGCAGGATCTTTAGCCGATGCATGTATTGGTGATCAAAACCACGTCACTGGGTGACGTGATTCATACCCTTCCTGCGATTACCGATGCCGCGAGAGCAATACCGGGTATCCGCTTTGACTGGGTGGTGGAAGAAGGTTTTGCAGAGATCCCGGCCTGGCATCCCGCAGTTGACCGGGTTATTCCCGTGGCCGTGCGACGCTGGCGCAAGAGCCTCTGGCAGACGATGCGCAGCGGTGAGTGGCGCACGTTCAAACAGCGCGTCAGCGAAACTGAATATGATTTGGTTATCGACGCTCAGGGCTTATTGAAAAGCGCTTGGCTCAGTCGCTATGCGCGTGGACCAGTCGCAGGGCTAGACAGTGAGTCAGCCCGCGAACCCATGGCCAGCCGTCTTTATAAGCAGAAGATCAATGTGCCCTGGGGGCAGCATGCGGTTGAGCGTACCCGGCAGTTATTTGCTCAAGCGCTGGGGTACCGCGTGCCTGAAGGTCTGGGTGATTATGGTCTGACGCCGCCAGCGGCGGCTGCGGATGCAGCTGAAAGAGCTGATTATGTGGTTTTTTTGCACGGTACTACGTGGGTCACCAAGCACTGGCCGGAAGTCTATTGGCGCGAGTTAGCTGAACGAGTCGTTGCTCAAGGCTTGCAAGTCAAATTGCCTTGGGGCAGCTTGCCGGAGCAAGCCCGCGCACAGCGGATTGCTGAGGGGCTGGAGGCGGTGCAGGTGTTGCCGCGGTTACCGTTAGCGAGTATTACCGAAGTGTTGGCCGGTGCCCAGGCCTGCGTCGCAGTTGATACCGGGCTGGGTCATCTCGCCGCTGCGCTGGATGTGCCTACGCTGTCGTTGTTCGGCCCGACCAATCCCGGCTTTACCGGGGCCTACGGTCATGCGCAGCGGCATCTGGCCAGTGACTTTGCCTGCGCGCCCTGCTTGCGTAAGACCTGCAACTATCAGCCGACACCCGCCGATGCGCAGCAGTTCGACTTGAGTAAAGAGCAGCCACTGTGCTTTACCCGTTTGGCTCCAGAGCGCGTGTTGGCGCAGCTGCACACCTTAATGTCTGCAACGAGAGCTGACTAATGCAACTGGCCTTTGTGCTCTACAAGTATTTTCCTTTCGGTGGTTTGCAGCGCGATTTTCTGCGTATTGCCCAAGTGTGCCAAGCCAGAGGGCACAACATTCGCGTATATACATTGAGCTGGGATGGTGAGGTGCCGCGCGGATTCGATGTGGTGATGGTGCCGGTCAAAGCTTTGAGCAATCATCGCCGCAACGAGAAGTTTACCGCGTGGGTACAAACTGATCTGGCGAAGCGTCCGGTTGATCGCATCGTGGGGTTTAACAAGATGCCGGGGTTGGACGTGTATTACGCCGCTGATCCCTGTTTCGAAGACAAGGCTCAGACGCTGCGCAGTCCGCTCTACCGCCGCCTCGCTCGTTATCGACACTTTTCAGACTACGAGAAGGCTGTTTTCTCGCCAGCGTTGGGTACCGAGATTTTGATGATTTCGGATGTGCAACTGCCACTCTTCACCAAGCATTACCGCACGCCGCTTGAGCGTTTCCACATGCTGCCACCGGGCATCTCGCCGGACAGACGCGCGCCGGATAACGCCGCCGAATTGCGCGCTGAATTTCGTAGCGAGTTTAATTTGGCGGGAGACGAGCTGCTGCTGGTACAGATTGGCTCCGGGTTCATTACCAAAGGGCTGGATCGTTCAATTCGCGCGCTTGCTGCTTTGCCGGCGGAGCTGAAAGGCCGCACCCGCCTGATGGTTGTTGGCCAGGATGAGCCTGCCAAGTTCCAGCGCTTGGCCCGTTCGCTCGGGGTGGCTGAACAGGTTGAATTTCTCAAGGGGCGCAGCGATGTGCCGCGCTTTTTGCTCGGGGCCGATTTGCTGATTCATCCCGCCTACAATGAGAACACAGGCACTGTGTTGCTTGAAGCATTGGTTGCAGGGCTTCCGGTATTGGTAACTGACGTTTGCGGTTATGCCCACTACATTGAAGAGGCCGACTGCGGGTTGGTAGTACCTTCGCCCTTTGTACAAGGGGCGCTGAACAAGATGCTGGCAGACATGCTGAGCAATCCGGAGCTACGTCAGAGCTGGAAGGCGAATGCGCTGCGTTTTGCTGATCAGGAAGATCTCTACAGTCTGCCCGAGCGCGCGGCAGACGTCATATTGGGAGCGAATGCATGACGTTGGCGTTGAAAGAGCCCTTTTCCAGTCTATGGGCTGGTCGCGATCCCTTTATTGAGGTCGAACGTCTGGAAGGTGAAATATTCCGTGAGTTGGAGGCCAGGCGTACGCTGCGCACGGAAGTAGAAGGTAAGGGTTACTTCGTGAAAATCCATCGCGGGGTTGGCTGGGGCGAAATTTTAAAGAACTGGAGCACGCTAAAGGCGCCAGTATTGGGCGCAGGTCAGGAATGGCAGGCGATCGCCGCACTACAGCAAGCTGGCGTGCCGACCATGACCGCAGTGGCTTTCGGTGAGCAAGGGCGTAATCCGGCAGGGCAGCATTCTTTCATCATCACCGAAGAGCTGGCGCCGACTATCAGTCTGGAAGACTTCAGCATGGAGTGGCTGAGCAACCCGCCGCTACCGCAATTAAAGCGTGCCCTGATCGAACGCGTAGCCCAGATGACTCGCCAAATGCATCGGGCTGGGGTTAATCATCGCGACTGCTATATCTGTCATTTTCTGCTGCATACCGATCAGCCGTTGAGCGTCGAAAATGTGCCCCTGTCGCTAATCGATCTGCACCGTGCCCAGGTGCGCGCCAAAGTCCCGCTGCGCTGGCGTAACAAAGACCTGGCCGGTCTGTACTTTTCCGCCTTGAATATCGGCCTGACCCGTGGTGATAAATTGCGCTTTCTACGTACTTATTTTGGTTTGCCGTTGCGCGATATATTGAAGCAAGAGGCGCCGTTGCTTAGATCGCTTGAGCGCAAAGCCGTGAAGCTACAAGCGCGTTTCGAGCGTAAGTACGCCCCCGGCGCTACATTATGAAGCGCTGGACCCTCAACCCCGAATACGCAACCGGGGATAGCGGGCTGCTGTTTGCTGACATTGCGACGGTATTTTCGCTTGAGGGTGAGCTAATCACGAGTGACCCGCTCAGTAGTGTGCACAAAATTTGGGTTGGAGATCGTTACTATTATCTCAAGCGTTATACCGGTGCCGGGAAGAACCTGCGTCGTTATATTGGCCGCCCTCGTATTCAGGCTGAGTGGGAAAATCTGCTTAATTTCCAAGCGTGGGGGATACCAACCGCGCCCGTCGTGGCTTTCGGTTCTGAGCGCCAAGGCGGCGCTTTTGTGCGGGGGGCGTTAATTACCGAAGAATTGGCCGAGACCCGCGATTTGGCGGATGTAGCCAAAGCGGGGGATCCGCGTCTGCACAATCATGCTTGGGTTTGCCACGTTTCTCGGCAAATTGCCTGCGCCACGCGGATGATGCATGACCAGGGCTTTACCCATAACGATCTTAAATGGCGGAATATTTTAGTGGATGAACGGCCTAACAGCCGCGTCTATCTGATTGATTGCCCTGGTGGGACATTCTGGTGGGGCCCCATGTTGCGCTATCGTGTTATCAAAGATCTGGCCTGTTTGGATAAGCTCGCAAAGCGCTATTTGAGCCGCTCACAGCGACTGGCTTTTTATAAAGATTATCTTGGAAAGCCCCGGCTGGATGCTGAAGAAAAAAAGCAGATACGGGCGATTTCCACCTATTTTGAGGGGAGAGAATGACTCGTTTGCCCTTTGTGGCCGTTAATGCCAATGAGGTGCTCAGTCGTCATCAACTCGACAATTTTGAAGCACTTTGGGCACTGGATCTAGAAGCCGTAGACGCTCCAAACACAGGGCGTGGTGGTTGGAGCAGTGTGCACCGCCTGGAATTGCTCGATGTTAACGGAGAGCAGCAGTGTTTCTACCTGAAGCGCCAGGATAACCACTGTACCCGAACCTTGCAGGCGCCTTTCGGGGAGCCGACCTTTGCTCGCGAGTTTCGGGCAGTGCAGGATTATGCTGAACTGGGTATACCTGCGCTTGAAGCCGCTTTTTTTGCCCGCCGGGAGGTAAATGGCCGCAAACAAGCAGTGCTGCTGACCCGCGCTTTGGATGATTACGCGCCGCTGGACGAGTGGTTCGAGCGCTGGGAGCAATTATCGCCTGTGCAAATTCGCACGCTGTTGAAGGCCGCGGGTGCTCTGGTTCGGGCACTGCACAATGCGGGGGTCATTCATAACTGCCTTTATCCCAAGCACGTTTTTTTGAAGCTCCACGGGGATGGCGCCGGTGCTAGATTGATCGATCTGGAAAAAACTCGTCGCGCCTGGTTTGGACAACGCGATTATGTGCGCGACCTCGAAACGTTGGATCGACGCAGCGCCGTGCCGAGCCGCACTCAACGGCTGCGTTTTGTGCTGGCTTATTTCGGCCAGCAGCGCCTGGATGATGAAAGCAGGGCGCTGGTGCTGAGTTTGTTGGCGCGGCGGGCCAGTAAGGCAGCTAAAAGATGACACTTACTAGTGAGCTGCAGCGTGCCGGCCGCGCCCCGGCGCTACCGTTGCAAGTGCCATTGGCAGACGGCACTAAGTTGTTGGTCGAGCAGTGGCTGCGTGTCTTGCCGGGCAAACGTTTGGTCGCTAAAGCCACGCAGAATGAGCGTACTGTTTTGCTTAAGGTCTTTATCGCTGCCGGCGCTGCGCGTCACTGTTTGCGTGAGCGCGAGGGAATACAGGCGCTGACTCAGCAGAATATAAGCACCCCCGTGTTGCTTGGCGAAGGCGAGATAGAGGGTGGTGGGCGTTATCTGATTAGCGAGTTTCTGAGTGAGGCTGTTTCTTTACAACAGCATTGGGACGCTTTGCCTAGTCGTCAGCCGGGGGCTACCCAAGCAGCAAATCTGCTCGGACAAGCGCTGGCGATTATCGGGGAAATGCACGCTAAAGGTCTGGTGCAGACAGATTTGCATTTAGGTAACTTTCTCCAGCAGCAAGATCGCGTGTACATGATTGACGGTGATGCCGTTGAATCGCTGAGTCCTGGGCAGCCGTTGACAGCTGAGCAGGCTCAGCAAAACCTGGCTATTTTTTTCGCGCAGCTACCGGTTGAGTGGGATGAACTCACCGAGTTGCTGCTGATTAGTTATCTGCAACACAACCCCTTAGCCCTCAACCCGGACAAGCTTAGCGATAGCATCATCGCTGTGCGTGAGCGTCGTCAGACGGACTATCTCGGCAAAAGCTTACGTGACTGTACTCAGTTTTCGGTAAAGAGCACTTGGGGACGTTTTACCGCAGTGGTACGCATGCAAGCCGATCGATTAAACGCGTTGGTGACAGACCCTGACCAATATTTTATAGCCCAACCGTTGCTAAAGGACGGCGGCAGCAGCACCGTTGTCAGAGCAGAGACCAGCGATGGTCCGGTGGTGATAAAACGCTACAACATAAAGGGGCTGGGCCACTGGCTGAAACGTTTTTGGCGCCCGAGCCGTGCGTGGCATTCTTGGCTGGCGGCGCATCGGCTGCAATTTCTTGGCATAGCCACGCCGTCGCCGTTGGCGATGATCGAACGACGTTTTGGACCATTGCGGCGTGAAGCCTGGCTTGTTACCGAATACTGTGGAGGTGAAAATCTGCTGATGCATTTTGGCCCGCTGGGTGATCAAGCACCGGATGAGGACACCGGCAGGGCGCTGCTCAGGCCATTTGAGCAATTGGTGGCTGCGCGCATCAGTCATGGCGATTTCAAGGCCACCAACCTGCTGTGGTTGCAGGGGGAAGTTATACTGATTGATCTGGATGCCATGCAACAGCATTACAACGAGACGAGTTGGCGCCAGGCTTGGTCGCGAGACCGTGCACGCTTTATTCGCAATTGGCCCGCGGATAGCCCAATGGCGAGGTGGTTGGAAGCGCAGCTGCCTGAATATGGCACTGTTATCAGACAAAGTTAATCGTCAGTGGGCATTTCACAGTTAGTTTGAAAAACACCACTTTATAAAGTTTTTTATCATTTTTCTTGGCTAGTTCTTAATGAATATTAAACGGGCAATGGCGAAATGGCTTTTCATGTTCAGGCACAAGCGTCGGCCTTCGAGGATGGAAATCGATCTGATTTTGGCATCGCGGACACGTGCGGAATTAACCGATACTCGTTTTATTGGCGTCACCGGCAGTGCGGGTAAAAGTTCGACCAGTGCTCTGTTGTTTTTTTTATTGGGAGCACGTTATCAGGTAGCCGGCTCACTCCTGCACAATGCTCTCAAAGACATCGCTCATAGGCTTATTGACGTCAAAGCTGATGACCAATTTGTTGTGGTAGAGATGAGTGGTCATGAGCCGGGAGCGCTGGCTAGTGGTTGCAGTCTGGTACAGCCTGCGGCGGCCATCATTACTGGAGTGTCCAGTGACCATTTTGCTAACTTTCGGAGCCTTCAAGCTACTGCCCTTGAAAAGAGTGTTCTGGCCAGTGCTGTAGATCAATCAGGTACGGTATTTCTAAATCTGGATGATCCGCTGGTTGCTGACATGGTGACTGCTACCCGGGCGCGAGTACTGACTTTCGGATTGTCTGAGAAAGCTGATTACCGAGCACTGAAGCCATTGATCGATGGTAATGGTCGGCTGACTTTCGTCTGTGCGTACTTGGAAGAACGTGTCGAATTCAATATAGGTATGCCAGCCCTACACTTTGTTTCGGCCGCCTTGGCAGCAATCGGGTGCGCTCATCAGGCGGGCGTTCCGCTAGAGGTGCTCGCGGAGCGTGCGCTTTACTTCACGGGCTTACACGGGCGGTGTTCGATCCATCATATTAGCCATCGGCGGCAGATTATTTGCGACACCGTTAAAGCGCCTTACCCTACTTTGGAATTGGCTTTTGGCGTACTCAGCGCATTTCATCAGGCAAATCGAAGAACCATTGTTCTTGGTAATTTTTCTGACTACGCAGGAGCTTTCAGCCCCAAGTTACGTAAGGTTGTCAAAACTGCTCTTGAATATGCTGACCGAGTTCTGCTTTTCAAACAGCCCCATGGCGTAAAAAAATTAATAGATGCCTACGGACCTGAGCGGGTGGGAGTCGTTGATTCGTTGGATATGCTAAGAGAGATTCTGGAAGGCGATATTCTTGAAGGTGAAGTCGTGTTGTTAAAAGCATCCAGTGTGAACAAATTGGATGCATTGGTGCAGACTTATGCCAGCGAGTCTGAGCGCACACAGGATGCAGCATTCGATATTAAGGAGCTGCATTCTGAGTGGAAACGTTGCAGCGATGGGATGGAAGACGGGCTTGTGCGGATGAGATCGGGTGCTGTTGGCTGAGTGATATGTCTAAGCTGTCACCCGCAATTTTTGGGAGTTGATTCGTGCTGCAGGCAATATTATTTAATGACACCTCCTATGACGACCATCACGGCTGCCAGTTGGTTATGCGGCAGATTCGAGTACTGGCGACTGAGGCGGGCATCCATATAGCCCATGCTTCACCAGTACGGCATGATTGGAGTCAGGACGCATTTCTGATTGCGCGTATTGCCGAGTCAGACCTGTGTATCGTCAATGGTGAGGGCACCATGCATGATGATGCTCCGGCAGCCATTATGCTTGGTAGCCTGGCGCGTCATTGCAGCAAGCTTGGCATTCCCTGCGTGTTGATCAATTCGGTGTGGCAAAACAATCAGCAGTTGATCGAGTTCGCCAGGAAGTTTTCACAGATTTATGTCCGTGATCCGTTAAGTAGAGCAGAGCTCGCTTTATCGGGCGTTGCTGCGGAGGTGGTACCGGACCTGACCCTGACATTTCGTCCTGAAATACAGCGTACCGGTCGTCACGGGCTGATCGTCAACGGCAGTGTGCTCAAGCCGCTTCAGCAAGAGTTGTGGCGGATATTGAAAGAGCTCCCGGGTGAGCGGGACGTTCGTTACCTGAGTATCCGCACCGTCCCTCCGCTACGCTTAGGGAATGAGAGTCGATTCTTTTTCAAGAGCTTGAAGGCGAACAGTAAAATGTGGCGTCACAAGCTCAGCAGCCAATTGGTTCACCCCGATGCTTTATCGTCCAAAGGGTTGGGCCGGCTGCGCTGGCGGTACTCTGTGCAGTCCACAGCTAAGTTTCTCAATACCATTAGTGCTGCTGAAGGTGTAATAACCGGGCGTTTCCACATGGTGACGCTGTGCATGATCACCGGTACGCCATTTATGGCTCTAGGCTCGAATACCCATAAGATTGAAGGTCTGCTTGAGCAGGCCGGGCTTGCTGACCGCTTGTGCGCCGATTATGCAGAGGGTGTTGGCAGGCTCCCTTCGCTCGCCTACAGCGATGATGAAAAGGAGCGTCTCGAAGAATTTCTCGCTGTCTCGTTGGCGGCTGCCCGACGAATGTTTGCTGACATTGCCGGTTTAGCCAGAGAAGCGAAGAAGAGTTAGGCCAGGGTCAGCCTTTATTTAGCTTTTTAATCCGCTTTGCCCAGCGAGCCCGCTGTCGCGTCAACCAGGATTTGCGCGGCGGCTTCGCACAGAGCCGCGCAGAGAGCTTGGGAAACAGCGATAGTCTGTCATTGCGGGCGGCTGAACTAAGCAAGTCCATGGCCGATCCCCGCTCCCCCCTGTTGCTCAAATCAATATCCATG
The DNA here is from genome assembly GCA_011053055.1 of Halopseudomonas sabulinigri. Taxonomy (GTDB): domain Bacteria; phylum Pseudomonadota; class Gammaproteobacteria; order Pseudomonadales; family Pseudomonadaceae; genus Halopseudomonas; species Halopseudomonas sabulinigri_A. Next base: position 21,769 of record DRHT01000004.1, on the reverse strand, counting down.
AGCATATCTTCACTGAAGCTGCTATCCAGAAACATATCGGGAATCCTCCCCGTTTCTGCAAGAAACATAGCCTTGCTGCGACTACATTTTGAGCATACACCGCAGTTCTCTGGCCGGACCTCTCGCTTTTTACAGAAGCTGACACAGCTCAAAGCCATTTCGTTCTCGCCAAGCGCTGCCAGCTTTTCCGGACGTCCCAGATCAAGATCAAGCGTGTTGATGTGAAACTGGCTGCTGGCAAACAAGGGATTGGTCAGCGAACATGTGCCCCATGGCGCGATGAGCATCTCAATCTGCCTGGTACAGTCGGCTGCAATACTGCCACTGCGGTATCTGTCTTCAAAAAGAAATAGCGAGCCGAACAACTGAAATCCGTGACTACAGTCGCCGTGGATTCCGTAGCGGTCCATGACCTGTGCCGCGTTGGACGTAATGGTGTAATGCTCATTGATGGCCAGCTCACGCAGCGGTCGGGTCTTGTCCATCAGTGCGTTGAAGCGAACGGCATCTTCCGCATCGTAGTCCATGCCGTGAATAGTCAGCGCGGCTACCTTTTTGCCGCGCTGAAGGTAGTGGGTTATCAGCGCATAAGTTGAGTCCGCACCTCCAGAATAAAGCATCAGCTCACCTTCCTGATGAGCGTAGCTGATCTCCACAACCTTTTCGGCAGTTACATTGATGATGTGAAATAAATCTGGCCGCCAGGAAAACCAGATTTCAATGAGCTTTTTCGCGTTCGCCAAGGCAGTCGGGCTTACCTGTCCGAGGATATGCAGGTCACGATTCATGCTCATGGCGATAGGCAGGCATATCCAAAGCGCAAATGTATTGCTGATGCCAGTGAAATTCTCACGCCCCTGCACCTGAAAATCAATTTCGAAGCAGTCAGTTTGCAGCTTGATATTGCCCTGGTTAAAAACTGTGCTGACAGTGAGAGCGGCAGGGGAATGGTTCATGTGTTAATTCCGCGAAGAGGGAGGATAGTTTATGACATTAGCAAACGGTGGATTGTCCAGTCTAACCAACGGTTCGCAAGAAAAAGATCCGCTAGCCAAGGGCAGAGGCGCCAAGCCTTGGGGTAGTGCTGATAAATTCATAGCTAGGGTTGAAGGTCGGGATGATTTACCAGCGAGGGATATTTCTGTTCGAAGGCTAAGAGGCCTAGCGTCTGGTATTCATCACGAACTCGTTGCCATTCAATATGCCTGCCTCTTACACGTACGGGAATATTTTTCAGGCCAAGCACCTTGGCCATGTTGAGTCTATGATTGCCGCCAGAGGTGTAAACAAAACGCCCATCCGCATGTATGTAAATGTAGATTGGCTCTATATCCGCGCTATGACGTGCGGATTTGATACCTTCTAGCGCAAGCTGTTGATAAAGGGCATCGTACTTTTCTTCATATAAAGAAATGAGCGAGTGCATGTTACTACAGCCCTGAACGCTGGGTTTTTCCAGCAGCTCCTGCTCATAGTGTTTGAAAAGTGACGTGTCTTGCCATGCAATGCCCATCACGAAGTGTTCGTGGAAGCCAATAAGCTTCACGCTCTTGCCGGTGACGGGCCTCACATGCTCCCAGAAAGTTCCATCGATTACGGTGTTAGCCTTTTTGTAGATCTTTCTGTACTCCCGACTCTGTCTTGAAAGCCCTCTATCGTTAATGGCCATTTTTATATCGGCAATACTGATAACAAGCTCTCGGTCAGGGCGGCCTGGATTTTTGTAAATCGTCTTATAGTAAATGTATCTTAATTCGCCTTGCAGGCGAGCTTTAAACTGAGCTTTGTATTTGCGAAAAAGTTCGAGGCCCAAGAGTAAGTTCCTATCCTATGACGATGCGTGAAAAGTCCATTATATCCTGCTTCCCATGAGCAGCGGAGCAGTCGCCCTGTCGACGCGCCTCCTGCGCTCGTGCATGTGTTTGTCTTGGGCTTAGATCAGCTGTTGATGCCACTGATTAGATCGTCGTCCACGTCTGCTGTATGGGGTGTTGAGCGTGGCTGTGTTATTAGCAATGCAACCATTCGGAGTATTTTTAGTCGAACTGGTAACTAGCCTGCCAAGCTAATGCTTTTAGCAAGTCCGCCAGGCTAGACACTATTAGTTAAGGCTGAGTAGAATTAGTTAAGGCTGAGTAGAGGCAATTGGTTTGGTATTTGATTCGTTTGAGCACAATTTTCAAAGTAGGAGCGGCCCTGTTTTTATTCTTGCTTCAGGTCCGTCGGCAGCCGAGTTTTCGTTGCGAGAGTTCCCCTCCGTCCCCGTCATTGCCATGAATGGTTCGATACTGAAGTGTGAAGCTGAGGCGGTGCGCCCCAGCTTCTATCTTTGCGATGATCCCAGCTTTATCGAATCCCGGGCCTCATTGGCCGAAAAGGGCATCACTCAGGCCGAATCTACCGCGATGACCGCTGATTGTTATGACCGTATGTTGACGATGGTTCCCGAGTGTCTGAGCAGCAGAAGGTTGTTTCTTCTGTCTCGGGTAAATCGTTATAAACGACGTGCCATTATTTCTGACAAACGATTCGCCTGGTCCATACGTAATGACCCGCATCTGCACAGCTATTTTTCCTTATTGCACGCTAAGCCTAATCGAGTGGGCTTTAGCACCAACATGAGCAAAGGCTACTTTGGTTCTCGGACCATTCCCGTTGCTGCTTTGCAGCTCGCATACCACCTTGGCTTCAGTAAAGTTTTCTTGTTGGGCGTCGATCTCAATCCTTCCGCGGGCAGATTTTACGAGCAGGGCAAAGACGCGCTGCCGAGTACCCTCGATAAGGATTTTGACGAGTACATTCTTCCCAGCTTTCGTCTTATGGCAGAAAAGATAGTGTCCCCAGGGAAGTTTGAAGTCTTCAACATGTCGGATAACAGCCGATTACCTCCTTCAATAGTTCCGCGGTTATCGCTTGTTGATCTGAGGTCGTTGATACACGGCTGATTGTTTACTTTTTATCTCTGAGGACTTTGCCTGCGTTGATCGCTGTGACGGCATGGAGCTGGCGAGGCTATAACGGCGCTTTCCGGCTTCAAGGATTTGCCGATATGTTAGGTTCAACCAGTCTTTTGCCAGGTTCGAGATAAGCGTGGAGTGTTTTGGTTAGCATGCGCTTCGCGCGCTCCGTTCTGGGCTCTTCCAGCGCCATAGGCGTGGTTAAGCGTATGAATGAATAGGGCGGGTTTCGCAAGCGCCGGCGTCCGTACTGCCCATCGCTGCTCGGCCGAGCGGCGGAAAGCACTAGAAAACTTGGGAACCCATTAGCTGTCATGGTATTCGCGTTCGACCCGGAAGGGCAGTAGCAGCGACAGTTTTAGCAGTTGGCAGATTAGGATCGTAGGGCGCGCGGACGTGCTGAAAGGCGGGTACAATCCACAGTAATACGACCTGACGAAGGAGCTTGAACAGATGACCGGTAACGGTACTGTTCTCAACGCCGCATTGAATCGCGATGGCGAGCCAATGGTGTTTTCACCCACCGATGTACGGAGCCTGTTTTTTGGCAGAGGTCTGCAGTTTTTGATATGGAGGATATTGTGGTGGTGAAAAAGTGAGCACTTCTCGCACAGCACGACGGGTGCTGCAATTCTGCCACGGTTACGATGGGCCGTTTCTGGATTGTGCCCGGCAATATGCCGCCCTGTTTGATGGCACTGATTATCAAGTCACGACCGTTTTTCTGACGGGAAAAAAAGATCAGCAAGTGGCAGGTAAGTGCCAGTCTGCTGAAGTCCTGTTCATGGAATACAGCTCCGCAGACATTCGCGGGTTAAAACTGAAGGCCATCGGCGAGTTACGTCAGATTGCCCGTGAACGCGATTTCAGTTTTTGCATTGCCCATCGCTCCAAACCCACTTATATCGCTTGTTTGGCCACTAACTTGCCCGTTATCGGTGTACATCACGCTTTCGGCGACTTTGAGCGCTTGGGGCGGAAGCTATTTGCCCGTGTTTTTCGCAATCGTCTGCATGTGCTGGCAGTGTCTGACGCGGTGCGTGAGGACATCCGCAGCTGTCTGCCCGGCTGGCCACACGAGCGTATTCAGACACTGCACAATCGCATTGATGTCGAGGCGGTTAGTGATGCTCTGGTCTCGCGTGGCGAGGCTAGGCGCACATTAAAACTGCCGGACGACGCCTGGGTGGTCGGCAACGTTGGTCGTCTGCACCCCGACAAAGACCAAGCTACTCTGATTAAGGGCTTTGCCAAAGCACTACCAGCATTGCCGCCCCAGGCCCTGTTGGTGATTATGGGAGTGGGCCGGTTAGAGTCGAAATTGAAAGCGCTGGTACAAAGCTTAGAGATAGAAGATCGAGTGGTTTTTACGGGCCAGGTTCCTGATGCTCGGCAGTACTTCAAGGCATTTGATGTGTTTGCACTAACTTCAGACCATGAACCTTTCGGTATGGTGTTGCTGGAGGCCATGGCGGCCGGTAATGCGCTGATTTGCAGTGACTGTGGAGGGGGGCCAGAGGTGGTGGGCGACATTGGTTGTTTATTCCCTTTCGGCGATGCTACGTCCCTCGCGGCCAACCTGCTACGTTGTGCTGATTACGATGCAGAGCAACTTGCGATGCTGGGACAGCAAGCAAATGAGAGACTGACATTGTTGTTCTCCGATGCCGCCGCTCAGCGGCGTTTCTGGCAATTGCCGGTCACCGCCCCTTACAAATAGAGTTTTGTGTGCATGATCAATAGCAAAAAAACTGCCCCGCCCAGCATCCGGTTTGTCATACCTTATTTTGGCGTATGGCCATTTTGGATGGATTTTTTCCTGGAGGGCTGTCGGCGTAACCCGGATATTGATTGGTTATTTTTTACCGATTGCGGGATTCCCGACCAGGCACCTGCGAACACGCAATTTATTGAAATGTCCTATGTCGACTACTGCGCTCTGGTGTCCGCGCGTTTGGGTATAGAGTTTTACCCGGCTAATCCGTACAAGCTATGCGACATAAAACCAGCGTTGGGACACATCCATGCCGAACATCTTGCCGGCTACGACTTTTGGGCGTTTGGTGATATCGATGTGGTGTACGGTGACTTGAGACGCTATTTCACTGCGGCTCGGCTGGCAGAGAAAGACTTGTTCGCGACTCACGTGCGGCGCATCTCTGGCCACCTTTGTTTGCTGCGTAATACAGCGGTCATGCGCGAGGCCTTTAAGCTTATACCGCGTTGGCAACAGCGCTATGCAGATGAAGCCCATCAGGCGCTCGATGAAGGGGCGTTCAGCCGTTTATTTGTTCGTCACAAAAATTGGCCAGAGGGTTTACGCCGCATTGCCGCGCTCTTCAACCACTGGGCGCAGCGCAGTGAGTTTATTGAGTCGCACAGCACATTCAGCATGCTTCCTGATGGACAGAGAGTGGTGCCAGATTACTGGTTTCTCCAGAAGGGACGGCTCACCAACAGCGCATTAAACGGGCAAGAGTTACCTTATTTGCATTTCCTGGTCTGGAAAAACCAGCATTGGCAGGGTATTTCGTCTGAAAAGCTTCGCGGTCCAGCGCATTTGTCGCGGCAGGATTCGTGGCGGGTAAGTGAAAGCGGTTGGCAAGAGTTTCGCCCATGAGCCCCATCGCCTCCAGTAACGCTCCGTTGGTCTCGGTCATTGTACCTTGTTACAACTACGCGACCTTTGTTGCCGATACCTTGCGCAGCGTTCTCACACAGGACTATCCGAATTTTGAATTAATTGTTGTTGATGATGGTTCAAGCGATAACAGCGTCGAAGTAATCGAAGCAACATTGGCCCAGGAACAGGTCAATAGTCTGGTTCGCCGGGTAGAGTTTATACGCCAGAAAAATGCAGGCGTTAGTGCTGCGCTTAACACGGGTTTGGAGCACGCTCACGGGGTTTTTGTGGCGACCTTTGATGCTGATGATCTGATGCCAGCAGGCCGCCTTGCTGTGCAGTTAGCGTATCTGCAGGCGCACCCTGAGGTTGGTTGTCTTGGCGGTGGAGCCGTGCGTATAGACGAGCACGGCGTGCTGCTGCCGAAGAAAGACAAAAAACGCGCGGTGCGACGCTATGACTTTTCTCAGGTCCTGGCTGCTGCGTTGGTGGTGGGTGGCAATATCGCGGTATACCGTCGTGACGCAATGGACCTGGCCGGTCGTTATGACCCCAATATCAAAATTCAAGACTTTCAAATGACGTTGAAGGTAGCTGAAGCGGGCTTCTTCGTCGATATCCTGCCAGAAGTAGTGACCCTGTATCGTAAGCACGACGGCAGTTTATCGAAGAACTACAAAGCGGAATATCGCTACGGATTAGAGGTTATTGCTCCCTATGCCACGCATCCGCAATACGAATCTGCCAAAGCGCGGCTAATCACCAAAGCGCTGCGCATGGCTGTTGTCTATGATAAGTCTTTCGGCTGGTCGCTGATCAGGCAAGTGCCCCTACGGCTATGGGACAAACAATTACTCAAGCGGCTGCGCCACCTGTTGCTGAAAAAGCCGAAGACTGCGGCAAAGGAAACACTGCAATGAATGGATTAAAACAAGTGGAAGGCATTAGCGCGGAAGGGCCCGTGCGCATCGATGTTGTGATCCTTAGCTTTGCCAAAAATGCAGAGTTGCGTGCCATGACCGAGACGTGTCTTGATACGTTGCTAGCGTCGGAGAGCTCTAACGACGTCATCTTTGATGTCATTGTGGTGGAGTCTAACCACCAGTCGCCTGAATACACGCAAGCTGGCGTGCGCACGCTCTACTTGCCGCCGCCATTCAATTACCACCAATACATGAATGAAGGTATCAAGCGCACCACCAGCCCCTTCGTAGCCATTTGCAACAACGATCTGTACTTTCACCCTGGGTGGGCGTCGGAGCTGCTTCAAGCGTTTTCCGCTGACACGCAACTCATCAGTGCCAGTCCGGCCTGCTCTCTGCATCATCCTAAAAACGGCTTTGCGGTGAACTCAGGTGTTTATCCTGGCTATGGCGTACTAAAAGAGATCTCTGGTTGGTGCTTGGTATTTCGGCGCAGCATGCTCGAAACCACAGGCCTGCTCGATGAACGTTTTTATTTTTGGTACGCTGATGACGACTACGCGCGCACGCTGGAGAAGCATGGCTTAAAGCATGCTTTGGTGACTTCGTCCTTAGTTGATCATATGGATAGTAAAACTCTGGAGCAGCAGAGTATTTTTAGACAACTGATGATAACTCGGAAAGCACGATTTGTTTTTGAAGAAAAATGGGCTGGAAAAAGTTGGTTGTATCTTATTAGAAAGAAGGTAAAGTTTTATGTTCAAATCCCGCTTTATTACTTGGGTTTGAAGAAGGTTTTTAAGAAGTAGTTAGGTTTTTTTATTATGTGTCTTGCAATGGATGAGTACGCGGTCAACTTGTCCGTGGCTGAGATGATTTCCATTATTGTTTGAGAGTTTATGCCTGAGGTGTTCAATTTTTGGCGACACCACTTTTTCAGATGTTTTTTGTTTCTTTTTTTAAGTTGTTCTTTTTTGGTTTTTTCAATGATCTTTGTCGAAGTTAATGTTTTCTCGATCTCTTTTCTGAGTAAAGGGATGCCGCTAAACATTTTCTCCTTGTTTTGAACTGTGCTTTTTTCATGCACTCTTATCATTGTTGAGCATTTTTGATCGTCGCAGTAATGAAATGATAATCCTTCTCCTGCACAGTCAAGCCAAAACAACCAATCTTCATAAAACTTCAAGTCTATACTGAATTTAGTGTTTTCGGAAAGTGACGATTTTTTGATCATGGGGGAGCTAATGACGAAGAGGTTTCTATCTACTAGTTCAGTTATTATATTCTCTCTGCTGTTATTGGTCTTACGCATCCAGTTTTTATTTGTAAGATCGAAAGAAAGGTAAAGCTCTTCAGGTTTGGAAGTGTGGAAATACCTGCAGTCAGAGTAGCTTATATCTATGCTAGAGTTGGAATCGAAATGTTTTTTATGTGCTTCTAATTTTTGATAGGTAAATAGATCGTCTGCATCGAGAAATGCTAGGTATGCACCTTTTGCTACGTTGATGCCTGCGTTTCTAGCTGCGGAGACCCCTTTTTTCTCTTGGTTTATGCCGATGAATCGTTTGTCTGCCTGGGTAAAGGTGTCGATGACTTCTTGAGTATTGTCGGAAGAGCCATCATTGATTATGATAGCTTCCCAGTTAGATAGTGTTTGGGATTTTAATGAATTTAATGTCTCGGTGAGTGTGTGAGCATAGTTGTGGCATGGGATTATTATTGATATTAGTGGGTTTGAAATGCTCATTATGCCTCCCTTTGCTGTTATAGATATTGTGCACTTTTTTCAAAAAAATAAATAGTGTTTGGTTTTCGAATATGGGGGATTTATGATCGGTGTTTCTGATCTCAAACGTCTGACAGAGTTTCCCGGCTGCCCCCAGGTAGTTTGGTGCTTTTGGTGGCGGGGGGCTATGAACGAAAATAGAACGCGTTCCTTAGAAATGATGCGCGCAAATTTACAGGCACCTGTGATCGTGGTTGGCGCTGAAAATATAAATGAATATCTTGTGAGTGGTTTTCCACTTCACCCGGCGTTTGAGTTTCTTAGTGATGTTCATAAGTCTGATTATATCCGGATTTATTTTCTTCATCATTATGGCGGGGGCTGGCATGACATTAAGCCTACTAATGTCTCATATAATGATGCTTGGCGTGTCTTTAAGAACCCGGAAATATATTTTTGTGGAAAACCCGAAATTAACGGGGGGGCCGCGGAAGTATACGATGGTGATGGCCGCTATATGCCCTCCTTATGGGGGGATTTGGTTGCTACTAATCGCTGGTTGGGTCGCGCGGGCACGCCTTTAAGTCAGCTCTTATACGATTCTATTAACTCTGTTTTGGATGAGAGCTTTAGGCAGCTGTCAAAGCATCCCGCGCGAAGTGCTTATTCGCATAAAAATGATAAATATAATTCGAAGTTCTTGCGTAGGGTTTTTAAGCTTCAATATCCTTTGCAATGGACTTTGTTTGGTGATCTATTTCATCCTTTAAATTATAAATATCGGAGTCATTTTTCTAGAGAGCTGCCTTTTGATTTAGTTGAGAATCTGGGTTTCAGTTATCGCTAGTATTGGCATGCATGTTATTTCTTTTTTCGAATTGATACGTCTGTTTTTTGTTCTACTGAGCGCGCGGGCATGGTTGTATGGCCTGTCCCTTTGGTTTGGTTATGTCAGGGCGACGACTTGTATACGTGTATCTTTGCTGAGGGCTTGCACGCATGCAGCCAAATTGACATGCTTTAACTCGACTGGATTTCGCAGGGGTTGAGTTGTTGAGGTTGCTTTTCTAGATTTTCAGAAAATTAAATTGTGGATATCCGGTGTTTTAAATTGCCTTGGATTTTGCTCTGTGGCTTGTATAGCTATCGAGGCGTTATTTGCTTTTATTATTTTGGTATACGATAGCGATGGCTATTGTCGTCGTTTGAGTGTCTTGTAGTTTCATTATTATTTGCGGAGAAGGAGCCTCGGTTTTGACTAATCCATCGCGTATTTTGGTGACTGGGGGCGCCGGCTTCATTGGGTCAGCATTGATCCGTTATATTGTGGGCAACACCAAAGATCAGATTGCCAATCTGGATTCTCTTACTTATGCCGGCAATCTGGACTCTCTGGAGCGCGCATCTGCTTCCAATCGGTACCGTTTCTATCATGTAGATATTTGCCACGGCCAAGCGCTGGATAGAGTGTTTTCCGAATTCCGCCCCACAGCTGTTATGCACCTTGCTGCAGAGTCCCATGTTGATCGCTCGATTGACGGACCTGCGGCATTTATCCAGACGAATATCGTCGGAACCTACACGTTGCTGGAGGCGGCCAAGCGTTATTGGGTCAGGCTTCCCGACTTGGATAAGCAAGCCTTTCGCTTTCATCATATTTCTACAGATGAAGTTTACGGCGATTTGGAAGGTGTGGATGACCTGTTCACGGAAACAACACCTTACGCGCCTAGCTCTCCCTATTCTGCTTCCAAAGCTAGTTCGGATCACTTGGTGCGTGCCTGGCACAGAACCTATGGATTGCCAGTTCTGGTGACCAACTGTTCGAACAATTACGGCCCGTTTCACTTTCCTGAAAAATTGATCCCCCACGTTATTCTTAACGCGCTCCATGGTAAGCCTATTCCGGTGTACGGCGATGGCTCGCAAATTCGCGACTGGCTCTATGTCGAGGATCATGCGCGCGCCCTTTGTCGGGTGCTGGAAGCCGGCACGATAGGTGAAACCTATAACATTGGTGGTCATAACGAAAAGCGCAATCTTGAGGTGGTCGAGACTATTTGCTCGTTGCTGGAAGAGATGGCTCCGGATAAACCAGAAGGCGTGGTGCGTTACCGCGACCTCATTACTTTTGTGACCGATCGACCAGGGCACGACACTCGTTACGCGATTGACGCATCCAAAATGCAGCATGAGTTAGGCTGGGCACCTGAAGAAACCTTCGAGAGCGGTATTCGTAAAACGGTTAGTTGGTATTTGAACAATCGAGAGTGGTGGCACCGGGTTTTGAACGGCGATTATAAGCTGGGTCGACTTGGCGAAAGTGCCTCAGTACAGGAAACCAAGGGGGAAGAGTCATGAAAGGTATCATTCTGGCCGGTGGATCTGGCAGCCGCTTACATCCGATAACGCGTGGCGTATCTAAACAGCTGTTGCCGATTTACGACAAACCGATGATTTATTACCCGCTTTCCGTGTTGATGCTCGCTGGAATTCGCGAGGTGCTAATCATCTCTACGCCGGAAGATTTACCCAGTTTCCGCAAGCTGTTGGGCTCGGGTGCGGAGTTCGGTATTTCTCTTAGCTATGCCGAGCAACCTTCTCCAGATGGTCTTGCGCAAGCGTTCCTGATCGGTGAGGAGTTTATCGGCGACAGTAACGTATGCCTTATTTTGGGCGACAATATTTTCTATGGGTATGGCTTCAGTGCCATGCTGCGTGAAGCGACCGAAAGGAAGCGCGGTGCGACTGTCTTCGGCTACCACGTTAACGATCCTGAGCGGTTTGGCGTAGTGGACTTTGACCAAAGCGGCAAAGCATTATCCATTGAAGAGAAGCCTGCCAAGCCGAAATCTAATTACGCGGTTACTGGGCTGTATTTCTACGATAATCAGGTTGTAGATATCGCGCGCCAAGTTAAACCGTCCGCACGTGGTGAGCTGGAAATTACCGATATAAACAACGCTTATCTGCAACGCGGCGAGCTCAATGTCAGCTTACTTGGGCGCGGCTTTGCATGGCTGGATACCGGAACACATGACTCCCTGATGGAAGCGAGTCACTTTGTTCAGACAATTGAGGCACGGCAGGGCTTAAAAGTAGCTTGCCTCGAAGAAATAGCTTTCCGCCGTGGTTGGTTGGATGCTGAGACGTTGCGCACTCAGGCCGAAGCACTCAGTAAAACCGGTTACGGCCAGTATCTGCAGCGACTATTGCACCAGGAGGAGGGCAAGTGAAAGTAATTGAGACACCGCTTTCTGGCGTTCTCATTCTTGAGCCACGGGTGTTTGGCGACTCCCGAGGCTTTTTCATCGAGAGCTTTCAGGTTGATCGTTACCGCGATGCAGGTATTGATTTAGCTTTTGTTCAGGACAACCAGTCCCGCTCGACCAAAGGCGTGTTGCGTGGATTGCATTTCCAGCGCACTGCTCCGCAAGGCAAATTGGTTCGCGTCAGCCGCGGCGCCGTGTGGGATGTGGCGGTAGATATTGATCCGCAGTCGCCTACTTATGGTCAGCACGTCGGTGTAGAGCTCAACGATGAGAATCATCGTCAAATGTGGGTGCCGCCTGGTTATGCGCATGGCTTCTGCGTGTTGAGCGAAGTGGCCGACTTTGAATACAAGTGCACTGATTATTATCGGCCGGAGGATGAGGGCGCGGTGTTGTGGAATGACCCGGATCTGAATATACCTTGGCCTGTTGAGAACCCTCGGTTATCTGAGAAAGACTTGAACAATCCCACTTTGCGTCAGCTCGTTAAGGGCGATAATTAAATGCGGGTATTAGTAACCGGTGCCGGTGGTCAGGTCGGTACTGAATTGCGCCAAAGGGTCCCTGCTTGGGTTGAGCTAACTGCGCTGGCCTCCGGCGAATTGGATATTTCTGATGCGTCCGCAGTAGAGCGCTGTGTCACTGATCTTCGGCCGCAGCTTTTAATTAACGCTGCGGCCTATACCGCTGTGGATCGCGCTGAGACGGAAGAGGCTAAAGCCTACGCAGTTAACGCGCTGGGAGCTGAAAATCTGGCACGTGGCGCTCAGGTTGCCGGCATACCTTTGTTTCATATTTCGACCGATTACGTGTTTAACGGTGAAAGCAGCGCCGCGTATGTGGAGCAGGCTACTACTGATCCGCAGACGGCATACGGGCGCAGCAAGCTTGCTGGCGAGCAATCGGTAGCTAACCTGTGCCGACAGCATATAATTTTACGCACTAGCTGGGTTTTTTCTGCCCATGGCGGTAATTTCGTGAAGACCATGCTGCGTCTGGCAGCAGAGCGAGACGAATTGCGCGTGGTAGCTGATCAGTATGGTGGGCCTACGTCGGCAGCCTCCATTGCGGCCTGTTTGTGGAAGATGGCCGATGAGTATCGTAGTGGGCAAGAAGGCTTTAATTGGGGCCTATTCCACTTTTCCGGTGCTCCGCAAATCAGCTGGCACGGCTTTGCTGATCACATCATTGCGGCGGCAGCAAAGGGGGAACTGATCCAGCGTAGTCCGCAGGTTCAGCCAATCACCAGCGCAGAGTTTCCGACGCCCGCTCCTAGGCCTGCTTTTTCAGTACTGAGCTGCGAGAAGATTCGCGAGCAGCACGATATTGAGCAGCCAGATTGGCGTAGTGATGTGCTGGTGGTGCTGGCGGAGCTCGCAAAGGCCTGAGCCTGATGCTTGATAAGCGCAGGCCTTAGGAGAACAGCCGTTTTATATCGAATCCAATATGCGCCCAATCCTGTTCGTAGCGCAGCAGGTGCTGGTAATTGCGTGCGCGTAGCCTTTTTGACAAAGGTCGATTGAGGCATCGCATATCGGAGATGTCGATTAGTCCGAATTCGTTGTCTGGGGTTAGCACTATGTTGCCCAAATGCAGCGAGCGAAAGTACACACCCTTGTCGTGCAGGGACGTGACGAAAGCAGCTAGATTCATCAGCAGTTCAAAGCTGTCAATGCCGCTGCTGTCGTTCAATAACTGGCGTAGCGTGTTGCCAGCCAGAGGGCTGTAGTGAACAACTGAGCGGTAAGGATCCGGTAGGTGGTACAGAGCTATTATTTGCGGGCAGGGGATATGCCTCTGCTGCAGCAAGGCGGCGTTCTCAGCAAAGCGTTCCGCCGGGGTAAAAAACGCATTTTTTGAAAGCCAGCTTTTGCGTCTAAAGAGCTTCAAAAAAGTACCGTCGGCCAGTCGCAGTACCTTAACGCCATGCCCATCCTCTTCCAGCACGCTGGCACCCAGGCGCATTGCGTCGAATTGATCTCTGCTGAGTGGCTGCATGTGGCTTTCCTGATTAAAAACGCTAGTTTACCGCAGTTTTCTTCGAGTCGCTGAGTCGTCATCGAGCTGTGTTAAACTCAAGACTTGACCCTTCACTCGTGACTATATTCATGTCGAACGATCAGAAAGAATCTTTCATGCAATCCAGCCTGCGTATCTATGCGCGACTGCTGGGGTATGTAAAACCCTATTGGGTACCTTTTGCCATTAGTATTTTTGGCTTTGTTATTTTTGCTTCCAGCCAGCCCGCGATGGCGTGGGTGCTGAAGTATTTCGTTGATGGTCTGAATAGTGGCGAGAACGCGCAGTTTTTTGGCGTGCCCATGATCTGGGGATTTCCGCTATTTATTGTTAGCGTGGCAACGTACCAAGGCATTGGCTCCTTTCTAGGTAACTATTACATAGCGAAGGTATCACTGGGGGTGGTGCACGACTTACGCACGGCGCTGTTCAATAATTTTCTGACGTTGCCTAACCGCTATTTCGATAACCATAGCTCTGGGCATTTGGTCTCGCGAGTCACGTTCAATGTAACTATGGTGACGGGCGCGGCTACCGATGCCATCAAGGTGATTTTTCGTGAAGGTATGTCGGTAATTTTCCTGTTTGGTTACCTGCTATGGATGAACTGGAAGCTCACCCTGGTGTTGATCGCCATCTTGCCGATCATCGCGGTCATGGTGAACAGTACTAGTAAGAAGTTTCGCAGCCAGAGCAGGAAGATTCAGACGGCCATGGGTGACGTTACACACGTTACATCCGAAACGATCCAGGGCTATCGGGTGGTACGTAGCTTTGGTGGTGAGAAATATGAAACTGAGCGTTTCAACAAGGCGAGTGAAAATAATCGCCAACGTGGCCTGAAAATGACACGCACAGGTGCCGTTTACACCCCTACATTACAGCTGGTCACCTATTCTGCGATGGCGGTGGTGATGTTTTTGGTGTTGTTTTTGCGCGGCGACGCCTCCGTGGGCGACCTGGTTTCTTACATCACGGCGGCGGGGTTGTTGCCCAAGCCAATTCGGCAACTGTCCGAAGTCAGTGCGAACATTCAGAAGGGGATTGCGGCAGCCGAGAGCATTTTTGAGCAGCTGGATGAAGAGCCTGAGCTGGACGAGGGCAAATTTGAGAGTGAGCGAGTAAGTGGGCAGCTTGATATTTCTGGTCTGAGCTTCACTTACCCAGATACTGACAAGAAGGTACTGGACGACATCTCTTTTTCCATTGCACCAGGCCAGATGGTCGCGCTGGTAGGTCGCTCGGGCAGTGGTAAATCTACGTTGGCTAATTTGATCCCGCGTTTTTACCAGCACGACCACGGTCAGGTATTGCTAGATGGGGTGCCAATCGAAGATTACCGGCTGCCTAATTTACGGCACCACATCGCGTTGGTCAGCCAGCATGTGACGCTCTTCAACGACACTATTACCAGCAACATCGCTTACGGGGACTTGGCCGGCGCGCCTCAAGAAGAGGTTGAAGCGGCCGCCGAAGCAGCATACGCCAAGGAATTTATTGATCAGTTGCCGCAAGGCTTTAATACACTGGTTGGCGAAAACGGGGTGCTTTTGTCCGGTGGTCAACGTCAGCGTTTGGCTATTGCCCGCGCGTTGCTTAAAGATGCTCCGGTACTGATTCTCGACGAAGCTACGTCGGCGTTGGATACCGAATCAGAACGCCACATTCAAGCTGCGCTTGACCGGGTAATGGAAGGCCGTACAACCCTAGTGATAGCACATCGACTCTCTACTATTGAGAAAGCCGATATCATTTTAGTGATGGACCAAGGGAAGATTGTCGAACGTGGTTCGCACGCCGACTTGTTGGCGCAGAATGGCTATTACGCACGCCTGCACAGCATACAGTTTGAAGACGAACAACCGAATGAATGAGCAACGCTCCGGCGCCTGATGCCGGACCCGGATACAGGTACCAGACACGATGAAATTGACCATGCCCCGCTTCGACTCTGCCCCGGTATTGGTGGTTGGGGATGTGATGCTAGATCGCTATTGGCATGGGCCTACCCACCGGATTTCACCCGAAGCGCCGGTACCGGTAGTTAAAGTCGAACAGATTGAGGATCGCCCCGGCGGCGCCGGTAACGTCGCTCTGAATATCTCTGCCCTTGGCGCTCCGGCTTGGCTGGTTGGCGTGACCGGCCAAGACGAGGCTGCCGAGAGCCTGCAACAGCGCTTGAATGCGGCGGGTGTTTACTGCGACTTTCAGCAGTGCAAGGATCAGCCGACCATCACCAAACTGCGTGTCATGAGCCGCCATCAGCAATTAATCCGCCTGGATTTTGAAGAGCGTTTCAACACCGATGCGGATGCGCTGTTGGCCTCAGTTGCCGGATTGCTGGATAAGGTCAAGATCTTGGTGCTGTCGGACTACGGCAAGGGTGCGCTGGTTAATCATCAGGCTTTGATTAAGCTCGCCCGTGAGCGCGGCGTCCCTGTACTCGCTGATCCTAAGGGCAGCGATTTCTCTATCTACCGTGGCGCTAGCCTGATCACCCCGAACCTGTCGGAATTTGAGGCAGTGGTAGGGCGTTGCAATAGCGAGCAGGAGCTGGTTGAGAAAGGCATGGCGTTGGTCGCCGAACTGCAGCTTGATGCTTTGCTGGTGACTCGCAGTGAGCAAGGTATGACGCTCTTGCGTACGGGTGAGCCTGCGCTGCATCTTCCTGCGCGCGCGTTGGAAGTCTTCGACGTAACGGGTGCGGGTGATACGGTGATCTCTACCTTGGCTGCTGCGTTGGCTGCGGGCGAAACGCTACCCAATGCAGTAGCGCTATCGAATATTGCCGCTGGTATCGTGATTGGCAAGTTGGGTACCGCCGCTATCAGTGGGCCCGAGCTGCGTCGTGCGGTGCAGCGCGAGCAGGGCAGTGAGCGCGGTGTGGTTGGTGTTGAACAGTTGCTCCAGGCGTTGGATGACGCGCGCGCCGTGGGAGAGCGTGTTGTGTTTACCAACGGTTGCTTCGACATCATCCATGCTGGCCACGTAGGCTATCTGGAAGAGGCGCGAAACCAGGGTGACCGCCTTATTGTGGCCATTAACGATGACGCCTCGGTAACACGACTGAAGGGCCCGGGCAGGCCGATCAACAGCGTCGAACGACGCATGACCGTGTTGGCGGGTCTGGGCGCGGTGGACTGGGTCATTAGTTATGGTGAAGATACCCCGGAGCGGTTGCTGGAGCAGATTAAACCTGATGTGCTGGTAAAAGGCGGCGATTACAGCGTAGAGCAAGTGGTAGGCGCGCCTATTGTTCAAGCCTATGGCGGCGAAGTGAAAGTGCTCAACTTCGTTGAGAGCTGCTCGACTACCGCTATTGTGGAAAAAATCCGCGAGCGTGGCGATCAGGGCTGATCGTCATACGCTAGCGTTCGCCAAGGCCTTCCTGCCAGCTGCAATGCGGGGCTTCTACCACCCAGCCGCGCTGTTCAGCGAAGGCCTCGCTCAACGTCATGTCACGGCTGTCCTGTTCTATCAATTCACCTTTTTGCAACGTGAATAAATGACCGGTTGCTGCGCCGTTTACACGTTCGACCAAGAACAGTTCAGGGCGCTGATAGTCCATTTGTGCGACCAGCTCACCGCTCTCTTCATCAAGAAACTCATCGGTATGCAGCAGCGACAGACGTTGCGCCGACTCGGGCAGCTCCAACTGCATCTTATAGACCAATTGCAGCGAGTTGCTGGGTAGGTGAACGTAAGCGCGCGGGCGTTCGAGCAGGTTCAGCTCGCGACAAATTACCGGTCGGCTGGCGCCGCTACGCGAGGTTAGCCGGAAGACCTTTTCTTCATCCAAGGCCAAGCTGCCCGCATAGGGCGTCGGCAGCCACGTGTTCTGATACTGGCCTTGCAGCCAACCCGATTCGGTTTCGATTAATAGTTCTTCGGCTATTTCGGTCATGGCGGTCAGCAGCGGCACACGCAACTCATGGGCTGGTACGTAGCCTGACAGTAGCTTAAGCACGTTATCCCCACGATCGGGTCTATCCTGTCTTACCAGCAGCTGAAACTCGCGCCCTTGCCATTTCAGGTTTAGATCAACCGACACCCCTAGATTGGCAACGGTGAGTTCTAAATGTTCGGGGTTATCTATTGTGATTGCTTGTCGCCGTTGCTGCATCTCGGCAAAGCTCAGGGGGTTACCGGTTGGGGTATAGCGCAGCACTTCGCTACTAGCCTGCACCTGAATGGCCTGGGTTTTGAACACGATGGGACTCTTGCGTGCGACGATCAAGGTCATGCGTTACTCCTGTGAGGCGAGTACCGCAGTGGCGGCCTGCACATTTTGCGCGAGGTGGCGCGGGGTGATGGTGCCTATAATCGCGCAGGTTACGGCGGGATGGTCGAGCACTAGCTCCAACCCTTTGCGTACGGGATCTTCACCGGCTAAGCAGATGTGACCGCTGGCCAATGCTTTTTTTATGAGAATGCCTTTGTTGTGTGACAGGGCAAAGTCGAGCACCGGGCGTTCGGCTTGTTCATTCAAATTGTAGGTGACCATGGCGCAATCACCTTGCTCAAGCGCTTTGATGCCGCCCTCTATGGTTTTTCCCGAATAACCGAAGGCGCGGATCAACCCTTGCTGCTTGAGTTGCTGCAGTGCAGGGTAAACTTCGTCATCCAACACTTGCAGATCATTGCCATCGGAGTGGACCAGCACCAGATCCAGATAATCAGTATGCAGGCGCTGTAGTGAACGCTCGATTGATCGGCGCGTATGTGCAGCGCTGAAATCGAAGCTTGAGACGCCCGCGTTAAACTCCTCACCCACCTTGGTGCAAATCAACCAGTCCTGGCGTTGCCTTGCTAGCAGAGGCCCTAGACGTTGTTCGCTAATGCCGTAAGCGGGTGCGGTATCTAGCAGGTTTATGCCTAGATCATGTGCTTGGGCCAATAATTCGCGTATTTGCTGATCGGACGGCAGATCAAATGGGCTGGGATATTTTACACCCTGATTGCGGCCGAACTTGACGGTGCCTAAGCCCAGCGCCGAAAGGCTCAACCCGGTGTCGCCCAGAGTGCGGTAGTAAGGACGCAGACTCATGGAAAGCAGATGTCCCATACCGGAGCCGAGACTTTGGGCTTGGTTAAAGTGTCAGTAATGGGCGTTGATGCGTGTGGTACTACTTGCTGACTCTGCAGCTGTTCTATTACTTGATCTGCCAGATTGGGCGCTAAAGCAAGTTTGGTGGGCCAACTGACCAGGGCGTTGGCTACAGGTTGCACGAAGGCGGTATCCGGTCGCACTAAACCGCTTTGCGCTGGTTCCGCTCGATTGACTGGCAGCGTGGTCCAGCGGGTGCCTTCGAGTGATATCCAGGGTAATAGCTCCTGCAACTCGCGCTTGGCCTTGGCGATCAGCTCATCCGGCGCTTGACCGGCACCCTGTTCTGCCAGATCGCCGCCTAAATACCAGCACCATTGGCCGTCGGCACAGGGGTGGGTAGTGACGGTCATACGCGGTTTGGGGCTGCTGCCCAGGCAATGGGCAAACAGCGGGGGCAGTGCCGCACCTTTGACCAGGACCATCTGCAAAGGGCGACGCTGCATCGCGGGTTTGTCTTGTTGCCAGTCGCTCAGCAGGCTTTCAGTGCCTTCGCCGGCACTGAGAATGTAGCGCTGTGCCTTGACCTGATGGTGTTGCAAGCGCACCGCTTCAATACCACCGTCGGAGGCCCGTTGCAGATGTGGGGAGCTGTCTGCAATCAAGCTATCGCCGGCGAGTTCGGCCAAACGTTGAATCGCAGTGGGAACGTCGATGACCAGTTCGGCCAGTTGATAAACTTTGCCCTTGAAGGCTCGGTCAGCAAACACCGTGGGTAACTGTGTACCCTTAATCTGCTCGACTCGCCCGCGTAGTGCCTTGCTGGCAAAGAAACCGGCGAGGTTGCTGATCAGGCTGCCGGGCGACCACAGGTAATGATGCTCGGACAAGACCCGCACCCCCTGCAGATCCAGTTCACCAGTGCCATCCAGGCAGGCGCGCCAGCGATCCGGCATGTCGGCAATCGCTTCGGCTGCGCTGCTAAGCTTGCCGTTCAATGCGTACTTGGTTCCGCCGTGAATGATGCCTTGGGATTTGACGCTCTGGCCGCCCCCCAGTGCGCCCCGTTCTACGAGCAGCGTGGTATAACCGAGTTGGCGCAAACGGGCATTTAGCCAAAGTCCGGCGATGCCGCCGCCGAGGATGCAGATGTCTGTTTCAAGGGTTGTGCTCATGGGCTCCCAGTGCTTTAGTCAAAAAGGCTTGCGGGTATAAAAGATACCTGACAATGATTGTCCGACAGGCTTCGCCTGTACCCGGCAAAGCCCTAGTATAGACATTGCCGGGCCCGCTGGTCACATCTGCTACTCTATGCCGCGCTTGATCACAGGAAGAAGCCATGACTCGTACCCTTTATAGCATCGTATTTACCCTTTGCATGCCGCTAGTGCTGCTGCGTTTGCTGTATCGAGCAAGGCGCGCACCGGCATACGCCAAGCGTTGGTCTGAGCGCTTTGCGCTGGGTGGCGATGTACGTCAGGGCGGCATTTGGGTGCATGCGGTTTCGGTAGGCGAAAGCATAGCTGCTGCCCCCATGGTGCGTGAGTTGATGCAACGTCACCCCGAGTTGCCGATCACTATTACCTGTATGACGCCAACCGGTTCGGAACAGATCCGCAAACTTTTTGCTGAGCAAGTGGGTCATGTCTATTTGCCCTACGATCTGCCTTGGTTGCAGCGGCGTCTGCTGCGCAAAATGAAACCGCAGATAGGCATCATCATGGAGACTGAGCTCTGGCCTAACCTGGTCGCCGAGTGTGAGCGTGCCGAGGTACCGTTAATACTGGCGAACGCCCGTTTGTCTGAGCGTTCGGCCAATGGGTATAAGCGCGTCAGCTGGCTTGTGCGACCGATGTTCGCTGCATTGGACTGGGTGGCGGTGCAGAGTCAGGCTGAGGCGCTGCGCTTTGCTTCCCTAGGTGTGAATAAGTCCGCAATGACGGTGACCGGCAGCATTAAATTCGATTTTCGACCGCCTGCAGCATTGTTGGCTCAGGCGAAATCCCTACGTGACGGCTGGGGTGAGCGCCCTGTATGGATTGCAGCCAGCACACACGCGGGCGAAGACGAGCAGGTACTGCGTGCGCATCAGACTCTCTTGCAGCAGCAGCCCGATGCGTTGCTGATTCTGGTGCCGCGTCATCCCGAGCGTTTTGACAGCGTTGCCCGGCTGGTATCGGATGCAGGCTTGTTGCAGGTACGGCGTAGCCAAGGTGGTGTGCCGGCAGCTGCTGATCAGGTGTTGCTAGGCGACACTATGGGCGAGTTGGTGATGCTTTATGCATGCGCTGATGTCGCTTTTGTCGGCGGATCCCTAGTGCCCGGTGGTGGGCACAACTATCTGGAACCTGCTGCGCTTGGTTTGCCGGTGTTGTCAGGTCCGCATAGGTTTAACTTCACCGAGATTAGCGATCTGCTGCAGGGCGCTGGCGCGCTGCAATTAGTTGACGATGCTCAAGGCCTGGCAGAGGCTGTGGAGGCTTTGTTGCAAGACCCACGTTTGCGGCAGCAGGCGGGAGAGTCGGGCCGGGCAGTGGTTGAGGCGAATCAGGGAGCGCTTGAGCTGTTATTGCAGGGGATTGAGCAGCGGCTCTGAAGTAACATGCGTGACGAATGAAAAACAAAACGGCGCCCAAGGGCGCCGTTTTGTTTTGCTACTGTCTGTTGCTTAAAAAGTTGAGCGCGATGACTCCTCGTCAGCGGTTCTAGCTGGAACCTGACGGCCCATAGACATACGTTCCATCTCTTCTTCGGTTGGCTCGGGGATGAAGTCGCGATCAGGATCGTAGTCAGGAATTAGCCATTTTGATAGTTCTTCCAAGTCCTGAGGGCTGAGTGTGCCAGCGGACTGCTTGAGACTCAGGTTGTCGATGATGTAGTTGTAACGTGCGGTGTTGTAGTCACGTACGGTACGGAACAGGTTGCGCTGGGATTCCAGCACATCAACCACGTTGCGGGTGCCGACTTCGTAACCGGTCTGGGTCGCGTCCAATGCCGCTTTCGCAGAAACGATAGCCTTTCGCCGTGCATCAATTTCGTCGACGCTGGAGGTGACGGTGCGATAGAGGTTGCGAGTACTTTCCACTACCCGGCGCTTCTGTGCTTCGCTTAACTGCTCAGCCTGAGTCAGACGATAGGTAGACTCGCGCACTTGCGAGGTAGTCAAACCACCCGTAAACAAAGGCATGCTTAACTCTACGCC
>DRHT01000003.1 GCA_011053055.1 Halopseudomonas sabulinigri | reverse complement strand
TAGCCAGTCGAAGTTCTCGATGCTGACCTGCTCAAAGTTACCGCCGAGGGCGACACCGGCGTTGTTGATCACCAGATCAACCTGGCCATGTTCTGCCATGACCGCCTGGGGTAGGGCGGCAACGGCTGCGCGGCTGGCAACATCCAATGGATGTTCGCTCACCCGCACGCCTTTGGCGCGAGCCAGAGCAGCGGTTTCTGCCAGTGCATCAGCATTGAGGTCGGCCAAAGCCAAATGACACTGCTGCTCAGCTAAAGCCAGTGCGAGCGCGCGACCGATACCGCTGCCTGCGCCGGTCAGTACGGCAACACAATTCTGTACCTGCATTTTTTTATCCTTATTATTGGAACTGCATGACGCCGTCATCTACGCGAGCGTACTGGATGGTCATTTTGTCTGCGAAATAGTTTTGATGCACCTGCCAGGGTTTACGGTCGCCCTGTTTAGGTAGCATCCCTTCGGCGCGCTGCACGTAGCCCGAGGTGAAGTCGAGGAAGGGTTGGATACCCACCGATGGGTCGCGCCGTGCGACTGCGATGCGATGGCCTTTGCTGTCCATATAGCGCAGCAGGCGACAGGTGTAATTGGAGGTCAGTTCAGCCTTGAGCGTCCAAGAGGCATTGGTGTAACCGAAGGTCAAAACCAGGTTGGGAATGTCGCTCAGCATCATGCCCTTGTAGGACATGCAATCTCCGAAGGCCACAGGCTTGTCATCTATGGTCATCTTCACGTCGCCCATGGCATTCAGTTTGAGGCCGGTGGCGGTGACGATAATGTCGGCTTGCAACTCTTCGCCGGAGGTCAGGCGAATACCCTTTTCAGTAAAGGACTCTATGGTGTCGGTGACAACAGAGGCCCGGCCGGCACGAAGATCATGGAACAGATCACCGTCAGGCACGGCGCAAAGACGCTGATCCCAAGGCTTGTAGGACGGCGTGAAGTGTTTCATGTCCACGTCTGGCCCGACCTGGGTTTTAGCCATGTGGATCAGCCGCTCTTTGAACATATCAGGTTTATTGCGCGCAACGCGGTAAAAAAAGGCGGTCAACGCCACGTTCTTCCAGCGGGTCAACGAGTGCGCCGTTTGCATGGGTAACCATTTTTGCAACGTCTGCGCTATGGCGTCCCGCTGGGGGCGTGATGCTATATAGCTGGGTGAACGTTGCAACATGGTGACGTGGGCAGCGGTTTGCGCCATCGCAGGCACCAGCGTAACGGCGGTAGCACCGCTGCCGATGACGACAACGCGCTTGCCGCTGTAATCCAGATCAGCAGGCCAAAATTGGGGGTGCACGATCTCGCCACTAAAGGCTTTCTCGTTCGGAAATTCGGGACGGTGGCCTTCATCATAGCTGTAATAACCGGCACACACCGACAGCAGCCGTGCCTGGAAAGTCTCTTCTTGTTCATTGCCCTGGGCGTCAGTGTGTACAGCTGTCACTGTCCAAAGGGCATCAGCGGTAGACCAGCTGGCGTTGGTGACTTTTCGCTTAAAACGGATGTTGTGAGTAATGCCGGATTCTTCGGCTATGTCCTCTATATAGCTCTTGATGTCTGCGCCATCGGCAATTGCTTTGCGATGAGTCCAGGGTTTGTAGCTGTAGCTCAGGGTATACATGTCTGAATCGGAGCGGATGCCCGGGTAGCGAAACAGATCCCAGGTGCCGCCGATGGCTTCGCGGCGCTCAAGAATAAGGTAACGCTTGTCTGGGCACTGGTCGGTCAGGGCGCGTGCGGCACCAATGCCGGAAAGCCCCGCGCCGATGATGAGAACGTCCAGAGGAGTCGGCTGAAATTGTTTTTGTGATGCACTCATGGTGGTATCCCGTTAATGGGTGGTGGTGACAATCTAAATTGTCATTTACAATTTGGCAATCTAAATTGTCAGAATTCAATTCATGAATACAACCACCACAGCCAAAAGACGCTACCGCGGTACCGGGGTAGAAGAGCGCAAGGCCGAGCGGCGTCAGTTGCTGATCGACGCGGCTACTGAGGTATACGGGCGCAATGGCTATAGGCACTCAGGGGTTAAACAGGTCTGCGATGCTGCGGGCCTAACGCAGCGTTACTTCTACGAGTCTTTCTCACATAGTGATGAGTTGCTGATTGCCTGCTACGAGCAGGCGGCGCGGCGCCTGCGGGAGGAGAATGCGAACGCTGCACAGGCGGCGGGCATCAGCCCAGCGGCGCGGAGCAAGGCGATGCTCTTGGCTTATTTTCAATCGCTCAAGGATAAACCCTTGATTGCACGCCTACTGCTGATCGAAATTCGCGGTATCAGCCCAGCGGTCGATTGCGCCATTGACGAAGCATTGAAGGCGACGAGTGACGATATGGCGCGGATGTTCACCAGCCCTGGGCAGAAAACGGACTTGAGCGATGAGTTGCTGTTGGCGGGTGTTCTGGGCGGCGTCATCCACATTGCGCTGCACTGGATGGCCACTCAATACCGAGCGCCTGTAGAAGAGGTGGTTGAAACGGCCTTTAAGCTCAGTGGCTCGTTGTTGGAGGTTTGACTGAAGGTAGGGGAGGCCAGCCTATAATGGTGGGCGGACCTCCCGAACGGTAGCCATTTTTGGTACAGCTGTGCTGCAACCATCATATCCGCAGACTTAATCGTCTTCGTCGGCGTCCCGCATACGTTCCAGACGCTCTTCTTCCTCTTCAAAGGCTGCGCGAATTTCGGCTACTACGCTGTCGACATCGGCATCGCCTTCAGGGTCATCAAAGTGCCCGGTAAGCTCGCTTTCAGGTGTGAGTTTGCCTTCCTCGTAGAGCGACCACATTTCTGCGGCGTAGCGGGTTTCAAGCAGGTCTGGGGCGTACTGGCCGTAGTATTCGGTCATGTTGCGCACGTCGCGATCCAGCATTTTACGAGCATTGTTGTTGGCGGCGGCGTCTACCGCCTGAGGCAGGTCGATGATGACCGGACCATAGGCGTCTACCAGTACGTTGAACTCGGATAGGTCGCCGTGCACCAGGCCGGCACAGAGCATGAGCTTTACGTACTCCATCACGACCACGTGGTCTTCGCGGGCTTGCTCGACTGACATGGACACGTCGTTAAGGCGCGGCGCGACTCCGCCTTCGTCATCGGTTACCAGCTCCATCAACAGCACGCCGTCGAAACAACCATAGGGCGTAGGAACCCGTACGCCGATGGCTGCCAGGCGATAGAGTGCGTCTACCTCGGCGTTCTGCCAGGAGGATTCCTGTTGGTCGCGGCCAAACTTGGAGCCCTTCTCCATGGCGCGTGCGCGCCGCGAGTTGCGTACCTTGCGGCCCTCTTGGTAGAGCACTGCCTGCTTAAAACTACGTTTGGTGGCTTCCTTGTAGACCTTGGCGCAGCGAATCTCATTACCACAGCGCACGACGAAGACGGCGGCTTCCTTGCCGCTCATCAGGGGGCGTACGACCTCATCAATAAGGCCGTCTTCTACCAGGGGTTGCAAACGTGTAGGGATCTTCATAGCGCCCTTATACCCTAAATGGGTATAGGGTGTTAAGTGGCACTGTAAATGTAGCCCTTACTGCGTTGAATTAACTGATAAAGCAGCCCCTTGCTCGCGTTACACAATCGGATTCAGCGTACGATTGTTGCGACCGGGCAGGGTAGTGAGTGCTTTGCTGCGGGCAGTGTCCATTACATAGTCGCGGGACTTGATGGTGCTGACGTAGCGCCAGTCTGCGCGAGCTTCATCTGCAGTAAAGGTAACGAGCAAATAACCGCGCTGATTTGCGTTGAGATACTGTAGATCGTCGACCAGCAAGGTAATCGCCTGTTCTGCCTGTGGCATGGCTTCTGCGGGCAGTCCGAGATAGCTTTCCAGCCCCGGTGACGTAACGCCTGCGGTAGCAAACTCAACACCCACAGGCTCGCCAGCCAACGTTTGTAAATTATTGGCCCAGGCGTTGTGAGTGTCACCCGCGAGCACCACCAGGTTTTTATCGAGGCTGCGCGCAAGACCAAAAATCACTTCGCGTTCGTAGGCGTAACCATCCCAGGCGTCCAGGTTGTAGGGGATGACGGTTTGCACGCGGGCAATCTCGGCTGGCGTGAGTGTGGGGTCACCGGCCTGTACCCGCAGCTTGAGGGTAACCAGCTCGGTAAGTGCAGTCCCCAGGTCTGCGCCGGCGGGATTGGCGAGCGCGGTGAGCATTTCTGCTGGCAATAGCATGCGGCCCATTAACACCTGTTGGCCGAGCACTTGCCACGTAGCGCTGGACACGGCGATCTGACTCTGTAGCCAGTTCATCTGCGACTGGCCGAGCAAGCTTCGGCTACTGTCGCTGACATCGGCGGTAAAGCGCGCAGCATCGAATCCACTGGGCGTGTAGTAATTGGCGTAGTTGAGTTGTTCATCGCGGCCGATGATGCGGGTATCCAGCATGTGCAGGCTGACCAGATCACCAAAATCGAAGCTGCGATAAATAGTCAGCTCGTCATCTTCGCTGGCCGGGCGTACCGGCAACCACTCAAAGTACGCCTGCAGGGCTGCCAGCTTACGCTCGGTGAAGTCGCCTTCGCCCTCGTTGTGATTCTCTGCGCCGTCCATCCAGGTGTCGTTGGCGACTTCGTGGTCGTCCCAAACGGCAATAAAAGGCGCAGCGGCGTGCAGCGCTTGCAGGTCTGTGTCGGTGCGATACAAGGCGTAACGCTTGCGATAGTCGCTGAGGCTGAACAGCTCGCCGTTATTATCGCTGGGCAGGCTGCGGCCCAATGCGGCGGCGTCTTCTGTGGCGTAGCCGCCAGTACCGTATTCGTAGATGTAGTCGCCAAGATGCAGCACGGCGTCGAGTTCGGATTCTTGCGCGGCCTGCGCATAGGCGTGGAAGTAGCCGGCCGGAAAGTTAGAGCATGACAGCACGGCAAAGCGCACTTGTTCGATGCCAGCGGCGGGCAGGGTTTTCATTTTTCCGACAGGCGAAACTGCACCGTTAGCCTTGAAGCGGTAGTAATAGCTTTGGCCTGGCGTCAGGTTTTGTACGTCTACTTTCAGCGTGAAATCGCGGGCTTCGCCGGTGCTGGCGCTGCCGCTGTGCAACAGCTCAGTGAAGGCTAGGTCGCTGGCGACCTCCCAGCTGACCTCAATATCCGCAGTTGATGCATCCTGGGGTGTGACCCGCGTCCAGACCATGATGCGATCGGCCAATGGATCACCACTTGCAACGCCGTGCTCGAATGCTAGATTGCGCTCCGCCGTGGGCTCTGACGACGATGAGCTGCTACTGAGGCAGCCCTGTAAACCGGTGGATACCACGACGCCGCCGAGTGCCCATGCCGAAGCACGTAAAAAATCCCGCCGAGTAAAACCAGCCATGTTGTTGCTCCCTTTGCTGACTCAGATTGATATGAATGCAAAGGATCATGGCAAGGCTGTGTTACAGGTTGAGGTCGGAACGATGGCGTTATTGAGGCTCTATGAACCACTGCTCTATGGCTTGCCGGGTCAGTTCTTCGCGTTGTTCCGGGCGAGGCGTCCAGTTACGCCAGCAGCGCGTGGCGTTGGTGAGAAACTCGAATAATGGCAAATGCTGGCGTAGCACACGTTCTTTGCGGTGGCTGATGACCGGATTGAAGTAACCGAAGTAGTCGAACATCTGCCGTGGGTTTTTCCGTACCCAGAGCCAGGATCCCATTTCCAGCGTGAAGGGCAGAAACAGATTGTCTGGATGGCTTTCCAATGAGCTGTCGTACAGATGGTCCCAAAGGTCGCCGTGGGTGGTGTAATTGATCGACTGCGGCTCGATGATGTAAGGGTGATGGTTTGGATAGGTTTGCTCAAACAGCCGCTTGAGACTCAGTACCTCGGCGATGTGCGCGATAGGTTTGTGGCTACGCGCGTAGCTGCACCAGAGACGATCACGCCGCCCAAAGCCGCTGTGGCAGTCCACGCTGATCGCGAAAGGGGACTGATGCATGCGTTCCTGCACTACTCGCACTACAGCGGCGGATTCGGCCTCCATCGGCGCACCCAGCTTGCCGCGATACCATGGCAGCCGGTTGCTGATGCGATGCCCACTGACCAGCCAAGGCACTGGCCCCATCGCGTCCACCGGAGCGTTGCGCATTAGGTCAACGCCATTGAGGTTGCTGCGCCGGTGATGCCAGATGCCACCGGGGTTAATCATCGGCATAAACAGCAATCGCACGCGCTCCAGCTGCTCACGCAGTTGATCATCCCAATCCAGGCGATGCACCAGGCTGTGCAGCCAGGAAATCAGCACCTGCGTACCAATTCGCTCGACGCCATGCACACCGCCAAAGAAGCCGATTACCGGTGCGTTGGGTGAACGGCTGCCCAGTTCGATAACACGTACAGGAATGTCGATATCGCCGATAGGCACATGTAGCGGGGTGGTTACTCGAATGTGGCGTGCGGCCTGGTGCAGCAGTCTTTCCAGCTGGGTGTGTTCAGGGAGGTGGCGTTGGATTTGGTGGAGCGCGTTGGTCATGATTGGCCCGGGCAAGGTGTGTTTCCACACTAGCGGGAATGTATGACAGTTGGATGATGGTTGTGTTGCTGGGGGGGTATTGGTTTGGTTTTGAATTAGCGTTGCCGTTCAAATACATAGGTGACATGTGGTGCGCTATATTTATTGCTGTTTACAACGTATCTATTTGTTTTATATGGCGATTGTTCTCTGGTGTGGCACGCCTTTCGCCTTGCCGGCGAGTCACTTTTCTTTGCTTGGCCAAAGAAAAGTAACCAAAAGAAAGGCCACCCCACCAAGCTGGCCTGCGGCTTCCCTGCGTTACTCGGTGTTGGGCGGCGTCGCGGAAACTCGCTTCGCTCAAACAGTCCGCCCCGCTATTCGCCCAACCCCTGCGTTACTCGACAGCTTGGAACGGGGAATCACTGGTCGAGCACGGCGTGGTTTTCGGGTTTGGTTGTTTGGTCCAACCTTGGACCTCAAAACCCGCTGCTGCACAGCCTAAAACGTCCCATCTGAGCGGGCGAGTAGCGCAGAGGTGTCGGGAAAAAGATGCTCGCGGTGTCTGAGGTGCGTAGCGCCGAGTTTGTGAGCGGCCGGCTAGGTGTGCCCCCGGCAGCTTGAGCAACGCAGCGAACCCGAAGGGTGTAGTGGTCAACTAATTCCGGACAGTTTGTTAAGTCTTTTTTCAGCTAGCTCCGGTGGCAGGCCGGCGTTGTAGCTGTGCGGACGCTGCCTGTTGTAGTAGCTCATCAGATAGCGGCCTATGTCTCTCGTTGCTTCATACAGGTCGCGGTAACCCTGCTTAGGCATCCATTCGCTTTTAAAGCTGCGGAACACCCGCTCCATTGGGGCGTTATCCCAACAGTTCCCTCGGCGGCTCATGCTCTGAACCATTCGTTTGCGCCATAGCTGCTGCTGATAAGCCAGGCTGCTGTACTGGCAACCTTGGTCGGAGTGGAACATCACGCCTTTGGGCTGGCCTCGCAGGTTATAAGCCATGTTCAGTGCTTTGATTGTCAGCGCGCTATCAGGCGACTGCGATGTGGCCCAACCGATTACCCGTCGGGCATACAAGTCAATGACGACCGCCAAGTAAGCCCACTGCTTACCCACCCACACATAGGTGATATCACCGCACCAGACCTGGTTGGGAGTCTGAACGTTAAACTCACGCTGCAGATGGTTTTCAACCATCGGATGTGCAGCGCCCGCCGCTTTGTAGTTATGGCGGCCTGGCTGTTTGCTGGCCAGCCCGGCCTCTTCCATGAGTCGAGAGACTTTATAACGGCCCACCATCAGGCCCATTAGTGCCAATTGAAAAACAACCGTTCGGCTGCCCGCCGATTGGTTGCTGGCATTGAATAGTGCTGCCACCGTTGCGCGTAGGTGAATCCTTTCAACGTCGATTCGATCTTTTCTTTGCTCCTGTTCGTAATACGTGGAAGCAGGCAAGCCGAACAGGCTGCACAGCACACGAACCGGTAAACGGTGTTTGAACGAACCAATCAGCGCTTGAGCTTGAACTCGTCCGTCATCAAGAGCGCGGTAGCCTTTTTTAGGATGTCTTTCTCCAGCTCAAGACGATCAACGCGCTTCTGCAGTTCTTGGATCTGCTTTTGCTCCGGTGTAAGCGCTTTGCGTCCCTCAGGGATAATCCCCAGCTTTTCCTTCTTGTATTGATCAATCCAGCGACGCATCGCTGTGGGCCCAATATCCAAAGCATCACACGCTTCGGTAACGGAGTAGCCTTTGTTTAGTACCAAATCCACGGCTTCGAGTTTGAATTCCGGGGTAAATGCTCGACGTTGATTCAAAATAGACACCTCATTCATGGCGCTACTATAGCGCCTCTATGGAGTGTCCGGATTCATTAAGCCACTACAG
>DRHT01000002.1 GCA_011053055.1 Halopseudomonas sabulinigri | reverse complement strand
GCGCAAAATTGCAGTGCGCTGCCTGAAGCCTTGCTGGAAAGTGAACTTTTTGGCTATGTCAAAGGCGCTTTTACTGGTGCCACGCAGGATCGCATTGGGCTGTTTGACGCGGCCAACGGCGGCACCCTGTTTCTTGATGAAATCGGTGACATGCCATTCGGTCTGCAAGCCAAAATATTGCGCGTATTGCAGGAAGGTGAGCTGCGCCCGCTGGGCAGCAACCGCACCCATAAAGTTGATGTACGCATCATCGCTGCCAGTCACCACGACCTACGCACCTTGGTAGACAAAGGCCAGTTTCGTGAGGACCTGTTCTACCGTCTTGGCCATTTTCCGATAGAGGTCCCGCCACTGCGTGAGCGCGGCGGCGACATTCAGTTGTTGGCCACCCGGTTTTCTGAAGAAGCCTGCCGCTTTTTGCAGCGTGAGCCCTGCCGTTGGTCAGACGAAGCGCTCGAACATCTCGCCGGCTACCACTTTCCCGGCAACGTGCGTGAACTCAAGGGGCTGATTGCTCGCGCGCTGTTGCTCTGCGACGGCAACGTGTTAATGCCCGAGCACTTCAGCCTGCCAGACAGCCCGCAACCCATTAACAGCCGCTCGTTACGCGAACGGCTTGAGCAGGTCGAACGCAACTTATTGCTCGACTGCCTGCGTAAAAATCAGGGCAATCAAACCAGCGCCGCCAGCGAGCTCGGTCTACCGCGCCGCACCCTGCTCTATCGCATGCAGCGACTGAACATCAATGCCGCCGACCTTAGACACAAGGAGCGAGCCCATGCTCAGACCCGCTAACCGGGCCCCTTTAAAACCAACCAATACGCTCAAGATCGAAGGAATTATGGATATGACGGCACCTGCTACTCGCTGCCTGCTGGCTCTTGCATTAACAGCCCTGCTGGTCGGCTGCGCTGGCAACCACAAGTTTGACGACGATGAGTATCGCCCCCTGGGTGATCCCAAGACAGTAAGCCGCGACGCCTAGTCGCAAGGAGCATTAACGCAATGGAACTGGTCTTCGATGTTGTCAGTGCGCAACAATTTGAACCGGGTGTGCCCAACAGCAAAACCTTCCGTCAGGCTGGCGGCATTATTGGCCGTGGGGATGATTGTGATTGGGTAATACCCGACCGCAAGCGCATTGTGTCAGGCCGACATGCTGAGGTGAGCTTCCACAACGGTGTGTTTTACCTTACCGACACCAGCAGCAACGGCATTCTGTTCAAGGATACCAAGACCCCGCTGCCCAAGGATAAACCGCAGGCCATCGAGCATGGACAGGTTTACTGCTTTGGCGAGTTCGAAATTCGAGCTCGCTTAGCGCAGGACCCGAGCGTATTCGCGGAGCCAACCGATCCGCTTGAACAGCCGGAAAACCTAATCCCTGACGACGCTTTTCTTGACCTCGATCCGCTCAACGCCATGGATCAACCTGAGCAGGCCTACCGCGGCAACGACGATTTCGCGCTGCTCAATCAGCCTCCGCCAGGTTATGCCGATCAGCGCGCGGACTACGCCCGGGTCGATATGGAGAGCCTGCCGATTCCCGAGCTACGCCAGCCAGAGCAGCCTCCTGCACCCGTCAAACCCACCACCACACTGTTAGCACCCGGTTTCTGGGATAGCTTCGCCAAGGCGCTAGGGATGGATTTAGGGGGGCTAACTGAAGCGGAGCGCGAGCAACTCGCACTCAAGAGCGCCACCCTGTTGAAGCAAAGCATGGGGCAGCTGCGCCAGAACCTGCATACCCAAGCCAAACTTAAACACGATCTGCAGTTGTCCGCCGAAAACCAGACCAGCCACCCACTGGCCCAGGCGCCGGACAGTGCAGCAGCGCTAAGCCAGCTGCTAAGCAACACCCGCAGCGACGAGTCCGCTCATCAATTGCTGTCCTCTGCCTTTAGCGAGCTGCAATCGCATCAGGTGGCTTTGGTTGCCGCCAGCCGGTCGGCGACCAAGGGCGTGCTAGAGCAACTGGCGCCAGAACAACTCAAGCTACGTTTTGACCAGGATGGCAGCGGCTCCTTGTTAAATAGCGCTGGCGGCCGCTGGCGCGCCTATAGCCGTTTGCATCAAAACCTGCAGCGTGATGAGCAATGGCACAAAGAGTTGTACTCGCCGGCCTTCACCCAAGCCTATCAGGATCAGTTGCGCCTGATTGCCTCTCTCAACAGTTCATATCAAGGATGATCGCTATGTTTTTATCATTCATTAACCGCTGCCTGCTCGGCTCACTCTGTGCCCTCGTGATCAGCGGCTGCTCCAGCCTCTCGCCTTACTCGGATATGACCAAGGTTGATCTGACCCTGCAAGGCAGCGAGCGTTTGAACCCCGACATCAACGACCGTCCTTCGCCCATCGTGCTGCAATTGATTGAGCTAAAGAATCCGGTCGCCTTCGAGCACGCCGACTTCTTCTCTCTGTACCAGCGCCCGCGTGAAGTACTGGCCCCCGACCTGGTGGCAATGGAGGAATTGGAACTGCGTCCGGGTGAAGAGCGCAGCTATAAGTTGTCCGCTTCACCAGAAAGCCGCTATTTAGCAGTGCTCGCCGCCTATCGTGATCTGCCAAAAGCGCAGTGGCGCATCGTAGTACCGCTACACAGCGAGGAACGCAATCCGGTCGCCCTGTTACTTGATGAGCACGGTATCAGCGCGCTGGATTCCAGCAAGGATGAGGATTGAAGCATGAGCATGCCAAAAGTGGTCTGGCAGGAGGGCATGTTGCTGCGTCCTCAGCACTTTCAACAGAATGACCGGTATTACGATCAACAGCTAAAAAGCCGTACACAGAAGCTGATCAGCCATGCGTGGGGCTTCTTCAGTCTGGAAATAGACGCGCAGTTTCTCAATATGGGTAAGCTGGTGATCAGCCACGCCAGCGGCGTGCTACCGGACGGTAGCCTGTTCGACATTGGCAATGAAAAAGAACCCCTGGCGATCGATGTACCGCCCAACACCAGCAGCACGCCGGTGTATTTGGCGCTACCGCTGGTTACCAGCAATCACGTAGACACCCGTCGCCCCAACCAACGGGATGTACTGGCGCGCTACACCGCCCACGAAACCGAAGTGGCGGATTCTAACGCCGGCGACAGCAGCGCCAGTCAGGTCAGCTGTGCTCAGCCAGACTTTCGCTTGTTGCTGGGTCAGCATCCGAATGAGCAAGCCTTCGTGCGACTGCAAATTTGTGAAGTCCAGGACAGTACGCCGGATGCGGTGATCAGCCTGAATCCAGAGTATGTGCCAACCTACCTGCACACCCACGCCAGCAGCTATTTATTATCTTGTTTGAAAGAGGTGGTAAGCATGCTTGCCCATCGCGGCGACATGCTGGCCGAGCGCATCCGCGCCACCGGCAAGATGGGCAGCTCTGAGGTCGGCGACTTTATGATGTTGCAGTTGATTAACCGCAGCGAACCGGTGCTGCGACATCTACTCAAACTGGAGCAGGTTCACCCGGAGCAGATCTATCGCGAGCTGTTGGCGCTACTCGGTGAGCTGTCGACCTATTCCAGCGAAAGTAAAAGACCCAAACACGATAGCTATTACCAGCACAGTGACCAAGGCCAGAGCTTTCGCAAACTGATGGACGCGATTAGGCAGGTGCTGTCGATGGTGCTGGAACAACACGCCGTCGAGTTGCCGCTGCAGGAACGTCAATACGGCATAAAAGTGTCGCCGATCAACGATCCCAAGCTACTCGGCAGCGCCTCCTTTGTACTGGCCGCCAGCGCGCAGTGCGATTCTGAAGAACTGCGTAAACGCCTGCCCGCACACCTTAAGGTCGGCGCAGTGGAACGTATTCGTCAGCTGGTCAATCTGCATCTGCCGGGCATCAAGGTCAAACCGCTACCCGTCGCCCCACGGCAGATTCCGTTCCACTCCAGCAAAACCTATTTCGCCCTCGAGTTCACCTCGGAAGAGTTGGCACAACTGGAGCGTTCCGGTGGTTTCGCCTTCCACGTGTCAGGTGAAATCAGCGGGCTGGATCTCGCGTTCTGGGCCATCAGGAGCTAAGCAAGATGATCAAGGAAATGGAATACAGTCAGGATGACAAAACGGTCATCCTCAGCCGCCAGGGCCATAGCCCGGCCAATAGCACGCTGACCGACTTTGCCGCCCCGCCACGCTATGAAAAGCTCGAAGAGCGCATGGTCTACGCCGCACGGGTAAAACCCGCCGAGCAGTCACATCAAGGTTTGAATCCCTTGGTTGGCATGGCAACCAGCCTGCTTTCCGAAATTGTCCGACTAAAACACAGCCACCAATCCGAAGACCTCTATCTACTGAAAGAGCGTTTAGCCAGCGAGATTAAGCTGTTTGAGCACCGCGCAATGCAAGACAGCACCGACAGTGGACAGGTCATGGGCGCGCGCTACGTGCTTTGCACCGCACTCGACGAAGCCGTAGTCACCACACCTTGGGGTAACGAAAGTGAATGGTCGCAGATGAGCCTGCTGAGCAGCTTTCACAACGAAACCTTTGGCGGCGAAAAGTTCTTCATTCTGCTCGACCGCCTGGCGCGTAACCCCGTCAAGCACCTCGACATGTTGGAGCTAATGTATGTCTGCCTGTCGCTCGGTTTTGAAGGCAAGTATCGCGTACTGCCACGCGGCTTGCTGGAACTGGAAAATATCCGCGACAGTTTGTTCCGGCAGATCCGCCAGATTCGCGGTGATGTGCCACGCGAGATATCGCCCCACTGGGAAGGGCTCAAAGGGGAAGGTCGACGGCTAGTGCGCTACGCGCCCTGGTGGCTGGTAACCGCACTCACACTCACCTGTCTGGCCGTTACCTATGCGGGATTTGCCTGGGTGCTTGATCAGCAGCGCGACGCTGTTATGCCGCCTTATCTTAGTGAAAGCGCCCAGACAACAGCGGCGCCACCGGTAGCAGGGAAGAATGCACAATGAAGGGATTCGGACGGAAAGTCGCAGCCGCGCTGCGTAAAACCTGGGTATGGACATTGCTCTGCGTGCTACTGCTGGCACTGATTATCTGGACCGCAGGTCCGGCGCTGGCGATCAGCGATTACCGCTTCTGGCAATCTGCCGGTAGCAGGTTGCTAAGCATCAGCGTGCTGTTCCTGGCTTGGGGCCTAAGCATGGTGTTCTTCAACTGGCGCCGCGACAAGCGCAAAAAGGCCGAAGAGAATGACCAGCAAGCGCAAGAGCGCATTCGCCGCGAAGAGCAGATCGTTGAGCAGCAACTAACGCTGCACGAACGCTTCCGTCAGGCCATGCGCACCCTACGCACCTCTAGTTTGTACCGCGGTCGCAGCGAGCGCTGGAGACGTGACCTGCCTTGGTACTTGTTGCTAGGGCCTGAATCCAGTGGCAAGACGAGCCTGCTTGACTACTCCGGCCTGGAATTTCCGCTCAACAAGAGCGCCGAGCAACGCATGACTCGAAGCCTAACCGGCACCGATTATGCCGACTGGTACTTTGCCGAGCACGCGGTGATCATCGATACCGCCGGCCGCTACCTGACCCAGCCTGACAGCGAACTCAACGCACTAGGCTGGCACACCCTGCTTAAGCTGCTACGCCGTCGCCGGGGCAAGCACCTCAATGGCGTGCTGGTGACCCTGCCGAGCGACTTGCTGCTCAGCGGCAATGAGATGGAACTGGAAGCACTGGCACGGCAAACCCGGCAGCGGCTGCTGGATGTCAACCAGCAGCTCGGCGTCGATGTGCCCGTTTATCTGGTACTCAGCAAGGCAGACCAAATCCTCGGATTTGATGAATTCTTTGATCACCTAAGCCAAGAGGAAAGACATCAGGTCATGGGCGCCAGCTTCAACAAGGAGCAAGACGGCACCGACACCAAAGTAGTCCGCGCCGAATTCGACGCTCTGCTGCAGCGCCTGAATAGCCAGATCATCCCTCGTCTGCATCTGGAGCGCGACAATCAACGGCGTGGCCGCATTCTCGACTTTCCGCATCAGTTAGGCAGCCTTGGCGAGCACCTCGGCTTGTTCATCGAGCTGGCGTTTGCCGGCAACCGTTACCAGCGCGTTACCCAGCTGCGTGGCTTTTATCTGACCAGCGCACCGCAGCTGCAGGGTGCGCACGATCCTATGCAGAGTGAGTTCAGCCGAAATCTGGGTATGCCCGCCCCGCCGCTGCCGGCCTACCATCGCCAGCAAGGTTATTTTATTCAGCGCTTGCTCAATGAAGTGATCTTCCCTGAATCGGCGCTAGCCGGATTGGATGAACGGGAAGTTAAACGCCTGCATCGCCGCCAACGGATCCTCTACGCTGCCGCTTTTGCTGGTTTGACGATCCTCGGCACCAGCTGGGCCTTGGCCTTCTCGGCCAACCATGACCGCTTTGAACAGCTGCGCCAACTCAGCGAATACTTCGACGGCAAACCCGGCAGCATCAGCGCGCACAGCAATGCGCCACAGCTGCTCAAGCAACTGGATACCCGCTACGCCGCGACCTTGGTCTTCCCACCACGCGAAGATGTGCGCTGGCATGAGAAGGCAGGCCTCTATCCCGGTGAGCAGGTTAATCCTGATCTGGATGCAGCCTATCAGCAGGCGTTGAAGCAATATCTGTTGCCCTTGGTAGCCAAGCAGCTGGAAGCGCAGATTCGAAACGACATGCACGACCGCGAACTGCTACTGGGTAGTCTGCGCGCTTACTTGATGTTGAACATAGAGGAGCGCCGCGACCCAGCCTATCTGCAAGACTGGATGGCCGATGAATGGTCGCTGCGCTACGCCAATAACAACGCTGTGCAAAGCAGTCTGGGTGATCATTTCGAGCGCCTGCTGGACTCCAATTTTGCGGCATACCCCCTGAATACCCGTTTGGTAGCCGATGCACGTCAGCAGCTGCGGGGCGAATCGTTGGCCAGCGTCATCTATCGTATGTTGCGTGAACAAGCACGGCGCTTACCCGAATACCGTATGGATCAGCACATGGGGCCGCAGGCACTGTTGCTGACTGCACGTAGCAACAGTATTCCCGGCTTTTACACCAAGAGCGGTTATGAGCAAATGTTCCTGGCGCAAGGTGCGGACCTGGTGCGCAACATGCTCAAGGACAACTGGGTACTGGGTAATAGTGAGGCACTTAGCCCACGCGACCTGGCCCGCCTGAGCAAGGAGATGGAAGCACTTTACTTCCAGGATTACGCCGACCAGTGGATCAACGCCATCGCAAAGCTGCAGCTCGAACCACTGGGCGCAACTGGAGCTGGCGCCGAGAAGCTATCCGGGCTGGCCGCGGCCAATTCACCGATTACCCGGCTATTGCAGGAAGTGCGTGAAAACACCCTGTTTACCCCGCCAGAGATACCTGAAATCCCGGATGAAGTAGGCAATATTGGTAATTCGCGCCGGGCCCGGCAGCTGCAGAAAGTCGCCGAATTAGGTGTGGAAGCAGCGGCCGATCAAATCACCCAAACCGCTGGTCAAGCGGCCTTGCAGCAGCGTTTCAGCAATCTGCACCAGTTGCTCGACGCTGACGGCAATCCCGGCCCGCAACTGGCCAACGCATTGCAGGCCATGGGTGCGCTGCAGATGCAACTGGCACAACTAGCCAACTCCAGCACACCCCAGCAGGATGCCTTCGACATGGCCAAGTCGCGCATGCAAGGGCAACGCGACGCCATTAACCAGGTGCGCAGTAGCGCCGGCAACCTGCCCAGCCCGGTCAGTAACTGGGTTTCTTTGATCGCCGAAGATGGCTGGATGCTGGTGCTTTCAGACGCTCATCAGTATCTCAATCAGCGCTATCGCAGCGAACTATACAGCGCCTATCGTACTTCACTGCGTCAACGCTATCCGTTTGCTACCAATACCGACAGCGACGTTGATCTCGCCGACTTCCGTGCCTTCTTCAAGGAACAGGGCATTGCCGACGCTTTCTTCGAACGCTATCTGTCACCTTTCGTCAGTGGCTCCGCCGGCAAGTATCAGCTGCGCCGGGTAGATGGCCGTGCGCTGCCGATCTCCCGCGAGTTTCTCGGGCAGATGACCCGCGTGCAAACCATACGCCGCAGCTTCTTTGCAGAGGATCCGAACGAGCCGAGCATTTTGTTCAAGCTTGAGCCCTACTCGCTCGACTCCAGCCTAGGCCGCGCCAGCTTTCGCTATGGCAATCAACAAATGGAATATCGCCACGGGCCCATAGTACAAAGCTCATTCCGCTGGCCATCGCGCGCGGAGGAAGAGCGCATCAGTCTGGTAGTAGAAGATCTGGGTGGTCGCCGCATGGGCATGGAACAACGTTCAGGCACCTGGTCACTTTTTCGGCTACTGGATCAAATGGAGGTCGATTACCACACCGACCGTGACGTATTGCTGCTCAAAGCCAGCTTGGGCGGTCTGCGCGCCAACTACTTGCTGCACAGCCAACGTGCGCCCAATCCTTTCGACGTCTCGGTACTGCGAGGCTTTGAATTGCCAGCGAGGCTGTAATGGAAGTACTGCAAAGCTGCTGGAGGAGCGCCGCGCGCACCGACAGAGGCAAAGTACGTGAACGCAATGAGGACTCCGTGCTGGACCAACCAGAACGCGGCGTATGGCTGGTCGCCGATGGCATGGGCGGCCACCAGAACGGTGCACTGGCCAGCCGCCTGATCGTAGAAGAAATTGCCGAGCTGGAGCTCGGCGGCAACCTTGACCAACAGGTACGCAGGGTGCGCCAGGCTCTGCATGTGGTGAATCGCCGGCTTGGCCATGAAGTGACGGTGACGGCTGACCAACCGGATGCCGTCATGGGCAGTACCGTGGTCGCACTGCTCGGTAACCAGGAGCGCGCTGTTTGCCTGTGGGCCGGGGACAGCCGCTGTTATCTGTGGCGCAACCAACGGTTATATCAGCTGTCGCGTGATCACTCATTAATGCAGCAGCTGATTCACGAAGAGCAGGTTGATCCGCTGGAGGCTGCACGCCATCCCGCTGCCAACGCACTGACTCGCGCAGTCGGTGCGCATGAGCGCCTGGTGCTGGATATCCTCGAATTCAGCGTGCAACCCGGCGACACCCTACTGCTATGCAGCGACGGCCTCTACCAATCGGTATCCACCGGTATTCTCAGCCATGCCCTGGGTTTGATCTCGCCCGAAGCAGCAGTCGAATACTTATTTTCACACGCCCTTTCCGGCCCCGCACGCGACAACATCAGTGCGGTGGTTATGCGTAGATGATGCACAAGGAGCAATCAATGGATTCTGCAGTGGATACCCCTGCTAGCCCAGCTGGTACTCAGGTCGCTGGCAAACCCGCAAAACCCACCTTGCCCGCGGTCAGGCAAGGTGGCGAACTACCGACGGTGCTGAGTAACCGCTACCGCATTGAGCGTCTGCTCGGCGTGGGTGGTATGGGCGCCGTTTACCGTGCCCGTGACCTGTTACGCGAGCAATACGGTGATCCCGATCCTTACGTTGCGTTGAAAACCCTGAACGAAGAGTTTGCCGAGTACCCCGACGCCAACGCCCTGCTTTACAGCGAGTTTGCGCTTACCAGCCGCTTGCGCCACAGCAATGTTATTCGCTTCTATGCGTTCAACGTAGATAGGGTCAGCCAACGCGCCTTCATGACCATGGAGATGCTCAAAGGCCCGACGCTGGATCAGCTAATCAGCGAACGCACTGAGGGCTTGAATTGGCATGAGTTGCAGCAAATCGCCATACCACTGCTCGAAGCTCTGCATGCCTCGCACAGCGTTGGCGTTTTGCACGGCGACATCAAACCCAGCAACGTCATACTCACCGCTGACGGTTTGCGGCTGTTTGATTACGGCCTAGGACAACCCGTACAGGGCCTGTTGCCGGGGCTACCGCGCCTGAGTCGTAAGCGTATTGCGGCCTGGACGCCCCGTTACGCCGCACTGGAACTGCTTGAAGGTGGCCCGCTGACCGAAGCTGCAGATCTGTATGCCGTCGCGGTGATTTTGTACGAATTGAGTAGTGGCCATCATCCCTACAGCCGGTTGACCGCCAAGCAAGCAAAATGCATGGACCAAGGCGGCACACTAAACAAGCCTGAGAACCTGCCAAGCAACTGTTGGCCAGCGTTAAAGGCCGCTCTGGCATTTGACGAAGAACAGCGAAATACCACGGTGGCCCAGCTGCTAGCCTGCTTCAGTTTTAAGCCAACCAGTCTGTTGCAGCGCTTGTTTGGCCACGCCGGCTAGCGCAATACAGGATACTCATACATAACAAAAACGCCCCGCAAATAGGCTTTGCGGGGCGTCTTGGTGTCACCCGAAAAAAACTGATTAGAGCGCGAGTTCGCGGTTCGACGCTTTAATGAATTCTTTTTTCAGCTCTTCAAACGTGTGAACTGCGGGGAACTGCGGAAATTCCTCGATCACATTGTCAGGCGCGTGGAACAAGATACCCGCGTGAGCTTCCGAGAGCATAGTGGTGTCGTTGTAGGAGTCGCCGGCAGCGATGATGCGGTAGTAAATGCTCTTCAGTGCAACCACTGACTGACGCTTAGGATCTTTCTGGCGCAGTTGGTAATCCACCACACGGTCATTCTCATCGGTAATCAAGCGATGGCACAGCAGCGTGGGGAAGCCCAGCTGGCGCATTAACGGCTGTGAAAACTCATAGAAGGTGTCAGACAGGATCACCACTTGAAAACGCTCGCGCAGCCAGTTCACAAATTCAACGGCGCCGTCCAGCGGCTTGAGCGTGGCAATCACTTCCTGAATATCGGCTAGCTTGAGGCCATGCTTGTGGAGAATCGACAGGCGCTGCTTCATCAATACATCGTAATCAGGGATATCTCGGGTGGTCGCCTTGAGTTCTTCGATGCCGGTCTTCTCGGCAAAGGCAATCCAGATTTCGGGGACCAATACGCCCTCAAGGTCAAGGCAAGCAATTTCCACGTAACTCTCCTGATTAGGGTAATTTCAATGCCGCACAATTTACCGGCAAGCGCTTCAGGGCGCAACGACAAAGCCCATTCAGCCGCGCTGCACATAACATAAGCGCATAAAAGTATAACTAAATAAAAGAGGATGGACTAAAGCCCCTTTGTTAAACTTTCCGTCCATAGAACGGTGAACAATACAGACACCGCGGGATAAAGAGCCTGATGCCCATGACCACATTTAATACCGCACAACTTGCTGTCGATTACGCTAACGAATCGCCGCAAAAAATCCTTGAACTGGCCTTGCAACACTTCGACAACCTCTGGCTGTCCTTCAGTGGTGCCGATGACATAGTCGTACTCGACATGGCCTGGAAAATTAACCCCAATATCAAAGTATTCACTCTGGATACCGGCCGCCTGCACCCGGAGACCTACCGATTCCTGGAGCAGGTACGTAAACATTACGGTATTCAGATCGAAGCACTGTCACCTGATTACCAGCAGCTGGAAGGCTACGTGCGCGAAAAAGGCCTGTTCGACTTTTACGAGAGCGGACATGGCGAGTGCTGTGGCATCCGTAAAATCGCCCCGTTACGTCGCAAGCTAAGCAATGTGGACGCCTGGATTACCGGTCAGCGCAAAGACCAGAGCCCAACCCGCGCAGACGTGCCGGTTATCGAACAGGACGCTGCGTTCTCAACGCCTGAACACACCTTGATCAAGTTCAACCCCCTGGCCAGCTACAGCAGCGAAGACGTGTGGAATTACATCCGCATGCTGGAGATCCCCTATAACCCGCTGCACGAAAGGGGCTTCGTTAGTATCGGTTGTGAGCCCTGCACCCGCCCCGTGCTGCCCAATCAGCATGAACGTGAAGGACGCTGGTGGTGGGAAGAGGCAACGCAGAAAGAATGCGGCTTGCATGCTGGTAATCTGATCGCCAAGTCTTAGCGCTAACGCTAGACACAAAAACGCCGGAGCATCACACTCCGGCGTTTTTCATGCTGCAACACTGCGCTTAAAGCACCGGCAGCTCTATCTCGGCGAACAACTCCTCCAGCTCCATCCGGTTACTGCATTGCAACGCGCGGCCAATCATTTCGCGGTTCAAATGGGGGGCGAAGGTTTCGATAAAGTCGTACATAAAGCCCCGTAAGAAAGTGCCACGCCGGAAACCAATCTTGGTCACGCTGGCTTCAAACAGCTTGCTGGCATCGATCACCACCAAATCCGCATCAGCCACGGGGTCAACCGCCATATGCGCTACGATGCCGACACCGAGACCCA
The DNA here is from genome assembly GCA_011053055.1 of Halopseudomonas sabulinigri. Lineage (GTDB taxonomy): Bacteria > Pseudomonadota > Gammaproteobacteria > Pseudomonadales > Pseudomonadaceae > Halopseudomonas > Halopseudomonas sabulinigri_A. Next base: position 18,375 of record DRHT01000002.1, on the reverse strand, counting down.
AGCGCACGTAGGTTTTGATTACATCCGCATCAGCCGCAGTAAACACCACCTTGGGTGACAGGCCCCGGTTACTGAAAGCCTCGTCCAACTTGGAACGCCCAGTAAAACCGAACACGTAAGTCACCAGCGGGTGCTCCGCCAGCTCTTCCAGCGTCAGTTCAGTAATATTTGCCAGTGGATGCCCCTTGGGCACAATCACACAGCGATTCCACCTATAACAGGGCATCATCACCAAGTCGGAAAATAGCTCCAACGCCTCGGTGGCAATGGCAAAGTCTGCGGTGCCGTCCACTGCCATTTCACAGATCTGCATCGGCGTGCCCTGATGCATGTGCAGTGAAACGTCGGGGTAACTGCTGATAAACTTCTTGATGATCGGCGGCAAGGCATAACGCGCTTGAGTGTGGGTGGTGGAGAGCGTTAGCGTGCCCTTGCGTTCGTTGCTGAACTCCTGGGCGATCTGCTTAATGCTATCGACCTTGCGGAGTATTTCGCCAGCGGTCGCAATGATACTTTCGCCTGCGAGAGTGATGCGCGTCAGGTGCTTACCGCTGCGCGAGAACACCTCTACTCCAAGCTCGTCTTCTAGCAACCGAATCTGCTTGCTGATACCGGGTTGTGAGGTATACAGGCTCTGCGCCGTGGCGGATACATTGAGATCGTGGTGGGCCACTTCCCAGATATAGCGCAGTTGCTGCAGCTTCATTGTAGGTATTCCTCTGTATGAACCAGCGACTCGAGTAAGAGACGCCTGCTTGGTCTTGGACGTGACACCGTAAGGCGGTGCTGCTGAGGTATTTCAGCAGCCGCTCCGGGGTAGACCGCTTATAACCAGATTAGTTGTTATTCGTCTTAGGTTAGACGATAAAATCCGGCTAATACAGAAAAGTTTAAAAATGCTGACAAACAACCTGATTCAGGTCAGACCAAAAGAAAGATCACCTATAAATCAGATAGTTAAAAAGAAAACCTCAATTAGACTTCGGGGTCTGGAGGTTGCTTATTCCGTGGGGTACGTGGCCAGTCGGTACCACACCGACCGCTCGTTGGCAGTGGCCCTCCTGATCATCAAAGAACAGATCGGCACCAAAGGCCTGTAGAAACTCCGATTTATCCAAACCACCAAGAAACAGTGACTCGTCCAGACGAATATCCCATTCACGTAGGGTGCGTATCACCCGCTCGTGCGCTGGCGCGCTGCGGGCAGTGAACAAGGCCGTACGAATGGGGCAGCGTTCCTCTGCAAACTCGGTCTGAATTTTGTTGAGAGCAGCCAGAAAAGCCTTGAAAGGCCCGCCACCCATTGGCTGTCTCGCGGCAGCCTGCTCGCTGGCCTGAAAGGCCGCCAAACCATCGCGCTGAAATACCTGCTCCGACTCATCAGAAAACAACACGGCATCGCCATCAAAAGCGATTCGCAGCTCATCGCGGGTTTCACGACGAAGGCCTGAAGGAAGAATGGTCGCGGCGGCAAAACCGGCATCCAGCGTTGCGCGCACGTCTTCAGCGTGGGTAGACAGAAACAGGTGGCAGCCAAAAGCAGGAATATAGGTGAAGGGGCTGCGACCACCGGCAAACGCCGCGCGGGTAATGCCCAATTGATAGTGCTGGATCGAGTTAAATACCCGCAGGCCCGTGTCCGCGCTATTACGCGATAGCAGTACCACCTCTACCCTGCTATCACCCTCAAGCAAGCTATTGATGTGCAATAGCTTTTGCACCAGCGCGAAAGCCTCGCCGGGTTCTAGCGGCGAGTCCTCTCGGGCTATCTGATACTTGCGATACGCTTCCAGCCCTTCACTTTCATAGACCTGATGGCTTTCATCCAGATCAAACAGCGCTCTCGATGAAATGGCGATGACCAGTTTGTCACCGAGTAGCGCGGGCATGGGCGTCCTTATTTAGCTTGGTCAGCGTTGAGATAACCGTTCTGGATGAACGTTAATTGATCCAACAATGCCTCGGTTTTGGGCATGCTGCAACCGGCGGCCTTGGCCTGGCTCAGCATTTCACCGTACAGGCTGTCGAGCTCCATCGGCCGTTTGTGTAACCAATCGTGATACATGCTGGGATGATAGTCCGGCATCATCGCCGTGCCAGCGAGGAGTTTCTGACCGATGCCATCCGGCATCTCTACTCCGCACGCCTTGGCTGCGCTGATCACCTCCTCCATCATGTCGCCAATCACTTTGCGGCTGGCATCGCTGGCCAGCAGCGCCTTGGTACCGGCATTCAATACCACAGAGGTGCCGTTGAACGGCGCGTTCCACACCAGTTTCTGCCAGCGCGCCGCATCCACGCCCGGCAAAATGCGCGTAGGAATGCTGCCAGATTTGAGTAATTCTGCGCCTTCCTCAAGCAGCGCCTGTCGCGCGTCACCCGCAGCTGGGCCGGAGTGATAGCCAAGATCGATCATGCCGTTGAATTGGTGCTTGATCAGGCCCGGCCCCTCTCGGAAGAGACAGACGTAACACAGGCCACCAATAAGATGAACGCTGTCAGGTAGGAAGGGGCGCAGTTTGTCTTCGTTATTCAAACCATTCTGCAGCAGTACTACTTTGGCATCCGGTTTGGCTGCCTTCGCGATCAGCTCGCCCAAATCGTTACTCGTCGCCTTGGCGCCAACCAGGATCCAATCGCAGGGGGGCATGTCGGCCGCGTTCTTGTAGGCCTGAACCGGGTGCAGGTGCAGTTGCTCATTGACCAAGCTGTTCACGGTAATGCCGTTCTCGACCACCGCGTCGTACTCGCTGCGCAGGAGAAAGTGCACATCGTTGCCGCCCTTTGCCAACATGGCGCCGTAAAAGCCGCCGATGGCGCCGGTGCCGATAATGCCGATGCGCGGTTTGTTGTTTTCCATACGAGCCTCATTTGAGCGATGTTTTATTGGTGTGCGCTGATGGTAATGGCCGAAGCAGCAGCAAGACAGTCAACAACACGACAAAGCCAAGCACCAATCGGAAAATAGTCAGCATAGCTGCTTATTAATTTTGTTTTTCAGGGTAATAGACAGTTGCGGGGTAGCCTAAGCGAGCAAGCTTGATTAAGCTGTGGAACTCTTTTTAAACGGCCGCAGCCAATTGCAGCCGGCACGACTTCCGGGATAAACGATGGCCGATTTACCAATTGATGATCTAAACGTCACCTCCAACGAAATTCTTATCAGCCCTAAACAGCTGAAAGCCAAAATTCCGATGAGCGAAGCGGCGCAGAAAACCGTGGTTGAAAGCCGCCAGGTGATCCGCGACATTCTTGATGGTAAGGACCACCGCCTGTTTATCGTGATCGGCCCTTGCTCTATCCACGACATTGCAGCAGCCAAGGATTACGCGGCGCGCCTCAAGGTGCTGGCTGAGGAAGTAAAAGACACCATTTATTTGGTTATGCGCGTGTACTTCGAGAAGCCGCGCACCACCGTAGGCTGGAAAGGTCTGATTAACGATCCTTACCTCGACGACTCTTTCAAAATTGAAGACGGCCTGCATATCGGTCGTCAACTGCTGCGTGACCTCGCAGAAATGGGTTTGCCTACTGCCACCGAAGCACTTGATCCGATCTCGCCACAGTATTTGCAGGACCTGATTTCCTGGTCAGCCATTGGCGCTCGTACTACTGAGTCACAGACCCATCGCGAGATGTCGTCTGGTTTGTCTTCTGCTGTGGGTTTCAAGAACGGTACTGACGGCGGCCTCTCGGTTGCCATCAATGCGCTGCAGTCAGTGTCCAGCCCGCACCGCTTCCTGGGCATCAACCAGCAGGGCCAGGTTTCTATCGTCACCACTAAGGGCAACCCTTATGGTCACGTGGTGCTGCGCGGCGGCAATGGCAAACCTAACTACGATTCGGTCAGTGTTGCGCTGTGTGAAAAGGACCTGGAAAAAGCCTCGATCGCACCTAACATCATGGTCGACTGCAGCCACGCCAACTCCAACAAAGATCCCGGCCTACAGCCACTGGTTATGGATAACGTGGCAAACCAGATTCTGGAAGGCAACAATTCGATTATTGGCCTGATGGTAGAGAGCCACATCGGCTGGGGCAGCCAGTCGATCCCCAAAGATCTCTCGCAGCTGCAGTATGGCGTGTCGGTTACCGATGCCTGTATCGATTGGGACACAACCGTTACCAGCGTGCGCAGCATGAACGAGAAACTAAAAGATGTGCTGCCTAAACGTAACCGAACAATCGCTTGATTCATAGCGGTTGCAGCAACCATAAAAAAACCGCCATTTGGCGGTTTTTTTATGCATCAAGATTTGTGCGAGAAAGCTTATTCGGCGTTAGCTGACTGGCGATCCATATACCATTCAACGTAAGAGCATGACGGTATTACCGTGTAGCCGTGGTCTTCTGCATAACGCAGGGCATGCTCGGTCAACTGCGCCGCTAACCCCTTGCCCCGCAATTCATTAGGCACGAACGTGCGATAGATATCGAGCGTCTGCTTCCCCAAATCCATGTAGGCCAAATAAGCCTTTGCGCCCTCAACAACAACATAGAACTGCTTGCCTTCCTGATCGTGCTGGATGGTGGCGTTCGTATTCATTGTCAGTCTCCCAGGCTGCTGTATGTGCAATACACGAGTTATCCACTATAGACGTTGTTCGGGCGGAATGATTCCAACCCGAACAAAAAATAGTCGGGCATCAAGCCGGTGGATTAACCCCTACCCCCATCAACATGAGCACAGCGATGGATAGCAGACAGGCGATAACCGGAATAACCACCGTAACCACAAAGAGATTCTTATAAGCTTCTTTGTGGGTAAGGCCCATGATCATCAGGGTCGCGATCACCGCGCCGCAGTGCGGTAACGAATCCAGGCCGCCGGCAGCAATAGCTGCAATACGGTGCAGAATTTCCGGCTCAATCCCCATCTCCAGATATTTTGGAGCCAAGGTCTGCATGAATATTTGCAGACCACCGGAGGACGAACCGACAATCGCAGATACCACGCTAACCGACGCAAATACGGACAGCAGAGGCGGCATATCTACGTTAAGGATCCACTGCGCGAAATGAGCAAATCCAGCAGTCTGGGTTACCACACCACCAAAACCGATAACCGCAGCAGTGTTCAACAGCGGCATGATGGAATCATCTGCACCCTGACCAAACACCTGCGCAGCTTTACGGCGCAAGCTCGGAAACAATACCACGCAGGTCAGTGAGCCCAGGATCAAGGCCATGCTGGGCCAGATGATTGGTTGTGAGGCGCTGAACAACAACACCTTGCCCATCAGGCTATCGCCGACAGTCCAGTCAGCCATGCCTAGCAACAAGCGTGGCAACATGATCACGCCCAACACCACAACCATGGGCACCATTGCCATCATCCAAGGCGGCGCTTCGGTGCTGTTGTCGGCCAATTGTTCCATACGCAGATCCTGAGCGTTCTCAACAAAACCTTCGCCCGACAACCTGGCCTTCTTCCACTCGTGCTCGACGTACCACATACCCAAGCCGCCCATCACCAGAGCAGCAAAGATGCCAATCCAGCCACCGGCGAATAAGTCGGTACCCAGCGAACTGGCCGCAATCACGTTGTGAATAGATGGGGTGCCCGGCAAGGCAGTCATCGTAAAAGTGCCTGCACCAATAGACGTCGCCGCTACCCATAGACGTTTGGGTAGATTAGCTTCACGCATTAACGTGATGCCCAGTGGATACATGGTGAACACCACCACAAAAACCACCACACCGCCGTAGGTTAGCAATGCGCAAACTACCATTCCCACTAGCAAAGTGTGCTTCACCCCAAGGCTACGGGTAATCGCCATAGCGATACTCTTGGCGGCCTGACTGGTCGCCATGACTTTGCCGAAAATCGCACCACAGAGAAATAGCAGGAAGAACTTGCCCGCGAAGGTAAAGGCGCCGAGAGCACCGAATGGGTAGAACTCCAGCAGTGTTTGCGACACCAACAAACCATTGGTCACCGCGACTACTAGCGCGCAAATCAAAGAAGCAATGAAGATGTTAATACCGCGCAAGGCCATAAAAATTAATAGCGCAAGGCCAGCTAACAAGCCGAAGTTTCCGAGCATGGTCAATCCTTATAGTTATTTTCCTGCGACACAGTACCTCAGCGGCTGGTCAAAACAAGCAAATAACCCGCAGATTAGACAGGTTGATTGTGGTCCATAAGGAGAGATTTATTGATGGCAGCCTTCCATACCTCAAGTCAGCTGCTACTATTAACAACGCTAGATAAGAACGCACTGCCAAGGGCCTGCGGAACTCAATAGTTATCAGCTGGTCTTTAGCAGTGCGTTCTTATAGCAAGGACTTTTACACTAAGGGGAAGTATATGAAAACTGCACTGAAAGTATCTGCTGTCGCTCTCGCCACATTGCTAGCTGCAGGTTGCAGCAACAGCATGGAAAAAGAAATGAGCGCTCGTGTAGCCGCTAACGAAAACGCAACTGCAAGCGCTCAAGCGCGTGCTGACGACGCTTACCGCAAAGCCGAAGAAGCACTATCTGCCGCCCAGCGCGCGCAGCAAACTGCTGATGAAGCAAACGAGCGCGCTATGCGTATGCTCGACAAGGCCAGCCAGAAGTAACAAGCCAGCCTGCGACCTGCCCGGTTCACATGGACCGGACAGGTTGTCCAATGACTCCAGGAATACCGCTTTCGGCATACACCAAATCACGTATCGCCTCCCAGTTCAGCTTGAATCCTCTTACCTTCTCACTTTGCTCAGCCAACAGCGCCTGAATTGCGCCCTGCTTGTCCAACGTGGATGGCATGCCCTGTTCATCCAGAGGCGTGTGGACCTCAAGGTAGAGTTCGCCATTGATCACCCCCAACTTGTAAGGCTGATTCACAATAGTCACCGTTGAACCCACGGGAACTTGCGGAAATAGTTCGGTAATGTCCTCGTTGCGCATACGGAAACAGCCGTGGCTAACGCGTGTACCTATACCGAAATTTTTGTTGGTGCCGTGAATCACATAGCCGCTCATGGCCAGATTCATCTTGAAGGGCCCCATTGGGTTATCCGGGCCTGGCGGAACGACTGAGGGCAAGGGGTCGCCATTAGCGGCGTGTTCTTCAAGAATCGATTTAGGCGGATACCAAGAAGGTTTTGCCTGCTTACGTAGAATACTCGTTTGCCCCAATGGCGATGACCAGCCCTCACGACCGATGCCAACAGGGTAGCTGGAAACAACCTCGCCCCCTTTATGGAAGTAGTACATGCGAAATTCGGGCAGGTTGATGACCACGCCTTCGCGCTCAGCGATGGGCAGAACATGCTCACCCGGCAAGGTAATTTCCGTCCCCTCGCCTGGCAACCAAGGATCAATTGCAGGATTGGCCGCAATCATCTCTAGATAGCCGTAGCCGAGCGAGCTGCCCAGATCAGCGAAAGTGTCTTCATAACGCGCTTTACGCGTTTCCACTTGACCAATCACATCCTGCTGCGGGCTTTGCAGCACAAAATCATTGGCCTGTACTAACCCAGCCGGGCATAACAAACCTGCGGCAAGAGCCAACGCTGTCAAGGTGGGACGAAATACACTCATGCATCAACTCCTGGTAAACAACATATTCATGACGACCTGCGAACTCTCGCCCTGCTCCTGTCGCGGCAGCTTCGTGCGGGCAGTTGGTTGCCGCACCCGCAGCTCAGTAGTCAATTGCAAGCAAGCAGGACACACCGCTGACATTATCTTCCTACTAACTTCACTATAAATGGGTTTAGACGGTAGCAAGTCGCCACACAAGGTGCGTTCGCGCGGTACATCAAGGCGCAAATTAATATCCACGAGATGAAGATGCCAAGGATCCTGCACGAACAGGTCCTGTTGCTCATCCTGTTCGACGATACACCAGCGCCTGGCAATCCAGGGCACACTTCCAGCCACAACGCTCTCCCTCTAATATGGACAGCTCAGGGCTGCTTAACAAGCCAGTCGCTAATTGGCGGCCAGGCATTTTCCAGAATCCCCGGTTGACCCTTGGCGTTGGGGTGAATCCCGTCAGCCTGCACCAGCTCAGGAACACCCGCTACACCTTCCAGGACAAAGGGCACCAGAGTGACCTGCGGTTCGCTACCAAGGTCTCGATAAACCTGCTCGAACGCCTCGGTATAACGCACCCCATAATTCGGAGGAATACGCATGCCCATCAGAAGTACATCGGCGTCCGCGGCCAGAGCAGCATCAATCATCGCAGAAAGATTCTGTTGCATTTTATCCGGAGCCAAGCCGCGCAGACCATCATTACCGCCCAGTTCGATCACCACCAGGTCAGGCTGATGCACCTCAAGCAGGCGTGGCAAGCGGGCCAGGCCCCCAGCGGTCGTGTCTCCACTGACAGAAGCATTAACCACCGGCAACTCATACGAGTGTTCATGCAAACGTGCCTTTAACAGACTCACCCAACCGCGCTCGAGTTCCAGACCGAAAGCCGCGCTGATACTATCACCCACTATCAAAATACCCTGCGCGGCAGCAGGCGCACAGGCAAGCAATGTCATTAGTGACAACGGGATTGCCAACAGGCAGTTTTTCCAGGGTTTCATCAGGCCAGATACCATGTCAGACAGTGTGATAATCGCTCGCCACCTTAGCAAAATCGTGACCAGCTCGGAAGCAGAGCTAACCATTCTGGACAACGTCAGCTTGAGTATTGAGCGCGGCAGTAGCGTTGCCATTCTTGGCGCGTCAGGATCTGGCAAGTCTACCTTGCTCAGCCTGCTGGCGGGGCTGGATTTGCCAAGCAGCGGTGAAGTGGAACTGGCTGGCAAGGCGCTGAACCAGTTAGATGAAGATCAACGCGCTGCATTGCGCGGCGAGCACGTTGGCTTCGTGTTCCAGTCATTCCAGTTGCTCGATAGCCTTACTGCGCTAGAGAACGTCATGCTGCCGTTGGAGTTGGCTGGGCGACGCGATGCTCGCAAACGCGCAACTGAGTTGCTGGAGCGGGTTGGTTTGGCTGCGCGCACCAGCCATTATCCGCAGCAATTGTCGGGCGGCGAGCAGCAACGTGTGGCTATCGCCCGCGCCTTCGCCAGCGAACCAGCGATCCTGTTCGCTGACGAACCTACCGGCAACCTCGATGCCGCCACCGGCGAGCGCATCACCGATCTGTTATTTGAGCTTAACCACCAGCAGCAGACCACCCTCGTATTGGTAACCCACGACGCCCGCCTTGCCGAGCGTTGCAGCAATACCCTGCAAATGCAGGCTGGCAAGTTGCTGGAGCCGGGCGCGTGAGCAGTTTCAGCACACCCACGCTGGCGCTGCGACTGCTCGGTCGTGAGTGGCGCTCCGGCGAGTTGCGAGTACTGGTACTGGCGCTGCTGATTGCCGTGACTATCAGCACTGCCATCAGCTTTTTCACCAATCGCATTGAGCGCAGCATGACCAGTCGGGCGGCAGAGTTTCTTGGCGCTGACATGGTCATCTCATCACGCAGCCCGCTGCCTGAGCTGTACGCGAGTGAAGCAGCTCAGCAAGGATTGCAGACTAGCGCTCAGCTGGGTTTTTCCAGCGTCATGGCAACCGATGCACAGATGCAGCTGAGCAGCGTCAAGGCCGTTGCAGATGGTTACCCTCAACGCGGCGAGCTACGCATAGCCGACCAGCCTTTCGGCGAAGAGCGCAACACCCAAAGCATTCCGGCTCCTGGGGAGGTCTGGATTGAACCGAGGCTGTTGAACCAGCTAGAGCTGCAAGTCGGCGACACCCTGGATGTCGGCTACGCAAGCCTGCGCATTGGCGCACTGGTGACCCACGAGCCGGACCGCGCGGGTGATTTTTACAGCTTGTCGCCCAGCGTGCTGATGAACTTGAGTGATCTGCCCGCCACGCGCATCGTGCAACCCGGCAGCAGGGTAACGTACAAACTGTTGATTAGCGGCAGTGAGCAGGCCCTTAGCGCCTACCGCAACTGGCTTGAACCTGAGCTTGATGTAAATCAAAAGCTGACGACCGTAGCCGATGACAACCGTCAGATTGGCAACGCATTAAGCCGTGCCAACCAATTTCTCGGCCTGTCCAGCATCGCCGCCGTGGTGCTGGCCGGCGTAGCCGTTGCACTGTCCGCCGGACGTTTTGCGGTAAGACACTTTGACGCCAGCGCCCTGCTGCGCTGCATGGGCCTGTCACGGCGGCAAGTGCTGAATCTGTTTCTTTGTCAGTTATTGCTGCTTGGCGCACTGGCAACTCTCGCCGGATTACTGCTCGGCTGGCTGGTGCAGTGGGGGCTGATCGTACTGCTCAGTGACTTGCTACCGCCCGACCTTCCTGCGCCCGGCTTGAAACCACTGTGGATTGGTGCCGCGACCGGCTTCACTGCATTGATCGGCTTCGCTCTGCCACCACTGCTACGGCTGGGTCGAGTCGCACCGTTACGCGTGCTGCGTCGGGATCTTGCGCCGATGCCTAGCAGCAGCTGGTTTATCTACGGGCTGGCGCTATTAGCACTCTGCCTCCTCATGTGGCAATTCACCGGCGACCTCAAACTTACCCTATCGATGGTCTTTGGCGGTGCCGCCGCAGCAGTAGTAATGGGTTTACTGGCGTGGCAACTGTTACGCGCCTTCGCCGGCCCACTTGGGCGGGCAGGTTTAGCATGGCGTCTGGGCAGTGGTGAACTGCTCAAGCAGCCTAGCGCGGCAGCGACGCAGATTTTAGCTTTCGGCTTGATTTTTATGAGCATGTTGGTGGTCATCATTTTGCGTACTGAGTTGCTCAGCACGTGGCAGGATCAACTGCCGCCCGACTCACCCAATCACTTTGCGCTCAACATACTGCCGGACGAAGCTGAGGCTTTCACTACACAGTTAAATTCGATCGGCGCGGTCAGTGCACCACTCTACCCTGTCACTCCCGGGCGCTTGGTGAGCATCAATGAAATACCGGTTCGAGAACAAGTCACTAAAGAAAGCCAGGGAGAGCGCGCCATCAATCGTGATCTGAGCCTGACGTGGTCTGCTGACCTGGCTGCCGATAACCATCTGCGTGAAGGACAGTGGTGGGCAACAGAAACAACGGATAACCCGCAGGTCTCGATTGAAAGCGAGCTTGCCGATAGTTTGGGTATCAAGTTGAACGACCAGCTCGGTTTTGTGATCGCCGGACAAACCTTGGAGGCCCGCGTCAGCAGTATTCGCGAGGTCGAATGGGACAATTTTACGCCTAACTTCTACATGGTTTTTTCGCCCGGCAGCCTTGATGGTATGCCGGCCACCCTGCTGACCAGCTTTTATCTCCCGACCAGTGAGCGTGACGCATTGCGGCAGTTGTCGCGCGCTTTCCCGGCGATGACGTTGCTGGAAGTCGAGCCGATACTGGAACAGATCCGCAGTATTCTGGCGCAGGTCACCCTGGCCGTAGAGTATGTGCTGATATTTGTTCTGCTAGCGGGTTTGACTGTGCTCTTTGCTGCGCTGCAATCGACGCTGGACCAGCGTTTGTATCAAGGCGCATTACTGCGCACCCTTGGCGCGCAAAAAAGCTTACTGCGACGCGCCAATCGTCTGGAGTTCAGCCTGCTCGGCGCACTCGCTGGACTCATGGCGGTGGTTGCCAGTGAGCTCGCCACATGGGCGCTCTACCGCTTTGCTTTGGATCTCCCGTGGCAGCCTCACCTGATTTATTGGTTGCTAACGCCGCTGACTGCAGCACTACTTATTGGCGTGGCTGGAGCCTGGGGTACTCGCGCAGTGGTTAACCAGAGCCCCATGCGACTCATCAACCGGAGCCATTGAGATGAGCCGCTATCGCCCGCCGCGCAGTGCCGGCACCCCGCTGATTACCGCGGCCGGCGCTCAGCGCCTGCGTGAAGAGCTCGACCAACTCTGGCGAGTTAAACGCCCGGCGGTCACCCAAGCGGTCAGCGAAGCTGCTGCGCTGGGTGATCGCTCGGAGAACGCGGAGTACATTTACGGCAAAAAAATGCTGCGCGAAATCGACAGCCGCGTGCGTTTTCTGCGCAAACGATTGGAAGCTTTGAAGGTGGTTGAGCTACCGCCAAGCGACCCGGCAAAGATCTATTTCAGCGCTTGGGTTGAGCTGGAAGATGAAGACTGTAAAAGCCTGCAGCTGCGCATCGTAGGCCCGGACGAGATTGACCCGAAACAACAACACATCAGCATCGACAGTCCTATGGCTCGCGCTCTTCTGGGCAAGTCACTGGAAGATGAAATATGCGTACAAGCGCCCGGTGGTGAGCGCTTGTACTGGGTAACCGCTATACGTTATTAAGGCCGATTGCCCTTAACAGTTGGTTTAAACGGCATCGGGTAATTCAGGCTTGGCGTCTTTCTCAGTCTGCGCGTGCTCACGCTTGACCACCGCGGCCGCCTCAGCTGATTTTTCATCCTGCCCGGTTGCCAGATAAATAAGCGTCCAACCGGCTTCCGGCACTAGTTCCAATCCGGGGCTCAATACCCGCAAGCGTTTCTCCGGCGTGAGTGCAAGCAACGCAAAACGAGTTTTCCCGGCATCCTCTAGCCACTTCTCGTAGCTAAAGCCTTCACTCAAGGTGGTTGCCTTGAAATGCGCACCTTGGCTGATCAGGCTCGACAGCTTGCTGAAGGTGAGGCCTTCCTGTCCGAGCGGCAGCCCCTCGTGTTTCGAGGAAATTTGCATTCGTTGGTTGGCGCCAGCGCGTTCATTACGCACGGTAAAAATGCGATGAGCCTGGAAATCCCGGCGAAAATGCTGATTCAACAACGCATTCCATTCACGTTCAGGCGTGAGTGTCAGCAAGGTCCCAAGTCCTGTCAGGTCCAAATTGCTGTCGACCGTCGCCGATAACGGGTTACCGCGCATAGTACGTAGTCCTTTCATACGCGCCTGACGAATCGAATCCCAATGGGTATCAACCACCAACAGCGGCACTTCAAGCCGTTGCAGCACTTCACCCAGCGCGCGCGACACCTGATTGGCACCGATCAGCAAGATGCCGCGGCGCTCGGGCTCTGTAACTTTCAGCAGGCCAGCCACTGTTCGCGCGGTGGCACTCTGGAACACCACTGTGCCGATAATGACCGCAAACGTGAGTGCACTGATCAAGGCAGCATCTTCGTAGCCGGCTTGTTCAAGGCGCAGCGCAAAAAACGCAGAGACCGCTGCTGCAACGATACCCCGAGGGCCTACCCACGCAACCATCGTGCGCTCCTGCCAGGTCAGCTCGCTGCCGATACTACTAATCCACACTGCCAGCGGGCGAGCGACAAACTGGATCACCAACAACAGCGCCAGCGCAGGCAAACCCAACGCCAGCAGGGCATCCAGATCCAACCGCGCGGCCAGCAAGATAAACAGTCCGGAAATGAGCAACACCGACAGATGTTCCTTGAACACCAGAATTTCTTCGATATCGATGCCTTTGGCGTTGGCCAGCCAAATACCCATGATCGTCACCGTCAACAAGCCGGACTCATGCACTATATGGTTGGATAGCGAGAACATCACCAACACCAGCGTGAGTGCCGCGAGCACCTCCAGATACTCCGGAATCCAATGCCGGCGCATAGCCGTGGCCATCAGATGACCACCGGCTATGCCCGCGATCGTACCAATACCTATGACCTGGACAAAGATAGCCAAACTGGCCAGGAAAGCATTGTGGCCAGCGGCCTGCGACATGATCCAGCCATAAACCAGTACAGCCAGCAGTGCGCCGATAGGGTCAATCAGAATCCCTTCCCAGCGCAGCACCTTGGAGATGCGCGGCGTAGCGCGCAGCGTACGCAACATGGGTACAACCACGGTCGGACCAGTAACTACTACCAGCGCACCGAAAAGCGCTGAAAGCGCCACATCCAGGCCAATCAGCCAATAGCAGGCCACACTGATTACACCCCAGGTAATTAGCGCGCCTATGGTGACCAGACGGCGAACCATTCCGCCGGTTTCTTTTAACTGGTCAAATTTAAGCGTCAGGCTGCCTTCAAACAAAATCAGCGCAACACACAGCGAGACAATGGGAAATAGCAAGTCGCCCAGAAATTCATCCGGTGAGATCAACCCAAGCACGGGGCCAAAAAGAATGCCGCTGAGCAACAAAAACAAAATGGCCGGCAACCGCAGGCGCCAAGCCATCAATTGGCAGATCAAACTAACCAGCGCAATACCCGCCAGCGTTAGCGCTGGGGGAATCAGGTTGTCTGGATTAATCACAGCACCTCCAAGGTACAGGCAGACCACAAACGGGAAGACTTCTTGTATTTATTGCGGCGCTTCACCAGCGCTGCGGCGCGCTATGTTAGCAGCACGAGACTTTCAGGGCAGCGCTAGTTTTGCCCTGGCAAATACGCCCTGTCGTGCGGTTGCCTTAAATCCTGCCCCATTCCCAAAGGTACTATGCGGGTCGGATTGATGGTGTCGTGGCTGTAATAATAGTGCTGCTTAATGTGTTCGTAATTCACCGTTTGCGCCACGCCCGGCCACTGGTAAAGCTCACGCAGATATCCCGACAGGTGCGGGTAATCCTGAATACGGCGAATATTGCATTTGAAGTGGCCGTGATACACCGGATCAAAGCGCACCAGGGTGGTAAACAATCGCCAATCCGCTTCAGTAATACGTTCTCCCGTCAGATAACGCCGTGCTGCCAGCCGCTCATCAACCCAATCAAGCGCGGCGAACAGCGGCAAACACGCTTCTTCGTAAGCCTGTTGTGTAGTGGCAAATCCTGCCTTGTACACGCCGTTGTTGATGTCGTGATAAACCCGCTCGTTGATATTATCGATTTCATCACGCAAGGGTTGCGGATAGTAATCATCATGGTTGCCGGTCAACGAGTTGAATGCACTATTGAACAACCGCAGTATCTCGGCTGATTCATTGTTGACGATGCTTTCGCTTTGCTTATCCCAAAGCACGGGCACCGTCACTCGACCGCTATAATCGGACTTGGCTCGAGTGTAGAGCTGATGATGAAACTCAAAACCGTACAGCGGCTCCGGTGGCTCGTAGTGCCAACCCTGCGTCAACATGTGCGGGTGAGTGACGGTGACACTGATATGCGGCTCCAAGCCTTTCAGCGTGCGCATGATCAGCGTACGGTGAGCCCAAGGGCAGGCCAGAGATACATACAAGTGATAACGGTTCGAGGCTGGCGGATAGCGCAAACCTTCGCCTATCTGCTCTCGAAAGCCCGCATCCTCGCGCTTAAACGCTCCGCCAGTCGACTCGGTGTCATACCATTCGTCGCGCCAATCACCCTTTACCAAGCGCCCCATAAGCTCGTCCTCTCTTAGCTGTTCGGCCTTTAGCCTGCCATTTCATTCGAGCAATGAACAGAGCGGCAAAAAAGGCTGCGGCAATTTCCCCACAAACCGCGTATAATGCTCGATCTACATATCCCCCAAGGTTTACTTCACGTATGTCCGATACCGCTCCGGCGGCCAAGCAGTTTGCCGATCTCGGCTTGCCTGCTCCGCTTCTCGAGGCTCTAAACAGCCTCGGATATGAAACACCCTCCCCTATTCAGGCTGAGGCCATCCCTACCCTGCTCAACGGTGAAGACCTGCTTGGTCTGGCGCAAACCGGCACGGGTAAGACTGCTGCCTTTGCTCTGCCCGTACTCGCAGGCATCGACGTTAGCCTGCGCGCTACCCAGGCATTGATCCTCACGCCAACGCGTGAGCTCGCACTGCAAGTCGCTGAGGCTTTCCAGCGCTACGCGCAGAACATGCGCGGTTTTTCCGTTCTGGCGCTCTATGGCGGCTCTCCTTTTGCCCCACAGTTCAAAGCTCTGGAGCGCGGTGCGCATGTCGTCGTTGCTACGCCCGGTCGTTTGACTGACCACTTGCGCCGTCGCAGCCTCAAGCTGCAAGACCTGCGCTTTTTGGTGTTAGACGAAGCCGACGAAATGCTCAAGATGGGCTTTGCTGACGACCTAGAAGCGGTGTTCCAGGAAGTACCTGAGCAGACGCAAAAAGCTCTGTTCTCGGCAACCATGCCAGCGGCCGTGCGCACTGTTGCGCGAAAGCACATGAAAGACCCGAAGGAAATCCGCCTGCACAGCGGTTCCAGCAGCAGCTTGGACACTATTACCCAGAAAGTATGGGAAGTATCCAACCACCACAAATTAGACGCCATGACTCGCCTGCTCGAAGTTGAGCCAGTAGAGGCCATGATCGTTTTCGTGCGCACTAAGACAGCCAGTCTTGAACTGGCAGAGCGCCTGGAAGCCCGTGGCTTTGCCGCCGCTGCGCTGAATGGTGATTTGAGCCAACAGCTGCGTGAGCAGGTAGTCGATCGCATCAAGCGTGGCTTGATCGACATTATTGTGGCAACTGACGTCGCCGCTCGCGGTCTGGACGTGGAGCGCGTTACCCACGTACTCAACTATGATCTGCCGCACGACAGCGAAAGCTACGTGCACCGCATCGGTCGTACCGGCCGCGCCGGTCGCCAAGGCACCGCGATTCTGTTCGCCACGCCACGCGAGCGTCGTTTGCTGCACGTGCTGGAAAAAGCCACTGGACAGAAGATCGAGCCACAAGCTCTGCCATCCGCTGATGCGGTACGCAGCGGTCGCTTGAGCAAACTGGCCACTCGCTTAAATAAAGCGCGTGAAAATTCCAGCGTGCTGCACCAGCAACTGGTAACCGATCTGCAGGAACTAACCAGCCTCGATGCGACTGAACTTGCCGCAGCGCTGCTCTCGATTCTGCCAAGTGCCAAGACGCTGCTGGAGCCAGTTACTGAGCTGCCAAGCGCACCTGCTCGCCAGGAAAACCAGTTTGATCGTGACAGCGGTCTGACCCGTTATAAAGTACAGGGCGGTCGCAAGAGCGGTCTGATGCCTAAGCCGTTGGTTGATGTATTGGTCAAGGTTGGCAAGATGCAACGTCAGCAGATCGGTCACATCAAGATGTTCCCTGAGCATACTGGTGTTTACCTGCCGCAGCTTGATCAGGACATCCTGAACAAACTGGCTGGTGCCGAGATCAATGGTGTGCCTCTGCAGATTCGTGCATGGCCGCTGCCACCCGGGGAAGTTGAATCACCGCCGGCGCGCAAACCCAAGCGCGAATTCGCTAGCAAGCCACGCGCAGCCAAGCCCCCACGCAAGGACTGAGCTGTCGCGCCATGGATTGGATCGATATTGGCGTCAACCTGACTGACAAGGCCTTTGCCGAGGACCGCTCCGCTGTATTGGAGCGTGCCTGGCAGGCCGACATCAGTCAGATGCTGCTGACCACTACCTCACTCGATCATGCCGACCAGGTACTCGAGTACTGCGCAGAATTTCCCCAGCGCCTGTTTGCCACTGCCGGCGTGCACCCGCACGAAGCCCGTCATTGGAATGCTGAAAGCACTCAACAACTTCGACATTTGAGCCAACAACCAGCGGTAAAAGCGATTGGTGAATGCGGCTTGGATTTTAACCGCGACTTCTCTCCCCGCCCTGCACAAATCAAAGCACTGGAAGACCAACTGGCTATAGCAGCTGAAAGCGGTCTGCCGGTTTTTCTGCATGAACGGGACGCCAGCGAAACCCTGCTAGCTTTGCTGCGCGACTTTCGTGATCAACTCAGCGGAGCCGTCGTGCATTGTTTTACCGCTGACCAGAAAGCGCTTTACGCCTACCTGGATCTCGACTTGCACATCGGCATTACTGGCTGGATCTGTGATGAGCGACGCGGCACCCATTTACATCCGCTGATGCGCGACATCCCGGCTGGCCGCCTGATGCTGGAGACTGATGCACCCTGGCTTTTGCCGCGCAGCATGGCAAGCAAGCCTAAAAGTCGCCGCAACGAACCGGCGTTTCTGGTCGAAGTAGCGCAATGCGTTGCCCAATGCCGCGACGAATCCTTGCAGCAACTGGCCGACCACACGACCAATACCGCACGAAGTCTGTTTGCCCTACCAATACCGGAGTAATGGTCTATATTGGCCTCATCCCGACAGGTAGTAAAACAGGAGCCTCATGCCGGACGATCCAGGAAGGAAGTCTGCAGACAAACCCTATCGATTGTCAGCGCTTTTCACCCTCACCGCACTCCTACTTACCGTTACGCTGCTGACGCTGTTTCAATATCAACAGCTGTCACGCGTCATGCTGTCGACCGGCGACGAGCTATTTGAGCGGCTAAGCCTGCAGGTTGAAACTCAGCTGGAAAATATGTACCAACCACCCAGCCAAGCCTTGAGCTTACTGAGTCTCGGCAACCTCCCGAACACAGACACGCTCGCTCAGCGCTTACCGCACCTGCAATCTTTCGCTCAAGTGCTACGGGACAATCCGCAACTCAACTCCGTGTACATTGGCTGGCCCGATGGCGACTACCTGATGCTGCGCCCGCTTGACGTGACTGAAAACCAAAATCGTTTTGATGCACCAGAACTAGCACGCTGGATGGCTTGGCATGTGCAAAGCGAGGCGGGACAACGGCAT
>DRHT01000001.1 GCA_011053055.1 Halopseudomonas sabulinigri | reverse complement strand
GTGGCCAGACCCTTAGCAACCGAGACCGAAGAGCCGGCGCTGGAACCGCCACTGATGTAGTCAAAATCAAAGGCGTTGTGGCAGGGGCCGTGGGGTGATCGGGTGCCGTTCAAACCCGTAGCGAACTGGTCTAGATTAGTCTTGCCGACCGGAATTGCCCCAGCGTCGATCAGTTGCTGTACCACTTGCGACGATTCGGTGGGGGTATAGGCGAAAGCCTCGCAACCGTTGGTGGTTGGTATGCCGGCTAAGTCGATATTGTCCTTGATCGCAAAAGGCACGCCCCACAATGGCGTGGTGGCAGGGTCTTTGCGGGCCAGCGCTTGTAGATAGGGCTGCTGCTCGGCTTCGCTGAGCAGGTGAATCCAGATGTTGTGATCGGCGAGGGCGGCGGCCTGCTCGCGGATGCGGGCCAAAAGTGTGGCTGGGGTCAGACTGCCTTCGCTGTAGGCCTGTTTCAGACCGCTGATGCTCATATCAATTTTCATGCTGGGTTCTCCTGCGCAGCGTCCTGCAATACCACCAGCGGTTGGCCAGCGTGTACGCGGCCACCGGCCTGCTGCAATACGTGGGTAACGACGCCGTCGCACGGCGCCTGCAAAGGAATTTCCATCTTCATGGATTCGAGGATCAACAACACTTGGCCAGCCTTAACCTGGTCGCCAACCTTAACGGCGGCTTGCCACAGGCTACCCGAGACAGGACTGTCGACACCGACGCTGTCTTCCGGCCAGCTAACGTTCTCGTCAGCGCTTTCCAATTCCTCGCTAACAAAATTGAACTGACCGTTGGCATGCCATTGGCGCAGTTCTTCAGCAAAGGCGGCGTTGCGTTGTTGCTTGAATGCGTCGATCTCTTCTGCGTTGTCAGCAATAAATGCTTCATGCTCGGAGAGACTGAAATGACTCTCTTCTATACGCAGTGGATAGCGTCCCTGGGGGAAGTCGCGGCGAATCTGTTGCAGCTCTTCGTGGCTTACTTCATAAAAGCGAATCTGGTCGAAGAAGCGCAAAAGCCAGGGTTTGCTGAACTCGCGCGTCTGGCGGTAGCGATTCCACATCTGCAAGGTGCGGCCGACGAACTGATAGCCGCCGGGGCCTTCCATGCCGTAAACGCACATATAAGAACCGCCGATGCCGACTGAGTTCTCTGCCGTCCAGGTACGCGCGGGGTTGTACTTGGTGGTCACCAGGCGGTGACGTGGGTCGGTCGGCGTCGCGACCGGCGCACCGAGATACACATCGCCCAGCCCCATCACCAGATAGGAGGCATCGAAGAGTACTTTTTTTACATCATCAATGCTGTCGAGCCCGTTGATGCGACGGATAAACTCCAGGTTGCTTGGGCACCAGGGCGCGTTGCTGCGCACCGACTGGGTATATTTCTCGATCGCCTGTTGGCAGGCCTCGTCATCCCAGGACAGCGGGATATGCACGATGCGCGACGGTACCGACAGTTCGTTAAGCCGCTCGGACAGTGCCTGCTCGCCCTTGAGCAAATGCGCCAGTAGCGTCTCGTGGCTCAGCTGTTGGCTGTCGAAATGCATTTGCAGCGAGCGGATGCCCGGGGTCAGTTCGCGCAGGCCAGGCAGCGGATTCTGCTGCAGCCACTGCATCAATGCATGTGCGCGAAAACGCAGACGAATATCCAGAATCTGTTCGCCATACTCGACCAGCAGGAAGTGATCACCCGCCGCGCGGTAGACAATTTCATCGCCAAATTGCTCTGCGGGCAAGCGCTTGAGAATGGGGGTTTCGGGGGCCACGGGCTGCCATTCGATCGGCTGAGCCTGCAAGGCGTCGATTTCTGCGATTTGCGCTGCCTCCAGCGCGACCGCCTGCTCAATGCTGATCGGAACGAAGCGCACCTTGTCGCCAGCGCGCAGTTGGCCGAGTTTCCACAGGTCGGCGGTGATCACCGTGGCGGGGCAAACAAAGCCGCCCAATGACGGGCCGTCGGGTCCGAGGATGACCGGCATGTCACCCGTGAAGTCCACAGTGCCGAAAGCGTAGGCATTGTCGTGAATGTTCGAGGGGTGCAGGCCAGCTTCGCCGCCGTCCTTACGCGCCCATTCGGGCTTGGGGCCGATCAGCCGCACGCCGGTACGGCTGGAGTTATAGTGAATCTCCCAGTCGGTATTGAAGAAGGTCTCTACATCCTCGCCAGTGAAAAAGTCTGGCGCGCCGTGCGGTCCGTAGATGACGCGTACGTCCCATTGGTTGCTAATGCTCGGCCGCAAAGCGTCCGGCACGCTGGCGGCGGCAACGCTGCTAGCGCTGTTATCCAGATGTAACACGTCACCGGTGCGTAGCGCGCGGCCGTTGTGGCCACCGAACTTGCCCAGCGTAAAGGTCGACTTTGACCCCAGGTAATCGGGGCATTGCACGCCTCCGAGCACGCTCAAGTAAGCACGGGTGCCGGATTCCTTAGTGCGGCCCAGGGTCAGAGTCTGGCCAGCGGCGACGTCGATGACTTGCCACATAGCAACGGGCTGATCGTCCAGTCGCGCGTCCAGTGGAGCACCACTGAGCACAATTTGAGAGGCGTTGGCGAACCGTAACGTTGGGCCTTGCAGAGTGATTTCTAGACCTGCAGCGTCTTTGGCGTTGTTCAGCAGACGATTGCCAAGCCGGAAGGCATAGCTGTCGAACGGGCCAGATGGTGGCACGCCCACATCCCAGCTGCCGGCACGGCCGGGAAAATCCTGGATGGTGGTCTGGGTGCCGCCGGCCAGCACGTCGATGCGTGCCGGGTTGTAGCGGAAGCTGTTCAGATAGCGCGTGGTCACTTCGCCGGCTGCCAGTACCGGATCACGACTTAAGGCGCGCAGATAGTCCAGGTTGGTTTCGCTGCCATACAAGCGGGTAGCGTCCAGGGTGCTTTGCAGCTTGCTCAGCGCCTGCTCGCGGGTATCGGCATGCACAATAACCTTGGCCAGCATGGGGTCAAAGTAAGCGGGCACTTCCAGTCCGGACTCGATCCAGTGGTCAATGCGGATGCCGTTACCGGATGGGAAAATAACTTCGCTGAGCAGGCCGGCGCAGGGCTGAAAGTCGCGGAAAGGATCTTCGGCATACAGACGTACCTGAATCGCATGACCTTGCGGGTGAAGATTGCCTCGCTGTGCATCCAGATCCGGCGCATCACCGGCGGCCAAACGGATCATCCACTCGACCAAATCAACGCCATAAACCTCTTCGGTCACGCCGTGCTCAACCTGCAGGCGGGTATTCACTTCAAGAAAGTAAAATTCGTGGCTGTCGGCGTCGTAGATGAATTCTACGGTTCCGGCGTTGCGGTAGCCGATGCTGCACAGCAGCTTCTCGGCGGTGCTATGCAGCTCGGCGCGAATCGCGTCAGTCAGGTTGGGCGCAGGGCATTCCTCTACCACCTTCTGGTTACGGCGCTGGCTAGAGCAGTCACGCTCTCCCAAGGCCAATGCTTTGCCTGCGCCGTCACCGAACATCTGTACTTCTATGTGCCGAGCGCGAGCGATGAATTTCTCCAGGAACACGCCATCGTCGGCGAAGTTGCTGGCGCCGAGGCGCTTGACGCTGTCGAATGCACCGTTCAATTCTTCTAGGGTATGGCACAACTGCATACCGATGCCGCCGCCGCCGGCAGTACTTTTCAGCATGATGGGATAACCGATACGCTCGGCGGCTTCCTGCGCAGCACTCAAGTCTTTCAGTAGATCGGTGCCGGGCAGCAACGGTACGCCTGCCTGTTCGGCCAAAGCACGGGCGCGGTGCTTGAGACCAAAGGCCAGCATCTGCTCAGGAGTAGGGCCAACAAAAGCGATGCCCGCCGCCTCGCAGCGGCGCACAAAACCGGCGTTCTCACTGAGGAAACCGTAACCGGGGTGTATGGCTTGGGCGCCCGTCTCGGCGGCAATGGCAAGCAACTTATCGATCTGCAGGTAGGTATCAGCAGCGGCGCCGTCACCTAGACAGTAGGCTTCATCGGCCAGGCGTACGTGCAGGCTTTCAGCGTCGCACTCGGCGTAGACCGCTACCGAGCCAATACCCAGACGGCGCAGGGTGCGAATAATGCGGGTGGCGATGGCGCCACGGTTGGCAATCAATACTTTATTGAACATCACTCTAGCCTTTGCCGGGCCGTCCCAGGCTGCATATACGACAGTGGTCGTCCACTGAAGCAGGTGAATCTCGGTCGTTACAGCTGACTCATTTGTCCCATACCAGCATCTCAACCGGCGTCGGGTTGTAACCGTTGCAAGGATTGTTCAGCTGTGGACAGTTGGAGATCAGCACTACCACATCCATCAGCGCGGTCAGTTCTACGTACTTGCCTGCGCCGGAAATACCGTCTTCAAAGGTCAGGCCGCCATCGCTGGTGACCGGCACGTTCATGAAGAAGTTGATGTTGTGAGTAATGTCGCGCTTGCTGATGCCGTATTCGGGATTCTCGGCGACCGCGAGCATCCAGCTGTCGCGGCAGGAGTGCATGCAGCGTTTTTCCAGATCGTAACGGATGGTGTTGCTTTCACTAGCGCAAGCGCCGCCCAGGGTGTCGTGCCGGCCACAGGTGTCGGCTACGATTTCCAGCATGGGGTTGTTTTCATTGGAGCGAATCACCGAGCCGGCGGTCAGGTAGACATTGCCCTGCTCGCGGATGGTATCGGTGACGCTATAGCGCTCAACCGGGTTGGCGGCGCTGAAAAACAGCGTGTCGGCGGCCTGATTGCCTTCCAGGTCGAGCAGGCGCAGGGTCTGGCCGGCCTTGACGGTGCCGATGTAATAATCGCCGGCGCCGATGGTGCTGCGCTGCGTGGCTGTCTCGGGTTGGCGTGAGCTGGTCTTGATCATGGTGTTCTCGCTTACTTGCCTAGGTGATACAGGGCGTTGTTCATGAAGCCGCGCTGGTTTTCCGGGCGGAAGTTACGGCAATAGTCGTCATCGTCTACCGGGTCGGCCGGGCTCAGTTCAATCTGCACCGGGTTGTAGGGGTAAGCTTCGGCGTTGTTGAGCGGATGTGGGCAGGTGTGCAGCAGCACCAGGGTGTCCATCTCAAAGCGCAGGACCACTTGGCTGCCAGGCTTGCTGTACTGGCCGTCGAGCGTCATGTTGCCTTCGTCGTCGGTACCGATCTTACTGAATAGATTCAGGTTGGCGGCCATGTCGGCGCGACCCAATCCGTACTTGGCCAGCTCAACCAGAAAGGCGTTGTAGCCGTTCTGGTGCCACTCATTACGGTCGCTCTGATAATCGCGCTGGCCCCAGCGAGCCTTGATTTGCTCGGCGTTGCTGTTGCCGCACACGGTTTCGTGCCAGCCGAGGCTGTCTTCAATGATTGAGGCGAACACCCGACCCATGTCGGAATACAGGCAGTTGCCTTTGCTCAGCTTGAATGTGTGCTGGCCCTTGAGGGTATCCGGGGCGTTATAGCGCTCCAGCAAGTTTTCCGGGTTGTAGAGCAGCATGCCAACATTGGCGCCGCCGTTGAGGTCGGTCAGGCGCATTTGCATGCCTTTACGCACGCGCAGGGACCAGTGGCTGGCGCCAGGAATTTCTGTGCTGTAGTGATTCATGCTCATTGCCGTTGTCTCCGTATCGGGTTGCTATCAACCGGCCTTTTCGGCCAGCAGTGGCGCAATGGTTTCAGCGGTCGTTTTCGCTGCCGGTTGCCGGGCTTTGCTGTTGACCGGCAAGTCATAAGTGATGGTTGCGCCAAACGCTTGCGGGGCGTGTGGGTCCTGGCGGACTTTGTCGAACACCCAGAGGCGGGTGCCGAGATAGAAACCTTCTTTGATGTCGTGGGTAACCATGAAGATGGTCAGCTTGTGTTCTTTCCACAGCCGCAAAACCAGTTCGTGCATATCCGCACGGATACCCGGGTCAAGGGCACCGAATGGCTCGTCGAGCAGGAGGATACGGGGCTTGCCGAGCAGCGCCTGGGCAATCGCCAGGCGCTGTTTCATACCGCCCGACAGCTCGTGCGGATACTTTTGCAGCGCATGCCCTAAGCCCACTTCGTTGAGCATGGCTTCGGCGTCCTTGCGCGCTTGCTTGCGCTTGGTGCCGAACAGATAACCCGTCAAGCCACGCTGAGCAAAGCCGACGGCGGACATCACGTTATCCAGCACGGTCATGTGCGGAAACACGGAATACTGCTGGAAGACGATCCCGCGATCCGGGCCCGGTTCATCGGCGATAGGTTTACCGTCAAGCAGCAGCTCGCCGCTGGTAGGCGACTCGGTACCCAGCAGCATTTTCAGGAAGGTGCTCTTGCCGCAGCCCGAGGCGCCGACCAGCGTGACGAACTCGCCTTCTTTGACGTTGACGTTCAAACGCTCAAGAACCGGGTTACCGTCGTAACTCTTACCCAGGTTGTTAACTTCAATCATGAGTTGCCTCCTTGTACGTTCCAAGGGAACAGTCGGCGGCTCAGGGTCGCCAGCAGCCAATCGAACAGAAAGGCCAGCAGGGTGATCCAGGCGACATAGGGCAGGATGACGTCCATCGACATGTAGCGACGTACCAAAAAGATGCGGTAGCCGAGGCCATCCGTAGAGGCTATAGCCTCAGCCGCGATCAGGAACAGCCAACCAGCGCCCATCGACAGGCGCACCGCATCGATCAGTTTAGGCATCAATTGCGGCAGTAATACGCGAACCATGATCTGGCTGGTATTGGCGCCCAGTGTCTGTGCTTTGACGAGCTGTTCGCTGGGTATCTCTTGCGTGCGGCGTTGCAGGTCGCGGGCAATGAACGGGGTGATGCCCAGTACGATGAGCATCACTTTGGACAGCTCACCCAGACCGAAAATGATGAACAGCACCGGCAGTATCGCCAGTGGCGGGATCAGCGAAATCACCGTCAGCAAGGGGCTCATGCTGGCGTTGATGACGGGCAGGGCACCGGTCAGTAGTCCAATTGCCAGTCCGACGCTGGCGGCGATCGCCACGCCCATGCCGAGGCGTTTAAGGCTGCTGGCGGTATCTACCCAGAACACGTAATCGCCGCTGCGTTTGCTGGGTTCCAGCGCCATTCGGTCAATCGCGGCGCCCATCTGGCTGAAGGACGGCAGCAACTTGTCGTTAGGGTTCGCTTCCAGGCGCGCGTCGGAGGCCACTATGTATACCAGCAACAGGAGCACGAACGGCAGCAAGGCGATAAACATGCGGGTTGCTGGCGCGGGAGATAGATTGATCAGTCGCTTCATAGTGTTTCCTTGCGTCGGGGGCAAGCGCCCCCGGTGGATTCAGCGGATCGGATTACAGTTGGCCGTCTGCCGCGAGCTGCATGTAGCTAGGATCAAAGCGCAACTTGATGTTGTTTTTATCGCCCAATACACCAGCGGGCGTGCTGATACCGACAAAACCCGCATCAGGCGCGCCTTCACCGAGCAAGCCGTGGTCGAAGGAGAAGTCTGCGACGTACTGCATGGTGGTTTTCAACGCGCTGTCGTTGGTCAGTGCTAACGCCTGTTGTGGGGTATAGAACATTTCGGTGCTGTCGAGCTGGGCCTGATAGCCAGCCAAATCGGTGCCTGAAGCTTCAGCCAGATAGGTGCGCACGGCGTCGTCGGCTTGCATCTTGGCCATGATTTCGTACCAGGCACCGGTCAACGCTTTGCCCAATTTTGGATTGGCGTTCAAGGTGTCGGTGTTAACGACCAGCAAATCGATGATTTCACCGGGAATTTGCGCCGAGTCAAATACCTTGTGGCTGTCCGGTTGGCTGGAAATTTCGTTGAGTAGTGGGTTCCAGGTAGCGACCGAGGTGACGTCGTCAGTGCCATAGGCAGCAACTAAATCTGCGTCAGAGGTGTTGACCACCTGCACGTCGGCTTCCTTCATGCCGACCGTTTCGAGCGCGCGGGCTAGCAGGTAGTGCGAGACGCTCAGCTCTACCAGATTGACGTTCTGGCTCTTGATGTCGGACAACTGATCCTTGCCCTTGAGCACGATGCCATCGTTGCCGTTGGAGAAGTCACCGACGATCAGCGCGGTACTGTCAACACCGCCAGCAGCGGGGATGGTCAGGGCATCCATATTGGTCATGGTGCAGGCGTCAAACTGGCCAGCGGTGTACTGGTTGATCGATTCGATGTAGTCGTTGATCTGCACGACTTCAATTTCGATATCGTATTTGTCTGCCCATTTTTTTACGATGCCGGATTCGTCGCCGTAAGCCCAAGGCATCCAGCCGACGTAGATCGACCAGCAGACCTTAAAGCTATCTTGTGCCTGTACGGTGGAGGAAAGCAGAAGGGATAGAACCAGTGCGGAAAGCTTTTTCATCTTGAACCTCTCAATCAGTGACACGCGGAGCACTCCTGGCGGTTACGCCAATCGTCTCCCGGGCTTTTATCCCGCCGTGTAACCTTTGCTTGAAAGGTCGAGTGCTCTCGGACCAGTCACTGAGCAGATCAGCCGGAACCCTAGCGCTCTATTTGCAAATTGTGTGTTGCGCCTGCTTTAAGGAGTGCGAACACTTCTTCTAAAGCAAATAGCAGACCAGAATTGAACGTTTCGCTCTACGGCACCTGTTGGCGCGGTGTGTGGCGGGGGTAGGGCAGATGGATACCTGCGCTTGTTGCTCTATATTGGTGCACTGGCGGTCTGGTGAGCGTTTTCGGTGCAAGATTTGTTGATGGCCAGAGTAGGTTGGCGGGTCGCTTCGCTGTGGCTATGGCGACTACTTATGCTCCCAGCCCGCTTCTATGTCCTTTATCAGGCCTAGTTTGTCGGCTTCAAGCCGTTTCAGTAGTGCCTCAGGGGCATTGGTTTGAGGATCATATCTCCCGCTCCACTGGGTGATTTCCATCATGATCGGCAACAGGTCACGACCTTTGCGAGTCAGAGAGTAAATCAATTTGGAGCGATTTTCGTCGCTCACCTCTTTGCTGACAATGCCCAGGGATTCGAGACGCCGCAAACGGTCAGCGAGAATGTTGGTAGAAATTTTTTCGTTGGAGGAAAGAAACTCATTAAATGATGTTTTGGTCTTGAACATCAAATCGCGGATGATCAACAGCGTCCATTTGTCGCCAAACGACTCAAGGGCGTAATTGATCGGGCAATGCGAGCGGCTGGGGAAATCTTCCGACATTTGCTGGGGCACCTTCATTCATCATCGGTAGAAATACTAGCACCGGCGCATGGGCATCTAAAGCAGCAGGTTAAACCATCGAGTTTGCTGCCTTTGAGTTTGTGAGCGGTTTGAATTGAAAAGAGCTTGCAAAATGCAAGTGCTTTGGCGCAAGGTAAGTTCAACCTCCCTAGAGCATTCTCCCATGCCAGCCATACGCCCAGTGTTTATCGTCGCTGCGCTAGCCGTCGTACTCATGCTAACCACGTTTTTCTGGTACCGAGGCAGCGGTTCGCCTCTTACGGAGCACGAGATCAACGCCTACCAGACACGTATCGACGCTTTGCCCGCTGCAACGCGCGGCTTTTTGCAGGGTATGGATGTGCTTGCATTTATGCGTGGCGACGACGGCAGGGCCGTTCACGTAGTGAATCTTTTCCAGTTGAACACTGCTTCGGCTGCACCAGACAGCCTGTCGGGTGAGGAATCACTCGCGCGCTTTAGCCGTTCGATGCTGCCCATCTGGCTGAAGCACGGCGGCTATCCGGTATTTTCCATGCCGGTTGCGGCCACGGGTGAAGCGCAGCCCTGGGAGTTTGTCAGTGTGGTGCGTTACCGCAGCCGCCGGGACTTTATGGAGGTGGTTCTCGACGAGGGCTACCGGCAAGCGCTGCCCGACCGTCTGGCGGCCAGCAAGTTGAATTTGCGCGTGACGAGCAGCGGCAATGAGTTTCCCCGCCCGTTAATGCTGCTGTTCGCGCTGTCGACCGCGGTTTTGAGTTTTACCTATCTGCTCGAAATACGGCGCAGCAAGCACGCCGCATAAAACGCCGCAGCCATCCCAAGCCAGGCGTAACGATGAGCCCGCGCGTTGCGCACATGTCATCTCACGCTTTGCTGATCAATTGCCTGGCGCGTGCTATAGCGTGTGAGGGTTTTGGTGCCGCGCGAGTGCACAGCAGCAGTGCGATGACTGCACAGTCTGCACTGGACTATCGCAGCGCGGTCCGGTCACGGTGGCTTGTATTTCTGAAATAGACAACAAAAACAACGATTTGAAATCTGTGGCACAGGGCTTGCTAAATCCTCTGTAACGCAGCGTTCAAAGACTGGGCGCAGCGGCTAACACAGCAAAATCAATTACAGAATTTTCGGGCAAAGGCGTCCACCAACATACCTGTTATCAACAGCGATGTTCGTGGACGCCTTTTTTTGTGCGCGTTTTTCAGGAAAGGGTGCTCATGAGCAAGCAAAAAGGATTCAAAGAAATCAACACCGCCAGCGTATTGGCCGCCTCTTTGGTGGTCTTCAGTCCCGCTGTGCTGGCGCAGGAAGCAACAGGCGTGCAGTCGATCAAGGAAGCTGTTACCGAGGGCAAGATTGGATTGGATCTGCGCTATCGCTATGAGTTTGTCGATCAGGATGGCATCGACAAGAATGCCGGTGCCTCAACCCTGCGCAGCCGGCTCAACTTTGCAACTGCACCTTACCAAGGCGTCGGTGTATTTGTTGAGTTTGACAACGTCACATCAATTGGCAGCGAACGTTATAACGACGGTAGTGGCCTACCCAGCGCCAATACGCAATACCCGGTGGTAGTTGATCCAGAGGGTACCGAGGTCAATCAGGCCTACGTGAGTTACGCCGGCGTGCCGGACAGCGTACTGAAATTTGGCCGCCAGAGGATCATCTACGACAACGCGCGTTTTATCGGCAACGTGGGCTGGCGCCAGAACGAGCAGACTTATGACGGTTTCAGTCTGACTAACACCAGTCTGATCGACACCACGCTCAACTACGCCTACGTCTACAACGTCAATCGCATCTTTGGCGAAGACTCACCGAAGGGCGATATCGAAACCGACACCCATTTGGCCAACCTGTCCTATGCCGGCTTCGACTGGATCAAAGTGACGGGCTACGGCTACTTCCTCGACTTTGACGATACCCCGGCAGGCTCCAATAAAACCCTGGGCCTGCGTTTGGCCGGTGAGCCAGTGCTGAGTGCCAGCAGCACGCTGGTGTACACGCTGGAATACGCCAAACAAACCGATTACGCCGATGGCAAGAATATCGATGCCGACTATCAGTTGGCTGAGCTGGGTATCAACTTCAGCGGTGTGCAGCTGTTGGGTGGCTACGAGCTGTTGGGGTCAGGTGAATCTGCGTTCCAGACTCCTTACGCCACTGGCCACGCCTTTAATGGCTGGGCTGACAAGTTCCTTGCTACGCCTGCTGACGGTCTGGAAGACCTTTACCTGCAGGTGGGTGGCGCGCTCGCTGGCATCAAGTTGCAGGCCGTGTACCACGAGTTTTCCGCTGATCAAGGCGGTGCCGACTACGGTTCTGAACTTGACCTGCTAGCGGCGAAAAAATTTGGCGACGTGACGCTGCTGGCCAAGTACGCGCAGTACAACGCCGACGATTTTGCTACCGATACCGACAAGTTCTGGCTGATGGCACAAGTTGCCTTCTGAGCTGACTGACTTTTAAAACTGGATATGGAGTGCTCCACATGACGCAATTTACTCGTAAATCTCTTGGCGCTTGTCTCTCGCTGGCGGTTGCCCTTTCTGTTGGTAGCCTGCTGCCCCTGCAAAGCGCACAGGCAGTTGAGAATTTGGAGAAGGAAGAACTCAAGTTTGGTTTCATCAAACTGACCGATATGGCACCGCTGGCGATTGCCTATGAAAAAGGCTTTTTTGAGGACGAAGGCTTATACGTCAGCCTGGAAGCACAGGCTAACTGGAAGGTACTGCTCGACCGCGTAATTGATGGTGAATTGGACGGTGCGCACATGCTGGCGGGTCAGCCGCTGGGTGCGACCATTGGCTTTGGCACTCAGGCCGATGTCATTACGGCTTTTTCGATGGACCTCAACGGCAACGGCATCACCGTTTCCAATGCGGTTTGGGAAGAGATGAAGAAGCACATCCCGATGGATGCTGACGGCAGACCGGTCCATCCAATCAAGGCGGATGCACTTAAGCCAGTGATTGAGCAGTACAAGGCAGCCGGTAAGCCATTCAAAATGGGCATGGTGTTCCCGGTTTCCACCCACAATTATGAGCTGCGCTACTGGCTGGCGGCTGGCGGCATTAACCCCGGTTACTACGCGCCGGCCAAGGGTGACACTTCCGGCCAAATCGATGCCGATGCCTTGCTCTCGGTTACCCCTCCGCCGCAAATGCCAGCGACATTGGAAGCTGGCACCATTTCCGGCTACTGCGTGGGCGAGCCCTGGAACCAGCAAGCTGTCTTTAAGGGTATAGGCGTGCCGGTGATTACCGACTACGAAATCTGGAAGAACAATCCGGAGAAAGTCTTCGGTGTTAGCCAGCAGTGGGCGGATGAAAACCCCAATACGCATATTGCCGTGGTCAAGGCGTTGATTCGTGCCGCCGAATGGCTGGACGCTGATAACAACGCTAACCGTGGCGAAGCAGTGAAAATCCTATCTCAGTCGGCTTATGTAGGCGCCGATGCGGAAGTTATCGCCAACTCCATGACCGGCACCTTCGAGTATGAAAAAGGCGATAAGCGTTCGGTGCCGGACTTCAACGTGTTCTTCCGCTATAACGCGACTTACCCCTATTACTCCGATGCGATCTGGTATCTGACCCAGATGCGCCGTTGGGGCCAGATTGCTGAGGCCCAGCCCGACAGCTGGTACATGGACATCGCCAAGAAGGTCTATCGCCCAGACATCTACGCGGTTGCTGCCAAGGAACTGATCGAAGAGGGCAAGATCCCGGCCTCTGCTTTCCCTGACTTCGCCAGCGAATCCGGCTTCAAGCCGCCACAGTCAGAGTTTATCGACAACGTGACCTACGACGGCAGCAAGCCCAACGCCTATCTACAGCAGTTCGAGATTGGCCTTAAAGATGACGACAAAATCTGAAGTCGGCGCACTCAGCGTTGCCGAATCCGCTCGCTTGAACCAGCACGTGCTTTACCAATGGAGGTGACCGCATGAGCAACAAACTGATTGGTTATATGGAGACCGCGGGGCTGTCCTGGATGGTGCCCATGGTCCGGCTTTGCAAGGGCGAAGACGCCCGCGAGCAGGCCACTGAGCTGTTCAATAAGGTCGGGCTGCCGCTGCTCGCACTACTGGTGTTTTTGCTGTTGTGGTCTGCTGGCGCAGCGCAGGTAAAAACCAGCCTCGGCGTACTGCCGGGTCCAGTTGCGGTATGGCACCAGGCAACCAATCTGTACGAGGAGCACCAACTGCAACGCGACAAGGCCGATGCCTTTTATGCGCGGCAAGATGAGCGCAATGCCAAGAAGCTGGCTGCTAATCCGGATGCAGAAATTAAGTTGCGCGATTACACCGGCAAACCGACCTTCTTCGATCAGATCGGCACCAGCCTGGTCACGGTTTTTACTGGCTTTCTACTGGCCAGTTTGATCGCTATTCCGCTGGGTGTGGCGTGCGGGCTGAGCCCCAAGCTGTATGGCGCTATCAGCCCACTGGTGCAGATATTCAAACCGGTGTCGCCGTTAGCCTGGTTGCCGATTGTCACCATGGTGGTCAGCGCTGTGTACGTCTCGGATGACCCGTTGTTTCAGAAGTCATTTATTACCTCTGCGGTGACTGTGACTCTGTGCTCGCTTTGGCCCACGCTGATCAATACCGCGGTTGCCGTGGCGTCGATCGATAAGGACTGGATCAACGTCGGCCGGGTGATTCGGCTGAGCTGGGTGACTCAGGTCTTTAAAATCGCCATCCCTGCCTCGTTGCCGATGATTTTTACCGGTCTGCGTTTGTCACTCGGGGTGGGTTGGATGGTGCTCATTGCGGCGGAAATGTTGGCGCAGAACCCTGGCTTGGGCAAGTTCGTTTGGGATGAATTTCAGAACGGCAGCTCCGACTCGCTGGGTCGCATCATGGTCGCAGTCGTCACCATTGGCATCATTGGTTTTTTGCTCGACTGGCTGATGACCACAGTGCAGGCCATGTTGTCGCATCAAAAGCCGGCTGGCCACTGAATCCATCCAAACCAACGTTATGAGGTGACACCATGTCCGTCGTGCAGATGCTCAAACGCGAGCTGAATTTGGCAGAGAAAATGACTGAATCAAACGAGCTGCAGGAGAATGCCAGTGTGAATAAAAGCCGCTGCTTTCTCGAACTCTCGGGTGTGTCCATTGACTTCCCCACCCGCAAGGGACCGTTCCGCGCACTCAACAACGTCAACCTGAAAATTGCTAAGGGTGAGTTTGTTTCTATTATTGGGCACTCGGGTTGTGGCAAGTCGACGGTGATGAACATAGTCGCTGGTTTGGCGCAGGCCACCGAAGGCGGCGCCATTTTGAACGGTAAAGAAGTTAATGAGCCGGGGCCGGAGCGCGCCGTGGTGTTCCAGAACCACGCGTTGCTACCCTGGCTGACTTGCTACCAGAACGTTGAGCTGGCGGTGAAAACAGTGTTCAAGGGCAAGAAAAGTAAAAAAGAGATGCGTGAATGGATCGAGCACAACCTCACGCTAGTACATATGGATCACGCCATTCACAAATATCCCTCTGAGATTTCCGGCGGGATGAAACAACGGGTAGGGATTGCGCGGGCGTTGGCAATGGAGCCCTCAGTGCTGCTCATGGATGAGCCCTTTGGCGCACTCGACGCCTTGACCCGCGCGCATTTGCAGGACTCGGTGATGGAAATTCAGAGCGATCTAAAAAATACCGTGATCATGGTGACCCACGATGTGGATGAGGCGGTATTGCTGTCTGACAAGATAGTGATGATGACCAACGGTCCATCTGCGACTATTGGTGAAGTGCTGGAGGTCGACTTACCGCGTCCACGTAATCGTTTGGCCCTGGCCAGCGATGAGCGCTACAACCAGTTACGCTCAGAAGTGCTGACCTTTCTCTACGAACGCCAGCGTCGGCCGGAAGGCACCTGAGTTTTTACAGGGAGGATGATGATTTCTTCATCCTTTGACGGTACTGGGTGCAGCGGTAAATCGGGCGGGTAACCCGTGACGTCACCTATTTGAACAAAGCGTCCGGAGTGATATCGGCAATGGTTGGGGTGCCAGCCAGCGCCATGGTGACTTCCAGTTCTTCGCGCAGGATGCGCAGCATATGCGCTACGCCTAGCTTGCCAGCGACCGCCAATGCATAAAGCTGCGGGCGACCGAGCAACACGGCATTGGCACCCAGCGCAATGGCTTTAAAAATGTCGGTGCCGCGTTCGATGCCGCCATCCATCAAGAGCGCAAAGTCAGGCCCTACGGTTTGGCGGATGCGCGGTAGCAGGTCGATGGCCGAAGGCACGCAGTCCAGCGTGCGGCCGCCGTGGTTGGAAATCACTGCGCCGGCCAGCCCAATATCACGTGCGCGCAGCACATCCGCTGGGTGCAAAAGGCCTTTTAGTGTAATCGGCAAGCTGGTTTCCTGCTGCAGCCAGGCGATGTCATCCCAAGTAGGGACTTCACTCATCATGCCCTGAAACACGATGCTCTGGTCCGGCTCGAAGCTGGCACTGGGCAGAGGAGGGCGGTCTTTCAGGTTTATTGCTTCTACACCTGCCGGTAACTCATAGCCGGCGCGTTGCGCTCGGTTACGGATGCCATGCAGTGGTGCATCAACGGTGACCATTAGCTGCGTATAGCCGGCAGCCTCGGCTCTGCGTACCAGGCCCAGGGTAAAGTCGCGGCTCTGCTGCATATAAAGCTGGAACCACTTGGGCGAACCGCAACGCGTGGCGATCTCTTCCAGGCTGTAGCTCGACAGAGTACTAGCGATCATGCCGGTTTCCAGCACGCTGGCCGCTTCTGCCGTGCCCAGTTCACCCTCAGGGTGTACCAGTGTTTGAAAAGCGACAGGGGCGAGCAGCAGCGGATGGCGCAGAGGTTCGCCCAGCACCTGTGTGTGCGTGCCGCCGGCGGTGCAGTTGACCAATGCTCGCGGCAGTATGTGCAGCTCATCCAGCGCGGTGCGATTGCGCTTCAGACTGATTTCATCGGCGCCGCCACCGGCGATGTACTCCATGATGGCGTGCGGTATGAAGTCCGGCGCATAGCGTGCGTAGTCGGCCACGCTAACCAGGTCGGCAGGGATGCTGTTTAGTGGTGCGCGGCGCTTGAAGGGTAGCGACATCAGGTATCAGCCCATTGGCGGATCAGGTTGTGATAAGTGCCGGACAGGCGCACCACTTCCGCGTGGCTGGCGCCGAGTTCGGTGGTGAGTGCCTGCACGCTTTGGTCCAGATCGAACAGGGTTTCGCGTTGCTGGTTGCTGCGCACCATGCTCTGCAACCAGAACACCGCGCAGGTACGCGTACCTTGGCTTACCGGAGTGACGGTGTGCAGGCTGGTGGATGGGTAGAGCACCAGATCACCGGCGTTCAGCTTGATGCGCTGGCTGCCAAAGTTGTCTTCAATGACCAGTTCACCACCCTCGTATTCCTCAGGATCGCAAAGGAACATAGTGGCGGACAGATCAGTACGAATAGGGGTGGAATTGCCGGGAACGTAGCGAATCGCGTTGTCCACGTGCAGTCCATAGGTTTCGCCAGTGCGATAACGATTGAACATCGGCGGAAAGATTCTCAACGGCAATGCCGCTGAAATGAAAGTGGGGTGTTGCGAGAGGGTGTTGAGAATGATGTCGCCGAGCTGTTGCGCCAGTTTGCTGTCTAGCGGCAATTGCTGGTTCTGTTTGACCTGACGAGCTTGATCGCCGGCGGTTGCGTTGCCGTTTTGCCAATCGGCGCTACTGTCCAGATGACTGCGGATTTTGCCGACGTCTTCGAGGCTAAATACGCCCTGAATCGGAATGATCACATTCTCTCTCCCCGAAAATGAGACAGCGGCGAAGTCGCCTTTGCCGCTGTCCGTTTCAACTAACTATAACGCTTAGAACTTGTAGCGTGCAGTCAGTTGAGCGTTACGTGCATCACCCTTATAGACGATACTTCCGCCCCGGTAAGTAGCGGTGTAGTAATCATCGTCAAATACGTTTTGTAGGTTGGCGCGCAGATCGAACTGTTCGGTAAAGCGGTAGCTCGCGAACAGGTCGTATACGGTGTAACCCTCCAGTTCGATATTACCGTTGGCGCCCGCATCAGGCTGGCCGCCAAACATTTCGCTGGAGTAAGTCACCACGCCGCCGAAACCGAAGGCCGGGGTCAACTGGTACCGTAGCTGCGCATTGGCGCTCTTCTCGGCGAAGTTCGCCTTGGGCAGACCTTCGTTGGCCGGATCATAGGACTTCAGTGTCTCGGAGTTCATAATGGCCGCACCAATCTGACCGCTCAGTTTGTCGGTAATATTACCGGCCAAGCCCAGCTCCACACCGTGTACACGGTTCTTACCGGTATTCAGACTGCCACCGGTGGAATAGGAATCCACCCCCTCTTCGATAACGTCGTCCTTGGTCGTCTGGAACACCGCTGCGGTCAACAGCAGGCGGTGGTCTAGCAGGTTCCATTTGGTACCCAGTTCCCAGTTGGTGGACTGTTCCGGTTCGGCTTGGGCATAGTTACCCGCGTCGTCGGTACAGAGGCCGCCATAACCGCAGCTTGCTGCCGCGTCGGCTTCGCCACCGTTGATGTTGGACGAGGTGCTCCAGCTCAGATAAACGTTGCCATGCTCCCACGGTGAGTAGACCACACCCATATGGCCGTTCCAGAAACCATCGTTGTAGTCGTAGGAGGCCTCAGGAATAATCACGCCGCCGCGTCCGGTGCGTTCGGCTGTGTAGAGGTCATAGTCGAACTGGTCGTAACGCAGGCCCCCAAATACCTCCCAGTCTTCGCTCAGGGTAATGGTATCCATTACATACGCAGACAGGGTTTGTAGTTCCAACTCGCTGATGGCGTCGTTGCGGCTGGTAGACCCAACCCACGCGTTATTGTCGGGATTGTAGGGATCCATCGTCAGCGGACCGTTATCGGTAGTCACGGTGTAATTGCCACCGTCAGTTTTCTCGTTGGCATATTCGCCACCGATGATCACGGTGTGGCGTACATCGCCCCAGAACTTGTCGATCGTCAAGTTTGTCTGGTTTCCGATGTAGTCGTTTTCTTGCCAGCCGGAGAACGTGCGCAGCCCTCCGCTCTGGGCGATAGAGATGATGTAGTCGTTCTGCGTGTTACCGACGCGGCTCTTATTCTCCAGCTTGACGCCGTCCCCCAGTTCCCACTCGAAGCCCAAGGTAAAGATGTCTGCGCTGGTTTTCTGGAAGTCCAGGCCGCTCTGGCCAACGTACTTGATGTCATCGTCAACCTCGCCGGTGGCCCGATTTATGGCAACACCAGGGTCGGTACGGTCATCACTGTTCGAGTAGTAATAGTCAGCCAGCACCTTGAACTCATCCAACGGCTGGTACACGCCTGAAATCAGGGCGCCTTCACGGCGTTTTTCTGCTGGGCCACGGTCCGGCACTTCGGCTTCGGTGTACAGGCCGTTGAAGCGGATCGCTAGCTCATCGGAGAGCACCTTGTTGGTGTCCAGGGTATAGCGCTGGAATTCGTCCGTACCCAGGCCGCCTTCAACGGTGGTGAAGTCATCCCAGATATTGGCTTTTTTGGTGACGCTGTTGACGGCGCCGCCGGTGGAGCCGCGACCAGCGAAGGTGGAGCTTGGGCCCTTGGCAATTTCGATCTGTTCCAGCGCGAAGGTTTCACGGGTGATCAGGCCAGGGTCGCGCAAGCCGTCGGTGTAAATATCGCTGCGAGCTTCGTAGCCGCGAATGATGTAGCGATCACCAAAGGAGTTGCCACCTTCACCTGTGCCCAGAGTAATGCCGGGCTGTGCGCTGAGGATGTCTTTCAGCTCGGTTTTACCGGAATCTTCGATAGCGCTTTTGGTAATGACCGTAATGGTCTGCGGCGTATCCGCTATGTCGCGGGTATGACGTGAGTCAGATACAACGCGGGCTTTATAGGGGGCAGCTTCTTCGGCGTAGGGGTTGGCTTCGGCCTGAATGCCGGAGTCTTCAACCACTAGCGTATCGAGATTTACTTCTTCTTCGGCGGCATGCAGATGGCCGATCATGGCGCCCGAAATAGCTAACGCCAGGGAGGTGGCCATGACGTGATGGCCGCCAGATTTGCGCAAGGTTAGGTCGGTGCCGGTTTTGCCAGCCAGTGCGGTGCGATTAGTCTGTGTCATGCTCTCTTTCCTAGATGGTTTCCTTGGCTGGTCCAGATTGCTTCCACTGCGTCTTCTCTGCTGGAAGACGTCAGGGGCTGGATTAGCCTGCGGGCGGGGCCGCGAACTATGGTTTCTTCTTATCAGGGTTTATCGTGTTTATAACCACGCGTCTCAGCGCGCGTTGCTTAGCTTAAATTCCACGGGAATCGCGATAGTCAGTTGCTGTTCGGTCATGTCGTCGCTAAACGCGGGTAACGGAGTGGCGCGCTTCAGCATGTCCAGTACAGCGTCGTCCAGACGTCTGGAACCGGAACTGGTGCGAATGCTTGCCTGGCTGACCGAACCGTCGCGGGCGACGACAAAAAACAGCGTGGCGGTGCCTTCTTCGCCGCGTCGACGCGAGGCCGAAGGGTAGCGTTTGTTGCGAGCCAACTTGGAAGCTAGCATCGAGTAATAGGACTTGGTCGCGCCGCTCTGACCGCCGGAGGTGTTCGCATTGCCTGACCCAGTCGATTGCTTGAGCTGACTGGTTTCCGCCTGGCTTTGGCCTGGCTGCACAGCCGCTACCGAGCTGGCTTCCTGCTTGATGTCGTCCGGCACAGGTTCTGGCTCGCGCGGTGGTTCGGGTTTGGGCTTAGGCGGGGTCTTCACCTGCGCCACTGCCTGCTGACGCGGCGGGGCCGGCGGTGGCTCTGGCGGAGGTGGCGCGGTGACCTGTGGCTTGGGCGGAGCGACCTCTTCCGGTTGTTCGGTTTCCTGCGCTTCGCCTAGATCGCCGAGCATACCCAAGTCGATCTCAATGCCCTGCACGCCCTGATCAGCGGCATCACCCTTGGGGTCGTTGTAGGCGAGCACGGCAAAGGCCATCAGGTGAACCCCGAATGCCAGTGCCAGTGCGATCAACCAATGATGTGGGCGAATCATGATGCTTCACCACTGGGTTGTGTCAGCAGCGTGATGCGGCGAAAGCCGGCTGCTTTGATGCTGCGCATGACCGCTTGCAGGGTTTCCACGGGTACCTGACCATCTGCCTTCACCGCAATACTGAAGCTCTCCGGATCTCCAGCTTGCTCGAAAGCTTTAACCAGGGGCGCTTCCAATTCTTCCAGTGTGATCTGTTGATCGTTCAGCCAGAGCACCTCGTCGGCGTCGATCAGTACGCGTGGCGCGTCAGCATCGGTCGGCGTTTCACTGATGGACTCGGGTGGCGCAATAAACTGCGCATCCTGCTCACTGATCTGGCCGGCGACCATAAAGAAAATCAGCATCAGAAAGACGATATTGATCAGCGGGATCAACTGATCATCACCGTTATCTTTACGCGGGATTTCCTGACCGGTGAAGTTCATGGCAGTACACCGGTCATGGATACCTTGTCAGCTCCAGCCTTGTGCAGCTGATCCAGTACTGACACCAGTGTTTGAGTCTTCACGCCGGGCACAGCTTCAACGGCATAAACCGCTTTTGGGTCACTGGCGATTAACGCGCTCAAACCCGCAAGGTCTTGTAAGGCGTAGCGCTTGCCTTCGTGGCTGAGCTCGCCGGTATCGCTTTCAATGCGAATCAACTGAATGCTGTCGGGCTTGCTCTCGGTCTCATTGGCCGAGGAAAGGCTAATCTGGCGCCAGTGCATGAAGTCCGAAGACAGCATGAAGAACAGCAGCAGAATGAACACCACATCAATCAGTGGTGTCAGGCTGATGCCGCGGCGCTTTTTGCCCGGAAAGGCCTCAAGCAGCATTGGCGATCTTTCCGCTCTGATGGGGTTTGGATTGATGGGTAAATACTTGCGTTACGGCATCGTTTAGGCTGGCGGCGATGCGCTCGACGCGGCGTTCCAACCAGCTGTGAATGACAACCACGGGGATGGCCACCGCCAGACCCACCGCGGTGGTCAGCAGGGCCTGCCAGATACCGCCAGACAGGATCGAAGGGTCAACACGGCTGCCGGCTGACTCCATCTGTTGGAAAGCTTCAATCATGCCCAGCACGGTGCCCAGAAGACCCAGCAACGGCGCCAGGTTGGCGATCACTTCCAACGGACGCAGCAGCATCTTGAGTTGATTTAGACGGTACGTGGCAACACGTTGAATTTCTTCGCGCAGCAGTGCTTGATCAGTACCGTTGCGCAGGCCGCGCATCGTCAGCAGCAAGACTGCAGGCACGGTCTGGCGCGTGTTCAATTGTTCGATGGCCGCTTCTGATTCGCCCTTGTGCCAGAGTGACAGGCTGCGGGTGACCGCGCGTGCGCCCTCGGGGCGTGGCAGGTTGAATTGCCACAGCTTGATCAACAGAATGGTCAGCGCGACTATCGACATCGCCAGCAGGATCCACACGACTGGCCCGCCGACGACCAGCCAGCCCTGCAAGGTTTCGATTAGCGGTGTGGCTGCCACGGTAGTGTCATGCAGGCCGTTTACCATCGGCTCCGCGGGGAGCTGCGTTGGATCGACCATAGTTGCAGCCGTGTTTGGATCAGCTGGAAGAGTGGAGGCGGTAGTGACGGCTTCGCCTGAGGCGTCGGAAGTTGCTTCAGTGCTCACAGGATGCTCCAGATAGAATTTGAGGCGCGAATGATAGGTGTTCTTATTTGCATTGGCAATGCATTTATTGAACCCTGTCACGCGCCGCAGGTCTCTATCCGGTAGATCCATTTTTGATTAGTGCTATTGACCCTAAGGTCACTTGGTTTTATGGTTCGCATCGAACGTTGAGGCTGGCACGATCCATACGGCTCAAGTACTGACGACGAGACAGCAAGGCCGCGGTTTACAGCGGGCTTATTGCTTTCGGCGCACGCCTTGGGAAGTAGGCGAACCAAAGTGGGGATACTGATCAGACGTTCGCACCCCCGGGTTGTGTGTTGGCTAACAGCGTTTAGACTCGCTTTCGTCGGAAGGCGTACCCTATGATTTCTGCATTGCGCAGGGGGCATTGGTACGTGTGCCTGCCTTGCATCTGATCTGTAAGCCTCATGCGGTCCGTAACCAGAATTTACGCTTTGGAGCCGACGCAATGTCTATCAAGCTTGATGATTATTTTGACCGTGAGACCTTTGGCCGCATTAAAGAGCGCGCTGAACAGCTCGAAACCCCTTTCCTGGTCGTAGACCTGAAAACCATTGACCGTGCCTACGATGAGCTAGTCAACGGCTTTCCGTTTGGCAAAATTTACTACGCCGTCAAAGCCAACCCGTCTAATGAAGTGCTCGACCTGTTGAAAAACAAGGGCTCCAACTTCGATATCGCCTCTATCTATGAATTGGAGAAGGTGATGGCGCTGGGCGTCAAGCCAGAACAGATCAGCTTTGGCAACACCATCAAGAAGGCGCGCCATATCCGCGCTTTCTACGAGAAAGGCGTGCGCCTGTTTGCTACCGACTCCGAAGCCGACCTGCGCAACATCGCCAAGGCCGCGCCGGGCTCGAAGATTTACGTGCGCATTCTCACCGAAGGCTCCAGCACCGCCGATTGGCCGTTGTCACGTAAGTTTGGCTGCCAAACTGATATGGCGATGGACCTGTTGGTACTGGCAAGAGAATTGGGTCTGGATCCCTACGGTATCTCCTTCCATGTGGGCTCGCAGCAACGCGATATCGGCGCCTGGGATGCCGCGATTGCTAAGGTCAAAGTGATCTTCGAGCGTCTGAAGGAAGAAGACAACATCACCCTGAAGATGATCAACATGGGCGGTGGCTTTCCGGCCAACTACCTCACCAAAACCAACACTTTGCAGACTTACGCGGAAGAAATTACCCGTTTCCTGCAGGAAGATTTTGGTGATGAACTGCCCGAGATCATCCTTGAGCCCGGCCGCTCGTTGATTGCCAACGCCGGTATCTTGGTCAGCGAAGTGGTTCTGGTCTCGCGCAAGTCGCACACTGCTTTGGAGCGTTGGGTTTACACCGACGTGGGCAAGTTCTCCGGCCTGATCGAAACCATGGACGAGTCCATCAAGTTCCCGATCTGGACCGAAAAGCAGGGCGAACTGGAAGAAGCCGTCATCGCCGGCCCAACCTGCGACAGCGCCGACATCATGTATGAAAACTACAAATACGGCTTGCCACTGAACCTAGCCATCGGCGACCGCATGTACTGGCTCTCTACGGGTGCTTACACCACCAGCTACAGCGCGATTGAGTTCAATGGCTTCCCGCCGTTGGAGGCTTACTACGTTTAAGGCATATTAAAGGCCGGGTTTTGAGTAAAAAAAGCGACTGCCCCTGTAGGAGTAGTCGCTTTTTCTTAGCTGTTCTTCATTAGATTTGGAGCTAACGTAGTAGAGTCAGCGTCACCTCTTCTTGAAGGTGATACAAGCATTTCAATGAGCTATGTTTAACGCGGAACTGACTTCGCCTTTTTATCTTGGGTTTGCCTGACGAGGCGCCTTCCATTTTGATTCCGGGGTCGTAGTAAATTTTCCCGGCAATCATTGCCTCCAAAAATAAGCTGAAGTCTGTTTTCTCGCACAGCAATACTTTTGGGCCATAGCAGTACCCAGGGGGCGTTTTTCTCGAAAGCGAAGGAATATAAGCTGCTTTAGCGTGCTTGCGATTCCAGTGCTCCATCATTCCTGAAAATCCCCATGAGGCGGCTATCTCATCTTTTCGGGATACCAAGAAAACCCCGCCTTGCATGTCGGTAATTTTCCCGGTCACTTCATCTATCCCAACCAGCTCCAGCTTCAAGCCTGTACGCGCGTGAAAGGATCGTATGGAGTCATAAATGCCACCGAAATTGCGTCTGTCAGGTCTTCCCCTTGTATCGGGATATCCAAACTGGCGGATAAAATGCTCCACTCCTTCTGTGCGGTATATGCCTCCCGTAGGTTCTGGCGTCATCAAGGTAACCGGTGACTTTGGCCTGAATGTATTGAAATCGTTAACGCCGTATTGCTTTATTTCCCATCCAAGATAATCAGGCTCGGAATAACCATTCGGTGAAATTCCTAGCTCAGCCTCCAAAGTGTATCCACCTGCATTTGTGCCCATGTATGGGTGTAAAACTCCATCAGAGCCAAGCTTCTGCGCAGAAATCCAATGCTTTCTGTAAATTTCCTGAAGTTTGGTGAGCAGAATTGTTTTGCTATCTGAGCTAAGGGAGTAAGTTGAAAGCTCGATGAATACACCGATTTGATGCAAGTCCGTGCGAGAGTTCATCTCTCGTGAAACAGCGTGAGCCCCATTTGCGGCATACCCCAATACGCGTCCATCTTGGGTTACTCCAAAAATGAGAGTGCGTCCTTCATCCCTTGCGGCGATCACTTCTCGCGGTGCCTTATGGCAACCCTTGAGTAGGCCTGACATTCTTACTTCCGGATATTTCGGGTACAAGATCAGTTGAGCACCGGGACACGGAAAACACCCTTCCTCATCGACCCAAGCAAAATTTATGTCGGCTTTTGCGCGATCCCGTTTGCTAGCCGCAGTATCACTTGAATCTGTATAAATGCTCTTATACGGGATGACGTTGAGCGCGCTTAAATCGCCACCGAGATATATTTGGTTTTTTGAGTTGTCATTGGGTGCCAATTTTTTCGCATAAAACCTGGTCGCTCCATAAACCTGCATAAGTCTCAATACGTCAGATACTGCTTGAATCATTTTGCCCCCGTATATCCAATTCTTCCTGATTGCTTGTGAGCCAGAGCGCCAATTGATTTACCAAGTCGACAGTTTCTAGTCGGCTTCTGCCCTTGAGCGCGCACTCCCAGACGGAAGCTTGCCTCCATCCCAGTGAAAGTAAGGCTTTTTTGTTGCCAGCGTCACGTGTGCGGGTGCCTTCTATTTTGGCCCTCCACCAGTCGCGTCTGGTGGAGGGCCATTTAAATAAATGGCAGTCATGTCCGTGCCAGAAGCAGCCATTGACCTGAACAACGGCATTATATTTTGGAAATACCAAGTCTGGCTTTCCGGGTAGGTTACGCACATGCAAGCGGTAGCGAAAACCGCGAGAATGGAGGGCTTTTCTGAGACTGAGTTCAGGTTTTGTGTTTTTCGCCTGGATGCCAGACATCATTCTTGATCTGGTTAAGGAGTCAACTACGTCAGCCACAAATGGCTCCTGCTGCGATTTGATTTTAAATGAGCTTATCCGGCTACTTTTGCTCTATAAGAGCTGCTTTTCTCCATCAGTCTGAGCTGAGTTGGACTACATGCTCGGGTTGCGGCTGGGAGATGGAATACCCTGTCTGTGTTTTCAAAGCCGGCCATGATACGGGGCGCCATCAGCTTTGCTACAGCCTCAAACACCGGTACTGCTACTGAGTTTCCAAACTGTTTGTACGCTTGGGTATCAGATACCGGTATTTTGAAGCTAGCCTCTCCAGGCGCGTCAAATCCCATCAGTCTGGCGCATTCACGTGGAGTCAGCCTACGGGGGTTTTTTTGACTTCCCTGCGACAATAAAATCTCGGAGCCATCTTTGTAGTACCGGGCAGAGAGAGTGCGAGTTGCGTTTGTTTGCTCGGGCGTAACCAAGCCAAAGCCAAAACCGTTGCCTGCAGCTTGGTGCTTTTTTGCATAGTTTTGAAGGTACAACCACAACTTATCCGTGAGAGTGTATTTATCGGGGACTGCAGGGTCCAGAATCTCGCCGAGCACGGGGCGATGATCAGGCTTTTCAAGTTCTTGAAGGGAGAAACCATCCGCTATCCCAAGGTCTCTTCGAAAGCCTACGATCACAATCCGCTCACGATGTTGGGGAAGGTATTTGGCAGCATCAACAACACCCGGATCAGGAACATCGTACCCAGCATCATTCAACGCCTGGAGAATAGTTCGGTATGTATCGCCTTTGTTATGGCTTTTTAGGTTTTTGACGTTTTCCAGTATGAAGGCGGCCGGGCGCTTTGCTTGAAGCACTTTACAAATGTCAAAGAACAGAGTCCCTTGCATTTTGCAGTCGAATCCGTGAGCCCGTCCTAATGAATTCTTTTTTGAGACGCCGGCAATTGAAAAAGGCTGGCAGGGAAAGCCTGCCAGCAATACTTCATGGTCAGGGATCTGATCCGCAATATGATCTATCAGATCCCTGTCAGAAACGCCTTCGGCTTCTGTTATCTGCCTGATATCCGAATTAAATACGTGATCAACGTCATCAAAGTGGTTTGCTTTGTAGGTCCGCACCGCTTGATCGTTCCACTCGCTTGTGAAAACACAGCGACCGCCAACATCCTCGAAGCTGCGCCGGATTCCTCCGATGCCTGCGAAAAGATCGATGAAGCGAAAATGCTCTAATCCTGCGTGTTGAGTTTCGAGACGAGGGGGCGGTAGCAGCCGAAGAATCAGGGCCTCACGCTCAAATTTACGCAGATTATGGAGCAGCCC
This sequence comes from Halopseudomonas sabulinigri, assembly GCA_011053055.1. Lineage (GTDB taxonomy): Bacteria > Pseudomonadota > Gammaproteobacteria > Pseudomonadales > Pseudomonadaceae > Halopseudomonas > Halopseudomonas sabulinigri_A. Next base: position 89,088 of record DRHT01000001.1, on the reverse strand, counting down.
ACTTTTAACCCATCGGGTAATTGTCCCCCTATCTACTTCCAGTACTTCAGCAACAACCTGGTTACCCCATATATGTACTACTTTTTCAATTAATTGCTGATCATCAATATGATCGTACAGGCCGGAAGGCATGGTTTTTCTCCAGGTCGAATATGTTGCATTTACCGCAAATTAGGCCCAGATTCTGGACGGCGCCAAGCTTAAAGTACAGAGTTATTGCAGCAGAACGTTGGTTACCATTCGTTTTCTGGTAACGAGCGCTCCCATGCGAGCCTGCTCATAATCGCCTTGTGAGCCGCGACATATATGAGATCGTCATGCAGCTTTTCCATTTCAGCATAGATGGTGCACAGCGCTGCGGAGGCCTTAGAGTCGAAGAAAGGGGCCCCGTTTTCTACATATACAATGCTGGCGGGGTCGTCATCGGGGTGGTGGGCCATTCCTTTGTTAGCCATCGAGCTCCACCATTCGTAAAGTCCGGCTTCCGTTTTGTCGTTCCAGTCCGAGATGTTTTTGGCTGTGTGCATGGTTCTCTACCCTTGTTGTTTTGCCTAATACAACTGTATATGCGAACAGCTTTTTTTCAAGAATTTATTTCCCTTTTTAATGAGCGGTGAGCGCTGCTAAAGGATAGAGTTCTGATTGAGCCACACACCTGCGTTGTGAACGCGGGTGTGTGGCCGAGGCCATTTGTCATGACTAGCGTCCGGCTGCAACGTGTCCTGCGTGAGCTTCAACAAAAAAGCCCGCCCCTGATGCATCAGGGGCGGGCTTTTCTACGCTTGCTTCCAGCTTCGGACCTTCAGCCTGTCGCTTGAGGCTTAAAGCTTATTGCTGCGTTTACGCAAACTTCTGAATATTAGCCATCAGCTCACGCAGTGCTTCGATGTTGTCCTTCGGATGTACGGCGCCTTCGAAGTTGCAGAGTTGCTCGAAGTTGGCTGCAACGTCTTCTGGAGTGAAGCCTTCGTCTGGGTTGAAACCGATGCCCAGTGAACGCTCCCAGCGTACTTTACCCATCCAACCGCCGCCGACTTCGAACAGGCTGCCGGTTTCTTTGTTTTCTTCAGAGCAGAGGTAAGCGACCAGCGGGCTGACCAGCTCAGGCTTGAGCTTCTCGAACGCGCCTTCTGGGAACAGGCCTTCAGTCATGCGCGTGCCGCCAGTAGGGGCGATGGCGTTGACGAAGATGTTGTTCTTGCGGCCTTCGATGGCCAAGGTGCGGGTCAAGCCGTAGAGGCCCAGCTTGGCCATACCGTAGTTGGCCTGGCCGAAGTTGCCGTAGATGCCAGAGGTAGAAGCGGTGAAGATGACGCGACCGAAGTTGCTGTCCTTCATGTGCGGCCAGGCGGCGTGGGTCACTTTGTAAGCGCCTTCAACGTGGACCTTGTAAACCAGATCCCAGTCGGCATCGCTCATCTTGACGAAGCTCTTGTCACGCAGGATGCCGGCGTTGTTGACGACAACGTCAACGCGACCGAAGTTATCCATGGCGCACTGAACGATCTTCTCGCCATCGATCACGTTGTCAGGGTTGGCAATCGCAGTACCGCCAGCGGCTTTGATTTCTTCAACAACCTTGAGTGCTGCATCGCTGTTGGAGCCTTCGCCTTGGGTGCTGCCACCCAGGTCGTTAACGATGACTTTGGCGCCGTGCTTGGCGAACAGCAGGGCGTGGGCGCGGCCAATGCCGCCGCCAGCGCCGGTTACGATGACAACTTTGTCGTCAAAACGAATATCGCTCATGGGTTGTTCCCTTCAGTGTGCGGATGGAAAATCGGCGCCCAGTGTCGAACAGTCGTTTGATTTAGGCAAGGGCGGCCCGACGGGTGAATAGCTTGATATAAACCGTATTCAGTCTACCAAGTGAGTTTTTTATCGGGTTTTACGCGGGTTGATGGAGGTCAGGGCTTGGTGATGCAGGCCGCGATTGCGGATAAGAATGGCGGCTCAAGCGCGATCCAAGCGCCCGAGCCGCCGGTCAATTACACAGTGAGATAACGCTGAATCAACTCATCATCCAGTGTGTCCATTTCGCCATTGGCGACCACCCGGCCGCGCTCCATGATAAAGAAGTGCTCAGCCGCGCGCCGGGCAAAGGGTAGTTTCTGTTCGACCAACAGAACGGTCAGGCCCAACTCGCTGTTGAGTTTGCGGATCACCTCACCAATGTCGCGCACGATATTTGGCTGAATGCCTTCTGTGGGCTCATCGAGAATTAGCAGTTTGGGATCAAGTACCAGCGCGCGGCCGATGGCCAACTGTTGTTGCTGCCCCCCAGACAGATCGCCGCCACGGCGGTGTTTCATTTCCTTGAGTACCGGAAACAGCTCATAGATTTGCGGCGGTATCTGCTTGGCTTTGTCTGGTCGCGCGCCCAGTGAGATTTTCAGGTTTTCTTCCACTGTGAGTAGAGGGAAAATTTCGCGCCCTTGGGGTACGTAACCGATGCCCGAGCGTGCTCGGTTCTCGGTGCTCATGCGGGTGATGTCCTGGCCTCTTAGGTTTATCTGCCCGTCGCGGACAGGCAACAGGCCGGTGATGCACTTGAGCAGTGTGGTTTTGCCGACGCCGTTACGGCCCAGTAAGCAGCTGCAGCTGCCTTCTTTCAATTCCAAATCAAGATCCCAGAGAATGTGGCTCTGGTTGTAGTACTGGTTGATGCCTTGAATGTTCAGCATGCGTTATTCCCCCAAGTAGACTTCGACCACGCGCGGATCGCTCTGCACTTGGTCCATGCTGCCCTCAGCCAGTACCGAACCTTGATGCAGCACGGTAACTTTGTTGGCGATGGAGCGTACGAAAGCCATGTCATGCTCGACTACGATCACCGAGTGACGGCCCTTGAGTGAGATGAGCAGTTCAGCGGTGTGCTCGACCTCTTCACCCGTCATACCTGCCACCGGTTCATCCACCAGCAGTACGCGAGGGTTTTGCACTAGCAGCATGCCGATCTCCAGCCATTGTTTTTGGCCGTGCGAGAGGGCACCGGCTTCCTGGTTAAAGTGCGCGGTGAGGCCGATTTGGGTGAGCACTTCATCAATGCGGTCACGTTGTTCGCCGCTCAAGTGATGGTTCAGGGTGTACCACACACGCTTGTTGGATGCGGTGGCCAGTTCCAGATTTTCAAATACCGGTAGCGCTTCAAAAATAGTCGGTTTCTGAAATTTGCGGCCAATGCCGCCACGCGCAATCTCGTGTTCCGACAGCTTGAGCAGGTTGATCCGCTGGCCGAAGTAGACGCTGCCTGAGTCGGGCTTGGTCTTGCCGGTAATCACATCCATCATGGTGGTTTTGCCGGCGCCGTTGGGGCCGATGATGCAGCGTAGCTCACCGTCGTCGATATAAAGGTTCAGGTTGTTCAGCGCCTTGAAACCATCAAAGCTGACGCTGATATCCTCGACGTAGAGAATCGGGCCGTGCTTGGTATCCAGCGACTTGTCGAACGTAGGCGCTGGCTGAACGATGTCGAATACTTGGTCCGGGCGCCAGGTTTCGCGCAGGCGATTAAGTGGGTTCATTATTTATCTCCCTTGCGGCGGAAGCGATCAAACAGGCCGACGATGCCATTGGGCAGCAACAGGGTAACCAGTACGAACAGCCCGCCGAGAATGAACAGCCAGGTTTCCGGTGAATAGGTAGTGAAGAAGGTCTTGGCGTAGTTCACGCTGAAGGCGCCGACAATCGCGCCGAACAGGGTGCCACGGCCGCCGGTCGCAACCCATACGACCATTTCGATAGAATTGAGTGGCGCGAATTCACCGGGATTAATGATGCCGACCTGCGGCACATACAACGCACCGGCGACGGCAGCCAGCATGGCGGAAAAGACGAATAGCCAAAGCTTGTAGGACTCAACCTGATAGCCGCAGAACCGCGTGCGGCTTTCGGCATCGCGGATCGAGACGATGACTCGGCCAGCGCGCGAGGTGACGATATAGCGGCAGGCCAGATAGCCGAGCACCAGTGAGATGGCCGATGCTACAAACAGGCCGGCGCGGGTGGCTTTTTCGGCGAGATCAAAGCCGAGGATTTCCTTGAAATCGTTCAATCCGTTGTTGCCGCCAAAGCCCATCTCATTGCGGAAGAACGCCAGCATCAGCGCGTAGGTCAGGGCTTGGGTGATGATTGCAAAATACACACCGGTAACCCGCGAGCGAAATGCCAGCCAGCCGAATGCCAGGGCTAGCAGGCCAGGCACCAGCAGCACCATCAGCATGGCAAACCAGAACATATCAAAGCCCTGCCAGTACCACGGCAGCTCTTCCCAGTTGAGCACCACCATGAAGTCCATCAGCTCGGGATGACCATACACACCGCGATCACCAATCTGACGCATCAGGTACATGCCCATGCCGTAGCCGCCGAGCGTAAAAAAGGCGCCGTGGCCGAGCGATAGGATGCCGGCGTAGCCCCAGATCAAGTCGACCGAGAGCGCGAGCAGGGCAAAGCAGAGAAACTTGCCGAGCAGCCCGACAGTAAAGTTGGAGATATAGAACGGCGAGCTGCTAGGCAGCGCCAGATTGCAGATCGGCACGATAATCGCCATGAGGACCACCAGGCCCAGCACCAGCATTCCGCCCCGATCACTGAGTAACAGTCGTTGGGTTAGCATACTTCTTCCCTCGTTAAATTCGTTTAACTATGGACAGCGGGGCGATCAGTCAGCCGCCGCCCGTCCTTTTTGCGGGAAGAGTCCCTTGGGCTTTTTCTGGATGAACAGAATCAACATGATCAGCACCAGTACCTTGGCCAACATGGCGCCGGCATAGGGCTCCAGAAAGTTGTTGATCAGACCCAAGCTCATGGCACTGACCAGGGTGCCCCAGAGGTTACCCACGCCGCCGAACACCACCACCATGAAGGAGTCGATGATGTAGGCCTGGCCGAGGTTCGGGCCCACGTTGGTCAGCTGCGACAGCGCAACACCGGCCACGCCAGCGACGCCGGAACCGAGGCCAAAAGTGAGAGCGTCTACCCAGCTGGAGCGCACACCGACCGCACGGGCCATGGCGCGGTTTTGTGAAACAGCGCGAACCTTCAGCCCCAGAGTGGTGCGCTTCATCACCAGCATCAGGGCAAAGAACACCATTAGCCCGAAGATCAGGATGTACAGACGGGTGTAGGTGATCGACAGCACCGGGTTGATGTTCAGCGCGCCGCTGATCCACTCCGGTGAACTGACCGAGCGGTTCAGAGGGCTGAACAGGGTGCGCACCGCTTGCTGCAATACCAAACTCAAACCAAAGGTGGCGAGCAAGGTTTCCAGCGGACGGCCGTAGAGGAAGCGAATGACGCCACGCTCGATAGCGATGCCGACCAGTGCGGTAATCAGGAACGCAGCCGGCACGGCAATCAGCAGGCTCCACTCGATCAGGTCGGGGAAAAGCACCTGCACGCCCCAAGTGGTATAGGCGCCGATCATGATCAGTTCGCCGTGCGCCATGTTGATCACGCCCATCACGCCAAAGGTGATGGCCAGACCTATGGCAGCGAGCAGCAGCACTGAGCCGAGACTCAGGCCAAAGAACAGGTTCTCGACAAAGCGGTAAAAGCTGATGCGACCCTGAATGGACTCGATGGCCTCGGTGGCGGCTGCGCGCAGTTCGGCGTCCGCGTCATTCTCGGCAATACCGCGTAAAGCGTTGCGTGCCTCTTGCTCCAGTGAGCCGCTGAGTTCGTCGATGGCGGCCAAGCGGATCTCGCGATCACCGGATTGCAGTTGAAACACGGCCAGTGCCGTGGTGATGGCGTCTTGAACGCGGCCGGACTCTTCGACTTCTTGATGGGCGCGCAGCAGGCTGGCGGTCTCTTCGTCTACACCGTCGCGAATAAAACGTTGCACGGCGGCGTAGCGTTTGTCGGTATTCGGGTGGCTCAGGTTGAGCTGCGCGACTTGCCCGCGTAGCTGGGTGCGCAGACCGTTGTTCACCGGGATGCGGCGCAGCCGCTCGGTGCCTGTCAGGTCGGTACCGGTTAGGGCGTCTGTTAGCTTTTCACCTTCGCGAATAGCGATCGTGGGTGGTTTTTCCTTGTTGGCCAATAAGTCACCGGCCACCAAGGCGTTGAAAATGTCGGCCAGGCGTTCATCGCGCTGACTGGATAGCTGTTTAACGGTTGCGGCACGCTCTCGCAGACTACCGCCAGCTAGTTGTTGTACCAGTTGTTCGAAGCTTGGCTGAGCAGTGGTGGGCGCTGCAGCAGATTGGGCATCGGGTTCGGATTCGGGCGTTTGCGCGCTGACTTGCAAAGGCGACAGGCAGATCAGCCAGAGCAGCAAGGCGTGCAGGGTATGCCGGGGTGTGATGCGGCAAAGTGGGTTCATAACTGCGGTCCTGAGGGTTTTATTCTGGGGCAATCAAAGAGGGAGCGGCGAGCCACTCCCTTTGTTTCTGCTGGCGCTGGGTACTGCCGCCAGCAGATAGCGTCCTGCTTATTGTTCGGCTTGAGCGCCGACGCAGGTTTTGGTTTTGGTGTTGTAGTTGCCGCAGCTGATCGGCGCAGTCCAGTCGGAGATCAGATCTTTGCTGCCTTCCAGATAGTTGGACCAGGCATCGCCGGGTACCAGTTCATCAGTGCTGGATACGGTCAGGAACTGGCCGTCGTCCTGGATCTCACCAATCAGGACTGGCTTGGTGATGTGGTGGTTTGGCAGCATTTTGCTGGTGCCTCCGGTCAGGTTGGGCACTTCTACACCCACCATGGCATCAATCACCTTGTCGGTATCAGTGGTGCCGGCTTTCTCAACCGCTTTTACCCACATGTTGAAGCCGATGTAATGCGCTTCCATCGGGTCATTGGTGACGCGTTTTTCGTCGCCGATGAACTGGTGCCAGGTTTTGATGAAGGCTTCGTTCTCTGGCGTGTCTTCACTCATGAAGTAGTTCCAGGCAGCCATGTGGCCGACCAATGGGCCAGTGTCGATGCCAGACAGTTCTTCTTCACCGACCGAGAAGGCCACTACAGGGATGTCTTCAGCAGAAACGCCCTGGTTACCCAGCTCGCGATAGAAAGGTACGTTGGCATCGCCGTTGATGGTGGAAACCACAGCGGTCTTCTTGCCTGTGCTGCCAAAGCGCTTGATTTCGGCCACGATGTTCTGCCAATCGGAATGACCGAAGGGCGTGTAGTTGATCATGATGTCTTCTTCCGCAACGCCGGCAGCCTTCAGATAGGCTTCCAGAATGCGGTTAGTGGTGCGCGGGTAAACGTAGTCGGTGCCAGCCAGTACCCAGCGCTCTACACCAAGCTCGTCTTTCAGGTAATCAACAGCCGGAATCGCCTGCTGGTTTGGCGCGGCGCCGGTGTAAAACACATTGCGTGAGGACTCTTCACCCTCGTACTGCACCGGGTAGAACAGCATGCCGTTCAGCTCTTCAATAACGGGCAATACGGACTTGCGTGAAACTGAGGTCCAGCAGCCGAAGATCGCATTCACGTGGTGTTGTTCCAGCAGTTCACGGGTGCGCTCGGCAAACAGTGGCCAGTTGGATGCGGGGTCAACCACTACCGCTTCGAGCTTCTTGCCGAGCAGGCCGCCTTTCTTGTTCTGCTCTTCAATCAGCATCAGCATGGTGTCTTTCAGTGTGGTTTCTGAAATCGCCATGGTGCCGGAAAGCGAATGCAACACGCCGACCTTGATGGTTTCTTCCGCCTGCACGCTCAGCGCGCCGAGCGCCATGCTGCAAGCCACACCGAGTGCGCCGGCCTTCTTGACCAGATTCTTCAGTTTCATGGGTACATCTCCATTGTTGTGATTGTGTCCAGTAATTTTGGTAGAGACAGCTGTGCGCGGCTGACATTGGGCAAGTCGCCGCAGCAGGAAGTACACAAAACATCCGCGCCCGTGGCCGGCTGGGTGAGTCGGTGGGTGCTGGATCGGGACCGCAGGGGAAACGCGAGGCAAGTGTTGAGCAGGGCCGTCACCGCAGGGCGGTGTTGGTCTGGTGTTCTGTGGTCGTGCCCTTGAAATGAGCGAGTCATCGGTTTCCTGTCCGTCGCGGGTAGCTGCCTTGTAGGCGACTAAGAGCAGAGCAGGGACCGTGCCATAGTTTGACAATGTCACGCATTGTCAAAAAAAGAAGATCTAAATCATATGGTTACGATTTAGGATGGATTGCTCGGCGGGAGTTGGAGGGGAATCGAGGAAACAAGTGCGCTCAAAGCGGTGCGCCAAATTAGTGCTGTGCCTTATGTTGGTGCGATCTTGATCGGTGCGCGTGAGAAAGGGCTGCCACTTAGGTAAGTGCCAGCCCCGCTAGGGTCAGATCAGCTCGATGGCAATCGCAGTCGCTTCACCGCCGCCAATGCATAACGCTGCCACACCGCGTTTGCCGCCAGTGTTTTGTAAGGCGTTGATCAATGTAACGATAATACGTGAGCCGGTAGAACCGACCGGGTGGCCCTGCGCGCAGGCGCCGCCGTAAATGTTGACCTTGGCGTGATCCAGCTTGTGTTCGCGCATGGCCAGCATGGTGACCATGGCAAAGGCTTCATTGATTTCAAATAGATCCACATCTGCCGCGCTCCAACCGGTCTTGTTGAACAGGTTGCTGATAGCACCCACGGGCGCTATCGTGAATTCGCTAGGATCTTGGCTTTGGGTAGCGTGGCCGATAATGCGAGCCAGCGGTTTCAGGCTCCGGCGTTCGGCTTCGCTTGCACTCATTAATACTAGTGCACTGGCGCCGTCAGAAATCGAGCTAGCATTGGCTGCCGTGATGGAACCGTCTTTTTTAAAAGCGGGTTTCAGGGTAGGGATCTTGTCGATATTAGCGTTGTGGGGCTGTTCATCGTCCTTAATTACCACTTCACCTTTGCGGGTTTTCACCGTGACTGGAACGATTTCGCTAGCTAGCGCACCACTTTCGATCGCCGCTTGCGCGCGCTTTAGTGACTCGATGGAATAGGCATCCATTTCTGCGCGGGTGATGCCGTACTGATCGGCTGTATCCTGCGCAAAAGAACCCATCAGTCGGCCACTGCGGGCGTCTTCCAGGCCGTCGAGAAACATGTGGTCCTTGATCTCGCCGTGCCCCATACGCAGACCGGTGCGGGCTTTTTCCAGTAGATAGGGTGCGTTGGACATGCTTTCCATGCCGCCCGCGACCATGATTTTATTGCTGCCCGCTTTGATCAGATCGTGGGCCAGCATCACGGCTTTCATGCCGGAGCCGCAGAGTTTATTGATGGTGGTGCAACCTGTGGCATTAGGCAGGCCGGCATTCAGGCTGGCCTGCCGCGCAGGGCCTTGTTTGAGGCCCGCAGGTAGGACGCAGCCCATGATCACCTCTTCCACAGCATCTGCCTCAATACAAGCACGGCTGACCGCTTCCCGGATGCTCGTCGCGCCCAGGTCAACAGCGTTAACGCTAGACAGACAGCCCTGAAATCCGCCCATAGGTGTGCGCGCAGCGCTAACGATGACTATGCTGTTGTCGGACATGATCTTGGCTCCTTTTATTGTGGTTTCGGAACTGAATCGATGTTATCTGAAACTATGAATTCGAATTCAGTCATAAAGCGACTTTTGTTTACAATTATACGCTTAATGAGCCTGAATAAAATCCGTATGATGTTTAGCGGCTTTGCAACCTGCGCTATTCTCTGAGCTGCTCAAGAGCTGCTTTTTGTGCACTGGTAAAGACTCCATGCCCTGACAATCCCAAAAACACTAGGTCATTTCATGCTCAATACTCGTATCCTCAAGCCTACCGATGAGGCGCGTTCCACGCCTTTACTGATCAAAAATTTGCTGTTGTCCGGTCAGCGCTACGAGCGTACCCAGGAAATTATCTACCGGGACATCAGCCGGTATGATTACGCCACCTTCAATCAGCGCATCTGCCGCTTGGCCAACGCGCTCACCAAAGCTGGCGTCAAGGCTGGCGATACCGTCGCCATGATGGACTGGGACAGCCATCGATATCTGGAATGTATGTTCGCTGTGCCGATGCTGGGCGCGGTAATGCACACCATCAATGTGCGTCTGTCGCCGGATCAGATTCTCTACACCATGAATCACGCTGAAGACGTCGTGGTGCTGGTCAATAGTGAGTTTGTGCCTATTTATAAGGCTATTGAGAATGATCTGACCACGGTTACCACCACCATCCTGTTGACTGACGAAGAAAGCAAAGAGGCCGATTTGCCCGGCTTTGCAGGTGAGTATGAGCAGCTGCTGGCAGCGGCAGAGCCCACCTATGATTTTGCCGACTTCGATGAGAACTCTGTAGCCACAACGTTCTATACCACTGGCACGACCGGTAACCCAAAAGGTGTGTATTTCACGCATCGTCAGCTGGTGCTGCATACCCTTTCGCAAGCCACCTCTCTGGGCGCGCTGGACGGCGTTCGGATGCTCGGTAATCGGGATGTTTACATGCCGATCACGCCGATGTTCCACGTACATGCGTGGGGTATTCCTTATACCGCCACTTTGCTGGGCGTCAAACAGGTTTACCCCGGTCGTTATGAGCCTGAGCTGCTGGTTCAGATGATCAAGGATCACAGCGTCACCTTCTCGCACTGCGTGCCGACTATTTTGCAGATGGTACTGAATGCAGAAGGCGCCAAGGATCACGACTTCGGCGGGATGAACGTCATCATTGGCGGCAGCGCCCTAAACCGTTCGCTCTACGACCTGGCGAAATCCAAGGGTATGAATCTGGGCGCGGCTTACGGCATGTCTGAAACCTGTCCGCTTATCTCTGCCGGTTACGTCAACCTTGAGCTTGAAGCCGGCAGTGAAGATGACCGTATCTCCCACCGGATTAAAGCGGGTGTGCCAGGCCCGTTGGTGGAGGCACAAATCATGGATACCGACGGCACACTGCTGCCTAAGGATGGCAAGACCCAAGGTGAGTTGGTGCTGCGCGCACCTTGGCTGACTCAGGCTTACTTCCGTGAGCCTGAGAAGAGCAAGGAGCTGTGGGCGGGTGGTTGGATGCACACCGGCGATGTGGCCACTATCGACCCTATGGGCTTTATCGATATTCGGGATCGCATCAAGGATGTGATCAAGACAGGTGGCGAGTGGTTGTCTTCGTTGGAGCTGGAAGATCTGATCAGCCGCAACCCAGCCATCAAGGAAGTGGCCGTGGTCGGCATACCTGATCCGCGTTGGGATGAGCGTCCGTTCGCGTTGGTAGTAGCGGCGGCAGGCCAGGAAGTTACCGCAAACTCATTATGCGAGCATCTCATGCCGTTTGTTGATGAAGGTCGGATCAATAAGTGGGCGATTCCGACGCAAATTGCGGTGGTCAACGAAATCCCCAAGACCAGTGTCGGCAAACTCGACAAGAAGCGCATTCGCGGTGAAATCGCGCAGTGGTTAGAGTCCGGAGATGCTTGTATTTCATCTATGAAATAGTCGAGCGGCATGTCCGCAGACCGCCTGTCGAGTGATCGACCGGCGGTCTTTTTGTAGGTGCTGCACGCCTAGCTGATCAATTGTTGCCTAATGTCTCACTTCTAGAGCGGTTCAAGCGTAGTTAACCGGGTTGCAAGGCGCATGGATTCGGCGCTGTAGAAAGGTGGACTGGAAGGCGCGGAAGGTGACGATGGGACACTTGGGCTTGATTGCCATTACGTCTGTCTATAAAGTGCGCAGCTCCTCAAGGAATATAAAAAAGCCTAACAATCCTGAACGCTTTGTTGCACTGGTCCACTAGACGGTACAGCAAGGATGTTTTCGTGCGTCTACACTTTATGCAGGCGCGATGGCCGCGCTTCCTTGATGCCACCCCTCCGGCCGTTCTGCTGCGTCATTTGTTAGCAGCGCTTAGCCGAAAACAATCAAGCAAAACAGGGCGAATCGATGAAACCGATTATTCTTGCTTCTACTTTTCTGGCCTCCGCGCTGGTCGCTCAAGTCAGCTTTGCCGCTGCTGATGCGCAAAAGGTTGCCGAGCTGGGCAACAGCCTGACGCCGGTCGGCGCAGAAACTGCGGGCAACGCTGCCGGCACCATTCCTGCCTGGACAGGTGGTTTGGCAACTGATGCTGCAGCAGTCGACGCAAAAGGCTTTTTGGCCAACCCTTATGCCGATGACAAACCGTTATTCGTGATCACAGCCGCCAACTACGAAGAGTATGTCGATAACCTGGCCCCGGGTCAGATCGCTATGTTCAAGCGTTATCCTGATACCTTTAAGATGCGCGTATTTGAAAGCCGTCGCAGTGTTGCATTACCGCAAGAAATTAACGATGCAGCCAAGCACAACGCGGCTAACGCAGAGCTGGTTGCTGGCGGTAATGGCCTGACTAATTATCAAATGGCTTATGCCTTCCCGATTCCTAAGGATGGCCTGGAAGTCGTTTGGAACCAGATTACTCGCTACCGTGGCGCGTCGCTGCAACGTACCGTTACCCAGGCTACTCCGCAGGTGAACGGTAACTACAATTTAGTGCGCTTTGTTGAAGAGTATGTGCTGCCCAGTGCGCTGACTGATTACGATGCCAGTGCCAAGAACGAGATGCTTTACTACTTCAAACAGCAAGTAACTGATCCGAGCCGCTTGGCCGGTAACGTTCTGTTGGTTCACGAGACCATTAACCAGGTAGCCAATCCGCGCATGGCGTGGATCTACAACGCCGGTCAGCGTCGCGTACGTCGCGCTCCGCAGGTGTCCTACGATGGTCCAGGTACCGCAGCCGATGGCATGCGTACTTCAGATAACCTGGATCTATATAACGGCGCACCTGATCGTTATGAGTGGAAGCTGAATGGCAAGCGCGAAATGTTTGTCTCGTACAACAATTACGAGCTGGCTTCGCCTGAGGTCAAGTACGAGCAGATCTTCCAGGCCGGTCACATCAACCAGGATCTGGTGCGTTACGAGCTGCACCGTGTATGGGATGTAACCGCTACCGTTAAAGAAGGCGAGCGTCATATCTACGCTAAGCGTCAGATGTTCCTGGACGAGGATTCCTGGCAAGCAGCCCACATCGATCACTACGATGCACGTGATCAGTTGTGGCGTGTAGCTGAGGCCGAAGGTCTGCAGCGTTATCCTGACCAAGTTCCAAGTTACGCGATGGAAACGCTGTATGACCTGGTGGCGGGTCGCTACCTGGCTATGGGCATGAACAATGAAGAGCGTAGCAACTACGACTACAGCTACAAAGCGGCGAGTAATGACTTCACGCCTACTGCGCTGCGTCAGGCTGGTGTTCGCTAAGCGTTGATTGCACGCTAACCTGCTGCATGCGGGTTAGCGCCGCAAACGAAAAAGGTGCATGGGAGTGATCCCATGCGCCTTTTTTATTGCTGTTGGTTTTAGAAGCTGACCGCCAAACTCAGGGCTGTACCCGATACACCATCACCAAACATTTGCCTGATCAGCACGCGGGTACGGGTAATGAATACGGGGTAGGCACTAGAGTCGAACTCGATGCCAGCGCCGACGGTGGACAACCGATCAAAGCCCAAGGCGCCGCGCTGTTCACCTAAATACTCCGAGTGTGAGTACTCCAATACATAACGCAATGGGTTACGCATGACAGTCCAACCGGTAGGCGCGCGATAGCGCGTCCATAGATTGGCGGTCTGAGCGGTGACGTTACCGCTAATGGCGTCGCTACCGCCGATATTCTGCAGGTCCAGATAACTGTAGCGCAGCTCCATGTCAGCTTCGTAGTCTTCGCGTACCCGTTCCCAGTCGAGCATCATCGCGCCGCCCAGGCCCAGCGCGCTCATGTGCCCGTCATCCAGAAACTCGATATCACGATCCAGCTCATAGCTGAGGTAAAGGCGCGCGCTGTTGAGATCGCTGCTGATGTAGCCGAGTGCGACATTGCCAATGGGTCTGAGCACCCACTCATCATTCAGCGCAAAATCCCAACCAATGCCACCGGCTGCGGTGAGCGACGTCCATTTCACGGGGATGGTACGGGTTTGCACGCCATCACTGGCAACGAATTTTGGGTCATAACGGCTGTAGGCAATCGATCCCTCAAGGTACAAAGGTATGTCGACGCTCATGGTCGCGCCGCCACCGAGTTGCGTCATGGTCAGTGAGGGGTCGCCAGTATCGTTATCGTTGATCTGCAGGGCACTAGAGGCCAGGTCCAACGTCATTGAGTAGGCCATCAGCGACAGAATGCCGTTGATTTTTTCTTCGACGTTGGTGTCGGTCAGTTTTAACTGCGCGGCAGTCAGCGGGGAGCTAACGAAAGCGAGCAGGGCGGCGCAACAGGTCTTTCTGAGCATGGGCGTTAAGGCAAGTTCCGGTCTGTATTGCCGTCAATATACTTCAAATTCTTACATTTTCCTGCCGCAAAGAGCACCGCGTGATGAGCGGTGATCTTTGCTCAGAAGCGCCACACTGCGCCACCGCCCAGAATATGCAGGGCGCTGCTGTCGTAGCTCCCGGAGAGCGTATCGCCAGAACGGCTTTTGCTTTGCGACAGGTCCATGTCGCCCAGCCAGACGAGGGTGTAAGCCATGTGCAGGTCGAGACTGTCATCTACTGCGTAATTGAGGCCGCCGGAAAAGCGCCATGCTTCGGCGGCGGGGTTGTCTGCGGTTCTGTCGGCGTCCTCGACCATAGAGCTGTCATAGCCCATTCCCATGCTCCAGCGGAGCTGCCGGCTGGCCTGATATTGCGCACCGACCGAGGCATGCCAGGTGTCTTTATATTTGCGGTCGACGCCAGTTGATACCGTGCCGCTGTCGGCCTCTACCTCAACACCGATATCACCAAATTGGCTCCAGTCCTGCCAACCCAAGCTGGCGAGAAGCTTCCATTGCTGGTCAAGGATATAACTGGAACTTAGCAGTAGGGTTTGTGGAACCTGCATGGCAAGTTCCAAACTGTTGATGTTGGCGGTTTGCAGTGCGGTGTTGAGTAGAGGGTTGTTGATGTTCTCGAAGCTGGGGCGATCTTCAAACTCGAGATCGACTTTGCTGGTGTAGGCCAAGCCGACATCTATGCGCTCGTTGAGGTGATAGAGAGCACCCATGTTGATGCCTATCCCGATATCAGTGTCTTCATATTCAAGTTGGCCGTCGCTGCGGCCACCGCCAAGCCCGAGCACGTTGTTGTCGACTGCCGCCTCGGTGCGGTAGAAGCCATACATGATGCGCGGGCCAATACCGAGCGAGAGCTTTTCATCCACCTTGTAGGAATAAACTGGTTCCAAGCTTAAGCCAATCACTGCTGCGTTTTGGGTGAAATAGCGCCCGGCCCAATCGTCATCGTATTTAACCGCCAGGCCAAAGTTGCCGTACATGCCAAAGCCGATGCTGGATTTATCGTTAATCTGGTGACTGATGAAGAAGCTGGCGCCAGGTAGATAGTCCAGCGCGTTGCCACCGTTGTTACCGGTAAAGTCGCTGTTGCTATCGCCGGAAAATTTAATATGGCCGATCACCAGTTGGCCACTGGCGTTGATCTGGGTGCCTTCCAGTTCGGAAATGCCAGCTGGGTTGCTCATCAGCACGCTAGGGTCGGTGGCGAGTACTGCCGCGCCAGCGTTGGACAGCCCGGCGCCTTCCTGCCCTACCTCATAAAGCATGATGCCCCCGGCGTTAGCTGTGGCACTCCAGGCTGCAGCAATAGCGAGTGACAGGCTGCTTAATACGCGTAGGCCGGTGGAGGAAGTAATTGTGCCCATTTGTTGCCCTCTCTGATCCTTGAATGGCGGAGCTTCTATAGTTCTATAGAAAGAAACCAACGGTCGCTTTGGTTCGATTCCAGCCGACTAACAATAGCGTAGCCAACCCTCCGGCTTTGGCCAGAAACTCGTGTGGTCTGCGTGGCAGAAAAAGAGTTTGGTGCTGGGTATACTGGGCGTTGTTAACAATGCGGGCTTGGGCGAAAGTGCTTAGGTTCTTTAATAGGAGTTTGCATGTCAGCCCCACAAACTGCGTTGGTACGTGAAACCTTCCCGGTTGGCCCTCTGCAGTGCAACTGCACCATCATCGGTGACCCGATCAGCAAGAAGGCTCTGGTAATTGATCCGGGTGGTGACCATCAGCTGATTCTAGATCGTCTGGAGGTGCTCGGGCTCAAGGTGGTCAGTATCATTCATACCCATGCGCACCTTGATCACTTTCTTGCCTCGGGCGAGATGAAAAAGGCGACCGGCGCAAGCTTGCATCTGCACAAGGAAGATCAGTTTCTTTGGGATAATCTGGAGATGCAGTGTCAGCGATTCGGTGTGCCGTATCGCCCCGTGCCGGCGCCTGATTACTGGCTGCAAGACGATGAAGAGCTGGCGTGCGGTTGCGGTGTGGCGTTGCATACGCCGGGGCATACACCCGGTTCAATGAGCTTTTGGTTTCCGCAGGATAAGCTGCTGATCGCTGGCGATACCTTGTTTCGTCGGGGTATTGGTCGCACTGATCTCTGGGGCGGCGATTATCAGAAAATTGAACGATCCATTCGTGAGCGGCTCTATAGTTTGGATGAAGACGCTGTAGTGGTAACTGGCCATGGTGCCGATACCTGTATTGGTGACGAGATTCGCGAAAATCCGTTTATTCGTGGTTAATGTGAATTGCCCACGCGTCTGTCACACTTTTGAGGTTGGGCGTGCACTGTTGATTTAGGTCCGGTGCCGGCCCTGTTTTAGCAATAAATGATTCAAATAACATATGAAAGGGAAGAATATGATGAAAAGCCGAGGTTTGATTGCTGCCGGTGTATGTGCACTGGTACTAACTGGTTGCACTAATAATCCTTACACGGGTGAAGAGCAGGCAGGTAAGTCTGCAATATACGGCGGTATCGGGGCAGTTACCGGTGCGGCGATTGGTGCAGCAACGTCCAGCAGCAAGGACCGGGGCAAAGGCGCGCTGATCGGTGCTGCGGTCGGCGGCGCAGCGGGTGGCGGTTATGGTTATTACGCTGATAAGCAAGAGCAGGCTCTGCGTCAGGAACTAACTGGAACGGGTGTGCAAGTGGTGCGTAACGGCGATAACATTCAGTTGGTCATGCCGGGTAATATCACCTTTTCCTCCGGCTCTTCGGATATTTCGAGTAGCTTCTATCCGACGCTGAATTCATTGGTCAAGGTATTCAAAGAGTTCGACAAGAATGGCATCAACATTGTTGGTCACACCGACAGCACTGGTTCAAATGAGCTGAACACACGCTTGTCACGTGAGCGTGCTAGCGCCGTGGCATCTTACCTGTCTGGTCAGGGTGTTCCCGGTGGCCGTATCAGCAGCAGCGGCGTTGGCCCTAGCCAACCGATTGCCAGCAACGATACCGAGGCGGGTCGTGCGCAGAATCGCCGCGTGGAGATTAACCTGACTCAGCTGTAAGGCTGTAGGTTAAAAAAAACCGCGCCGGATAAATCCGGCGCGGTTTTTTTGTGGGTGGTTTTTAATGGTTTTTTGAGCGGTTAAGGCTTATTGCTTTTGGCTCGGTCTGTCGGTGTGGGGTACTGCGCATGCAGGCGTGCCAGGTGTGCATCTTTTTCAAGCCATAGGCCATTTACCCACGCCTGAAATTCGGACCTGAACGCGGCATCATTCTGGTAATCCTTGCCAAGAAACTCAGCCGGAATGGGCTTGAGCTCGCAGTGCATCACTACATGCGTCAGCTTGCCGCTAAGCAAGTCCCAGAAGGTTGGGTTGCCGTTGGGGTAGTGAATGGTGATGTCCAGCAGGGAGCGTAATTGCGTGCCCATGGCATCCAGTACAAAGGCGATGCCGCCTGATTTGGGCTTGAGCAGATAGTTGAACGGGGACTTTTGCTGCGCGTGTTTGGCCTGCGTTAGCCGGGTGCCTTCAAGAAAGTTGAACACTGCCACGGGCGTTGTTTTGAATTTCTCGCAAGCCTTGCGTGTGGTCGCCAGATCCTGGCCGGCCTTTTCCGGGTACTTTGCGAGAAAGGCCTTGCTGTAGCGCTTCATGAAAGGGAAATCCAAAGCCCACCAGCATAGACCGATCACTGGCACCCAGATCAGCTCCTGTTTGAGAAAGAACTTGAGCATCGGCATACGGCGATTCAGCACATGTTGCAGTGCAACAATGTCGACCCAGCTCTGGTGGTTGCTGGTCACCAGATACCAGCCTTTATAGTCCAACTGTTCCAGGCCTTCGACCTCCCATTTGGTCTTGCCGACCAGAGCAATCCAGCCGCTGTTGCAATACATCCAGAGTTCGGCAACCTCGATCATGATCAGGGTACAGAGTTTCTGTAGGGAGCGTATTGGCAGCAGTTTCATCAGCGCCAGGACAAACAGCAATGAAGCACAGCAAATGGTATTCAATGCCAGCAGTAGGGTGGCCAAGGTGCCGCGCAGAAAGGCTGGTAGGAAAGAAAGCATGGTCGTGGGCTCTTTGGCAGGACCGCTGTGGGCGGTCGTTCTCTTTATGTTATTGGTTTTTGTAGGCCTGTATCGCTGTCAAAGCAATGGTGTAGACAATGTCATCCACCAGTGCGCCGCGCGACAGGTCATTCACCGGTTTACGCAGGCCTTGCAGCATCGGACCGACGCTGACTACGTTGGCGCTGCGCTGTACGGCCTTATACGTCGTGTTGCCCGTATTCAGGTCGGGGAATACAAATACAGTGGCTTGACCGGCCACTGGGCTGTCGGGCGCTTTTAAACGCCCGACGCTGGCAATCGCGGCGGCATCATACTGGAGTGGACCGTCTAGCAACAGGTCAGGCTCGCGTTCTTTGGCCAGTCGCGTCGCTTCGCGCACCTTCTCGACCTCACTGCCGCTGCCTGAGCTGCCGGTCGAATAGCTGATCATCGCGACCTTTGCGGGAATCCCAAAAGCCTCGGCTGAGCGAGCGCTTTGAATGGCAATTTCGGCGAGGTCCGCGGCGCTTGGGTCGGGGTTTACCGCGCAGTCGCCATAGATCAGCACTTGCTCGGGTAATAGCATGAAGAAGATCGATGACACCAGGTTGTAGCCGGGTGCGGTTTTGATCAACTGGAAGGCCGGGCGAATGGTATTGGCCGTGGTGTGAATGGCGCCAGATACCAGTCCGTCGACCTCATCCATTGCCAGCATCATGGTGCCTAACACTACGTTATCTTCCAGCTGCTGTAGCGCCATGGGTTCGTTCAAGCCTTTGCCTTCGCGCAGTTTGACCATGGGTGCAACGTAGCGCGCGCGCACCTCATCAGGGTCGATGATCTTTAGGCCTTCGGGCAAGGTGATGTGTTGTGCGCGGGCAACCGCTTCGACCGACTCGCGCTTGGCCAGCAGGATGCAGTTGGCGATGCCACGCTTTTGGCAGATCGCAGCGGCCTGCACGGTGCGAGGTTCGTCACCCTCCGGCAGGATAATGGTTTTTGCGGCGTGCTGCGCCTGACGTACCAGCTCGTAGCGAAATGCCGGTGGCGACATGCGTTTTTCGCGCGGCGTATCGCAGCGTTTCGCTAGCCAGGCTTGATCGATATACGAGGCAACAAAATTAGTGACCCGTTCAGCGCGATCGCGATCATCAATCGGAATTTCGCGGTTCATCCGGTCAAGCTGAGTGGCGGTATCGAAACTGTTGGTGCTAACGCCGAGGATGGTTAGCCCCTGATCCAGCGCGGGTTGGCATAGTTGCACCACGCGCGGATCGGGTGCCATGTCGCCGGTTAACAACAGGCCGGCGAGCGGAGTGCCTGCTAACGAGGCCAGGCTGCTGGCGATAATGATATCGTCGCGATCGCCGGGCGTGACGATCAGCGTGCCCGGCTTAAGGCGATCAATAATATTGGGCACTGTGCGAGCGCACAGGGCGATCTCCATCACGCGGCGCTGGTGCATATCGCCCGGATGGTAGATGGTGGTTTTCAGTAAGGTGGCAATGTCGGCGGTGCGCGGGGCATTCAGTTCATCCTGCCAAGGCACACAACCGATTAGCCGGAAATCATCAGTATTCAGTCTCGAAGAGGCTGCTTTTAGCGCCTGCGCAAAGTTTTTCAGGCTGCTTTTTAGTTCGCGACCATCAGGTACTTCAGCCAGTGCTTCTTGTTCCAGGCCATGCACTTTATTGACTATCACGCCAAGCACTTTTGGGTGGCTTGGGCCACCAAAGGCTTGAGCGTGAATCTCGATACGGTCAGCGAGAGTCGCCATGTCGTCGCCATCGGGCGTGGTGACCAAAATGACGTCGGCATCCAGGCTTTTCGCTAGCGCTTGGTTGATCTGCGCGGTGTAGCTGCTTTGTCGTGTCGGCACCATGCCTTCAACCACTACCACGTCAGCGTCCTGGGCGGCCTGTTGATAAAGGCCGATCATAGCTTCCATCAGATCATCCAATTCGCCACTGGCGAGTAGGTGTTCGACTTCTGCTAAGGGCATAGCAGCAGGTGGACTCAATCCGAGTGTGCGGCTGATCAGTTCGGTAGAGCGCTCTGGGCCTTCATCGCCGGGGTGCGGTTGAGCGACAGGCTTGAGAAAACGCACCCGCAGGCCGGTGCGCTCCAGCGCGCGGATTAAACCCAGACTGGTGGACGTCAGGCCGACACCAAAACCGGTGGGTGCAACAAAGAAGGTGTGCTGGCTCATGCCGTGGTTTCCATTTCCATGGGCTGGTGATCCAAGAGAGTGAGGCTTTCTTCGGCTATTTGCCGCTCTTCGTCGGTGGGTATCACTAGAATAGCCGGTGAGCCACTAGCTTCAATGCGACCTGCTTCGCCGCGTGGTAACGCGCTGTTGCGATCCGGATCAATATGCAGGCCCATCACCGCCAGGTGGCTAAGGGTTAGGGCTCGAGTCAAGGCAGAGTTCTCGCCGATGCCGCCAGTGAAAATCAAGCCGTCGATACGTGGCAGAGCCACTGCCAAGCCTGCCAGCGAGCGTGCTAAACGATAGCAAAACACCTCGATCGCTAATTGCGCGCCGCCGTGGCCTTCGGTCCGTGCCTGCTCGAGTTCGCGCATGTCGTTGGACAGGCCAGAGAGGCCCAATAAACCGCTTTCTCGGTTGAGCATCTGTTCAATGCGGGGCAGATCCCAGCCTAGGGTGCGGGCCAGATGCGCGTGTAGGTTTGGGTCGACATCGCCACTGCGAGTCCCCATGACCAGGCCTTCCAGCGGGGTCAGGCCCATGCTGGTATCCATGCTTTTGCCGTCGAGGATGGCGCAGCTGGAGCAGCCGTTGCCTAGGTGTGCGCTGAGCCAAGCACCTGAGCCATCAGGCCGGCCAGTGAGTAAGCCGGCCTGGTGGGCGACGTATTGGTGGCTGGTGCCATGAAAACCGTAGCGTCGCACGCCGTGCACCGCGTAAAGCTCGTCCGGCAGGGCATAACGAAAGGCATGTGGCGGCATGCTTTGATGAAAAGCGGTATCGAACACGGCAATCTGTGGAATGCCCGGTAGCAGCTGCATGGCAGCGCGTATGCCGCTCAGGTTAGCCGGGTTGTGAAGTGGCGCCAGGGGGGCATTGGCTTCAATGCCTGCCATGACGTCTGCGTCGATCAGACGTGCGCTGGTAAACAACTCGCCGCCGTGCACCACGCGATGTCCTACTGCGCTGATTGGCTGATCCAGATGCGCATCGAACAACGGTAGTAACGCGTTGAGGGCTGTTTGATGGTCGGCATCTGGCAGGCTGAACTCTTCGCTGCCGGGGTAACTGTAGCTGGCTTGCGGGGTGTTCAGGCGCTCCGCTTCTGCCTTGAATATGGGCTTGGAACTTCCCTGTTTACGCAGTGCCAGCTTGATCGATGAGCTGCCACCGTTGATGACCAGTACCAGGCGGTTTGTCATGGTAACGTCAATCTTCCTGTATCAATGGGCAGGCTTCAGCTGCCGATAATGAGGCGCGTTCTGCGCAGCGTGCCAGACGTTCGATGCCAATCAGCGGGCATGGTTCAGCTGAACTACGGTTAGCCTAGCGACCTTTTAAAGACCGCATCTTCAGTCGGTCCGCTAGTCGGGTCAAGCCGTGCGTTTGTTATCTAACCCGCGTACAATCACGATTTTTAAGCAAATGATAGGAACTAGATTATGCAGATTGCTGCCAACAAGGCTGTTTCCATCGAGTACACCCTGACTAATGCGGATGGCGAGGTTTTGGATTCCTCCGATGGTGGCGCGCCGCTGGTCTACCTGCACGGTGCTGGCAACATTATTCCAGGTCTGGAAAAAGCGTTGGAAGGCAAGCAGGAAGGTGATGCGCTGAACGTGACTGTCGAGCCTGCTGAAGCTTACGGCGAATTCAACGCCGAGCTAATTGCGGTGCTGGGTCGTAACATGTTTGAAGGGGTTGATGAGCTGGAAGTGGGTATGCAATTCCACGCTTCTGGTCCTGACGGCAGCATGCAGATTGTTACCATCAAGGCAGTGGAAGATGATGAAGTCACTGTTGATGGCAACCACCCGCTCGCCGGCGAGCAGTTGACCTTTGATGTGAAGGTGTTGGAAATACGCGAAGCCACTGAAGACGAAATGGCTCACGGCCATATTCATGGCGAAGGCGGCGTAGAGCACTAAGCACCACAGCGCTCACGCAGTAGAAAAACCAGCCAGTGATGGCTGGTTTTTTTTCGCCCGCGTTTTGAGGTTGGGCTAAATGGATTCGCTACTATCAATTTTATCAATGATGATGGACGTCACTATTAAAACAAGTTGACCAGTCGTATAGTACGCGCATGAATACGATCCAAGATAAACGTGCGCGCATTTTGGCCGCCGGTACCAGCGTGATGTTGCGCAAGGGCTACAACGGTACCGGTGTGCAAGAAATTACCCAGGGAGCCAGTGTGCCCAAGGGGTCCTTCTATCATTACTTTGAGAGCAAGGAAGACTTCGCCATTCAGGCGCTGCACTACTATTACACGCCTCGTATCGAGCGTTTTGCAGCTGCGCTTAATACGCCAGAGCTTTCGCCGCGCGAGCGTATATTACGTTGCTACCGTGACTTGATTGGTTACTTTGCCAATCAGGAGCAGCCCTTGCATCAATGCTTCATTGGCAGTCTATGCCATGAGAAGGCCGATGAGAGTCAACCGATCGGATTTGCCGCTGCTGCCATTTTGCAGAGCTCCAGTCGGGTGCTGGCAGAGTGTCTCGAACAGGCGCGGGAAGCGGGTGAAATCCCCCAGGATCAAGATCCAGCAGCGCTCGCCAGCTTTATAGGCGCGGCTTGGGAAGGCGCTCTACTGCGAATGAAAACGGATCGTCAGATTGGCCCGTTGCGGGTGTTCATTGATCAGCTTGAGCGTTTGCTAAAAGCTTGATGTTTACCCCTGATATCGACCCCCAAAAAAACCAAGACGACCGGTCAGCTCTAGCGCGAACCGTGTTGTTGATCACAACCTATGAGGACTAATGCATGTCTGCTGATGTAACTCCGCTGTTCGCTCCCTTCACCTTGGGCCCACTGACCCTGAGTAACCGCATTGTCATGGCGCCCATGACCCGCAACTTCTCACCCAAGGGCGTGCCGAATCAGGCAGTAGTCGATTACTATCGCCGCCGCGCTGAATCCGGTGTTGGCTTGATCGTCACCGAAGGTACAGTGATCAATCACGAAGGCGCCAATGGCTACCCGAACGTACCGCATTTTTACGGTGAAGAAGCGTTGGCTGGCTGGAAGCAAGTAGTCGATGCTGTGCACGCCGCTGGCGGGAAGATTGCTCCACAGTTGTGGCACGTGGGCAATGTGCGTCGTCTGGGTACCGAGCCTGCTCCGGAAGTACCGGGTTATGGTCCGATGGAAAAACAGAAGGAAGGCAAGACGCTGGTCAAGGGTATGACCCAGGCTGATATCGATGACGTGGTCGCTGGTTTCGCTCAGGCGGCTAAAGATGCCAAAGAAATCGGTTTTGATGCGATTGAACTGCACGGCGCACACGGCTATCTGATCGATCAGTTTTTTTGGGAAGGCACCAACCAGCGCACCGACAACTACGGTGGCAGCATGGAAAATCGCGGTCGGTTCGCGGTTGAAATCGTGCGCGCTGTGCGTGCCGCTGTCGGCGCAGACTACCCAATCATCTTCCGCTTCTCACAGTGGAAACAGCAGGATTACACCGCACGTCTGGCGCCCACGCCTGAGCTGCTGGAGCAATTCCTGGTTCCGCTATCTGAAGCTGGCGTGGATATCTTCCATTGTTCGCAGCGTCGTTTTTGGGAGCCAGAGTTCGAGAGTTCCGATCTGAACCTGGCTGGCTGGACACGCAAAATTACCGGCAAGCCTGCGATCACTGTCGGTAGCGTTGGCCTGGATGGCGAGTTCCTGGAATTCATGGTCAATACCGACAAAGTGGCAGAGACGGCAAATATTGATGATCTGCTGACCCGCCTTGGTGCCGGTGAATTTGATCTGGTGGGTGTGGGCCGTGCGTTGTTGGTTGATCCACAGTGGGCTGACAAGGTGCGCGAAGGTCGTTTTAGCGACATTGAGCCCTTCAGCCGTGAAGCGCTAAAAACGCTGGTCTGAGTAAAGCGGGGTTGGGCAGTCCTACTTGCTTGGGATTGCCTGAACCGGAACGCTTTTGTGTAGCGCAGCCTGCAACAGGCTGCGCTCGAAGCGCAGCACTATAGCCTGCCAATCCAGTTGGCAGGCGCGGTGCCGGGCATGCAGGCGGATGCTACGGCGTCCTTCGGTATCCTCAATCAACCACCGCAGGTTATCGATGAACAGTTGATCGTGACTCAGTGGAGCAAGGCTGCCACTGTAGCGGTCCTGAATGTGCTGGTGCGCAGCAGCCGTATCAAATGCACATACGGCTAATCCTGAGGCCATTGCTTCGGTAACTACATTGCCGAAGGTTTCGGTCAAACTCGGGAAGACGAAGATATCGGCACTGGCGTAGGCGCTAGCGAGCGCTGAACCGGTCAAGGCGCCGGTAAATATCGCTTCCGGCATGCGTTTGCGCAGTTCACTCGCTGAAGGCCCATCCCCCACAACTACCATCCGCAGTTTGCTATTGGCATTGTTGTGCGCGGATTTCAGCTTGGCCCAACTCTCGGCCAGCAGCTCTGGGTTCTTTTCCGGCGATAGCCTACCCACATGCAATAGCACGGTATCTTGGTTGCTGGCGCCCCACTGTTTACGCAGCGTTTCGCTGCGATGGGTAGGATGAAAGTGATCGCAATCGACTCCGCGTCCAAGCAGCATCAAGTTTTGCACACCCATGCGGTTCAATTCGCGTTGTTGAGTAGTGCTGGCCACCAAGGTTAGCAGTGTTTGGTTATGAAACCAGCGCAGGTAACGCATGGCCGGCTCGTGCAGCAGGCCCAGATGAAAGTGGTTGCTGTATTGCTGGAAGTTGGTGTGGAAGCCGCTGATGACCGGGATTTTCATCCGGCGCGCCAAGCGCAGAGCAGACCAACCCAATGGCCCTTCGGTTGCCAGATAAACAGCATCTGGACGTTGCCGGTTCCATAAACGTTTGAGTTTTCGCTGTGCCGGCAAGCCCCATTGCAAGCCTGGATAGCCAGGAATCGGCAGGCCGCGCACGCAGCGCTCCAGTAGGTTGCCTGATTGCTTTGAGCCAGGTTTTTCACCTGGTAGAGCGGGCCTTATCAGCTGTATCTGATGGTTACGGCCCAGCAATCCTTGGCAGAGTTTGCCCAGCGTGTTGCTGACCCCGTTGATCTGCGGCGGATAGGTTTCGGTAACCAGCGCGAAGCACTGGCTGGGGGGCTGGGCTATATTCATGACCCGAGTATGGTGTCGGGTCATGATGCCGCTGTGACAGCTTGATTACATTTTTATGATGGCTGTATGCGCCGCTCACGGACCCACAGCAAGGTAGAGCCAGCGACGGCTGCAGGCATAACCAGCAAGTTCACCAGCGGAATCAGCATGCCGACATAAACCGGTAGCCCAAAGCCAAGGGAAATACCGCGGCGTCCGCGCATCCAGCGCAGCATGTCGATAAAACTGACTTTCTCGTTGTCGGCCTGATAATCGATATATTGCACGGCCATCATCCATACGCCAAACAGCAGCAGTAGGGGTGACGTCACCAGGTTTACCATGGGCACCAGCGTCAGAAGCAGCAGTATGCCCACCCGCGGCAAATAATAGAGCAACTTGCGTAATTCGCGGCCAACGCTTTGGGGCACCACCAGGAGAATATCGCGGTAGCTGGTGGGCGGGCTGACTTCGCCGCGTTCCTGCTCTGCGACCTTCTCGGCGAGGAATCCGTAAAACGGTGAGGCGATGATATTGGCAACCACGCTAAAGCCAAAAAACAGCACCAGCAAAACGACTAGTGCAAACAACGGCCATAGCAGCCACTCGATAAAACTGGCCCAGTCCGGCAGCTGCGGCATCAGCTGCGCCATCATTAAGTCAAACTGCTGAATGCCCCAGCTGATCAAAGCAGTGAATACGATTAGATTAAGGGTCAGTGGAATAATCACGAAACGCCGCAGCCCTGGCTGCTTGATTGTGCGCCAACCTTCCTTGAGATAGTCGGGGCCGCGCAAGACGTCGAATGTATTCTTCATGGTGCTGGATTCCTGGATGAAAAAGGGGCTTGGCCAAGCCTATAGGGGTAAACTATTTGGCTCATACAGTCTTTGCAATTTCCACATACCTGAGGACGCCTTAAGCTGCGCCTCTAAAGATGACTCGGGAGGGTCGCGATGAGTGTACTTGTGAACCGCACGGCGCCTGATTTTACCGCCCCTGCGGTATTGGCCGACGGCAGTATTGTAGAGGATTTTGCGTTCTCTTCATTGCGTGGCAAATATGTTGTGGTGTTTTTCTGGCCGCTGGACTTTACCTTCGTCTGCCCGTCGGAAATCATTGCCCACGATAATCGCATGGACAAGTTCCGCGCGTTGGGTGCAGAGGTCGTCGGCATCTCGGTTGATTCGCAGTACACCCATTACGCTTGGCGTAATACGCCGGTGGAGAAGGGCGGTATTGGCCCGGTCGGCTTTACCATGGTAGCCGACGTCAAACATGAGATCACTCAGGCCTATGGCGTGGAGCATGAAGACGGTGTCGCCTTGCGCGCGTCTTTTCTAATTGATCGCGCCGGTGTAGTGCAGCATCAGGTGGTGAATAATTTGTCGTTGGGGCGTGAAGTCGACGAAATGATTCGTTTGATTGAAGCGCTGCAGTTTACCGAAGAGCACGGCGAGGTGTGTCCCGCTGGGTGGCGCAAAGGCCAAAAAGGCATGCAGGAAAGCCCCGAAGGGGTCGCCAGCTACATGGCTGAGCATGCAGCCAAGCTCTAAAAACCGAATCGATTTCCCAGAGTGATCGGCCACGCGGCGGGTTCCCTTAACCCAGAATCGCTCTGCTTTTTTATCTCGCCATCAAGGTGGCGAATTGGAGGTTTATATGTCTGAAGTGCGTCATTCTCGTTTGATCATCCTGGGCTCCGGCCCGGCCGGCTACAGTGCTGCGGTCTATGCCGCGCGCGCTAATCTCAAGCCGTTGCTGATCACAGGTATGCAGATGGGTGGTCAGCTGACAACGACAACCGAGGTTGATAACTGGCCAGGTGATGTTGAAGGCTTGCAAGGTCCTGAACTGATGGAACGCATGCGTAAGCATGCCGAGCGCTTTGAGACCGAGATCCAGTTCGACCATATCAATAAGGTTGATCTGAGCAAGCGCCCGTTCACCCTGTGGGGCGACAGCGGTGAGTACCAGTGTGATGCGCTGATTATTGCTACCGGCGCTTCAGCTCGCTACCTAGGGCTGCCTTCGGAAGAAGCCTTCATGGGCAAAGGCGTTTCTGCCTGCGCAACCTGTGATGGATTCTTCTATCGCAATCAGGATGTGGCGGTTGTGGGCGGTGGTAACACAGCGGTGGAAGAGGCGCTCTATTTGGCCAATATCGCTAAAAAAGTCACCATGGTGCACCGTCGTGAAGTCTTCCGCGCCGAGAAAATTCTGGTCGACAAGCTGCTGGCGCGCGTCGCTGAGGGCAAAATCGAGCTGAAGCTGAACGCCACTCTGGATGAAGTGCTGGGCGACCAAAGCGGTGTGACCGGCATGCGCATCGCGCTGAACAGCGGTGGTACTGAAGACATAGCGCTTGCTGGCGTATTTATCGCGATTGGCCACACGCCAAATACCAGTCTTTTCGAAGATCAGCTGGATATGCATGATGGCTATCTGAAGATCAAGAGCGGCACCGAGGGTAACGCCACCCAGACTAATATTCCGGGTGTGTTTGCCGCTGGTGATGTGGCTGACCACGTTTATCGTCAGGCCATTACTTCGGCGGGCGCGGGTTGTATGGCTGCGTTAGATGCTGAGCGTTTTCTGGATGAGCTGTAAGCAGCGCATCGACGCTTGAGTGTTATAAAGCCCTGCTTGTGCAGGGCTTTTTTGTGTCTGTGTTCTATGCAGTCATGTGTGGTGTGGTGCGGCTACAACGGAGATGGGTATGCAGGAGTTTTATCTAGTCATCATTCTGACCTTGATGGCGGGTATGGCGATGCCGCTGGGGGCTTTGCTCGCCGGTGTTGATCAGCTGCGTCCCAATTGGCTGAGAGACGAGTATCGCCACGGCATCATTGCCTTTGGCGGCGGCGCCTTACTCTCAGCAGTCGCGCTGGTGTTGGTGCCCGAGGGTATCGCACCATTGTCCCCGTGGTTGGCCGCCCTCTGCTTTGTGGTGGGCGGCGCGGCTTTCATGGCGTTGGATATCCTGCTGGACAAAATCAATACACCAGCTGGCCAGCTAGCGGCCATGCTGTCGGACTTTCTGCCTGAGTCTTTGGCGCTAGGTGCAGCTTTTGCTGTGGGTGAAAGCAGTGGTGTGCTCTTGGCGTGTTTGATGACGCTACAGAACTTGCCAGAAGGTTTTAACGCCTGTCGCGAACTGCGCGCCGCAACGCATTACCGGGCGCGCCGTATAGCCTTGATATTTGCTGCCATGGCGCTGCTCGGGCCTATCTTCGGTGTGCTCGGTTACAGCTGGCTTTCAGCCTACCCCTCGGTAGTGGCAACGGTTATGTTGTTTGCCGCCGGCGGAATTTGCTACTCAGTATTTCAGGACATCGCCCCGCAGGCCCGGCTGGAAAAGCACTGGGCGCCACCGATGGGAGCGGTGTTGGGCTTTGTGCTTGGTATGGTCGGCCATCAATTGACGATGGGTTGATTGGCGTCTGTGCTATCAGATGCAGGTATGCAGCCTTTAAAACAGCTATTATTGATCAGGTGTACAGGCTTTGCGGTCGCGAGACTCTTGCGTAGCGAGGCGTCATTTCCGTGTGTTTGAGGAGTACTGCCATGAAACGTCTTTCTTTGCTCGCCGCCATCGGCGTGTTTGCTTTCTCCGGTCTGGCCTCGGCCAGTAGTTTTGTCGCTACCACCGATACCATCGGCGCTTCTCTGGCCAATAGCGTAGAAGGCACCAGCGACGTGAGCTCCGGCGGTAACGATAAGGTGTTGCTGCAGGCGCAGGACGATGCAGCCAGCTTTGTTGCCAGCGGTGGCAGCATCCGTGGCGTACGTCTGGAGGCGGCACTTGCCCATATCCGTCAGCAACAGCCCGCACTGAATGCCAGTGATGTGCAGCTCGCTGAGGCCATTCTCGCCCGTTGAGCTGGTTTGAACGTGGGCTGCTGATTTGGTTATTGCTGTTGTGTCTTCCGGCGCAGGCAGAATTGCGCCTGGTGCTGCAGCCCGCGGGGTTGAGCGAGTTGCAGCGCAGCGCTAGCCAAGCGCTGCTGGTAGAAGCAAGGCGCAGCCTGCCCCCGGTGCTGGTCAGTAGGCTGGATAGCGCTGTGCCGGTGCGCTGGAGTACCGCGCTGGACACCGAGGTGGTCGGTCGGGCCAGCGCCACTGGTGCTGTGTTGCTCAACTATGATCGGCTCGCCGCACTGACGGCGGTGGATTCTGAGGGCGCACAGAAGGCAAGCCGCAAGCTGCTGCTAGCCACGCTGGTGCATGAGCTGGCTCACCTCTATGATCGTGGTCGCTATGTTTCCCGCGAGCAGTACCAGCTATTGCAGGATTGCCAGTCACAGCAACAAAGCCTCGGCTTGATCGGCTTACCCGCGCGCTGTCGTGGTCAAGCGGAGCGGCAGTTCACCCTTAGCGACGATCCCCGCCTGCTGGATTTGGCTGGCTGGCCCGAGCAGATGGGCGAGCGGGGCGCACGTGAAGTCACGAACCATCAGCGTGATCGCAGTCCTGATTCCTATGAATTGGCCAGCCCCGCCGAATTCGTAGCGGTCAACCTCGAGTACTTCCTGCTCGATCCGCAATACGGCTGTCGCCGTCCGGCCCTTTTTGCCTACTTTCGCCAGCACTTTTCCTGGGCGCCGGCAGATGTGCAGGCCTGCTCTGGCAGTTACCCGTATTTGAATGCCAGCCTGGATCCATCCCAGCAAGCGCTGGGTCGGATAGATCCTGAGCGCGTCTATGCCGTGCACTACCTCTTGGCCGAGCCGAACGAAGCCTGGGCTAGCCGCTGGGGGCACAGCATGCTGCGCTTGGTTGTCTGCGCACCGGGCCGCCCGCGCGGGCCAGATTGCATGTTGGATGTGGATCAGCACCTGGTGCTGTCGTTTCGCGCCTTTGTGGAAGATGTGCAGCTGTCGAGCTGGGATGGCTTGACCGGTAATTACCCGTCGCGCCTGTTCATTCTGCCGCTGACTCAGGTGGTAGACGAATACACCAAACTAGAGTTGCGCAGTCTCAGCTCGATTCCGCTGCAACTCAATGCGCAGGAGCGCGAAGGCTTGTTACAGCAAGCGGCACAACTGCATTGGAGTTATGACGGTACCTACTACTTCATCAATAATAATTGCGCAGTAGAGACGCTGAAGCTGCTGCGCAGCGGCACAGCAAATACGGCTTTGAGAAACCTCGAAAGCATTACCCCAACAGGGCTGCTGGCGCTGCTTGAAGGTCGCGGGCTGGCGGATGATAGCGTACTGTCTGATCGCGACTGGGCCATGCGACGCGGCTACTTTTTTGATTCCTTTCGCGAGCGTTATCAGGTGATGTTCGATGTGGTCCGAGCACATCTGAAGGTGCCGTCCGAGCGCGTAGAAGATTGGCTGGCGCTGGGAGCACAGCAGCGAACCAACTGGCTGAACATGGGTGATCAGCGCACGACTGCCGCGTTGCTTCTGTTGGAGCAGGCGGCGCAGCGCCGTCAGCTGTTGTTGGTACGTCAGGAGTTGAAAGAGCGTTATCTGGCTCTGCGCGACACCGGGCATGCAGAGTTGAACCAAACGGAGCAGCTAATGCGGCAACTGTTGGCTGAGAGCGGCTACCTTAGCCGTCCGGCGGAGTTGCTTACCGTAGGTTACGGGCTGCCGCAGGCAGATGAGTGGCAGCAATTGCAGCAACGCAGCAGTGAGCGCCGGCAAGGCTTGCTGGATATGGCAGGTAGTTTGGACGAGCAGTTACTGGCTTTGCTGGATGCTGAACGACGTGATGAAATTGAGGCGGGGAAGCACAATATTAGCCTATTGGCTGAGCGTTTGCGGGAGCTACATCGGGCAGGGGGTGGCCTGCAGTTGCGCTGAGTTGGGTTTGTGTCAGGCACAAAAAAACCAGCTCAGGGCTGGTCATTTTAGGGCCTTGCTACCACCATCTGATCAAATCAAATGGTGCCTCGAGGGAGAATCGAACTCCCACTCTGTCACCAGAAACGGATTTTGAATCCGCCGCGTCTACCAATTCCGCCATCGAGGCTTTGCGCTTTAAGCAAGCCGGCGCGGAGTATACGAAGCTGTTGGCGCATTGGTCAATGCTCAAATGACAATCGATGTTGTTGTTGATCGCGATGAAGCATGTTTTCCGCTATTATATGCCCCCTTTGAAACTGCTCCGGAACCGCACCCTGCATGCGTCTCAGTGATTTTGCCTTTGATCTGCCTGATGAACTCATCGCGCGCCATCCGCTGGCCGAGCGTCGGGCCAGCCGTTTGCTGTGTCTGGATGGTCCCAGCGGTGAGTTGAGTGATCGCCACTTTGCCGACCTGCTCGATTACCTGCGCCCCGGCGACCTGATGGTGTTTAACAACACGCGGGTGATTCCTGCGCGGTTGTTTGGCCGCAAGGAAACCGGCGGCCAGCTTGAAGTGCTGGTTGAACGGGTGCTGGATGAGTACCGCGTTCTAGCCCATATTCGTTCAAGCAAATCACCCAAGCCCGGCAGCCGCATTCTGCTTGATGGCGACGCCTCGGCTGAGATGGTCGCGCGGCATGCTGCGCTCTTTGAGCTGCGCTTTGCTGAGCCGGTCTTGCCGCTACTGGAGCGCGTCGGCCACATGCCGCTACCGCCCTATATCGATCGGCCTGATGAAGACACCGACCGAGAGCGTTATCAAACTGTGTACGCCAAACGTCAGGGCGCGGTTGCTGCACCAACCGCGGGTCTGCACTTTGATCAGGCGCTATTGCAGGCCATCGCGGACAAAGGAGTAGCCACGACCGAAGTCACTTTACACGTTGGCGCAGGCACCTTTCAGCCAGTGAGAGTTGAGCGCATTGAAGATCACGTGATGCATCAAGAGTGGTTGGAGGTCGGGCCTGATGTAGTCGCTGCAGTTGAGCAGTGCAAGGCGCGCGGTGGCCGCGTGATAGCGGTCGGGACTACTAGCGTGCGCTCGCTGGAGTCGGCGGCGCGTGATGGGCAGCTAAAGCCCTTTAGCGGCGACACTGATATTTTTCTCTATCCGGGCAAGACCTTTCACGTGGTTGATGCCCTGGTCACTAACTTTCATTTATCCGAGTCGACCCTGCTGATGCTGGTGTCGGCTTTTGCCGGTTACCCCGAGATTATGGCGGCCTACGCGGCGGCTGTAGCACGGGGCTATCGCTTTTTCAGTTACGGTGATGCCATGTTCATCACCCGCAATCCCGCCGCTCGCGGTCCCGAGGTTACTCCATGAGTCACATGTCGTTTGAATTGCTGGCCACCGATGGCAAGGCGCGTCGCGGTCGATTGACCTTCCCGCGTGGCGTGGTCGAAACACCCGCGTTTATGCCAGTAGGTACCTACGGTACGGTCAAGGGCATGTTACCGCGTGATGTTGAAGCCACGGGCGCGCAAATTATTCTCGGTAACACCTTCCACTTGTGGCTACGCCCGGGTACCAAGGTGATTCAGCAGCACGGTGACTTACACGACTTCATGCAGTGGAAAGGCCCGATTCTGACTGACTCTGGCGGTTTCCAGGTATTTAGCTTGGGTGCTATGCGCAAAATCAAAGAAGAGGGTGTGTATTTTTCCTCGCCGGTTGATGGCGCCAAAGTATTTATGGGGCCGGAAGAGTCTATGCAAGTGCAGCGCGAACTGGGCTCAGACATCGTCATGATTTTTGACGAGTGCACGCCGTATCCTGCTGATGAGGACACTGCGCGTCGCTCCATGGAGCTATCTTTGCGCTGGGCCAAGCGTTCTAAAGCAGCGCATGAAGGCAATCCGTCGGCGCTGTTTGGTATTGTGCAGGGCGGCATGCATGAGAGCTTGCGCTTGCGCTCGCTCGAAGGGCTTTGCGAAATTGGTTTTGACGGTCTGGCCATTGGCGGTTTGTCGGTGGGTGAGCCTAAAGACGAAATGATGCGCGTGTTGGACTTCCTGCCTGCGCACATGCCACCGGAAAAACCTCGTTACCTGATGGGCGTTGGCAAGCCGGAGGATCTGGTAGAAGGTGTGCGTCGTGGCGTAGATATGTTCGATTGCGTCATGCCCACCCGCAACGCGCGCAACGGCCATTTGTTCACTGACGCGGGTGTGATCAAGATTCGCAACGCAGTGCATCGGCATGACCAGAACCCGCTTGATTCAGGCTGTGACTGCTACACCTGTGAGAACTTCTCGCGGGCGTACCTGCATCACCTGGACAAGTGCGGTGAAATGCTTGGCAGCATGCTCAATACCATCCATAACCTGCGGCATTATCAGCGGCTTATGGCCGGTTTGCGCGGTGCCATCCAACAAGGTACATTGACCGACTTTGTGGATGACTTCTACGCCAAGCTCGGTCTGCCGGTTCCGCTCTTGCAGGCTTGATTAACGCTCAGATCGCCCCCATAACCGATTTTCTTACAGTTTAATAACAGGAGTTTCACATGAGCTTTTTCATTCCTTCCGCTATGGCGCAATCAGCTGGCGGTGCAGCCGCGCCCATGGGTGCTGGTTTTGAATGGATTTTTCTGGTCGGTTTTGTCGTTATTTTCTATCTGATGATCTGGCGTCCACAGTCCAAGCGCGCCAAGGCACATAAGAACTTGCTGGCGAACTTGTCTAGCGGCGACGAAGTTGTCACCGGCGGCGGCATTCTTGGCAAGGTCAAGAAAGTGACTGA
Source organism: Halopseudomonas sabulinigri (assembly GCA_011053055.1). GTDB lineage: Bacteria > Pseudomonadota > Gammaproteobacteria > Pseudomonadales > Pseudomonadaceae > Halopseudomonas > Halopseudomonas sabulinigri_A. Next base: position 54,925 of record DRHT01000001.1, on the reverse strand, counting down.
TGAGTTTGTTGTGTTGGAAGTGACTGAGAGCCAGGAGCTGAAGTTTCAGAAAGGCGCGATCGTCGCCGTGCTGCCCAAGGGCACACTGAAAGCCATCTAATCCTTCATGTAGAACTCTGTTCCGGGCGCCGCTAAAGCGCCCGGACTGCTATCAGGCCCTGATATGCTCAACCGTTACCCCCTCTGGAAGTATTTGCTGATCGTGGTCGTGCTCGCGCTTGGCCTGATCTATGCCACGCCAAACCTGTACCCGGACGACCCGGCTATTCAGATTTCTGGCGCCAGTTCCACGCAAACCATCGAACAGTCCGACCTTGATCTCATCGAGCGAGCGTTGGCTACCGCCGACCTGCAGACCAAAGGCAGTGAGCTAGGCAGCAACGGCCGTTCTGGTCTGGTGCGCTTGGTCAACCGCTCTGATCAGCTACAAGCGCAGGATGTGGTGCGCGATGCGTTGGGCCGTGATTACGTCGTAGCGCAAAATTTGGCGCCAACCACACCTGAGTGGCTGACCAATATCGGTGCTGGCCCCATGACATTGGGTCTTGATCTGTCTGGCGGCGTGCACTTCTTGCTGCAAGTTGATATGGACAAGGCACTGGAGACGCGGGTTAACGTCTATCAGAGCGAAGTACGGGGCCTGATGCGTACCGAAGGCCTGCGTTATCGCAGCCTGCCGACTCAGGGCACTACGCTGCAGTTTGGTTTTGCCGATGAAGAGCAGCTTTCTGTTGCGCGACGTTTGATCAACAAAACCTACACTCAGTTCGCGGTGAATTCGGTAGAGCAGGGTGAGCAACAGGTATTGCAGCTGGCATTGACCGAGTCAGAAATTGCGGCGATTCGCGAATATGCGGTCAAGCAGAACCTGACAACGGTCCGCAATCGCGTCAACGAACTGGGTGTGGCCGAACCATTGGTTCAGCGCCAAGGCGCCAATCGCATCGTGGTTGAGCTGCCGGGTGTGCAAGATACCGCTGAAGCCAAGCGCGTGTTGGGCAAGACGGCCAACCTTGAGTTCCGGCTGGCTGCTGAGCCTGACGCTGCAGCGGCCACTACCGAAACCTTCGAATACCGCGGTAGCGGTGGCCGTCCGCCAGCGCAGGTTGAGCGCGCGCTCATTATCACGGGTGACCAGGTTACTGATGCCCAGTCCAACTACGATGAGAATGGCCGACCACAGGTCAACATTAAGCTCGACAGCCACGGCGGCGAGCTGATGAACCGTGCTACGCGCAGCAATATCGGGCGTGGCATGGCAGTGCTCTTCATCGAGCAACGGCAGATCAGTCGGACTGTCACCAAGGAAGTAGATGGTGTTGAGCAAGAGGTCGAGATTCCGGCGTTCTTGGAAGAAAAATCCATCATCAGCCTGGCGACCATCCAGAGCGCGCTGGGTAATCAGTTCCGTATTACGGGCCTGGATTCGCCTGCGGAGGCCTCTGAGCTTGCGCTGCTGCTGCGTGCCGGTGGCTTGGCTGCCCCCATGCACTTCGTGGAGGAGCGCACCATTGGGCCAAGTCTTGGTGCTGAGAATATCGCGAAAGGTGTCACTGCGACCCAGGTTGGTTTCGTTTTGGTGTTGCTGTTCATGGTCGTGGTTTATCGTGCATTCGGTGTGTTTGCCAGCGTTGCGCTGACATTCAACCTGGTGCTGTTGATGGCGCTGATGTCGTTTATGGGTGCCACGCTGACCTTGCCGGGTATTGCCGGTATCGTGCTGACCTTGGGTATGGCGGTGGACGCAAACGTACTGATTTTCTCGCGTATCAAGGAGGAAGTGGTTAACGGTATGACGCCGCAGCGCGCCGTACATGAAGGTTTTGATAAGGCGTTTTCGGCCATTATCGACGGTAACCTGACCACACTGTTGGTGGGTGTCATTCTCTTTGCTATGGGCTCGGGCCCGATCAAAGGCTTCGCCGTTACACTGTCGCTGGGGATTCTGACCTCGATGTTCAGTGCCATCATGGTCACTCGTGCCATGGTTAACCTGTCCGTCGGTGGACGCGACATCAAGAAGCTGTGGCTGTGAGGATTAACCCATGACTAACATTAAAACTATTAATTTCCTCGGCCTGCGCAAGGTGTTCTTTGGTGTCGCCATCGTGTTGATGCTGGCGTCTATCGGTAGCCTTGTCGTAAAGCAGCTCAACCTCGGGCTGGATTTTACCGGGGGTGCCTTAGTAGAGCTGAATTACAGTCAGGCTGCTGATCTGGAACAGATTCGCGACGTACTGCGTGAAAATGGCTGGGATGATGCCGTGGTGCAGAACTTTGGTGCATCTACCGATGTGCTGATCCGTCTGCCAAGCGACAACCCTGATCTGGGTAGCGAAATCGCTGAACTGGTCAAGCGCCAGGACGGCAACGAAGTGCTGGTCAAGCGCGTCGAGTTTATCGGCCCACAAGTAGGTGAAGAGTTACGTGACAAGGGCGGCTTGGGCATGCTGTTGGCGTTAGGCGGCATTCTTCTTTATGTATCGCTGCGCTTCCAGATGAAGTTCGCCGTGTCGGCTATCGCTGCGCTGTTTCACGACGTCATCTTCACGCTTGGCATATTCTCACTGTTCGGGCTGTCATTTGATCTGACGGTGTTGGCGGCGCTACTCGCGGTGATCGGCTACTCGCTAAACGACACCATCGTGGTGTTTGACCGGGTGCGAGAAAATATGCGCTTGATGCGTCAGACGGAGCTGACTGACATCATTAACCTGTCTACGACGCAGACGTTGGGTCGTACCTTGGCTACGTCTTTCTCAACTGTTTTAGTACTGTTGGCGCTGTTCTGGTTCGGTGGTGAGAATATCCACGGCTTTGCTACTGCGCTGCTGATTGGTGTGGGAGTGGGTACCTACTCCTCCATCTACATCGCTAGCGGCCTGTTGGTGACCATGAGGCTCACTCGTGATGACCTGATTCCACCGCAAATTGAAGAAGCGGTAGACGATAGGCCATAGCGCTAGCTTCCTGGTGCTGCTTCGAGCGCCAAGCCTCAAGCTATAAGTAAAACCCCATGCCGGGCCTCGGCATGGGGTTTTTTATAGTCCGCAGCACAGCGATTCGGACCTTTCTACGCCAGCGCTAAATCCCATCCACAAAAAAGGCCCATACCAATTCTGGTAGGGGCCTTAATATTCAAGTCCTGCAGGACCAGCTTGCCGTTTGCAGCTTAAGGCTCGGCATGAACCCCTTAGAGTTTCATGCCTGGAGTCAGGTGCGGCTGAATGGCGGTCAGTACGGCTTTGAAGCACTTGGGGTTGCCCGCGACTATGTGGCCCTTGTCGAGGAACTGGTGTCCGCCAGTGAAATCGCTCACCAGACCGCCAGCTTCCTGAATCAGTAGTGCGCCTGCAGCCATATCCCACTCAGCCAGGCCGAACTCCCAGAAGGCGTCAAAACGGCCAGCGGCGACGTAGGCCAAATCTAAGCTGGCAGCGCCTGCACGGCGGATACCTGCTGTCTGGCCAACCAGGCTGCGGAACATGCCGAGGTAGTTGTCCAGTGAGTCGATTTGGTTATCGCGGAATGGGAAACCGGTACCGAGTAGAGCGCCGTCCAATGACTTGCGATTGCTGACGCGCAAGCGACGACCATTCAACGCGGCGCCACGGCCACGGCTAGCGGTAAATTCTTCCTGACGGATGGGGTCAAATACCACTGCGTGCTCAGTCCGGCCCTTTACGCGGCAGGCGATGCTGATCGCAAAATGCGGTATGCCGTGGATGAAGTTAGTGGTGCCGTCCAACGGATCGATGATCCACACCGTGTCGGCGCCATCGCCTTGCCCCGGCTGGAAGCCAGATTCTTCGGCTTGGATGCTGTGATCCGGATACGCCTTGCGCAGCTGAGCAATGATGGTTTGCTCCGCAGTGCGGTCAATTTCGGTGACGTAATCGCGAGCATCCTTCTCGTCGACGGTGAGCACATCGATACGTTCCATGGAACGGTAAATCATTTCTCCGGCGCTGCGTGCGGCGCGGAGGGCGATGTTCAGCATGGGCTGCATAAGGATGTATCTCTGTCGGGAAGATGAAAAGCCGGAAATTGTAGCAGATAACCCGTGGAACATGAATGCATCGTGGCTATCGCCTTATAGCTTTTGTAATATGCAGGGTTCATTCAGGCTCGGAAAGGTGCTGCAGTGTTGAATAATGTGCGTGTGGTGTTGGTCAACACCAGTCATCCTGGAAACATCGGCGGCGCAGCGCGCGCGATGAAAAATATGGGTTTGCATGAGTTGGTGCTGGTCGATCCAGTGCGCTTCCCTGATCAGCAAGCCAACGCTCGCGCTGCCGGTGCTGAAGACGTGTTGCAAGGCGCGCGTATCGTCGAAACGCTGGAAGAGGCTATTGCGGACTGTGTATTGGTGCTGGGCACCAGTGCGCGTGATCGTCGCATTCCTTGGCCGGTGCTAGATCCGCGCGAAGCAGCGGACGAGGTGCTGAATTGCTTGGACACAGTGGAAGGCGGGCAAGTTGCGATAGTGTTTGGTCGCGAGGATGCAGGGCTAACCAGTGAAGAGCTGCAGCGCTGCCAATATCATGTGCATATTCCCTCGATGCCAGACTTTAGCTCACTCAATTTGGGTGCCGCAGTGCAAGTGTTGGCATACGAGTTACGTATGCAGTCACTGCAGCGCGCGGGCGCACCGACCAAGATGCGCAAGGTTGAAACCACCGCACTGCCCAACGAAACGCCGGCAACGGCGGGTGAGCTTGAACAATATTTTCAGCATCTTGAGCGGGTGCTGGTTGAAATCGGCTTCCTTGACCCTCAAAAACCAAGACAGTTGATGCCGCGCTTGCGCCGTTTGTACGGACGCATTCAGGTTAATCGGATGGAAGTGAACATCCTGCGCGGTATCCTGACCGAAACCCAGAAGGCCATCGGAGCTATAGGCTCCGGTGCGCGGAGACGTTAAGCATGTTTGAACGCATGAAAGAAGATGTAGCCAGTGTTTTCCATCGTGACCCTGCTGCGCGCAACACGCTGGAAGTACTGACCTGCTATCCAGGCTTGCATGCGGTCTGGATGCATCGTTTGTCGCACGGTTTGTGGGTGCGTAATGCATTTCTGCTGGCGCGTATCGTGTCGCACCTGGCGCGTTGGCTGACCGGTATCGAGATTCACCCAGGCGCTAAACTGGGGCGACGCTTTTTTATCGACCACGGTTTTGGTGTGGTGATCGGGGAAACCGCAGAAATTGGCGATGACGTTACCCTGTATCAGGGTGTCACGCTCGGCGGCACTAGCTGGGATCATGGTAAACGCCATCCCACGCTGGAAGACGGTGTGGTGGTCGGTGCCGGAGCCAAAGTCCTTGGTCCGTTTACGGTCGGTGCTGGTGCCAAAATCGGTTCCAATGCTGTGGTTACCAAGGCTGTGCCCGCGGGTGCGACGGCGGTCGGGATCCCCGGTCGAATCATTCTTAAGGATACAGAGCAGTCTGCGGATCAACAGCAGGAGGCCAAGCGTCAAGCCATGGCCGAAAAACTGGGTTTTGATGCGTATGGCGTTAGCCGTGACATGCCAGATCCAGTGGCGCGTGCGATTGGTCAAATGCTCGATCATATGCAGGCAGTGGACAGTCGGCTGCAGGGTATATGCGCTGCGTTGAGTGAGTTGGGGAGCGATTATTGCGCTAAAGACTTGCCGGCCATCGGTGGCGAGGGTTTCGACCTGTTGAAGGATGAATCTGAGCTGGCTGCCAGTGCCAGCAATAACGACTCCACTGCACGCTGAGGTGATCACATGAGGCAACCTATCTATCTCGATTACGCGGCCACCACGCCCGTCGATCCCAAAGTGGCAGAGAAAATGATGGCTTGCCTGACGCTGGACGGCAACTTTGCCAATCCTGCGTCGCGCTCGCACGTGTACGGTTGGAAGGCCGAGGAGGCGGTAGAGTTGGCGCGCCGGCAGGTATCTGACCTTGTGGGTGCCGATCCTCGGGAAATTGTCTGGACTTCAGGCGCCACCGAGTCCGATAACCTGGCCATCAAGGGCGTTGCTCATGCCCTTGCCGGACGCGGGCGGCACATCATTACCTCAAAAATTGAACACAAGGCAGTGCTCGACAGCTGCCAGCAACTAGAGCGCGAAGGCTTCGAGGTAACTTACCTGCAGCCAGGCGCGGAAGGCGTAATCACGCCAGATCAGCTGCAGGCAGCATTGCGTGACGATACGGTTCTGGTATCGCTGATGCACGTTAACAATGAGATTGGCACAGTTAACGATATTGCCGCGCTTGGCGATGTAGCGCATGCGCGCAATATTCTGTTTCACGTAGATGCTGCGCAGTCGACCGGTAAGCTGAAGATTGACTTGAAGGCGTTGCCCGTCGATTTGATGTCGTTCAGCGCACACAAAACCTATGGCCCCAAAGGCGTGGGCGCGCTTTTTGTAAGGCGCGGATTGCCGCTACGGTTGGATGCGCAGATCCACGGCGGTGGTCATGAGCGCGGCATGCGCTCCGGCACCTTGCCGACCCATCAAATTGTCGGTATGGGTGAGGCGTTCGAACTGGCTGGTGAGTTGATCAAGTCTGAGACGGCAAGTATCAAGGCTTTACGCGATACTTTGATGGCCGGGCTGGGTGGGCTGGACGGTGTGCTGCTTAATGGTTCTGCTAAGGCGCGGGTGCCGCACAACCTGAATTTGGCGTTTTCGGGAGTGGACGGCGAATTGCTGTTGCTCGCGCTCAAGGATCTTGCGCTCTCCAGTGGTTCTGCCTGTACCTCTGCCGCAGTTGAGCCATCTTACGTGCTACGTGCCATAGGACTAAGCGATGAGCTGGCACACGGCTCCATACGCCTGTCGCTTGGCCGTTTCACCTCCGAGGAGGATGTAGTGCGCGCTGCTGAGGTCATCTGCCAAGTAGTAAATCGGCTGCGTTCCGCGGGCTGAGTTCGCCGCCAGTCGGGATCTGTTCCGTGGTTATCTATTTGTCTTTAACCTGCGTATAATCCGCAGGTTAACCATCTTTTATCATTTCAATTCAAAAACACTGTCTGGAGAGTTACATGGCCGTTGAACGCACCCTGTCTATCATCAAGCCCGATGCCGTCGCCAAGAACGTTGTTGGTCAGATCATCAGCCGCTTCGAGCAGGCTAATCTGAGCGTCGTTGCAGCCAAGATGGTTCAGCTGTCTCAGTCCGATGCTGAAGGCTTTTACGCTGAGCATAAAGCGCGTCCTTTCTTCAAGGATCTGGTCGGCTTCATGATCTCTGGCCCAGTTGTTGTTCAGGTGCTTGAAGGTGAAGGCGCGATACTGAAGAATCGTGACCTGATGGGCGCCACTAACCCTAAGGAAGCTGCTGCCGGTACTATCCGCGCTGACTTCGCCGAGTCTATCGATGCCAACGCAGTACACGGCTCTGACTCTGCTGATTCTGCTGCTCGCGAAATCGGCTATTTCTTCGCTGAAACCGAGCTGTGCGCGCGTACCCGCTAAGCTTATTCTCACCTGTTTAACCAAGTGATGTGATCGCCATGACCAATGCAACCAGCAAGACCAATCTGCTGGGTTTGACACAGCAGAAACTGGAAGCTTTCTTCGAGCAATTGGGAGAGAAGCGTTTTCGCGCCGGCCAGATCATGAAGTGGATTCATCACTATGGTGTCGACAACTTCGATGAGATGACCAATGTCAGTAAGGTCCTGCGCGAAAAGCTCAAGGTCTGCGCTGAGATTCGTGGTCCTGAAGTGGTCAGTGAAGATATATCCCGCGACGGCACACGCAAGTGGGTGGTGCGGGTTGCCTCGGGCAGTTGCGTAGAGACTGTGTACATTCCGCAGAACGGGCGGGGCACTCTGTGTGTGTCTTCCCAAGCGGGCTGTGCGCTGGATTGCAGCTTCTGCTCGACCGGCAAACAAGGCTTCAACAGTGATCTGAGCGTGGCCGAAATCATCGGTCAGGTCTGGATCGCCAACAAGTCGTTCGGCTCAGTGCCCGGCACGATGGATCGCGCGGTGACCAACGTGGTGATGATGGGCATGGGTGAGCCGTTACTGAATTTTGATAACGTCGTCGACTCAATGCTGTTGATGATGGATGACCTGGGGTATGGCATATCCAAGCGCAAGGTGACGTTGTCTACCTCGGGCGTAGTGCCAATGATTGAAAAGCTGGGTGAAGTTACCGATGTCGCACTGGCGCTCTCTTTACACGCGCCGAACAACGCGCTGCGTAGCCAGTTGGTGCCATTGAACAAGAAGTACCCGCTGGAAGTGTTGTTGCCCGCCTGCAAAAAATACATCTCAGGGCTGGGCGAGAAGCGTTCGCTAACGATTGAGTACACGATGCTCAAGGACGTTAACGATCTGCCGGAGCACGCGGCTGAAATGATTGAGTTGTTGCGCGATATTCCCTGCAAGATCAACTTGATTCCTTTCAATCCCTTCCCACACTCTGGTTACGAACGGCCTAGTAATAATGCCATTCGCCGTTTTCAGGATATGTTGCATCAGGCTGGTTATAACGTCACCGTACGGACTCCGCGGGGCGAGGATATCGACGCCGCTTGCGGCCAGCTAGTCGGGCAGGTGATGGATCGTACTCGCCGCAGTGAGCGTTACATAGCAGTACGTCAGCTGGCCGTGGAGGCCGAAGTCGTTCTGCCGCTGCGCGACAGCAATCCCTAATAGTTCCAGCCAGGAAGGATGACCGCATGAGTAAGTCTGCAGCTCTGATGTTAACGCTTAGCCTGTTGTTGAGCGGCTGCGTTACCACCGGAGACACTGCCCGTAAGGTTGACCCGATCCAGGCGCGTGATTCCTATATTCAGCTTGGGCTGGGCTATTTGCAGAAGGGCGAGACCGAGCGCGCGAAGAAGCCACTCAGTGAAGCCTTGGCAATTGACCCCAAGTCAGCGTCGGCGAATATCGCATTGGCACTGGTGTTTCAGTACGAGGGCGAGTACGAAACGGCGGAAGAGCATTTCCGCGCTGCGCTTAGCGCTGAGCCAAATGATGCGCGAATTCTGAACAACTATGGCGCTTTCCTGCTAGATCGGGAACGTTATCCGGAAGCGCTTGGTTACTTCCAAAAAGCTTCCGAAGACACGCTTTATAGTGAGCGATCTCGGGTTTTTGAGAATTTGGGTATTACCCACCAGCGTATGGGTGCTATTACCGAAGCGCGTGAAAGCTTTGAGCGCTCGCTCCGCTTGAACAGCCGCCAGCCACGAGCTTTGTTTGAGTTGTCGCAGCTGGAATTCGATGCACAGGATTATGTTCCGGCGTGGAAGCATTACCGCGCCTTTGCTGAGATGTCTGGCCAGAATGCCGCCAGCTTAGGGCTGGGCATCCAGCTAGCCAAACGTTTTGACGATCACAGCCGCGCGGCCAGTTATGCCCTGCAGCTCAAGCGACTCTACCCTGCAAGTCCTGAAGCGAAAGCGCTTATGGAGTCTGAATAATTATGAGTTCCGAACGTCATGATGCAACGGCAACCATGGCCGAACAGCAGCGCACGAGTAATCCAGGCGAAACGCTGCGGGCCGCGCGCGTTGAGCGCAAGATGTCCCAGCTTGAAATTGCTCAGAATCTGAAGATATCGGTTGCCGCCGTTGAGGGAATCGAGAACGGCCTCTACGAGCGTTTGCCGGGTGATACCTTTGCGCGTGGGTATATTCGCAGCTATGCCCGTTTGGTCGGGCTCGACCCCAACCGGTTGGCATTAGAGTTTGATCGTTTTCGTGGTATTGAGGTGCGCGAGCGTTCGGTCAGCGGCATCAGTCGCGTTGCTCAACCACGTCGCACTGGCAATGGTTTGATGCGCTGGGCGAGCCTGCTGGTACTGCTTGCTGTTATTGCTTCAGTGGTGTGGTGGTATGACAGTAGCAATCGAGAGTCTGTGAATGCGCCGACCGACGAGGCCGGTGCTGATGATGGCCTGCTGGATGAGGTCGAAGTAGACGCTCTGACGTTGCCTGCTGCCATTGCCGAGCAAGCCGAGACACTGTCGGATGAAGAGCTGGGTTTGAGCGATGGCGTCGAGGGTACGGCCGATGCTCAAACGCAGATCGATGAATCTGTATCTGCAGCTGAAACTGCAGCGCCCGCGGTATCAACGTCGCCAGCAGTTGCTCCTTCTCCGGCGGTTACTAACACAGCAGGCGCTGAAACAGCCCCGCCTGCTGAGCAATCGGTTGCCGGAGCCACTTTGAATATGAGCTTTACCGCCAATTGCTGGGTACAGGTGAAAGCGCTCAACGGCACGTTGTTGCACAGCGGCCTAATGCAAGCAGGCCAGTCGATTAATCTCAGTCACGAAGGTGCTATCGACCTGGTGATTGGTGATCGCAGTGCCGTGCAGACCATCAGCTACCGCGGTGAGCAGATAAATTTGCCGCAACAGAGCCAGTCCGGCGTCGCACGCCTGCGCCTGGGTCAGTAAGAGGTTATTCCGCTATGCAACATCATTCGCCGGTTAAGCGCCGTATCTCCCGTCAGATCAAGGTAGGTTCGATTCTGGTAGGCGGCGATGCACCGATTTCCGTGCAAAGCATGACCAACACTGAAACCTGTGATGTCGCTGCTACCGTTGGGCAGATTCAGCGCCTGGAGGCAGCTGGCGCCGATATCGTGCGAGTGTCGATCCCCAGCATGGAAGCGGCCGAAGCCTTTGGTGAGATTCGCAAGCTAACCAGTATGGCGCTGGTGGCTGATATTCACTTTGATTACAAGATTGCATTGCGGGTCGCTGATTTGGGTGTGGATTGCCTGCGCATCAACCCCGGCAATATTGGCCGTGAAGATCGCGTCCGAGCGGTAGTTGACGCGGCGCGGCACAACGGTATTCCGATTCGCATCGGAGTAAACGCAGGTTCGCTCGAAAAAGACCTGCAGAAAAAGTATGGCGAGCCCACCCCCGCAGCTCTGGTGGAATCGGCCCTGCGCCACGTTGAGCATCTGGATCACCTGGGCTTTCAAGACTTTAAAGTCAGCGTCAAGGCGTCAGACGTATTTATGGCTGTGGGTGCTTACCGTCTACTGGCACAGCAGATCGAACAACCGCTTCACCTTGGCATCACCGAGGCCGGTGGCTTGCGCTCGGGTACGGTTAAATCTGCGGTTGGTTTGGGCATGCTCTTGGCCGAAGGGATTGGTGATACCATCCGCATCTCGTTGGCGGCTGATCCAGTCGAAGAGATTAAAGTTGGCTTCGATATCCTCAAGTCTCTGCACCTGCGCTCGCGCGGTATCAACTTTATTGCCTGCCCCAGCTGCTCGCGCCAGAACTTTGATGTAATCAAAACCATGAACGAGCTGGAAAGCCGGCTGGAAGATGTCGTGACTCCGCTCGATGTGGCGGTGATCGGTTGTGTGGTCAATGGACCGGGCGAAGCCAAAGAGGCAGATATAGGTCTGACCGGCGGATCGCCGAACAACTTGATTTATCAGGATGGTAAGCCAGACCAAAAGGTCGATAACCTTGAATTGGTCGATCGCTTGGAAAAAATGATTCGCGACAAGATTGCTGCAAAGCAAGCGCTGGACGCCAATACTATCGTCCGCGGCTGATGCGGCAATGAAAGGAAATACGCTTTGAAAACCCTGCAAGCCGTGCGCGGCATGAACGATGTTCTGCCGGCCGACAGCGCACTCTGGCAGTATCTGGAACGTACGACGGCGGAGCTGCTCGCCAGCTATGGCTATCAGCAAATTCGGCTACCGATTGTAGAGCCAACCGAGCTGTTTAAACGCTCGATAGGCGAAGTGACTGATATCGTCGAGAAGGAAATGTACACCTTTGACGACCGCAATGGTGATTCGCTCACTTTGCGCCCTGAAGGTACAGCTGGCTGCGTGCGCGCCATGTTGCAGCACGGTTTACTCGGCAGTGGTGTTGGGCAAAAGGTGTGGTATACCGGCCCAATGTTCCGGCATGAACGGCCCCAGAAAGGTCGTTATCGTCAGTTCCAGCAGGTCGGTGTGGAAACGTTTAACCTGACAGGTCCAGATATTGATGCCGAACTGATTGCACTGTCATGGCGCCTTTGGCAGCGCTTGGGTATCAGTGATGCTGTCAAATTAGAATTGAATAGCTTGGGGACGTCAGCTGATCGCGCGCGCTATCGAGATGATCTGGTGACGTATCTGAATGCCCGTTTTGATCAACTTGATGAAGACAGCCAGCGCCGTCTCGGTAGCAACCCGCTGCGCATCCTCGATAGTAAGAATTTGGAGACTCAAGCGCTGCTGGTTGATGCACCCAAGCTAGCGGACTACCTGAACGAAGATGCTAAAGCGCACTTTGCCGAATTGCGTAGCTTGTTGGATGCGGTTGGCATTCCCTATGAGATCAACCCTCGATTAGTGCGTGGGCTGGACTACTACGGGCTGACGGTGTTCGAATGGGTAACCGACAAACTCGGTTCGCAGGGCACGGTTTGCGCTGGTGGTCGTTACGATGGTTTGGTTGAGCAGTTGGGTGGCAAGCCTGCGCCCGCAGTTGGCTTTGCCATGGGTCTGGAACGACTGCTGTTATTGATTGAAACGCTAGGCAAAGTGCCGGCTGAACTGGCCCGTCAGGTTGATGTCTATCTCGTCACTCTAGGCGACGCTGCGGTGATCGCCGGACTGCAGTTGGCGGAGCAAGTACGTGATGCTTTGCCAGGGCTGCGTTTGGTAGTACACGCCGGTGGTGGCAGCTTCAAGAGCCAATTCAAGAAGGCGGATAAATCGACCGCGCTTTATGCATTGGTGTTGGGTGAAAATGAAGTGGCGCAACAGCAGATCGGCCTTAAGCCACTGCGCACGGAAGAAGAACAGGAAAATCTGAGCTGGCAGGACTTGCCAGCTCGGCTTGCACAGATTATTTGAGCGACAATCGTATCGCTTGTTGAAGGCTAAGGAGTGAAGGGTGGCTTACGAGACAGAAGATGAACAGGTAGAGAAGATCAAGGAAATGTGGCGCCAGCATGGCGTCCCCTTGCTGACCGGTGTCGCCATCGCTCTGGCCGGTGTGTTCGGCTGGCACGCCTGGAACAACTATCAGGACACTCAGGCGCGCAACGCCTCCACCCTGTATCAATCGATGCTGGAATCGGTACTGGCGAGTGATTCTGAGGCCTCCCGCGCTCGCGCGGCCGAATTGGCGGCGCAATTGCGTGATGAATATGCGAATACTCGCTACGCCGATTTCGCTGCTCTGATGCAAGCTCGTCTGGCGGTTGAGGCTAAGGATTTCCCAGTGGCTGAGCAGAGCCTGCGTGAAGTCATCGATGGCAGCAAGAACACGACTTTGCAGGAAGTCGCCCGCCAACGTTTAGCCCGAGTGCTGGCACAAGAACAGCGCGCGGAAGAAGCGCTCGAGCTGTTTTCTGCGCCCATTGAAGGTGCTGAATTGCGTGCAAGCCGTGAAGAGATTCGCGGTGACCTGCTGTTGAGTCTGGATCGTGGCAACGAAGCGCATGAAGCCTACAAGGCTGCGCAAGAAGCACTGGAGGACGCCTCGGCGCGGCCGCAGTTGCAATTGAAGCTTGATGATCTGGCGGAGGAAGTCTAGTGAAGCGTACGTCTCGTTATCTTGCCGTTGCTCTGGCCGCGTTGGTGGTTGCTGGCTGTGGCAGCAATAGCAAGAAAGAGTTGCCGCCGGCAGAGCTGCAAAAGTTTGATGCTGAAGTGAAGCTTGATCGGGTTTGGAAGCGCAACATCGGCAACGGCCAGGGCAGTTTGTTCAATAACCTGACGCCGGCGATGGATGGCCTGACTCTCTACGCAGCTGATTCCAAAGGTCGCGTTGTCGCGTTGGACCGTGAAGACGGTTCAGTCAAATGGCAGGTCAAGTTAGATGAGCCCCTTTCCGGTGCCGTAGGCGCTGGTGGCGGTCGTGTGATAGTCGGTACGCTTGACGGTCAAGTTATCGTCTTGTCGGACGCAGACGGCACTGAAGAGTGGCGCAAGACGGTCACCAGTGAAGTGCTGGCTCCGCCGCAAACCAACGGTGATGTGGTTGTGGTGCAGACCCAGGACGACAAACTGGTCGCGCTGGATATCAGCAGCGGCGAGCAGCGCTGGATTTACGAAGCCAGCCTGCCGGTGCTGACAGTGCGCGGTCACAGCACACCAATAGTTAATTTGCGCCAGGTATTTGCTGGCCTGGCGAGTGGCAAAGTGGTTGCGCTAGCGGCGGACAGCGGCGTGCCTATGTGGGAGCAGCGCATCGCTCAGCCGCAAGGTCGTTCTGAGCTGGAGCGTATGGTCGATATCGACGGCCAGCTGGTGCTGGCAGACGATAAGCTGTATGTGGGCTCTTTTCAGGGCAATCTGGCGGTGCTGGATACACAGTCCGGGCGCCCATTGTGGCAACACCCTGCTTCTACCTATGTAGCCCCTGGCGTTGGTTTTGGCAGTGTTTACGTTAGTGAGGCCAACGGTACCGTCGATGCTTTTGATGACGGCAGCGCTACTGAGTTGTGGAGCAACGACAGTCTGGCACGTCGCCAGCTGACAGCGCCGGTGACTATCAGTAGCTACGTTGCGGTGGGCGATTTTGAAGGTTATCTGCACCTGTTGGCGCAAACCGATGGGCGCATGGTTGGACGCATTAAGGTTGATGGCGATGGGCTGCGTGCGCAGCCGATTGCCCTCGGTGACACCTTGTATGTTTTCGGCAACAGCGGTGATCTGGCGGCTTATAAGCTGCAGTAAACCGAAACAAGTTATACTTCTTCGGCCGCTGCGCTCGATTGCGCAGCGGCCGTTTTTTTTTTTGGCACGCCAGGCGTGCGCGGAGTGATCATGGTTCCTGTTATCGCCCTCGTGGGGCGGCCGAATGTCGGCAAATCCACGTTGTTCAATCGTCTGACCAAAAGTCGTGACGCCATTGTTGCCGACGTATCGGGCCTGACCCGCGACCGCCAGTACGGCGAAGCCGTGTGGCAGGGAAAACCCTACATTGTGGTAGACACCGGTGGTATCACCGGTGAAGAAGAAGGCCTTGATATGATCATGGCCGGTCAGTCGCTGCAGGCCATCGAAGAGGCCGATGCGGTACTCTTCCTGGTGGATTCGCGTGCGGGTCGTACTGCAGGTGATGAGCTGATTGCAGCGCATTTGCGCAAGCGTAATAAGCACACCTATCTGATTGCCAATAAAATTGATGGTGCCGACCCGGATTCGATTCTAGGTGAGTTCTCCAAGCTGGGTTTGGGAGCGCCGATCGGTATCGCCGCTTCGCACGGACGCAACATTAATCCGATGCTGGACGCCGTACTCAACGACGAGAACTGGGACAAGGTAGCGACCGATGAGAACGGCGTACCGTTGATCGTTGAAGCTATTGGTACAAAAATCGCTGTGATCGGTCGTCCTAATGTGGGCAAGTCAACTCTGGTCAATCGCATGCTGGGCGAAGACCGGGTTGTGGTATTCGATCAGGCTGGCACGACTAGGGACAGTATCTATATCCCTTATGAACGCTACGAAAAACCTTATACGTTGATTGATACTGCAGGTGTGCGCCGCCGCGGTAAGGTGTATGAGGCGATCGAAAAATTCTCGGTTATCAAGACTCTGCAGGCGATTCAAGATGCCAACGTAGTGATCTTCGTAGTCGATGCGCGAGATGGGATTGTTGAGCAGGATTTGCATCTGCTTGGCTTTGTACTTGAGGCGGGCCGTGCGCTGGTGATCGCGGTGAACAAGTGGGACGGCATGGAGAATGAGGAGAAGGAGTTCGTGAAAACCGAACTGCAACGTCGCCTCATTTTTGCTCAATTTGCTGATCTGCACTTCATCTCTGCCTTGCACGGTAGCGGCGTGGGTCTGCTCTACAAGTCTGTAGATAAAGCCTTTGAAAGCGCCATGACCAAGGTCCCTACGCGTCGTATGACCGAGATTTTGGAAGATGCGGTCACCGAGCATCAGCCGCCCATGTCCAGAGGTCGCCGCATAAAGTTGCGTTATGCCCACTTGGGTGGCTCGAATCCGCCGATCATCATCGTGCATGGCAACCAGGTAGATGCCGTACCGCGCTCTTATACGCGCTACCTGGAAAATACCTATCGCAAGGTGCTTAAGCTGGCAGGTACGCCTATTCGAGTAGAGTATAAGAGCGGTGAAAACCCCTACGCGGATCTTAAGAATAAGTTGACCGACCGTCAGGTCAACAAGAAGCGCCGCTTGATGAGCCACAATAAGAAAGCCAAGAAGAAGAGCAAGGATCGTCGCTGATTCTGCTTTTTCCGCAAAAAAGCCAGCATCTCTGCTGGCTTTTTTTTAGCTGCTTACGGGGGCTCTATAGCCTCAGCCGGCCAAGGTTGGGTAGTCGGTATAGCCTTCCTCAGCGCCGCCGTAGATCGTGTTCGGATTCAGCTTGTTCCACTCGGCGCTCTGTCGAATACGCTCGACAAGGTCGGGGTTGGCGATAAAAGGGCGACCGAAGGCAGTGAACTGTGCCAAGCCAGACTGGATAGTCTCTTCAGCACTTTCTGCATTCAAGCCGCCGGCAAGAATGATATCGCCCTGATAGACCTCGCGCAGCGCCTGCAGTAGCTCCTCAAAGCCCTCATAGCTGCCACCAGCCCAATCCGGCTTGTTGATATGCACGTAGGCCAGTTTGCGGCTGTTCAACTCACCTAGCAGGTAGCTGAAGGTTTCCAATGGATTGGCGTCATCTACACCGTTGAAGGTGCCTAGCGGAGAGAAGCGCACGCCGACCCTGCCAGCATCCCCCATCGCCTTGATAGTCGCATCCACCACTTCGAGTACCAATCGCGCGCGGTTCTCAATACTGCCACCGTAGGCATCTGTTCGCTGGTTGCTGTCGGAGCAAAGGAACTGATCAAGCAGGTAACCGTTAGCAGAGTGGACTTCAACGCCATCAAAACCGGCTTTGATGGCGTTGGACGTTGCCTGTGCATAGTCTTTGACCACTGTGGCAAGCTCGGCGGTTTCCAATGCGCGGGGCATTGAGACTGCAGCTTTGTGGTGACTGCCGTCTGGCTCTTGCACATAAACTTCGGCCTTGGCTTGAATCGCGGACGGGGCCAGGGGTGCTTTTCCATTTGGCTGAACCAAGGTGTGAGAGATTCGGCCTACATGCCACAGCTGGGCGAAAATGCGTCCGCCAGCATCGTGAACGGCTTGGGTAGCCTGCTGCCAGCCCTCAATCTGTTGCTCGCTGTGAATGCCTGGAGTCCAGGCGTAACCCTGACCTTCTGGAGTGATCTGGGTGCCTTCGCTGATGATGAGTCCCGCACCCGCGCGTTGGCGGTAATACTCAGCATTCAATGCATAGGGCACGTTGCCGGGTTGCTTGCTGCGCTGACGGGTCAGCGGCGCCATCACGATACGGTTTGGAACGTCTAAGCTGCCAATTTTGGCAGGCTGTAGTAATAGTGGTGTACTCATGGTGGTTGATGCTCCTAGTCGTGGTATCGGTCCGATCCCGCAATACAGCTATTATGGGGGTAGCATTCCTTTTAACAAGTACGTACGATTTCGGAAGTCACTTACTTTTATGTAAGTATGGTTTGTTTTTTGGAGCTTAAATGGCAATCAGTGAACAGCAGGCCAAGATGGCTGAGGGTAAACGCTTGGTGCAGGGCGATAAGGTCTATAGCACGCCTATCGAGGTCACCTTGGAGGTGATCGGCGGTAAGTGGAAGTCGGTGATCGCGTACCACATCATCCAGGGACCGCAGCGTTTTTCCGAGCTGAAGCGCTTAATTCCGGATATAAATGAGAAGATGTTAACGCAGCAGTTGCGTGAGCTAGAGCGCAACGAAGTGATCACCCGAACGGTGTTTGCTGAAGTGCCGCCGAGGGTGGAATACCGCATTACCGAGCACGGCGCGAGCTTGCAACCGGTACTAGAGGCAATGTGTCTGTGGGGTAGGGGGCATTGGCAGCAGTTAGCCGCCAAGCCCTAACTCATCGTTGAGAAGCTAACCGCGCCGCTTAATGCACAGCAGGTAAGCGCCGATTACGCCGCCTTGGTATCTGCCTGGCGCAGCGCGCGGTTTAATGCGCTGAACAGTGCGCGGAAACTGGCTGTGGTCAGGTTTTCGTCAATGCCGATACCGTGCAGCGGCCGGCCATTGTCGAGGCGAATCTCGATGTAGGCGGCAGCCTTGGCATTGCTACCTGAGCCAATCGCGTGCTCATGGTAATCCATGATTTCCACCTTGACCGGCAGGCCTGCTACCAGCGCTTCCAGCGGTCCTTTACCCAGCCCGCGCCAATGCAGCGTGTCGCCTTTGTTGAGTACTTCCACATCGACCGCGCTGGTGCCATTTTCTTCCTGCAGGCGATGACGGATCAGCGCATAAGGGCTAGTCGCCTGCACATACTCGCGCTCCAGTAACCCATGAATCTGTGCGGCGCTCAGTTCAAGGCCAAGCCGGTCTGTCTCGCCTTGTACCACCTGGCTGAACTCGATTTGCATGCGGCGTGGCAGGCTGATGCCGTACTCCTGCTCCAGCAGGTAGGCGATGCCGCCCTTGCCCGACTGGCTGTTGACGCGAATAACTGCTTCGTAGCTACGGCCAATATCGGCTGGGTCGATTGGCAGATAAGGTACTTCCCATACGCCTGTTTGCTGTTGCACGGCAAAACCTTTGCGAATGGCGTCCTGATGCGAGCCGGAGAAGGCGGTGTGAACCAGATCGCCGACATAAGGATGGCGCGGGTGCACCGGCAGCTGGTTGCACTCTTCAACGACCTTGCGCACAGAATCGATATCGGAGAAGTCCAAGCCGGGATGAATGCCTTGGGTGTAGAGATTCAGCGCCAGATTGACCAGATCGACATTGCCGGTACGCTCGCCATTGCCAAACAAGCAGCCCTCTACTCGGTCAGCACCCGCCAGCAGGCCCAATTCAGTTGCGGCCACGCCGGTGCCCCGATCGTTATGGGTGTGCAGGCTGATCAATACGCTGTCGCGACGGCTGATATGGCGGCAGAACCATTCGATCTGGTCGGCGTAAATGTTGGGGGTCGATACCTCAACGGTGGCCGGCAGGTTCAGAATGGCTTTGTTATCGGGGGTGGGTTGCCATACATCCAGCACGGCATCACAAACCTCAATGGCAAAGTCCAGCTCGGTGGAGGTGAAAATCTCCGGTGAGTACTGAAAGGTCCACTGCGTATCCGGCTGTTTGGCGGCCAGCTGCTTGATCAGTTTGGCAGCGTTTACGGCAATATCGGTGACGCCCTGCTTGTCCTGTTTGAAGACAATACGGCGGAAGCTTGGCGCCGTGGCGTTGTAAACGTGGATGATTGCTTTTTTGGCGCCGCGCACTGATTCAAAGGTGCGCTCGATCAGGTCAGCGCGCGCCTGGGTGAGTACCTGAATAGTTACGTCATCCGGGATATGGCCGTCTTCAATCAGACTGCGGACAAAATCGAAATCGGTTTGCGACGCAGAAGGAAAAGCCACCTCAATCTGCTTGAGGCCAATGGCGACAAGCGTTTTGAAAAAGCGCAGCTTGCGTACCGGATCCATGGGTTCAATCAGCGACTGGTTACCGTCGCGCAGATCCGAGCTACACCACAGGGGTACTTCTGTGATGGTTTTGGACGGCCACTGACGGTCCGGAATGTCGATGGCCTTGAATGCGCGGTATTTGCTGGATGGATCGCTGAGCATGCTCATGGTTTGGTTTCCCTGCTGCACCAGCCTCTCGTGAAGGCTGGGGGTGGCTAATTTAGGTGTTTGTTGCAGTAAAGGTAATCACTGCGAATGGGTATTTCAACAGCCAATGAAAGTTTGGCAGAAATGTGCGCGCGTTGTGTTGTTTGCGCATTTATTATTGCTTTAGGACCGTTATCTGCGTTGGTTTTGCGCAAAACACGGGTATCGCTTTTAAGGCTTGAAGGCGCCGATGAAGATCGCCGGGTCAACCCGATTGCCGTTTAAGCTCACATTCCAGTGCAGGTGCGGCCCGGTGGCACGACCAGTGGAGCCCACCTTGCCCAGTAGGCCACCGCGCTCCACCTCATCGCCCACGCTGACGTCGATGTGTGACAGGTGACAGAACATGCTGATCAACCCTTGCCCATGATCGACAAATACCGTGTTGCCGTTGAAAAAGTAGTTGCCGGTGAGAATCACTTTACCAGCCGCGGGTGCCTTGATCGGCGTGCCTGTAGCGGCTGCAAAATCCAGCCCCGAATGCGCGTTGCGCTCTTCGCCATTGAAAAAGCGACGCAGGCCAAAGGCGCTCGACAGGGAGCCGGGTACCGGGCGATCTAGCAGCAGGTTGCTGGGCTGGCGACTGCTGAATTGTGCGTAGGCCGCCAGTTGCGCATCGAGCTCGCGTTGAATGCGTTGGAGCTGCGCGGGTGCTGGGTTCACCTGGCTCTTATTGCGCAGGGTGATGTGTTGCTCCTCGTACTTTTTGCCGTGCACGTCGAATGTGACCTGCTGGCCGCCGTCGACTTGCAGGCGCTGCTGGCCGGGCGCAGTTTTCAGGTCAATGCCGACAATGGCGATCCAGCGCTGCTGCTCTTCGCGAATGATCAGTACAGGTTTGCCCTGATACTCCGCGCGCGGCGCTGTTGCCTGTTCGGGCAAGCCTACAACCGCCACACCGCCCGGCACAGGGTGATTCAGCAGACGAGTGATAAAGCCTTCGGCGTGCAGAGAGAGGCTGCATAAGCCGAGCAATGCACCGATTAGCAGATTGCGTAGCATGTGGATCAGTCCAATAACGAGAGGGTGTAGGGTTTTTCAGCCTCGACGCGCACGGTCAGCTCGCCATCGTGCAGACGCGCTTTTAGACGCTGCCCGGCGCTGGCATTGGTGGCGCTGCGTACTGGTTTGCCCTGGTCGTCCAGCAAAATGCTGTAGCCACGCCCCAGGGTTGCCAGCGGACTGACCAGATGCAGGGTCTGGGCAAACTGTTCCAGCTGTTGACGCTGCTGCTTAAGCTGGCCCTGCATCGCACGGGGTAAGCGCACATCAAGTTGTTGCAGTTGCTCGCGGAGCTGGCTTAGGCGGCGGCCGGGGTGTTGGGTTTGCAGGCGGGTGCGCAGGTGCGTCATATGTTGTTGCCGCTGTGCAAGCTGCTGGTTAAAGGCGCGTCGCAGGCGCATTTCCAGCTCGTCCAGTCGCTGTGCTTGCTGGGCCAGGCGCTCGCCCGGATGGCGCAGACGTTGGCGCAGGTTATCCAATTGCAGCTTGGCGCGCCCAAGGCGTTCGCGCAGGCGTTGCAGTAAGCGGCGTTCAAGCTGTTCTACTTGGCGTAGCAGTGCCTGGGTATCTGGGCTGAGCAACTCCGCTGCGGCGGAAGGGGTCGGGGCGCGAACATCAGCAACAAAGTCGCTGATGGAAATATCAGTTTCGTGGCCGACCGCGCTAATGATGGGTGTTTGGCAGTCAGCAATGGCGCGCGCCACCATTTCTTCATTAAAAGGCCAAAGGTCTTCCAGCGAGCCGCCGCCCCGGCTGATGATCAATGCATCGAAGCCGGCCCGATCGGCCTGCTGCAAAGCGCGCACCAACTGCGGTGCGGCTTCGCGCCCTTGCACTGCTGAAGGCGCAATAACCAGTTCAATAAAGGGTGCGCGACGTTGAAACACACTGATGATATCGCGTACCGCGGCACCACTAGGCGAGGTGATAATCCCGATGCGCTGCGGGTGCGCAGGCAGAGGACGTTTCAAACTCTGCTCGAACAAGCCTTCCGCTTGCAGTTTAGCTTTCAGTGCCTCAAAGGCCTGACGCAGAGCGCCATCACCGGCAGGCTCGATGCTGTCGACAATCAGTTGATAGTCGCCACGGCCTTCGTACAGGCTGACACGACCACGCGCGCGCACTTGCAGGCCGTCCTTCATGGCAACCTTCAAACGTGCTGCATGCTGGCGAAATAGCGCGCAGCGAATCTGCGCGCGATCGTCCTTCAGGGTGAAGTACAAGTGCCCAGAGGAGGGGCGGGCCAAATTCGAGAGTTCGCCTTCTACCCAGATGCGCGGAAAAACGTCCTCCAGCAGCTGGCGGGCGCGGGCGTTGAGCTGGCTGACGCTGAGCACGTCTCGCTCGGCGCCAAGTTGTTTAAACAGGGCATCATCATTCATGCGGGCATTCTAGTGCATTCGCTGCGAGTGGGGGGTGGCTGCAAAGTAAATTCGTATTGAAGCATCATTGTAATTGAGTGTAGGGCAGTGGATGGGTATAATGGCGCGCTTCCATTTTCCCGCTCGGGAGCCCTGCTATGCTGCGTATTAGCCAAGAAGCCCTTACCTTTGACGATGTTCTACTGGTGCCCGGATATTCCGAGGTATTGCCGAAAGACGTCAGCCTCAAAACCCGGCTTACCCGGCGTATTGAGTTGAATATCCCACTGCTGTCCGCTGCCATGGACACCGTTACCGAAGCCCGTCTGGCGATTGCCATGGCGCAAGAAGGTGGCATGGGCATTATTCACAAAAACATGACCATCGAGCAGCAGGCTCTCGAAGTGCGCAAGGTCAAAAAGTTTGAGTCCGGTGTGGTCAAGGATCCGATCACCATCGACGCCAGCGCCACCGTCGGTGACTTGGTTGAGCTGACCCATCAGAACAACATCTCCGGTGTGCCGGTTCTCTCCAATGGCAATTTGGTCGGTATCGTTACCGCCCGTGATATCCGCTTTGAAACGCGCATGAATGCGCTGATCAGCGATGTCATGACGCCAAAAGAAAAATTGGTCACTGTTAAGGAAGGCGTCAGCGCCGTTGAGGTTCGCGAACTGCTGCACCGCCATCGCATCGAGAAAGTGCTGATCGTCGATGATGCGTTCCACCTCACTGGCATGATGACCGTCAAAGACATCGAGAAGGCCAAAGCCTACCCCTACGCCGCCAAAGACGACCAAGGTCGCTTGCTGGTTGGTGCTGCCGTCGGCACTGGCCCGGAAACAGCCGCACGGGTTGAAGCTCTGGCCGCTGCAGGCGTTGATGTGATCATCGTTGATACCGCCCATGGCCATTCCAAGGGCGTGCTGGACCGGGTTACTTGGGTCAAGCAGACTTTCCCGAATATTCAGGTTGTCGGTGGCAACATCGCCACGGGTGCGGCCGCTACTGCGCTGGTTGAAGCCGGCGCTGATGCGGTCAAGGTTGGTATTGGTCCTGGCTCTATCTGCACCACTCGTATTGTTGCCGGTGTGGGCGTGCCACAGATGTCAGCGATCGCCGACGTCGCTGCTGCACTGCAAGGCACCGGCGTACCGCTGATTGCTGACGGTGGCATTCGCTTCTCGGGCGACCTGTCCAAGGCTATTGCGGCGGGTGCATCGGTGGTGATGATGGGCTCTATGTTTGCCGGTACCGAAGAAGCGCCAGGTGAAGTTGAGCTGTTCCAGGGTCGCTCCTATAAGGCCTACCGTGGCATGGGATCGATGGGCGCTATGGCGCAGAATCAAGGTTCCTCTGATCGTTACTTCCAGGACTCCAGCGCGGGTGCCGAGAAGCTGGTGCCTGAAGGTATTGAAGGCCGGGTGCCTTACAAAGGCTCACTGGCGGCGATCATCCACCAGTTGATGGGCGGCCTGCGTGCTTCCATGGGCTACACCGGTGCTAGCGACATTGAAGAAATGCGCACCAAGCCGGAGTTTGTTCGTATTACCGGCGCTGGCATGAGTGAGTCGCACGTGCATGATGTGCAGATCACCAAGGAAGCACCGAATTACCGGATTGGCTAATTCGTACTTATGCGACGCTACAGACCCTGCACCATGCAGGGTCTGTAGTTTTGATTTCCCTTTCAGCTCAGGCTAGAGACAGATATGGCTTCCCACGATATTCACGCTCACCGCATTCTGATTCTTGATTTCGGCTCCCAGTACACTCAATTGATCGCGCGTCGCGTGCGTGAAATTGGCGTTTACTGTGAGATTCGCGCCTGGGATATGAGCGAGGCTGAAATCCGCGAGTTCGCGCCCAAGGGCATCATTCTGGCCGGTGGCCCTGAGTCTGTGCCACAAGCAGGCTCGCCGCGCGCACCTCAGGTGGTGTTCGAGCTGGGCGTACCGGTACTGGGCATTTGCTATGGCATGCAGACCATGGCTGAGCAGCTGGGCGGCAAGGTGCAGGGTTCCGACAAGCATGAGTTCGGTTATGCCCGCGTTGATCTGGTCTCCCAGGGCGAATTCCTCAAAGGCATCGAAGATGCTGTCAGCGATGCCGGCACCTTTGCTCTTGATGTATGGATGAGCCACGGCGACAAGGTGATTAGCCTGCCGGAAGGTTTCCATATTCTGGCCAGCACACCAAGTTGCCCGATTGCCGCCATGGGCGACGAAAGTCGTCATTTCTACGGTGTACAGTTCCATCCTGAAGTGACGCATACCAAGCAGGGCTTGCGTATTATGTCGCGCTTCATTCTGGAGCTGTGCGGTTGTGAAGCACTGTGGACGCCTTCCAATATCGTCGACGACGCTATTGCTACCGTGCGCGCGCAGGTTGGCGACGCCAAGGTGCTGCTTGGCCTGTCTGGCGGTGTGGACTCATCCGTGGTTGCTGCGTTGCTGCATGAAGCCATCGGCGATCAGCTGACGTGTGTGTTTGTCGATAATGGTTTGCTGCGTCTGCATGAAGGTGAGCAGGTTATGGCCATGTTTGCCGAGAATATGGGCGTTAAAGTGGTGCGCGCCGATGCCGAAGACAAATTCCTCTCGCGTCTGCTGGGCATCACTGACCCGGAAGAGAAGCGCAAGATCATCGGGCGGACATTCATCGAAGTTTTCGATGAAGAGGCTACCAAGCTACAGGGCATCAAGTTCTTGGCGCAGGGCACCATCTATCCAGACGTGATCGAATCGGCCGGTGCTAAAACCGGTAAGGCGCACGTGATCAAGTCGCACCATAACGTCGGCGGATTGCCGGACGATATGCAGTTCGAATTGGTTGAACCGCTGCGTGAGCTGTTCAAGGATGAAGTGCGTAAGATCGGCCTGGCGCTCGGCCTGCCCTACGACATGGTCTACCGCCACCCTTTCCCTGGCCCAGGGCTGGGTGTGCGGATTCTGGCGGAAGTACGCAAGGAGTACGCAGAGATTCTGCGTCGCGCAGACTACATCTTCATCGAAGAGCTGCATCGTGCCGATCTGTACCAGAAGACCAGCCAGGCTTTTGCGGTCTTCCTGCCGGTCAAGTCGGTGGGCGTGGTCGGTGATGGCCGTCGTTATGAGTGGGTGATTGCCCTGCGTGCGGTAGAAACCATCGACTTCATGACGGCACGTTGGGCGCATCTGCCCTACGACTTCCTGGAACTGGTCTCCAACCGCATCATCAATGAGATCAGCGGCGTATCGCGGGTAACCTACGATATCTCCAGCAAGCCGCCAGCGACCATTGAGTGGGAGTGAGCGCAGTTGCGCTGATAAAGCCGCTACGGGGTAACCCATAGCGGCTTTTTTATTGAGTCGAAAAAACGCGCTTACTCACGATTGAGCTGGCTAGCGCTTGCATAGCCAACCTCGAAAACTAGCTCGGCCAGTCTACGGCCCCTCGCTTTGCTTTAGGTCTGAGACAGATTTGTATCATCACCCGAGCGCTTAAATCCGGGAGTGGAAGCAGAGTTAAACCCCGTAAGCTAGTGACCCGCACTGATTTTTTGATTGGATTAGGATGGGATGTCTTTATTTTGTAAATAAAAATGATTAGCGTTATTGTTTTCTGTTGTTAATATGTCTCGCTTCGCAAGGCGGCACGCCAACCTCGTCAAAAAAACTATAAGGCGAGGGGGGCTGACGGTGCTGAACCACTAAGGAGCAAGAGTATGACTGATAGTAAATCCGGGCTTCTCAAGGCACGTAAACCCTGGCAACTCACCACGACCGCTTTCTTGTATTGTGCACCCTTGGTTGCTGCTTCGTTGAGCGCAACCGCCCAAGAGGCACGCAATACAGATGACCAAGAGGCGTACCGCCTAGCGCCCGTGATCGTCAACGCTCAGGCTGCTGCGGATGATGATGCTAGCTCGGTGGTTGCTCAGGAGCTCTGGGTAGGCGGCAAAGTTGCGACCAGCATTCTCGACACGCCTGCTTCGGTTTCAGTCATTACTGAAAAGGAGATGGAGCAACGGAGCGTGAGTACAACCGAAGAGGCGCTGCAATATACCCCTGGCGTCATTACCGACTTTTACGGCACCGATGACCGTAACGATTATTTCAAAATTCGTGGGTTTCAGGCGACTACCTACCGTGATGGGTTGACCTTGGGCTCAATGCGCGGCGTTCGCGAAGAGCCTTACGCGTATGAGCGTATTGAAGTACTGCGCGGCGCTAACTCCACGCTATTTGGCCCAGCTGATCCTGGCGGCTCGGTAAACTTCGTTAGCAAGCAGCCGAGGTTCGAGCGGTTTGGTGAAGGCTATATAACCTACGGCTCCTTTGACCATAAGGAAGCAGGCATTGATGTGGGTGATGCGCTGAACGAGGACGAGACAGTTGCCTACCGCCTTACCGGCAAGATCCAGGACAGTGATCGCGAATACGACTATTCCCGCGATGACAACGAGTTCGTGATGGCAGGTCTGACTTGGGAGCCAACAAACTATACATCGGCTACCGTTATTCTTGATTACTTGAACCGTGATAGCACCCCCAACAGTGGTGGTTATCCGGTCGGCGAAGAGTATGACCGCACTGACTTCTTTGGCGAGCCCGACTTCAACTATCAGGACGTCGAACGCACCAGTATTACCGGCAACGTCACCCACGATTTCGATAATGGTTTGGTTCTGCGCAGCAACTTGCGTTACAGCGAGCTGACCGACAATTTTGGCTACATCTATCTGGCAGATAACGCTGCTACGCTAGGTACAGATCGCGCCTATTTCGGTACCGATAGCGAAGCCGAGGAGCTTATCGGCAACCTGATGCTGCAATACGATGCCCGATTTGAGCACGTCGACAGTAGTACGCTATTGGGTGTCGAGTACCGTGATGCTGCAACCGAAGACAGCTCATTTTACGGCGCTGCCGACCCCATTGATCTCGCTAACCCGGTCTATAGCGGTGCTCCGACCAGCCTGAACGTTTACAGTGGCAACAAGCAGGATTACACCACTAGATCGGTGTTCTTGCAGCAGAACGTCTCGTTTAACCGTTTTATCGTTACCGCAGGTGTGCGAAACGATGCAATGGATCTCTCCAGTACCGATATCACTGGGGTAAAAGCCGCTGATGATTTCTCGGAAACCTCTTTCCGCGGTGCGCTGACCTACATGGTCAATGACGAAATTTCCACCTATGTCAGCATGGTGGAATCCGTTGCGCCACCGTCGATCGGGGTCACACCGGAGCGCGGCAAACAGTATGAAGTGGGTGCGAAATATGCGCCTGCCGGTATGAATGCGCTGTTCTCGGTAGCGGTTTATGATCTTACCCAAGATGATGTTTCTATCTCTGTCGTGCAGCCGAGTGGGTTCATCTCGCAGGAAACCATTGGTGAATCACGAGTACGCGGGCTTGATATGGAAGCCAAAGCTGAATTGACTGACAATATCAGCTTAATTGGGGGCTATTCCTATATGGAGTCGGAAGTTGTTCGCGGTGAGGTATACGGAACCGTCATCACCGGGAATGAGTTTGATACGGCTCCGAAGCATTCCGCTTCACTGTGGAGCTACTACACCTTGCCAAGCGAGCGTATGAGCTTTGGTCTTGGTGCTCGCTATATCGGCGCCTATTACTTTGACGCTGTGAACAGTGCCAAGAGTGATGCGACCACATTGTTTGATGCGGCCTTCAACTATCAAATCGTCAAAGGCACTGACCTGGCCGTTAACGTAAACAACCTGTTTGACGAGCAGCATGTGGTTGGCTGCGGTACTGCGGATTACTATAATCCGGGCCGCGAGCTCACGGCGAAACTGAGCTATAGCTGGTAAGCAGGGCGATCATCAATAATGATCGGCCTGAGCTGCGGTATCTTCAGCTAGCCCTGCAATAACTAAAAGCCAATAAAAAACCCAGCGAAGTTGCTGGGTTTTTTATTGATTTGTGGCCCTATTTTAAATCCACCCGAACATTCCGGATCTTACCCTCGAACTCAAACGCTCGGCGGTCTCCACGAGCAGCTCTATGGGTAGTGGTTTTTCTGGGAGTGCTTAACAACGTCAAGCTGTAGGCGATTGGTTAGCGCAGGTATTGGGAGAGCAAGGCGAGGAGGGCCGTAAGGCCTTTTATATTCATATTGAAGCGCTGCTGCTGCAAATGCTGTGTGATATTCGCGCCTGCGTGGAATCTGAGCCCGCTACCGGGCCTTGGTTTGCCGTGCGTCTGGCACTCTCAACTTTTGCCATCTTTGAAGCCTTTCCCGATTTAGCGGGGCGCCAAGCACATGTTGTGGGTGGTGGCGGTGATATGTTTCGGGACCTGGAGCGGATGAATGCGATCCTGGCGTATCCGGCGCAGGTGCACCGAGCGGATGTGCTACTGAGCAAAGACAGCTTTTCTCACAGGGGGCTGGCCGCTAATCTCTAATTGATCCGCCGCGCGTCGACTAAGCGGATGTAAATACATCCGCATTCGCTGCTGGTGCAGCTATAATTTCGCTCGGGTCAGGAATAACCTGAAGCGCTTGGTCATGCGGCCGGCGCTGTATCAGGAAGAGGGATCATCACGGTCGGAATAATCAGCTATCGGAGCTGCGCGGCCAACTCATATCAGGGGCGATATGGCGTTTACACGAATCCTCTGCATTCTCACAGTATGCTGCTTTACGTCGTTGTTCGCAGAGGCCAAAGCCGCCGC
The DNA here is from genome assembly GCA_011053055.1 of Halopseudomonas sabulinigri. Classification (GTDB taxonomy): domain Bacteria; phylum Pseudomonadota; class Gammaproteobacteria; order Pseudomonadales; family Pseudomonadaceae; genus Halopseudomonas; species Halopseudomonas sabulinigri_A. Next base: position 26,227 of record DRHT01000001.1, on the reverse strand, counting down.
TGCCGACTTTACCGATTGTCGCGATGAGACTACCTTGCTGCGCTCTCTGGAGCGTGAGCTGGCGGTGGTGAACACGCGACGCAGCACTTTTGATGCCATCTATAGCGACCAATTTCCCGCCGACCTGCAGTTTGACGAAGTGACGCTCTCAGGCACCAGCTTGGATGAACAATGGCATTGGCCTGATGAGATCGACTGCCCCTCTCTCGAGGAAAAGTATCAGGCTTCGCGTCAAAATCTGACCCGAGCGCTGCAACGCTTGCATCGACAGGAAGCGGTTTGGCTGGATCAGCCCGTTGCTACTCGCGATGCGTTGCCGCGCGTATGGAGTTCACGCCAGCGACTGATGGCACAAATTGAGGCGTTGCGCGCAGCGACGCAAGACGGCAACACGGCCGCTGCTTCGGCGAACCTCGCTGCGGCGGAGAAAGTACAAGCGCAGCTTAGTGAATTACGCCGCGGTTTTTTTGCACAGTTGTCCGCGTTGCACCGGGAGGTCAGCCCCGGACGTGTCGCCGAGTTACTGGCGCTATGGCGTAATGCCTATGACATAGAACCCTTGGCTGAAGTCCCAGAAGATACCGTTATTGATGGCCTGCCGGGAGAGCTTCAAAAACTCAGTCGCGACTATTACGAACTCGCGCAACACGACGTGCTGGTGCAGCGCAATGCGCTCAATGATGTGCGTGGTTGGTTATGGAAAAAGCACGCCGCGGTTTTTAATCAGTTAGATACGGAGGACACCGAGCATCTGCTGGCTGAGGAGGGACGCGCATTCGGCACTCGTCTGGAGTGGCTATTCAGCGACACGGGTTTGAGCTATCAACACACCAGTGCGGATCAGGGCCATATTTCAGCCTGGGCCAAAGGGTTGGAGTACCTGCTGGGGTTACTGACTTTCCCATTGCTGGCTGCTCTCGCGCGTAAAACACAGGCGCCGGCAGCTCGCGTGCAAAGCCGATTTGCACGCTGGAGCCGTAAACGGCGTTTGGCCTCCCAGATCAGCAGAATTACAGCTAGCCTGCCACTGCTACTGCCCTGGGTCGTCGGTCTGCTTGGTCTGCAGCTGCTGCAGATGGTTTTCACGCATTACCATCTGGCGTTGTTGAACTCGCTGATCCCTCTGGCACGTTTGTTTATCCTGTATGGGTTGATCTGCATTGCAGGGGAATGGCTGTTGCAGCGCATTGCGTTGCAGGCGGGGAGCTACCTGAGTCAGGAGCAATTAATTCAGGTAAAACGGCGTGCCCGCGTCGCCGCTGCGGTGGCAGTGGTGCCGCTGCTGATTGAAGATTTTATCAAGCTGGGAGTCGGTCCTTCCAAGCTATTGGGCATCTGCCACCTGCTGAGCTTGCTGGGGTTCTTGTTGGCCTTGGGCATACTGCTGCGTAGCCGCAGACAGGACTTTATTGACTCGCTGAAATCCGTGCTGCCCGCGCGTTGTGACCACACGATTGAGCGCTTATTGAGCGAGCGTACCTTCCTGCTGGTGGCGCCTATCGCGGCGCCGCCTCTGCTGTTGGCGCTATTGGGCGGATTTCTGCACAAGGCGCTGTTTGACTACGATTGGTATCGCAAGTTGTTCGCGCGCAGCTTCAAGTTGCGCGCTGCTGCGGCTGAGGCTGGGCAGCCGGAGCCTATTTCGGACGCGGCGGCATTGGATGCTTACGAACACTGGTTTCTGGAGCACGGCCATGATCAGGTTCCGTTTATTGATTCCGGCCTCTATACCAGCGTGCGCAAGGGGCTGGACCATTGGTTGGGTGATAAGTCCAGTGAGAACGCGCTGCTGTTGACCGGGCCGCGCGGCGGCGGGAAATCAGCGGTACTTTATCGGCTGAAGCAGGAAGTTGCCGAAGAACAAGCAGAGGTCTTAGTGCATCTGCTTGAAGTGCCGGGTAAAACCTGTACGGCAGAAACGGTGCTGAGCCTGGTGGGCGAAGCCTTGCAGACCGATCTGACGGCCGGACCGTCGGCGCTGGTACGTACCGATGCAGAGCGCCGGCCCACCTTGCTGATTCTGGACAATGCACAAAATCTGTTTTTGCGGCAGGTGGGTGGCCTTAGTGGTTGGGAGGCGCTGTTGAGCCTGGTTAACACCCGCATCGAGAACGTTTTTTGGCTAGTTGCAATTAATAACCAGAGTTGGGCCTATCTAAGTAATATTTATGGTCGGGACTACCAATTCCGCAATGTAAGAACAGTGCGCCCCTGGTCGCAGAATGAAGTGCGTTCGCTGATTCTGTCGCGCAACCACCTCAGCGGCTACAAGATCCGTTACGACGATATCCTGCTGGCCACGCGCGGGCCTGAAGCGGGCAGCATTCGTAACGCGGAGCAGTTGTACTTCAGCCTGCTATGGGATGCCTGTATGGGTAATCCGATGCTAGCGCTGCGTTTGTGGCTGCAATCTATCCATTTGGAAGGCAAAACCGTTGTGGTTGGGTTGCCTGATGAGGTGTCGGGTAGCTCGTTGGAGAAACTGGATAATGATCTGCATTTTGTTTATGCCGCGGTGATGATTCACGAGAACATGACCAGCGATGAATTGGTAGCGGTTACGGCGCTGCCAGAAAGGGTAGTGCGTACGGCGCTGAAAACGGCCTCTGACACTGGCTTTATTTTACGCTCTGAGAATAAGCGCTATCGCATTGCACCGCTCTGGTATCCCACCATCATGAGGCTACTGGCCAGGAAGAACCTGCTGCATGAATGATGACAATTTAGGCGATCAGCTAACGACCTTTGTAAACATGTTCAACGCGGGAACGCTGTTTCTGCTGTTTTTCTGCGTCTTTGTCCTGTGGCTGATCAACTGGTTTATACGCACCATGATGGGCCGGGTGATGACGCGTTTTCCATCACGCCGCTTCGCCATTATGCAGCTCACTACCTTGCTGAGTTTTGTGCTCTACATTATCGGTGCAGTGGTACTGGTGGTAGGCGTGCTGCGCCCACCGCATGAGTTCCTGATCGCGATTGGTGGCTCTGCCGCTGTGGCAATCGGGTTTGCCCTGAAGGACGTGGCAGCATCGCTGATATCCGGTTTGATTCTGCTATTCGATCGACCTTTTCAGGTGGGCGACCGCGTCTCTTTTGATGGCGTGTACGGCGAGATCATGGCGATCACCCTGCGCACCGTGCGTCTGCGCACCCTGGATGACAACATTGTCACCATTCCCAACTCCCGCTTCATCACCGATATCGTTTCCTCGGGTAACCTCGGCGCGATGGATATGATGGTGGTGACGGATTTTCACCTGGCTCTGGATGCCGACATTCAACAGGCCCAGGACATAGCGCGGCAGGTGATCGTCACCAGTCGTTATGCTTACTTGAAGAAGCCGGTGACTTTTGCCATTGAGGAAGTACAGATAGCCGAGCGCCTGTCGATCCGACTGCGGGCCAAGGCCTACGTGCTGGACGTTAACTACGAAAAGGCGTTTCAGAGCGATGTAACCGTGCGCACGACTGTGCTGTTTAGGGAGCGCGGCGTACCGCGTCCAACGCGCTAGGCACCTGATTGCGGTGCCTGCGGTTCGGTTTAGTCTTGAAATCGATTCAGGCGTACTGACCGAGCGGCTGCTCAGTCAGGTTGCTGAACGCGCACAGCGGCCATATCGGCTAACGAACTGCGGCTCCAGCTGATCAGCTCACGTGCTAATTGATCTGACGCAGCCCCCATACCTTTCACTACCGCGGGTACCTGTGGGTCGTCGATAGCCTGCTCCAGCTGGAAATGCTTGGCTGCGATGACACGCCGCGTGACCGGGTCTACCAGCTTGGCATCCAGGGTGACGGTAATCTGCGGCGTGCCGGCGCGATAGATGGTCTGGTACTGGCGCAGGTCGCTATACAGATGCACGTCGGTTTCTAGCGCCTGGTTTTCATTGGTGACTGTGCGGAAGCTACCGTCTTGCTGGAATGCCTGGATTAGGTGTTCACGCAGCAGCGCTGGATTGGGGTCGGTCCAGCGCGCGCCTTGGTAGCTATTAATGGTGTTCTCATCGGGGCTAACCATGATGCGCGGTGCTTGCAGTGCATAACTGGCATCTGGCGTGGTGATGCGCAGTGATAACGGCAGCGGCTGTGCTTGGTTTTGTGTCAGTTGCGGGCTAGGTAAGTTGTAAAAGGTAATGGGTTCTGCCTCAGGCAGAACCGAGCAGGCGCTGGCGAGGCTCAGCATCAGCATGCCGGCGCCCAATTGCAGAGTGCGACGCTGGATCATGGTTGAAACTCCTGTTTGTTTTCACGGCCCAGCAAGAAACGGGCAGGATCATCTTGCAGTCGGCGAGTCAGCAGGCGCAGCTCAGCAAGAGTGGATCGCAGCTCATTGATCGCTGGATCAAGTTGCCCCAAGCCCTGCATGCCACTCGAAAAAGCGGCCTGATTGTCGGTCAATATATTTTCTAACGTATCGCTGGATTTCGCTACCGAGGCCATGGCGTCTCGAGCGCTGTCGAGTGTCTGTGCGCCTTGGTTGCTGACCAAGCGGTCGGCGTTAGCAATTAGTTGATTACTTTGCTCCAGCGCGCTCTTGGCAGCACGGCTGGTCTCGGTCAGTTCGACCAGTAGCTGCTGCAGGTTGCCATTCGGATTGCTGATGCTGTCGGTGGCCTGATGTAACCCTTCCAGCGTTTTGCTGAGGTGGTCAACGTTCTCTTCGGACAGGATATCGCGCGCACTAACGATCAGTTGGTTTATGTTAGTCATTAGGTCTTCGCCGTTTTCCAGCAGGCTGGAAAGAGGCGATGGCTTGGCGTAGATGATGGGGTCTTCGCCGTCTTTGCCTTGCAATGGTGGGCTGTTGGGATTTTTGTGACTGAGCTCGAGCACCGAGTTCCCGGTAATGCCGGTAAATGACAGGCCGGCAACAGTGCTTTCCGTGATGGGCACGCTGGGGTCGATGCGAATGCGCGCACGCACCTTGCGTGGGTCCTGCTTATCGAGCGTTAGCTCGGTAATGTCACCGATGCGGATGCCGCTGAATTGCACTGCGCTCCCGCGTGAAAGCCCGGTGACCGCCTGTTTGAATAGCACGGTGTAGTAACGGTACTCACTGCTGGCGCTGGAGCTACTCATCCAGATGGCAAAACTGATGGCCGCCAGTGCAGATAGCACTGTGAATAAACCGATCAGCACGTGATGGGCGCGGGTTTCCATGATCTAGTTGGACTCCGGGGTAAGGGCGTTTTTACTTGCCGCTGCGGCACGGCCTCTGGGGCCATGAAAGTATTCCTGAATCCAGGCGTTGTCTGTCTCGCTGACTCGCTGCAGGCTATCGGCCACTAATACGCGTTTTTCCGATAGTACCGCAACCCGGTCACAAATGGCGTAGAGGGTGTCGAGGTCATGGGTGACCAAAAACACGCTGAGGCCGAGGGCGTCACGCAGGGTTTTAATTAACTGATCGAAGGCAGCTGCGCCTATAGGGTCGAGGCCGGCGGTGGGTTCGTCGAGAAATAATATGTCGGGATCCAGCGCCAAGGCCCGAGCGAGAGCGGCGCGCTTCACCATGCCACCGGACAGCATTGATGGATATTTATCGCCCGCTTCAGGTGGCAGGCCGGTAAGTGCTACCTTCATACGCGCCAGATGCTCGGCATCTACGCGGCTCAGGCCTGCATGTTCAATCAGCGGCAGAGCGATGTTTTCCAGCACCGTCATGGAGGAAAAAAGCGCGCCTGCCTGAAACAAGACGCCAAAGCGTCGCTCCTGTTCAGTGCGCTCTTCTGGCGACAAGCTTTGCAGGTCCTTGCCGAACACTTTTACGGAGCCAGCATTGGGCCGCCGCAAGCCGACAATGGAGCGCAGCAAGACTGACTTGCCGGTACCTGAGCCGCCCACGACGCCGATAATTTCACGCGGATAGATATCCAAATCCAGCTTGTCGTGAATGGTTTGGCTGCCAAAACGGTTGACCAGCCCACGCACGGATACCAGCGGCTGTTGGTTGTCGGGAGTTTCGCTCACCAGCCCATCTCCATATAGAACAACGCCGCCAGTGCATCGACCAGAATCACCACGAAAATGCATTGCACCACACTAGAGGTGGTGTGCTCGCCGACCGATTCAGCGCTGCCGCTGACCTTGAAACCTTCCAGGCAGCCGATCACAGCGATCAGGAAGGCAAAGACAGGTGCTTTAGCGATACCCAGCAAGAAGTGTTTAACTTCTACGTTTTGCTGCAGCATGCTGACGAACATGGTCGGTGAGATATCCAGCGACAATGCACAAACCATAGCGCCGCCGAACAAACCCGACACCATGGCTATAAAGGTCAGGGCGGGCATAGCGACCAGCAGCGCGAGTACCCGTGGTAGCACAAGTATCTCTAGCGGATTCAGCCCGAGTGCGCGAATGGCATCGATTTCTTCGTTGGCTTTCATTGAGCCAATCTGTGCGGTAAACGCACTCGCGGTGCGACCGGCCATAAGAATGGCGGTCAGCAACACACCGAATTCGCGCAGAAATGAGAAAGCAATCAAATCGACTGTATAAATGCTAGCGCCGAAGGACTCCAGCACGGTGGCACCCAAAAACGCGATTACTGCTCCCACCATGAAGGTAAGCAGCGCGACTATAGGGATGGCGTTGAACGCGGTTTGCTCAATCTGCGCGACGACGGCGGTGATCCGCCAGTTGCTCGGGCGCAGTAGATTGCGGACCAGGCCGCTCAGGGTCAGACCTATAAAGCCAAGCAGCTCAAGCACGTGCGCATAAAAGCCCAGCATAGATACGCCAATGCGCTCTAGCAGAGCAATCACTAGCATAGGCTCGGCTGCGAGGCTCTCAGGCTGGTCGGTACAACTGCTGGCAATGCGCTGCAGTAGGGTACGACGCTCGTTCGCCAGATCAGGATCGTTTTCGCTTACCCGCTGCAACTGCTCTGGCCCAAGCAGTTCGGCTAGCATTTGCCCACCGGCGGTATCGAGTCGCGCTAGCTGGCTCATATCAACTTGAGTGAAACTCTGGCGCTGCTGTTGCGGCACCCGGCCGATCAGCTTGCGTAGCTCACTGTAGTTGTTAAGTGTCCAGTCACCTGCAATATGCAGTTGATCCGATGAGTCTGTTGGCAGGGTAAGCAGCGCTGGGTTGGGCGATGGCATGGATGACATTAGGTGGGTTACCCGCGCTCAGATGAGTGCGGGCTGGGGCTTCAAAGCTTGCGCTTGATGCCGTAATTTTCCGACAGAGTGCCAGGCGCTCCGCCATCTTTTGGGGCGTAGTCGCGCGGTGGCTCAAGGCTGTCAAAGGCGCCTTCGTTTTGCTTGCGACTACCCGGAGTGACGGGCGCATCTTGTTCCAATGCGGCAAGCAGACGTTGGCGAGTCATATCATCAGGCGCTAGGTCGATCGCGCCATGAGTCAAGTGCTCCTGAATATCCTGATAACTACGATTCAAGCGACCAGCCAGGTTGGCGGTAGTCTTGAAATGCGCTGCGACTTCTTGCTGATACTCTTCAAAGCGCAGCTGTAGGCTCTCGAGCTGGGCTTGGGAGCTAGAGGAGTTGCCGCCACCGACGCGACGCGAAATTTGCGTCAGTACGATGCCGACTACGATTCCCACTGCCAAGGCAATGGCTGTTGCTATCCACAGGTTCTCGCTTGCTTCCACCTTAGGTCCCTCGTCATTCGATTGGTGCTGCCAGGCAACCGCACTGGTGCTGTCAGAGCATGATCTTACGGTAACGACATTTAATGGCCAAGGCTAGTGTCTATGTTGCTGTCTAACATTCAGCGCAACGCGCCAGCATGTGACAACAGAATAGAGTCTGCCAAGGATCGCTGCCTTGCCAGTCATACTAGGCAGAGGCCAGAATATCCTATTGGAGTGCTGCCGGTGTGGGCAGTTCCACTAGTGCGACGCCATTCATGCAGCAGTAGTCACGGAGATACTCATGAGCCGTCCAGGCGAAGAGCAGGTCATTATCGGGGGGCCGGCCGGCCCACTTGAAGCGGTCATTACGCGTGGCGAGCGCGCTGGGTTGGTGGCGATCATTTGTCATCCTAATCCAGTGCAGGGTGGCACCATGCAAAATAAGGTGGTGCACACGCTGATGCGCGCAGCGCGAGACATGGGTGCGAGCACGCTGCGGTTTAACTTTCGCGGAGTGGGTAGTAGCGCCGGCGAACATGATTATGGCTTAGGCGAGGCGCAAGACTGCCTGGCGGTAATTGCCTGGGCGAAAACAGAGCTAAAAATGGAACAGCTTTGGCTGATGGGGTTTTCTTTCGGCGGTTATGTCGCGGCCGCGGCCGCCAGTGCCTTGACGACATGGCCCGCGCGCTTGGTGCTGGTCGCCCCTTCAGTCGAGAAGCAACGCTTTGCCGACCTGAAGCCTCTGCGTGGACCTGCGGAGGTAATGATGGGGGAGGCGGATGATGTGGTGGCGCCGGAGGCTGTGTATGCCGCGTTCGCCGATGAGGCTAACTCAACGGTGGTTCGCTTTGCTGATACCGGGCACTTCTTCCATGGCCAGTTGGTACCGCTCAAGGCCGCAGTTGAGCAGGCGCTAGGCTAGTAGGCTAATTGCCAAGGGGGTGACGTGCGGGTAGAGTATCGCACCCGTCGTAACCCCTTTGGTAACAATGTATGTCTCCCCTTGAGCGATACAAGGCGGACCTTCAGCGTCCGGACTTTTTTCATGATCCAGCCCAGGAAAAGGCAGTGCGCCATCTGCAGCGCCTGTTTGATGAGCTGATTGCCAGTGATCAATCTAAGCCCGGGTTGTTGGGGCGCCTGCGTGGCAAGAAGCCGGAACCGGTAAAAGGGCTCTACTTCTGGGGTGGTGTGGGTCGTGGCAAGACCTATCTGGTCGATACCTTTTTTGATGCCCTGCCGTTCGAGCGCAAGATGCGGACGCATTTTCATCGCTTTATGCAGCGTGTGCATCAAGAGCTGAGAGGCCTGAAAGGTAAAAAAAACCCGCTCAAACTGGTTGCAGCCCAATTTGCAGAAGAAGCGCGGGTTATTTGTTTCGATGAGTTTTTTGTCTCGGATATTACGGATGCAATGATTCTCGGCAGCTTAATGGAGGAGCTGTTTGCGCAAGGCGTTACCTTGGTGGCGACTTCCAACATAGTGCCAAACGGCCTCTATAAAGATGGTTTGCAGCGTGCGCGCTTCCTGCCTGCGATTGCCTTGCTGAACGCACAAACCGAGGTGGTCAATGTCGATAATGGCGTCGATTACCGGTTGCGTGCCCTTGAACAGGCAGAGCTTTACCACTGGCCTTTGGACTGCGAGGCAAACGCGAGCTTACAGCGCAGTTTTGATAGCCTGGTGCCCGACATGGATGAGGTGGTCGAGGCCGAGCAATTGATGGTCGAGAACCGAGTAATTCCCTCGGTACGAGTCTGTGAGGATGTTGCCTGGTTCGAGTTTCGCGCGCTCTGTGATGGGCCTCGTAGTCAGAACGATTACATCGAGCTCGGGCGTATTTTTCACGCCGTGCTCATTGCCAACGTTGAACAGATGGATGTCAGCAAAAACGACATGGCGCGACGCTTCATTAATCTGGTCGATGAGTTCTATGATCGAAACGTTAAGTTGATCATTTCGGCCGAGGTCGCGTTAAAAGATCTGTATACCGGTGGCCGACTGGAGTTCGAGTTTCAGCGTACCTTAAGTCGGTTGCTCGAGATGCAGTCCCACGAGTTCCTGGCACGCGCCCACAAGCCCTGATTAGTCGGCTGGTTGGCGCTGGTATTGCCGGCGGTATTGATTGGGTGACTGGTCGGTGTGCTGACGAAACAGCCTGGCAAAGAAGCTGGCGTCGTCATAGCCGATGTCGTAGCTGATGGTTTTGATGCTAAGGCGGCTGGTGCTAAGCAGGTTTTTAGCCATTTCAATACGTAGTCGTTGCAAGTACTGCAGCGGCTTGTCTCCGGTGGCCTGCTGAAAGCGGCGCATAAAATTGCGAATACTCATGCCGTGCCGGCTGGCTACATCTTCAAAGCGAAACTTCTCAGCAAAGTGGCTTTCAAGCCATTGCTGGATCTGCAAAATTGCCAGATCCTGATGCATCTTCTGTCCGCCAAACCCGATTACACCCGGCGTATAGCTGCGCTGCACTTCGTAAAATACGTCCCGCGCCACCGTCTGGGCGACGCCTGGCCCGCATAGCCTGTCTGCCAAATGTACAAAAAGGTCGCGCCCTGAACTGATCCCGGCAGCGCAGAGTACTTGCCCTGCGTCGGTTAGGTGCTTGTCACGCTGCAAGACAACGCGGGGGAAGCGCTGGCTAAAGTCGTCGTGGTAGCGCCAGTAAGTCGTGGCTTCGCGGTCGTCCAGCAAGCCGGCTGCGGCAGCCCAATAGGCACCATTGGCGACGGCGCCGATGACGGCGCCGCGGGCGTGTGATTTGCGTAGCCAGGGCAGCACGGCCGGGTAGCGCTTTAGTAATTCGTCGAACTCACCCCAGAACGCGGGCAGGATGATCAGTTGTGGTTCCACTTGATCGATACACGCCTGAGTCGGAAACACATCTTGGCTGAAACTGGTGGCCGGTTGGTCGTCAGCGGCAACGATCAGGGTGCTAAAACTGGGTTTTAGGCCAAGACCTCGCTGGCGACCATCGTTAAGACTGGCCATATAAAAGAAGTCTTTGGCTTGCATGACAGTGGAGGCAATCGTGCAGTCCGTCGCAAGAACAGCGACCTGTTGAAGCGGCGGCAGAGTAGAAGGGCGGGCAAGCATAGTGATTATCTTATTGTGCTGAATCGGCCAACGATGGCTGAAATGGCGTATTTTGCCCGGGAGTTTCGCTTGTCTGCCCAATGCGGTCAAGTCTGCGTGGCGGCTTGTTTGCGGCCACGCAGTGACGGTCGAAGAAGTTTAGGGAGCGGGGTTTGGCTGGCTTTGATGGATTTCGGCAATTGCCTGCAGCACGCTGTCGGTCAGTCCCATATTGACGCTGCTCAAGTTTCGGTTGAGCTGATCCATGTTGGTGGCGCCGATAATGTTGCTGGTAACAAAAGGCTGCCTGGTCACGAAAGCGAGTGCCATCTGTGCGGGATCTAGTCCGTGATCGCGCGCCAGCTGAACATAACGTGCACAGGCTCGTTCTGCCTGCGGATTGCTGTAGCGGTTAAAGCGGCTGAACAGTGTGAGGCGTCCCTTTTCCGGCTTGAGACCATTTAGATACTTGCCGGTCAGCGCGCCAAATGCCAGTGGTGAGTACGCCAGCAGGCCGCACTGCTCACGCAGCGACATTTCTGCCAAGCCAATCTCATAGGTGCGGTTCAGCAAGTTGTAGGGGTTCTGGATCGATGCCATGCGCGGCCAGCCGCGCTCCTCGGCCAGCTGCAGGAAGCGGCTTACGCCCCAGGGTGTTTCGTTTGACAGGCCGATATGTCTGATCTTGCCGGCTTTGACTTGCTTGTCCAATGCTTCGAGGGTGTCTTCGAAGGGTGTTAGCTCATCATCCGGGTTGTGTTGGTAGCCTAGCTGGCCAAAAAAATTGGTCCTGCGGTCAGGCCAGTGCAGTTGATAAAGATCAATGTAGTCGGTTTGCAGGCGCTGGAGACTGCCGTCGATAGCGCTGTCGATGTGTTGTTGGGTAAATCGAGTGCGCCCGTCACGCAAGTAACTCATGCCGTTGCCGGGGCCGGCAATCTTGCTGGCGAGAATCCACTTTTCACGTTCGCCGCGCTGTTGAAAGAAATTACCAATGATAGTTTCGGTGGCGCTGTAGGTTTCAGCCTTGGGTGGCACGGGATACATCTCAGCGGTGTCAATAAAGTTGACGCCGGCATCACGCGCACGGTCGATCTGGGCGAACGCTTCCGCTTGCGAGTTCTGTTCACCCCAGGTCATAGTGCCGAGGCATAAAGCGCTTACTTTCAGGTTGCTGCGGCCGAGGGGGCGATATTGCATGGCGTGCTCCTTGGTTGCCGAAATGTGGGCTCATTATTGACCACGAATTCAAATAAAGGTTGTATTTTTTCAACGTCTTGACATAATGCCCGCCACTTTCGACAGGATGCCTAGCCTGTCGTTGTTGTTGTTACAGCGCAGATGCCACCCAGACCCACGCAGCCCCCACTGAGTGTCTGTTCTAGGCTTTGTTGTCTTGTAAAAACACATTTCATTCTGTAAGATTCGCCGTCTTCTTATTTAGAGCGGCCTCTGAGGCTAGGATTAATGAAAACCTTCAGCGCAAAAACTGAAACCGTAAAACGTGATTGGTATGTAGTAGATGCCAGTGGTCTGACCCTGGGTCGTCTCGCTACCGAGATTGCTACACGTCTGCGCGGAAAGCACAAGCCCGAATACACTCCGCACGTTGATACTGGCGATTACATTGTCGTTATCAATGCAGAGAAAGTGCACGTAACCGGTAATAAGGCTCAAGATAAGATCTACTACAGCCACTCCGGTTTTCCGGGCGGCATCAAGTCGATCAACTTCGAGAAGCTGATCCAGCGTGCTCCTGAGCGTGTTATTGAGAGTGCCGTAAAAGGTATGTTGCCGAAGAACCCTCTGGGTCGTGCCATGTATCGCAAGATGAAGGTCTACAAAGGATCTGCTCATCCGCATACTGCACAACAACCCCAAGAACTGAAGATCTAACAGGAGTTCACTATGTCGGCGACACAGAACTACGGCACTGGCCGTCGTAAAACCGCCACCGCTCGCGTATTCCTGCGTCCGGGTTCTGGCAACATCTCTATCAACAATCGCAGCATCGACGTGTTTTTTGGTCGTGAAACAGCTCGCATGATTGTTCGTCAGCCACTTGAGCTGACCGAGAACACTTCGAAGTTTGACGTGTACGTCACCGTCAGCGGTGGTGGTATCTCTGGTCAAGCCGGTGCCATCCGTCACGGTATCACCCGTGCTCTGATGCAATATGACGAAACATTGCGTGCCGAGCTGCGTAAAGCTGGCTTCGTTACTCGCGATGCACGTGAAGTTGAGCGTAAGAAAGTGGGTCTGCGTAAAGCGCGTAAGCGTCCTCAGTACTCCAAGCGTTAATTATTTTTGGCGCTCCAAGCGCCCGGCCCTCCTCTGGAGGTGCCGGGCGTTTTTGTGTCTGCGGCAAGGTGCCGCAATGAACTATGCTGTCTTTAGCGGTTAGAAGGCTTTGTATTCGGTATAGTGTCTACCTGCTTTGGAAGTGGATATCACCTTGTCAAAAAAGGGGTTTTTCATTACCATCGGTTTCATTTTGTGCAAGCTGTATAAAACTTAAAAAAGGCCTTGGAAAAGGTCTGAATTTAGCTGATGGGAGACGACTGGATGAGTAATGACGGCGTAAACAATGGCCGGCGTCGCTTCCTGGTGGCCGCTACGAGTGTGGTAGGTGCCGCCGGAGCAGCAGGGGTAGCAGTCCCCTTTGTGGGATCTTGGTTCCCGAGCGCTAGAGCCAAAGCGGCTGGTGCGCCGGTGAAGGTGAATGTTAGTAAAGTTGAGCTGGGTCAGCAGATTGTTGTTGAGTGGCGCGGCCAGCCGGTATTTGTTTCACACCGCACGCCCGAAGCGCTGGCTTTGCTGGATGACACCGACTCAGAGGTGGCCGATCCGCAATCCGAAGCCTCCAGTCAGCCTGATTATGTCGACGGCAAGACGCGGGCTATCAAGCCTGAGCTGCTGATTGTCATGGGTGTTTGTACTCACTTGGGCTGTTCTCCGCTGTTTAAGCCGGAAGTTGCCTCTGCTGAAATGGGCGCAGACTGGAAGGGTGGTTACTTCTGCCCATGTCATGGTTCCCATTACGATATGTCCGGGCGCGTATTCAAGGGGCAGCCTGCACCGCTGAACCTGCCAGTGCCTCCTTATAACTACGAGACTGATGACATTGTCGTGATCGGCGTGGATCAGGAGAGCGCTTGATGAATAAATTGATGCAGTGGGTTAATGAGCGGATGTCGGTCAATCAGGTGGTGGAAGATCACCTGACCAAATATTACGCTCCCAAAAACTTCAACTTTTTCTACTTCTTTGGCTCGCTGGCCATGCTGGTGCTGGTTAACCAGCTGATTACCGGTATCTGGCTGACCATGAGTTATGAGCCTTCGGCTGATGGCGCCTTTGCCTCTGTCGAATACATTATGCGCGATGTCGAGTATGGCTGGCTGCTGCGTTATCTGCACTCAACCGGTGCTTCAGCCTTTTTCGTCGTCATTTACATGCACATGCTGCGCGGCTTGATGTATGGCTCTTATCAGAAGCCTCGTGAGCTGATTTGGCTGTTTGGTATGATGATCTACCTGGTGCTGATGGGTGAAGCCTTCATGGGTTACCTGTTGCCTTGGGGGCAGATGTCATACTGGGGTGCGCAAGTCATTATCTCGTTGTTCGGCGCGATTCCCTTTATTGGTCCTGATTTGGCCCAGTGGGTGCGCGGTGACTTCCTGATCTCGGGTATCACGCTCAACCGTTTCTTCGCGTTGCACGTCATCGCTCTGCCGATTGTGTTGCTGGGCTTGGTGGTGTTGCACATCATCGCGCTGCACGAAGTGGGCTCAAACAACCCTGACGGCGTCGATATCAAGAAATTCAAGGACGAGAACGGCAAGCCGCTCGACGGCATCGCTTTCCATCCCTACTACACAGTGAAAGATATTGTGGGTGTGGTGGTCTTCCTGTTTATCTTCTGCGGCATCGTATTCTTCTTCCCGGAAATGGGCGGTTATTTCCTTGAGAAGCCGAACTTCGAAATTGCCAACCAGTTGAAGACGCCTGACCATATTGCGCCAGTCTGGTACTTCACACCTTTCTACGCGATTCTGCGTGCGGTGCCCTCGATTGCTGGCTCTGCCTTCCCTGGTGTTGTCGCCATGGGCGGCGCTATCGCGGTGCTCTTCGTGCTGCCTTGGCTGGACCGTAGTCCGGTGCGTTCAATCCGTTATAAGGGCTGGATGAGTAAGCTTGCGCTGTTCTTGTTCTGTGTGGTCTTCGTGATTCTTGGGATCTTGGGCGCGATACCGTCCACTCCCGCACTGACTACGCTGTCGCAAGTTTGCACCGTTCTGTATTTCGCGTTCTTCATCCTGATGCCGTTCTACACGAGCATGGAGAAGACCAAACCGGTTCCGGAAAGGGTTACTGGCTGATGAAAAAACAATTAATTGCTCTGTTTTTTGCGCTGGTGCCAGCGGTCTCTATGGCTGCTGGTGGTCACGGCGTAGCGCTGGATGAAGCGAATGTCGACCTGGCAGACAAAGCTGCATTGCAGGATGGTGCGCGCACTTTTGCTAACTACTGCATGGGCTGCCATTCGGCCGAGTATCAGCGTTACGAGCGCGTAGCGAATGATTTAGGCATTCCCGATCAGTTGATGCTCGACAATCTCGTTTTCACCGAAGGTACGCTGATCGGTGAGCACATGAAGAACGGTATGCGTCATGATGATGCCAAGACCTGGTTCGGTGCTGCGCCGCCGGACTTAACCTTGGTGGCTCGTGTGCGGGGTACTGATTGGTTATATACCTACTTGCGAACGTTCTATGAAGATCCCGAGCGTCCGCTTGGTGTCAATAATAAGGTGTTCGCCAATGTCGGTATGCCCAACGTGATGGCTGAGCTGCAGGGTCGTCAGGTGGTGGGTTGCAAGGCTATGCCGGTGAAAGATCATGATGGCAAGGTCAAGCGTGATACCTTGACTGGCGATATCATGCAGGATGAGCAGTGCGACGTGCTGACTATCGTGCCTGACACCGGAACCCAGAGCGAAGAAGAGTTCGATACCACAGTGCGTAACCTGGTGACCTTTCTGGCCTACTCGGCAGACCCGGTCAAGCTAGAGCGTCAGCGTATTGGTGTCTACGTTCTGCTGTATCTGGCTTTCTTGTTTGTGTTTGCTTACCTGCTTAAACGTGAATACTGGCGCGACATTCACTGATCGCCGGTATTTGCTGATGATTGGTGCGCGCCCTTTGGGGCGCGCACTTGTTTCTAGGGTATAATGCCGTTTCGTTTGCGTGGGCAGAAGCTCGCGTTTTCTTGTGTTTCATGCTGCATTTAGTGTGCTTGCCGCAGTCCGCTAAAGGATGAGGGTTGATTTATGGGCGTTACCGCCAACAAGCGTTCCTCGATGGCTTTTTTCTCCGATCCACGTGACCACTACTGTCATCGGGTACGTATAGTACTGGCAGAGAAGGGTGTAACCGTCGATGTGGTTGATGTAGAGCCTGACAATCACCCCCAAGAGCTGGCTGAAACCAACCCTTACAACAGTGTTCCCACGTTGCTTGATCGTGATCTGGTGCTGTATGAGCCAAATATCATGATGGAGTATCTGGATGAGCGTTTTCCGCATCCTCCACTGCTGCCGGTCTACCCAGTAGCGCGTGCCAATAGCCGCTTGCTGATGTATCGAGTGCAGCGCGACTGGTGCCGGTTGGTCGATATCATTGCTGATGCCAAAAGTGCGCCTACTGCGGTCACCAAGGCGCGAAAAGAGTTGCGTGAAAGTCTGACTGGGGTTGCTCCAGTATTTGCTGAAATGCCGTTCTTTATGAGTGACGAGTTCAGTCTGGTGGACTGCTGCATAGCTCCTATACTTTGGCGTTTGCCTGAGTTGGGTGTCGAGTTGCCCAAGCAGGCTAAGCCATTACAGGACTACATGGACCGGGTGTTCAAGCGCGAGGGTTTCATTGCCAGTCTCTCTTCTGCCGAGAAGGAAATGCAGTAACTCATTCGACGCAACTAGAGGAGTAAGGCATGACGGAGATGAATTCCAGTCGTCCCTACCTGATTCGAGCGCTGTATGATTGGATTCTGGATAATCAGTGCACGCCATATCTATTGGTGAATGCTGATTTTCCCGAGACCGCAGTGCCTGTGGGATTTGTAGAAGACGGGCAAATCGTTCTCAATTTGTCGCCGAGCGCGGTTCGTCAATTAGATATGGATAATGACCGTATCTGTTTTGACGGTCGTTTCGGTGGTGTTGCACAGCAGGTGTGGGTTCCGGCGGGGGCAGTCATGGCGATTTATGCTCGTGAAAATGGCCAAGGCATGGTGTTTGAAGTGGAGCCTGTGGTGCCGCCACCGAGCGAAGGTTCAAGTCCCTCCGCTAAAGCGCCTGGCAAACCTGAGGGTGGTCGTCCATCACTTAAGGTAGTCAAATAGCGCTGCTCAGCTAGTTATTTCTGACAGAGCTTAGTGTATAAAAAAGCGCCACATTCAATCTGAATGTGGCGCTTTTTTATTGCTTGGCATTTATTAGTCGATGTATTCGAACAGCTTCACAATGCGCTGAACGCCACCCACTTGCTGGGCTTCAGCTACAGCTAGCGAAGCCTCGTTCTGGGTTACCAGTCCCATGAGATAAACTACACCTGCCACAGTGACCACCTTGATGCGGCTGCCTGGAATATTGCCGGAAGTCAGCATGCGGGTCTTAAGGTTGGTGGTGATCAGCGCATCTTGATTACGCGCCATTAACGACAAAGGACTGCTGGCGGTCAGCTCGTTATGCACCACCTTTACCTTTTGCGTGTTCTTGGCAGCCTGTTCAGCCAGCGGCAGTAGATCCTGCCTTGGTACCTGGCCAGCCAATAGCACCACACCATTGTAGCTAGTAACTGAAATGCGCCCCTGGCTTTCAATGTCAGGATGCGCCTTGTTGACGTTTACCGATACTTTGGTTTCGATGAACTGATCATCAATGCTGCTACCCAGCGAACGAGTGCCGCGGTCGTCTTCGATTGGGGTGTCGCGCGCTGAGGTTAATACGCTGGTGCAGCCCGATAGCGTCACCAGTAGTGCTACAGCAATAAAACGTGTCATTCCTCACTCCCAAACAGTTGACGGTCAATCAGGTCGCACAGGCAGTGTATCGCAAGCAGGTGAACTTCCTGGATGCGAGCAGTGGAGCGAGCTGGAACCCGAATCTCTACGTCCTCAGGGAGCAGTAGAGAGGCCATGGCGCCGCCATCACGACCGGTCAGGGCGACCACCAACATTTCGCGGTCGTGCGCTGCCTGGATGGCTTGCATGATATTGGCTGAATTGCCGCTGGTGGAAATCGCCAGCAATATATCGCCGGGTTGGCCGAGGGCCCGAATTTGCTTGGAAAAAACCTCTTCAAAGCTGTAATCATTGGCTATTGAGGTGATGGTAGAGGCATCGGTCGTCAGCGCAATGGCCGGCAGGCTGGGACGCTCGCGCTCGAAGCGATTAAGTAGCTCAGACGAGAAGTGCTGGGCGTCACCGGCGGAGCCGCCGTTGCCACAGGTTAGTATTTTTCCTTCATTCAGCAGGGCATTGACCATCACTTGGCTGCCTTGCTCAATGCTCGGGCCAAGAATGTCCATGGCGCGTGTCTTGGTTTCGATACTGTCGGTGAACAGCTGTCTAATTCTGTGTTGCATGTCCATAGGAGAACTCGCTAGCAAGTGAAAGCCTCTCGGATCCAGTTATAAGCAGCCGGATCCGCGGAATTGCCTTCGGCGGCAATAACATCGAAGCGGCAGGGGCGGTTGGCCAGTCTTGGGTGGTGAAGAAGAAAGTGCTGTGCAGCCAAAATGACGCGTTGTTGCTTTGGCTTGTCGACACTTTCCGCCGCGCCACCCCAGCACGTTTGGCGCCGGTAACGCACTTCTACGAATACTACTGTATCCCCGTCACGCATGACCAGATCAAGCTCGCCCTGCTTGCACCGGTAATTGCGCGCGAGACAGCTTAGACCGGCACGCAACATGATTTGTTCAGCCAAAGCTTCGGCTTGGTTGCCGACGCGCTGCTTGGCGGTGAAGCGTAGCATCAGAAATCGTTATCGATGACTGCAGGCTTGAGCAAGCCGTCTTCAATCTGGCCCCAGGCCAGGTCACGCTGAATGCGGCCGCCTTGGGTTAGCGACAGCAGACCGGTGGCGCCCTCTATGCGGGTGTCAGGGTACTGTCGCATTTGCGGCAGCCGACTGAAAATGCGTTGGGCGTCTATACCCATCGCATAGAGCCGGCCAAGCGGCCCCGCCGCTTGCGGCCAGCTGGCGGTGACGCTCTGGTACAGAGGATCGTCCTGCTCAAGTAGCCAAGGCGTTTCCGCGACCAGCAAGCCATCCAAGTCGGTGTTCTGGGAGCCGCTTGGGTCTACTTGATAAGAATGCGATGTCGCATAAACGGGCAGCGCTGCTGCGTACTGGAATGCCAGTGTGGGTTTTATCTGTCTGGCTTGTAGTGGGGTCGCTGCCAGGAACAACGCGTCCAGATCCTGGCGTGGAGTGGGTAGGGCTTTTACGTTGCCGAGAATGTCTTGAATCGTATTGGCGCGGCGCTCGCTTTGACGAATCTTCAGCAGCTCGCCCATTTGGTTCGCAACAGTAGCGGGCTGGTCGACAATTTCTTGTCCAATCAGCTCACCACCGAGTGCTTCCCATTGTTGCTTGAAGGCATGATTGGCGCGCTGGCTCCAATCGTCATTGGTGGACAGCGTAGCCATACGGCGACGGCCATCTTCCCAGGCGCGCATAGCGGCGGAGCGTGCCTCGTCTTCTGGTGCTAAACCAAACTGATAGAACGTCAGCGCGTTGTTGCCTTGTTGCTCGCTGTAATTTAGCGAGAGCACCGGCAGCGGCAAGTTGGGAAGGGCGGCAAGATAAGCGACTTTGTCTTTCTCCAGCGGGCCTATGATCCATTGAACGCCTTCTGATTTGGCCTGGTTCAGTGCCTGCAATGCGTCAACATATTGAGTGCTGTCGTACAGCGTAACTTGTGGCTGCTCTATACCCTGACTCTGCGCCTGGTATTGGGCGGCCAAGAAGCCGTCGCGCAGCGCCTGTGCAACATTGGCCAGCGGGCCGCTGAACGGTAGTAATAAACCAATATGGGTTGGGCGGCTGGCTTGCAGCTCCTGCAACTGCTCCATTGCTTTTGGTAATTTGCTGTTGGCTGGGTGAGTTGGATAAGTCTCGCGCCATGCCTGCAGGGCTTGAATTTGCAGATCAAGGTTGCTGTTTTGGCGATTGATCAAAGCCAGTTGTACCCAGCCGGCAAATTCGCCAGTCGCTTTGTTCGATGCCGCCTGCAAGTCAGTGGTGCTCGCTTTGGCCAAGCTGTCCCAGATGGCTTGCTGGTTGCTGGCTTGGGCGTTGGCGGGTAGCAGGCTGTCGATGAACATCCGCTCTTGGGCGGCCTCGACTGGTTTTTCGTTGGCATCGTAGATATCGGCACGCAGCTGTTGGACGCGCAGTTGTTCGTCTAGTGGGCGGCTGTCGAGCTGTTGCAGCGAGGGGTGTTGGATGGCGCGCTGAGCGCCGGCGTTATCGCCGATGGCCAGTGCACTTTGCGCTTGCAGTTCGCTGAAACGAATCTGTTGATCGCTGGGCAGCTTGCTCTGAGGGATGCGTTGCAAAATAAGCTGGGTGCGCTCCGCGTCGCCAGATTGCATGGCTGCTTGAGCTGCATAAAGGCGCAGCAACTCTGCTTGCGGTCCGGATTCGCCCTCTGCATCTTTTAACAGTTGGTCGACGGAGGCCTGCGGTGTTCTCGGCAGATCGTCCAGTTGTGTGGGCTGGGAGGAGCAGCCGACCACTAGCCAGGAAAGAGCAATGGCGAGTACGGGCAGGCGTAGATTGCGGGGCATGCGGAGTGTCCTTACGCGGTGGGTCGCAGCGACAGCGCTCCCCTTGAGATAAACAGTACCTGCATTGTAACCAAGGCCCCTGCCAATCTCCAGGCAATCGCTGTGGTGCGCATCTCTCCTGTACAATGCGTCACAGATTACTATCGGGAGCTTATATGACGATCACTACCGGCACGCTCTTTGTGGTTGCCACGCCAATAGGTAACCTGCAGGACATTACGCCACGCGCGCTGGAGGTATTACGCTCTGTCGCTTTGATTGCCGCCGAAGATACGCGGCACAGCGCCAGACTGATGCAGCACTTTGGTATTGGTACGCCGATGACCGCATGCCACGACCATAACGAGCGTGGCAAAGGTGAACGTTTGGTGGCTCGATTGCTGGCCGGCGACGATCTAGCGCTGATCTCGGATGCTGGCACGCCGTTGATTTCTGACCCTGGCTATCACCTGGTGCGTCAAGCGCGCGAAGCGGGCGTGCGGGTTTCGCCTCTGCCGGGTGCCTGTGCCTTGATTGCTGCGCTGTGCGCCGCAGGCTTGCCGTCAGACCGTTTCGCCTTTGAAGGTTTTTTGCCAGCCAAGTCGCACGGTCGTCGTCAACGTTTGGAAGGGCTTGCAGCAGAGCAGCGCACCTGGATGGTCTATGAGGCGCCGCATCGCTTGCTGGAGTGTCTGGATGATATGCGTGAGATTCTCGGGCCTGAACGACGCGTGGTCTTAGCCCGCGAGCTGACAAAAACCTTTGAGACTTTGCGCTCTGCGCCCGTGGCAGAGCTTGCTGACTGGGTGCGGGGTGATAGTAACCAGCAGCGCGGTGAATGTGTGTTGGTGGTTGAGGGTGCGGCTGCGCCAGTGTCCGATGAGGTTTCGGCCGAGGCAATGCGAGTGTTGGATGCGTTGCTGCAGGAGTTGCCGGTCAAGCAAGCAGCCCGCCTAGCGGCGCAAATAACGGGTGGTCGTAAAAATCACTTGTACCAGTTGGCACTGCAACGTGGCGAAGAATCCAGCTGACCCACGCTTTGTCGTCGTCTTTTCTACTTGCTCTGTGTGGCGAAGGCGACTAACCTTGCCGCCAAGAGTTGGCTGGACAGTCGCTGTGTCGGCACCGCAAGGCGCTGGCAGGGAGGAAAGTCCGGGCTCCATAGGGCAGAGTGCCAGGTAACGCCTGGGAGGCGTGAGCCTACGGAAAGTGCAGCAGAGAGCAGACCGCCTAAGCGCGCAAGCGCCGGTAAGGGTGAAAAGGTGCGGTAAGAGCGCACCGCGCAGCTGGTAACAGTCTGTGGCGTGGTAAACCCCACTCGGAGCAAGACCAAATAGGAATCCATCGGTGTGGCCCGCACTGGATTCGGGTAGGTTGCTAGAGGTTGTCAGTGATGGCGATCCCAGAGGAATGACTGTTCTCGACAGAACCCGGCTTACAGGCCAACTCTTATTTTTTCTTCTTCTTGTTGTGACTCCCTTCTCTTTTAGATCAAAAGAATCTTACTCTTCATAATTCACTTTAAGTTGTGAGGGGATCTGTTTGCTTTGTCTCCGCTTTGCCCTCCTTGCTTTACTTTGATTCTAGGTAATCCTCCCTTTTTTAGTGCTAAACCCCTGCTCTGCAAGGCTTTTTCCCTCATTTGTCTGCTTGACGCTGTGTCAGTGCGTTTCTATAGTGTGCCAAAGTGGTACGAAGTGGATAAAAGTGGGAAAAATTGGCGTTAAGCGCCAGCTCATTAACGGGGAAGGTAGAAAGCGTGTTTCGAGGATCCAACGCCATCAATCTGGACGCCAAAGGGCGACTCGCGATGCCTGCGCGCTATCGCGATCGCTTGATGGAGTCCTGTGGCGGTCAGTTGGTGGCGACCATCGCCCTCGAAGAGCGTTGCTTGTGGATCTACCCCTTGCAGGAATGGGAAGCGGTTGAAGCGCAGTTGCGCTCAGCGCCGAACATGAATCCTGCGGTTAAACGCCTGCAGCGCCTGTTGATTGGTAATGCCAATGATCTGGAGCTGGACAGCAACGGCCGCTTCGTCATCCCACCGTTGCTGCGCGATCACGCCGGGCTGGATAAAAAAGTCATGCTGGTTGGGCAAATCAATAAATTCGAGCTCTGGAGTGAAGAGGCCTGGACGGCCACCACCAGCGCCTACTTGGAAGAATCGCAGGACGCCGGTGAGTTACCGGTGGAACTGCATTCCTTAAGCCTATGACCGCGCACGCCGATTACCAACATGTCAGCGTACTGCTGAATGAAGCGCTGGAAGGTCTGGCTATTAAGCCAGATGGTTTGTATGTCGACGGCACCTTCGGACGCGGCGGCCATAGTCGCGCGCTCTTGTCGGGGTTAGCGCCGGGAGGCCGCTTGATCGCCTTCGATAAAGATCCGGAAGCCATCCGGACGGGTAACGAGCTGGCGGCCATAGACGGCCGCTTTGTCGTTGTGCAGCGTTCATTTGCTGACATGGCGCAAGAGCTCAAGGACCGGGGTTTGCACGGCAAGGTTGATGGCATCCTGTTAGATCTTGGGGTTTCTTCACCCCAGCTAGACGATCCTGAGCGCGGTTTCAGCTTCATGAATGATGGCCCGTTGGATATGCGCATGAACCCCGGCATGGGTCAGAGCGCTGCCGATTGGGTCAATAGCGCCGCTGAGGCAGACATCGCCACCGTGCTTAAAGAGTACGGCGAGGAGCGTTTTTCCAAGCGCATGGCGCGAGCCGTGGTTACGCGCCGCGCGCAGCAACCCTTTACTCGCACAGCCGATCTGGCCGAGGTGATTAAGGAAGCGAATCCGGCGTGGGAGAAGGGCAAGAATCCGTCCACCAGAGCATTTCAGGGTATTCGTATTTTCATTAACCGCGAACTGGAAGACCTGGCAGACGGTTTGCGTGCGGCAGTTGAATCGTTAGCTCCCGGCGGGCGTTTGGTGGTGATCAGCTTTCACTCGCTGGAAGATCGCATGGTGAAGCAGTTCATGCGCCGCGAAGCCAAAGGCGCGCCGCTGCCCCGTGACCTGCCTATCCGCGATATCGATATTCCTGTTTCAGTCAATTTGGTTGGTAAGGCGATTAAGCCGTCTGCCGCCGAAGTGGCTGCTAATCCTCGGTCGCGTAGCGCCATGCTGCGTATCGCGGAGAAACGCTAATGGGCGCGTCAGAGCAACTGATCAAACCACAGCGCAACTTGCCAGCAGGTAGTGGCTTGTTGCTGCTTGTGGGCGTAGTGGTCGTGATCAGCGCTCTGGCGGTGTCTTACAGTGCACATTGGAGCCGTTTGTTGTTAAACGAATTGGCGGCTGAAATAGAAGTACGCGAGAAGGCGCAGGCTGAATGGGGCAGGTTGGTGCTTGAGCAGAGCACCTGGACGGCTTATAGCCGTATCGAACGCATCGCGACCGAGCAGTTGGGCATGCATGTGCCTGAACCAGCTGACGTAATTTTGGTGCAGCCATGAAGAAGCTCGGTTTCAAGCCCAATGGCAGTTTGCATCCTTGGCGTTTTCGTCTGGTAATTGGCTTGCTGGGCTTGTGCTGCGTGGCCGTGGCTTGGCGTATTGTCGAGCTGCACGTGTTGGATGAAGGCTTTCTGAAAAGCCAAGGCGACAAGCGCAGTGTGCGGCACGTGCCTATCCCCGCGCATCGTGGACAGATTACCGACCGCAACGGCGAGCCCTTGGCCGTGAGTACGCCAGTGCTGACCATTTGGGCCAACCCATCACAGTTGATCAATCAAGAAACGCATTGGGCTGATCTGGCTCGCGTGCTCGGTACCGACCTATCTACCTTTCGCGCCCGTCTGAAAGCCAATGCCGACAAAGAGTTCATCTATTTACGTCGCCGGATGACGCCGGTTGATGGTGAAGCAGTCATGGCGCTCAAGGTACACGGCGTCTACAGCATTGAAGAATATCGCCGCTTCTACCCTGCAGGTGAGGTGGCGGCGCATTTGGTTGGCTTTACCAACGTGGATGAAAAAGGTCAGGAAGGGCTGGAGCTCGCTTATGACCAGTGGCTGGAAGGCGTTCCCGGAAAGCGTCAGGTCCTGCAAGATCGCCGTGGACGTCTGATTAAAGATGTGCAGGTAGTTAGCAATGCGCGGCCAGGCAACGATCTTAAGTTGTCGATTGATTTGCGGCTGCAGTATTTGGCTCACCGCGAATTGCGTGAAGGTATGAAGGAGTTCGAAGCCAAGGCCGGCTCGATCGTGATGCTGGATGTGCGTACCGGTGAGGTTCTGGCGATGGTCAATCATCCCAGTTATAACCCAAACAATCGTTCCAACCTGCAGCCAGGCATGATGCGCAATCGCGCCATCATCGACGTATTCGAGCCCGGTTCAACCATGAAGCCGATCTCCATGACCGCCGCGTTGGCGAGTGGTCGTTGGAAGCCAACCGATACGGTGAACGTGTATCCCGGCACACTGCGCATCGGTCGATACACCATTCGTGACGTGTCTCGTGCGCCGGGTGGTGTGCTGGATCTGAGCGGTATTTTGCTTAAGTCCAGTAACGTCGGCATGAGCAAAGTTGCACTCGATATCGGCGGACAAGCGGTTCACGATGCGATGCAAAGTGTGGGGCTGGGCGAATATACCGGTCTTGGGTTCCCTGGCGAGCGGGTTGGCAAGCTGCCTAGTTATCGTGAGTGGCGCTCAGCTGAGACTGCCGCACTGTCTTATGGTTATGGTTTGTCGGTTACCGCCGTACAGCTGGCGCAGGCTTACTCGATTCTCGCTAACGATGGCCGCAAGGTACCGATGTCACTATTGCGCGTGGAGAATCGTCCAGAGCCGCAACAGGTGCTGAACGAGGCAGCGGCCAAAACAGTGCAAGGCATGTTGCAGAACGTAATTGAAGCCGATAGCGGCACCTACCGTGCGCGGGTTCCGGGTTACCACGTATCTGGCAAGAGCGGTACGGCGCGCAAGGCCAGCACCTCCAGTAAAGGTTATAAAGAAGATTCCTACCGTTCGCTGTTCGCCGGTTATGGTCCAAGTACCAATCCGCGTATTGCAATTGCGATCGTTATTGATGAGCCAAGCAAAGGCGGCTACTACGGCGGCTTGGTGGCGGCGCCGGTGTTCAGTGGCTTGATGTCCAACGCGCTGCGCTTGATGAACATTGCCCCAGATAACTTAGGTGAAATGCAGCAAGTTGAGCTGCCAGCGCCCCCAGCTAGCAGGGAGCGCGGATGAAACTTACCCAGCTGTTCCCCGAGCTGACGACTGC
The DNA here is from genome assembly GCA_011053055.1 of Halopseudomonas sabulinigri. Lineage (GTDB taxonomy): Bacteria > Pseudomonadota > Gammaproteobacteria > Pseudomonadales > Pseudomonadaceae > Halopseudomonas > Halopseudomonas sabulinigri_A. The sequence goes on along the minus strand of DRHT01000001.1, from coordinate 475 downwards.
TGATCTTGAGATTGGCGGCATGACGATGGATAGCCGTCGTGTGCAGGCTGGCGATCTGTTTTTTGCCGTGCCGGGCTTGCAGCAGGATGGACGGGATTATATTACTCAGGCGGTGGCAGCGGGCGCGGCAGCGGTCGCTTATGAACCTGCTGGCTATCAGTTAACAGCGCTGCCTGTGCCGGCGATAGCTGTTCCTGGTTTACAGCAGCAGTTGTCCAAATTGGCTGGCGTGTTCTATGGGCAGCCTAGTCAACAGCTTAGCGCCATTGGCGTTACAGGCACTAACGGCAAAACCAGCGTTAGCCTGATGCTCGCCCAGGCGCTGACTGCAGCCCAGAAACCTTGTGGTGTGATTGGCACGCTGGGCAGCGGCATGCTTGGCCAGCTGACAGAGCACGGCATGACCACGCCAGACCCGCTGCTGGTTCAGGCGCAACTGGCTCGGCTGCATGCCCAGGGTGCGAGCCATGTGGCG